>JAHIUD010000006.1 GCA_018817515.1 Pseudomonadota bacterium
ACGTAGTTGCCGCAGGCCTTGGCCTTGGTCATCATGACGTTGACGTGGTGGCGGTGGAAGGTGCTGGTCTTGACGGCGATGCCCTTCTCCAGCGCGCCCTCGCCCAGGTAGGCGCCCCAGGGCCAGGTGGCGATGGCCACGCGGATGGGGTTGTCGCCCGGGTGCACGCCCATGACGCCGTCGCCGATGAACACCAGCGGGCGGATGTAGCCGGACTTCATCTTGTTGACCTTCAGCGTGTCAACCACGGCCTGGACCAACTCCTCGCGGTTGAAGGGCAGCTTCATGCCCAGGATGTGCGCGGACTCGATGAGCCGCTGCATGTGCTCCTTCAGGCGGTAGACCGCGCTGCGGCCGTCGGTGCACTCGTAGGAGCGGATGCCTTCAAACACGCCGCAACCGTAGTGCAGGGTATGCGTGAGGATGTGCACGTTGGCCTCTTCCCAGGGAATCAGCTTGCCATCCATCCAGATCTTTTCAGCTTTCTGAACCATGTCGGTGTTCTCCATTTGAGCAATTTGGGGGGTCGAGCACCGGGCGGGCCAAAGGGGCACGCCGAGGTCTCATAAAGTCAGACACGCTAAAAAAAACGGGGCGTCAGGTCAAGGGCGGGAACAAGACGCCGGACGCTGCGCACGACAGTGGCAACGCCCAGCGCTAGCGACTGGATCAGGTTAAGACTATCTCTGTACACACAGAGACAGAGGTCAAAGAGGCAGGGGGAAGCTAGCTGTGGACAGAACATGTTTGTTACTATTTCTTGTGCTTTTCCTCGAAATCCTTCGGCGCATTAAAATACACCGGGACTTTGAAAGATACTTTATTGACGTGTTCAGATGATAAGCTTCCCTCAACTCCAAAAGAGAAAATTTCAATGTTGGCTGCACCATCCTTACTGATGGTAACTGCTGTCTCAAAAGACACAAATGACGGCTCCAGTTGTTCTTTCCCCATCACACGCCCTGGCGCAATCCATACTGAAGCCTCGCCTTGAGCTTGCTCGACCCCCTGAGTGATATCGAGAAGCGTTTGCTTGATGAAATCTTTCAGCCTCATGCAACCTCCTGAATGTACAGAGCTAGTACTCACCTGACACTGCCGCCTCCCCTCTACTCCACCCCGATGTCCTCGTTCCAGACCTCGGGCTTGTCGCGGATGAACCCGCCGAGCAGGGCCTTGCACTCGGCGTTGTCCAGATCGATGACTGTGACGCCGTTCTCCTTGAGCCAGTCGAGCCCGCCCTGGAAGGTCGCGCTCTCGCCCGCAACCACGGTGCCGATGCCGAACTGGCGCACCAGGCCCGAGCAGTACCAGCAGGGCGCCAGGGTGGTGACCATGATGGTATCGCGGTAGCTTTGGCGGCGGCCCGCGTTGCGGAAGGCGCTGGTCTCGGCGTGCATGGACGGGTCGGCGTCCTGGACGCGGCGATTGTGCCCGCGCCCGAGAAGCGCACCCGAGGAATCGAACAGTGCCGCGCCGATGGGTACGCCGCCCTCGGCCAGGCCCAGGCGGGCCTCTTCCAGGGCCACCTCAAGCATGGCGGCGTAATCCTTCCCAGTCAATTCCCTGCCCATTGCCCACCTCCAAATGATCTGGCGCGAACCTAGCACGCCCAAATGTCCCGGACAATGGTTTTGCCCCTGGTTTGCATCATCATTCATTTTGACAGCGGGCCCCCGGCGCATGTAAGGTTCCGCCCTACCGAACATTCATCTCCGGTCAGCCACGGGCATGTCCGGATAGCCACGGGGAGCCAAGGAGCGCGCAATGCAGCAATTTCCCAGAGTCCACCGCCTGCCGCCGTACGTTTTCGCTCAGGTCAATGAACTGAAAATGCAGATGCGCCACCAGGGCGCGGACATCATCGACCTGGGCATGGGCAACCCGGACCTGCCCACTCCGCCGCACATCGTGGAGAAGCTGATGGAGGCCGCGCAGAAGTCCGGCAACCACCGCTACAGCGCCTCCAAGGGCATCAAGGGTCTGCGCCTGGCCGTGGCCAACTGGTATCTGCGCCGCTTCGGCGTGGAGCTCGACCACGACCAGGAGGTGGTCGTCACCATGGGCGCCAAGGAAGGCCTGGCGCACCTGGCGCTGGTCATGCTCTCCCCCGGCGACGTCGTTTTCGCGCCCGACCCGGCCTACCCCATCCATCCCTTCGCCGCCATCATCGCCGGAGCCGACGTGCGCCGCATCCCCATGGGCAAGAACCGCGACTTCCTGGAAGACCTCCAGATCGCCGTGAAGCAGACCTGGCCCAAGCCCAAGCTCCTGGTCATCAACTACCCGCACAACCCGACCACCATCTGCGCGGACGTGGCCTATTTCGAGAAGATCGTGGACTTCGCCAAGGAGCACGGGATGTACATCATCCACGACTTCGCCTACGCGGACTTCACCTACGACGGCTACGTGGCCCCGAGCTTCATGCAGGCCAAGGGCGCCAAGGACGTGGCCGTGGAGTTCTTCTCGCTGACCAAGAGCTACTCCATGGCCGGCTGGCGCGTGGGCTTCTGCGTGGGAAACCGCGACATGGTCCAGGCGCTGACCCGCATCAAGAGCTACCTGGACTACGGCATCTTCCAGCCCATCCAGATCGCGGCCTGCACGGCGCTAAACGGCCCCCAGGACTGCGTGCGCGAGATCATGGACGTGCACCAGGACCGCCGCGACGCGCTCATCGAGGGCCTGCACCGCGCGGGCTGGATGGTGCCGCCGCCCAAGGCCACCATGTTCGTCTGGGCCGAGATCCCCGACGAGTTCAAGCACCTGGGCAGCGTGGAGTTCTCCAAGCTCCTGCTGCGCGAGGCCGAAGTGGCGGTGAGCCCCGGCCTTGGCTTCGGCAACTACGGCGACGACCATGTGCGCTTCGCCCTGGTGGAAAACCGCCACCGCATCAACCAGGCTACGCGCAACCTGAAGAAGTTCTTCGGCAAATAGGGAGAGTTGATGGATACGCTGCGCCTCGGACTCGCCGGATTCGGCACTGTCGGCTCTGGACTCGCCAAGATCCTCCAGGAAAACGGCGAGATCATCCGCGCGCGCACCGGGCGTGACGTTGCCATCAGGGCCGTGCTGGTGCGCGACCTGGCCAAGAAGCGCGCCGTGGACCTCGGCCCTGAGGTGCGCTTCACCACCAACCCCGACGACCTGGTGAACGATGCCGAAATCGACGTGGTGGTGGAGCTCATGGGCGGCATCGACACCGCCCGGGACCTCATCTCCCGCGCGCTTTGCGCGGGCAAGCACGTGGTCACGGCCAACAAGCACCTGCTGGCGCTGCACGGCCCGGAGCTCGCGGCCCTGGCGGCCTCAAGGGGCCTGGGCCTGTTCTACGAGGCCAGCGTGGCCGGGGGCATCCCCATCGTGCAGACCCTGCGCGAGAGCCTCGGGGCCAACCGCATCGAGCGCCTGGTCGGCATCATGAACGGCACGGCCAACTACATCCTCTCCGAGATGACCACCAGCCGCCTGGACTTCGGCACGGCGCTGAAGCAGGCCCAGGACCTGGGCTATGCCGAGGCCGACCCGACCTACGACATCGAGGGCCTGGACACGGCCCACAAGCTCGTTGTGCTCATCCGCCTGGCCTACGGGCGCGACTTCCCCCTGGCCGACGTGCCTGTGCGCGGCATCACCCAGGTCACGCCCATGGACATCGAGCTGGCCCGCGAGTTCGGCTATCGCATCAAGCTCCTGGCCCAGGTGCGCGAAGTCGACGGCAAGATCGAGGCCAGCGTGCAGCCCACGCTGGTCAAGTACACCTTCCTCCTGGCGCGCGTGGGCGGAAACTTCAACGCCGTGCGTGTGGAGGGCAACGCCGTGGGGCCCATCATGCTGCACGGCCAGGGCGCGGGCGACCTGCCCACGGGCAGTGCGGTCATGGCCGACATCATGGCCCTGTGCCGCGGCCTTTCCGTGCCGGGCTGGACGTTTGACAACACCGGCTTCGGCAACAAGCCGTTGCCCAAGGCCGACATCCTGCCCTCGGACGAGGCCGTGTCCATGCACTACTTCCGCTTCTCCGTGGCCGACCGCCCCGGCGTCATGGCGGCCATCGCCCACGCCATGGCCGAGCACGGCATCTCCATCGCCCAGGCCGTGCAAAAAGGCGACATGTCCGGCACGGACGTGCCCATCGTGTTCCTGACGCACAACGCCCGCGCCGCCGCCGTGGCCGACACGGTCCGCGACATCGACGCCTCAAGCTTCACCGTGCGGCCCACCGTGCACTTCCCCATCCTCTAACGCGGGCTGGCCAACGCGCATGAAACTCCTTTTCCTCATCGCCGACGGCATGGGCGGCTGGCCGGGCGAGATGCCCGGCGACAAGACCTGCATGGAGGCCGCCGCAACCCCGAACATGGATCAGATGGCCGCCAGCGGCATCGTCGGCGTGTGCCAAACCATCCCCGAGGGCATGCCGCCTGGCTCGGACGTGGCCAACATGTCGCTGCTTGGCTTCAACCCGGCCAAGCACCACACCGGACGCGGCCCCATCGAGGCTGCCGCGCAGGGGCTCGCGCTCGACCCGGACGACCTGGTCTGGCGCATGAACCTGGTCAGCGTGAGCGAGCTTTCGCCCTCGGGCAACATGCTCGACTACTCCTCCGGGCACATCACCACCGAGGTCTCGGCCCCCCTGGTGCGCGACCTTCAGGAACGCCTGGGCGACGAGACCTTCCAGTTCTACCCCGGCGTGCAGTACCGGCACCTGCTGGTGCACAAGGGCGGGGCCGTGGAGTCCGAGGCCGGACTCAAGATCAGCCCGCCGCATGACATCACCGGCAAGTCCCTGCACGCGGACATGCGCGAGTTCTCGCGCTGCGCCCGCATGTGGGACCTGCTGTTCCTGGCTGAGGAACGCCTGACCCAGACCGCCAAGGGCACCAAGGCCAACTCCATCTGGCCCTGGGGCCAGGGCCGCCCGCTCATCCTGCCCGGCTTCAAGGATAACTTCGGACGCGTCGGCGCGGTGATCTCCGCCGTGGACCTGGTGCGCGGCCTGGGACGCGCGGCCGGCATGGAGGTCATCGAGGTGCCCGGCGCCACCGGCCTCATCGAGACCAACTACCAGGGCAAGGTGGACGCGGCGCTGAAGTTCCTGGAGCACGGCGACTTCGCCTTCGTGCACCTGGAAGGCCCGGACGAATGCGGCCACGCGGGCAACGCCGTTGAGAAGACCGAGGCCATCGCCCGCTTCGACGCGCGCATCGTGGCCCCGCTGCTGGAAGCGCTAAAGGACCAGGACGTGGCCTTTGTCATCACTTGCGACCACTTCACGCCCATCGTGGAAAAGACCCACACGCCCGACGCCGTGCCCTTCCTGCTCTGGCACCCGGGCTGCAAGGCCACCAACAGCCTGAATTCCGGCTGCGAGACTTCGGGCCTTACGGCCTTCACGGAGGCCCAGGCACGCTCCACCGGGCTGGTGCTGGAGGCCGGGCACGAACTGCTGCACTGGGTGCTGCGCCAGCTGGAGGCCTAGGCGTGGAGTTTCCCAAGGTCTTCCCCACCTCGGTCACCTGGTACGGCCACCGCGTGTCCTATGGCGAGACCGATGCCATGGGCGTGCTTTACTACGCGGAATACTTGCACATCTTTGAGCGCGCCCGCAGCCAGTTCCTGCGCGAGCGCGGCATGGGCTACAACCTTGTGGAGGAGCGCGGAGTCATCCTGCCCGTGCGCGAGGCCTGGTGCCGCTACCGCGCACCCTCGCGCTACGACGACCTGCTCTGGGTGCACTGCGGCGTGTCCGGCTGGGGCCGGGCGTCCATGCGCATCGTCTACGAGTTCTGGAGCGAGGACCGCGCCCAGCTGCGCGCCCAGGGTTACACCGAGCACCCCCTCGTGAACAAGCAGGGCAAGCTCATCGCCGTGCCCGACTGGTTCAAGGAGCTGTGCGAGAGCACACCGCAGACGCCAGAATAGTCGCACGAGAGGAGCCGCGACAGTAAGCGCTCCCTCGCTCATTTCTCCTTGCCCCTGATGCATTTCGGCGTAATGTCCAGCCTTTGCCAATGCATTCAGGAGTTTCGCTCATGTTCACCGACACCCATTGCCATCTGTTCCACCCGAAGATTGCGCAAAAGGCGCTGGCGCAGCTGGAGAACCACTACGGCATCGCGCCCGTGGGCACCGGCCTGCTGGACGACCTGCTGGCCCGGGCCGACCGCGCGGGCATCGCGCGCGTGGTGGTGCACACCGCCGCCACCGACCCCTCCCAGGTCATCCCGGCCAACAACTCCGCCCTTGCACTCATGCGCACGTCGCCGCGCATCACAGCCTTCGGCACCCTGCACCCGGACTTTGACGATGCGGAAAAGGAGCTGGACCGTCTGGAGCGTGCGGGCATCAAAGGGCTGAAGTTCCACCCGGACTTTCAGGGCTTCTTCATGGATGACCCCAAGTTTTTCGCGCTCATGCAAAAGATCGGCAGCCGCTTCATGCTCATGTTCCACGTGGGCGACAGGCTGCCGCCCGAGCAGAACCCGTCCTGCCCCATCAAGCTGGCCCGGCTGCGCCGGGAGTTCCCCGGCCCGGTGATGATCGCCGCGCACCTGGGCGGCTACCTGCACTGGAGCTTCGCCGTGGAGCACCTGGCCGGGCTCGACATGTACCTGGACACCTCAAGCTCCCTGCGCGTCATCCCGGACGATACCCTGCGCGAGCTTGTTGCCCGTCACCCGGCAGAGCGGCTGCTCTTCGGCAGCGACTATCCCCTGTTCGACCCGGTCGACGAGATCGCGCTCATCAAGCAGCGCCTCGTGCCCCTGGGCCTCAAGCTGGACGACCTCCTGGCCGCTGGCACGGCCCTGTTCCCCGCTCCTGAGTCGAAATAGCCCACCCAAGCAGGCCCCATCTCTGGGCACGCGACGCGAAAAAGCCCCGGCCAGACATGCTGACCGGGGCTTTCGCAATTTGCGTGAATGGGTGTCGGTCTAGCCGAAGGATGCGACCTTCTGGATGAGCCGCACCAGCTGGTGGGTGAACCCGGCCTCGTTGTCGTACCAGACGATGAGCTTGACCATGGTGCCGTTCATCACCGAGGTCAGGCCTGCATCGGCCACGCCGCCAAAGGTGCTGCCCACGAAGTCGGTGGAGACCAGCGGCTCTTCGGTGTAGCCGAAGTTCACGCTGGCCGCGGCCTTCAGCGCGGCGTTGACGTCTTCCTTGGTGGCGGGCTTCTCCACTTCGCAGGTCAAATCCACGATGGACACGTCCGGGGTCGGCACGCGGATGGCGAAGCCGTCCAGCTTGCCCTTGAGCGAGGGGATGACCAGGGCCACGGCCTTGGCCGCGCCGGTGGTGGTGGGAACCATGTTCATGGCTGCGGCGCGAGCGCGGCGGATGTCCTTGTGGGAGCCGTCGTGCAGGCGCTGATCCATGGTGTAGGAGTGGATGGTGGTCATGAGTCCGTGCTTGATGCCGAACGCGTCATTGAGCGCCTTGGCAGCCGGGGCCAGGCAGTTGGTGGTGCACGAGGCGTTGGACACGATGGTGTGCTCGGGCTTCAGGTCCGCATCGTTGACGCCCATGACGATGGTGGCGTCCATCTCCTTGCCGGGGGCGGAGAGGATGACCTTTTTCGCGCCGCAGGCCAGGTGCTTGGCCAGGTCCTCGCGCTTCACGAGCTTGCCCGTGGTCTCGATGACCAGGTCGATGCCGAGTTCCTTCCAGGTCCACTCGCCGGGGGCGCTGCGGGTGACGAGCACCTGCTTGCCGTCGATGAGCATGCCCTTGTCGTTGGGCTCCACGCGCAGGAAGCGACCGTGCACGGAGTCGTACTTCAAGAGGTGCGCCAGGTCCTTGTTCTCGGCCCGGGCGTTGATGGCCACCAGCTCGACGTCTTTGACGTCGGCCAAAAGGCGGGTCAGGTAGCGGCCGATGCGGCCAAAACCATTTATGCCAACTTTCATCGCCATAATCTCTCTCCTTGCGGTATTGAGCGCCTAGGCCTTGCCGGAGCAGCCAAGCACGTTCTTGATCTTGCGCTGGACCATTTCCTTGACCGCGGTGCGGGCCGGGGCCAGGTACTGCCGGGGATCGAAGTCCGCCGGATTCTCCACGAAATGCTTGCGGATGGTGGCGGTCATGGCCAGACGGATGTCGGTGTCGATGTTGATCTTGCACACGGCCATGCTGGCGGCGCGGCGCAGCAGGTCCTCGGGCACGCCGCGCGCGCCGGGGATGTTGCCGCCGTACTTGTTGGCCATCTCCACAAACTCCTGGGGCACGCTGGAGGCGCCGTGCAGCACGATGGGCAGGCCGGGCAGAAGCTGGCTGACCTTCTCCAGGCGCGCGAAGTCGAGCTTGGCCTCGCCCTTGAACTTGTAGGCGCCGTGGCTGGTGCCGATGGCGATGGCCAGGGAGTCGCAGCCGGTGCGGGTGACGAAGTCCTTGGCCTGGTCCGGGTCGGTGTAGATGTGCTCGTCGGAGTGGACGTCGTCCTCCACGCCGGCCAGGCGGCCCAGCTCGGCCTCGACCCAGACGCCGCGCGCGTGGGCGTATTCCACCACCTTCTTGGTCTCGGCGATGTTCTCTTCGTAAGGCAGGTGCGAACCGTCGTACATGACCGAGGTGAAGCCGCCGTCGATAACCTCTTTGCACAGCTCGAAGTTCGGGCCGTGGTCCAGGTGCAGCACCACGGGCAGGTCGGCCAGCTGCAGCGCGGCCTCCATGAGCTTCATGATGTAGACCTGGCCTGCGTATTTGCGCGCCCCGGCGGACACCTGGAGGATCAGCGGCGCGTTCTCGGCCTTGCCCGCCTCCATGATGCCCTGGACGATCTCCATGTTGTTCACATTGAAGGCGCCGATGGCGTAGCCGCCGACGTAGGCTTTTTCGAACATTTCCTTGGGTGATACGAGCGGCATGGGCTCCTCCTGGGGATCGGTACGTCGTGGTGTGGCGATGGGTCGTGCAATCAGTACATATTCTTGGCACGCGGCCAGAATTCTGTCAATATACCCTAAGAAATTTTGGACTCCAACAAGGCCAGGGTCTCGTGGTCGGTGAAGTCGAAACGCAGCGGCGTCAGGGTGATGAAGCCCTCGGACAGGAGCCTGCGGTCGCGGCCCTGGCTGATGCTCTCGGGCTTGAGCTCCCCGCACATCCAGTAGTACTTGCGACCGCGCGGGTCCAGGCGCTCCTCGTACCAGTCGGTGTAGGCCACGCGCGTGTGCGCGCAGACGCGCAGCTCGCCCGACTCGGCCATGGGCCGGTTGGGAAAGTTCAGGTTGAGCACGCACTTGCCCGGCAGGGCGGCAAAAGGCAGCCGGGGCAGGAGTGCTGCGGTGTACTGGGCCTGGCCGGAGAGCTCCGTCGGGTTGTGGTCGTCCATGGACACGGCCAAGGCCGGAAACCCCATGAGCGCGCCCTCTGTGGCGGCGGAGACCGTGCCGGAGTACATGATGTCGACCCCGACGTTGGCCCCGGCGTTGATGCCCGAAACCACAAGCTCCGGCGCGGGCTTGATCAGCGTGGAGATGGCCAGCTTCACGCAGTCGGCCGGGGTGCCGGAGACGCCGAGCCCGAAGAAGCCCTCCTCGCGAAACTCCTTGACCCTGAGCGGCGCGGACAGCGTGATGGCGTGCCCCACGGCGGACTGCTCGGTGATGGGCGCCACCACCTGAACGTCGTGGCCCGCGGCCACCAGCGCGCGGTGCATGGCCCGCAGGCCCACGGCCTGGATGCCGTCATCGTTGGTAAGGAGGATGCGCATGAAAACTCCCTGAGACGCGTATGCGCCCTGCGGTTTGGCGAATCGCCTGTTTGAAGCTCAACACCCGGCCTGGTCGCACGCCTGATTTGAGCACACGTCCGCCTGAAAAATCACCCGGTTTGACAATCCGGGCCGTCAGGGGCAAAGAAATCGGTTCAGAGCACACCGCCGCCGCCTGCTCGCGGCAGCTCAGAATTACCCCAACATGAGGGAGAAGGCAAGGCCGTGATCTCGAAAGCCGTGTACATACGGGATATTAGCCCAGGCCAGACGATACAGGACACCTTTCTTCTGGCCGACGCCCGCACGGGCCAGTCGCGCAATGGCCCTTACTGGAGCCTGGTCCTGCAAGACTCAAGCGGCCAGATGGACGCCAAGGTCTGGAGCCCGCTGTCGCAACAGCATCCGGCGCTTGCGGCCGGGCAGTTCGTCACGGTGCGCGGCCTGGCGGCAAACTACCGCGACAAGTGCCAGTTGACCCTCGACCAACTGGCCCTGACGCCGGTGGACGAGGTCGACCCCGCCGAATACCTGCCGCCCAGCCCGGTGAAGCCCGCCGAGCTTCTGGCCGAGATCGAGGCCCTGTGCCGCCGCGAGCTCACGCACAAGCCCTGGCGCAGCCTGATGAAGAAGATCCTGGGCGACGAGGAGATCCGCGCCCGGCTCTTGCCCGCCACCGGGGCCAAGACCGTGCACCACGCCTACGTGGGCGGCTTGCTGGAGCACACCCTCTGCGTGGCCCGCACCTGCCTGGCCCTGTGCGACCTCTACCCCAGGCTCGACCGCCAGGTGCTGCTGGTGGCGGCCCTGCTGCACGACCTGGGCAAGGCCTGGGAGCTCTCAAGCGGCCTGACCACGGACTACACCGACGAGGGCCGCCTGCTGGGCCACATCCAGCTCGGGCTGGAGCGCGTGGAAGGCTTCCTGGCCAAGGCCCGCGACCTCGACCCGGCGCTCATCCTGCACCTCAAGCACCTGATCATCAGCCACCACGGCGAGTACGAGTTCGGCGCGCCCAGGCGGCCCAAGACCCCGGAAGCGTTCATCCTGCACTTCGCGGACAACATCGACGCCAAGATGAACACCATCGCCGGGGCCTATGCCGAGATCGAAGGCACGGAGCAGTCCTGGACGCCCTTCCAGCGCTACCTGGACCGCTTCATCTTCCAGCCCGTACGCACCCCCGCGCAACACGACGGCCCAGGCGCGCAGGCCAAGGCCGAGGCGAACAAGCCCGATGCCCGCATCCTGCTCCTGCCTTTGGGCTCGGACTAGCAGCCAGCGCCCAGATCCTGAGTCTTCAAGGCATATCGAGAAGGAACCGCATGGCTGAAGCCGACACAGAGACGCCAAAGATGACCGCGACCAGGCTTATCTCGCGCCTGGTCAAGATCTTCAGCGGCCTGCACACCAGCGATGCCCTGCGCATCATCGTCCTGGGCTGCGTCATCGGCGCGCTTTCCGGGCTTTTGGCCGTGGCCTTCTTCGCCTCGCTCAACGCGCTGCAGGAGCTGCTGCTGGGCAGCATCGCCGGCGCGCCCATGCCCAGCCACGGCGTCGCAGCGCTCACGGCGTCCACCACCTCGCCCCTGTACATACCGCTCATGACCACCGCCACCGGCGCGCTCATCGGCCTGTGCATGCGCTACATCCTGCCGGACAGCGCGGACCTGGGCACAGACGGCACGGACATCATGATCCGCGCCTTCCACGGACCCACGGGCCGCGTCAGCTCGCGCATCACCGCCGTGCGTGGGGCGGGCGCCATCCTGACCATCGCCAGCGGCGCCAGCGCAGGCCAGGAAGGCCCCATCTCGCTCATCGGGGCCGGGGCTGCCTCCTGGCTGGCCGACAGGCTGAAACTCACAGCCAGGGAACGCCGCACCCTGCTGCTTGCTGGCGCCGCAGGGGGTCTCGGGGCCATCTTCCGCGCCCCGCTCGGGGGCGCGCTCACGGCCATCGAAGTCATCTACCGCGAGGACTTCGAGGCCGACTCGCTCCTGGCCGCACTGTTCTCCTCCACCACCGCCTATTCCGTGTTCACCATCTTCTACGGCGCGGACCACATCTTCCACGTGCCGGACCTGAAGCTGCACAGCATCAGCGAGCTGCCCTTCTACGCGTTGCTGGCCGTTGTCTGCTCAGTGGCGGCCTGGGCTTTCGTCTGGGGCTTCCGCCGGGCCAAATACCAGTTCTTCGCGCCCCTGCGCCAGCGCATCGGCGTGGTCGGCACCACGGCGTTGGGCGGGTTCATGGCCGGCATCGTGGGCATGCTCTTTCCGCAGCTGCTGGGCGGCGGCCTGGAGTGGGTGGAGCTGGCCCTGCACGGCGATCTGCCCCTCTTGGCCCTGTGCCTGCTGGCCCTGGGCAAGACCGTTGACACGGCCCTGACCATCGGTTCGGGCATGAGCGGCGGCATGTTCGCACCCTCGCTCTATGTGGGCGGCATGACCGGCACCGCCGTGGGCACCCTGTTCCAGAACTTCTTCCCGGACATCGTCACCAAGCCCGCCGCCTTCGGCATCGTCGGCATGTCGGTGTTCTTCTCCTGCGCCACCGGTGCCTCCCTCGGCCCCCTGGTCATGACCTGCGAGCTCACCAGCAGCTACGGCCTGCTGGTGCCCTTGATGCTGGCCACGGCCTGCGGGCTGTTGTTGTCGCGTAACGTCTCGCTCTACAATAACCAGCTGCCCAACCGGCTGGCCTCCAATGCGCACACCCATGAGGCCGCCGTGAACCTGCTCAAGGGCCGCACCGTGTCGCAGCTGCCCCTGGCCCCGGCCCCGCCGGTGCTGCTGGAGTCCACCAAGCTCGGCGACCTGCGCGGCCTGGTGACCAGCTCCCAGGCCCTGTGCTATCCGGTATTCAACGCCCAGGGCGTCATGACCGGCATCGCCACCCTGTCCGACCTGCGCGAGGTGCTCTACGAGACCTGCCTGTTCGACCTCGTGGTGGTGAAGGAGGTCGCCCGCAGCCCTGTCTTCGTGGCGCCGGACGCCGACGGCTACGAGGCCCTCCTGACCATGCTCGACACCGGCCTGGACGAGCTGCCCGTGCTGGATCTGGCCAGCGGCACCATCCTCGGGATGCTCGACCGCAAGGCCCTGCTCGGCATGTACCGCCCCAGGCAGGCCACGCCCCCAAACACCTCCGACACAGCGGGACTCGCATGTTCATAACCTTTGAAGGCATAGAGGGCACCGGCAAGTCCACCCAGATCGCGCTGCTCAAGGAATACATGCAGGCCCGGGGCGAGCGCGTGGTGGTGACCCTTGAGCCGGGCGGCAGCCGCATCGGCGCGGAGCTCAGGCGCGTGCTGCTGGCCCTGGAAAACCGCGACCTGACGTCACAGGCCGAGCTCTTCCTGTACCTGGCCGACCGCGCCCAGCACGTGGCCCAGGTGGTGCGCCCGGCGCTGGCCTCCGGGGCCGTGGTGCTCTGCGACCGCTTCGCCGACTCCACCGTGGCCTACCAGGGCTATGGCCGCGGCATGGACCCCGAGCTGCTGCACAGGCTCAACGCCGTGGCCGTGGACGGGCTCTGGCCGGAGCTGACCATCCTGCTGGACCTGGACCCGGTCATCGGGCTTGAGCGCGCCGTGGCCCGGAACCTGAGCGAGGGCAAGACCAACGCCGAGGGCCGCTTCGAGGCCGAGAGCCTGGCCTTCCACAGCCGCGTGCGCGAGGGCTTTCTGAAGCTCGCGGCAGCCCACCCCGAACGCATCAGCGTCGTGGACGCCACAGGCACGCCGGAAGAGATCGCCCCCCGGGTGCGCGCCCTGGTGGAGGCCCGCCTCCATGCCTGAGCCTTCTGACAGGCACGCACACTCTTCTCTCTCCTTCTTCAACTGCGGCCTGCGCGCCGGACTCTGCGCCGTGCTGCGCGACTGGCTGCTGTTCCTGCTCCTGGCCTCTGGCTTTGCATGGCTCGTTCTGCGCGGGGCCGAGGGCCTGGGCTACAACTGGCAGTGGTACCAGGTGCCGCGCGCCATCTACACCGACAACGGCGGCGCATTCATGGCCGGGCCCCTGCTGCAGGGCCTGCTGGTGACGCTCAAACTCACGGGCCTGAGCTTCGCCGGGGCCTTTGCCGTGGGCCTGACCGTGGCCCTGCTCAGGCTCTCCGGCTCGTGGTCCGGGCGCGTTCTGGCCCGGGGCTACCTGGAGCTGGTGCGCAACACTCCCCTTCTCATCCAGCTCTTTTTCCTCTATTTTGTGCTCTCGCCCGTGCTGAACATGAACGCCTTCGCCACCGCCGTGCTCAGCCTGTCGCTGTTCGAGGGGGCCTACGTGTCCGAGATCTTGCGCGCCGGGGTGCGCTCGGTGGAGCAGGGCCAGTGGGACGCCGCCCGCAGCCTGGGCATGGGCCCGGCCACGGCCTACGTCTCGGTGATCCTGCCGCAGGCCCTGCGCCGCGTGCTGCCGCCCCTGGCTGGCCAGGCTGTATCGCTGGTCAAGGACTCGTCGCTGGCCAGCGTCATCGCCATCAACGAACTGACCCTGCGCGGGCAGAATATCGTGTCCGAGACCTTCCTCAGCTTCGAAATTTGGTTTACGGTGGCGGCAATATACTGGATCGTCACAACAGCGCTCTCAGGCGCGGCGGATGCGCTCGAACGCCGCCTGGCCTTTCCCGCCTGAGCCACGAACTTCCAAGGAGGCACCCATGCGCAAGTCCACCCCATTCATCCCCCTGCTCGTCAGCGCCGCCCTGCTCGCGCTGCTGCTTGCCGCAACGACGGCCAGCGCCGCCACCCGCGCCGACCTGGCCCGTGAAAGCACGCTTGAGCAGGTGCTCCAGCGCGGCGTGCTGCGCGTCGGCTTCAGCACCTTTGTGCCCTGGGCCATGCAGGACAAGAAAGGCGAATTCGTCGGTTTTGAGATCGACGTGGCGCGCAGGCTGGCCCAGGACATGGGCGTGAAGATCCAGTTCGAGCCCACCCAGTGGTCCGGCATCATCCCGGCGCTCTTGTCGGGCAAGTTCGACATCATCATCGGCGGCATGAGCATCCAGCCCCAGCGCGGGCTCAAGGTCAACTTCACCATCCCCTACGAGTATTCGGGCATGTCGCTGGTGGCCAGCAAGAAGCTCGCGGGCAAGCTCAAGACCCTGGAGGACTTCAACCAGCCGAACATCATCCTGGCCATCCGCCAGGGCACCAGCGCCGTGGAGGCCGCCAGAAAGCACCTGCCCAAGGCCCAGGTGAAGTACTTCGACAACGAGGCCCAGACCATCCAGGAAGTGCTCAATGGCCGCGCCCATGCCGTGGTCGCCTCCGAGCCCTTCCCGGCCTTCCAGGCCCTGCGCAGCCCGGACAAGCTCTTTTTGCCCGTGGCCAAGGCCTTCACCCGCGAGCCCATCGCCTTTGCCGTGCGCAAGGGCGACCCGGACTTCCTGAACTTCCTCGACGGCTGGATCCGCGTCGTGGGTGACGAGGGCTGGCTCACGGAGCGCCACGACTACTGGTTCCGCACCAATGCCTGGAAGGGTATGGTGGAGTAGCACACCCGGCATGACGCGCCCAGCCGAGACACCACCGGCCCTAGCCCGGGCCAAACCGCTGGCCCCGGCGCTGCTGGTCGACCTGGCCGTGCTGCTGCTGGCGGGCGGCGGCTTGGCCTGGCTGGTGCTGCGCGCCAAGGCCACCCTGCCCTACAGCTGGGACTGGTCGGTGATCCCGCAGTTCCTGGTCTACACCGGCGAGGACGGCACATGGCACGCGGGCCGCATCGCCACCGGCGTCTTCGCCACCGTGCGCCTGAGCCTCTGGGCCGGGCTGCTGGCGCTTGTGCTGGGCACCTTGGCCGGGCTCATGCGCGTGGGCCGGCGCCTGCTCTGGCGCTTGTGCGGCGGCGCTTACGTGCTCTTCGTGCGCAACACGCCCCCGCTCGTGCTCATCTTCCTGTTCTCGTACTTCCTCAGCGGCCAGCTCATCACGGCCCTGGGCCTGGACATGGCCGTGGCGAACTTGCCGCCGGCCCTGCGCCCCGTGGCCGAAGCGCTGTTCGGTCCCTTGCGGCAAATGCCCGGCTTTCTCACCGCCATCCTCACCCTGGCGCTCATCGAGGGCGCGTACATGGCCGAGATCGTGCGCGCGGGCGTGCAGTCCATCGAGAGCGGCCAGTGGGATGCCGCCTACGCCCTTGGGCTGTCGCGCTGGCAGACGCTCCGGCAGGTCATACTGCCGCAGGCCTTCCGGCGCATGCTGCCGCCACTCACCAGCCAGTTCGTCTCCACCGTCAAGGACTCGGCCATCGTGTCCGTCATCTCCATCCCGGAGCTGACCTTCCAGGCCCAGGAACTCGTCAGCGCCACGTACCGCAGCTTTGAGGTCTGGACGCTGGTGCTGGCGCTCTACCTGGCGCTGAACCTGCCCTGCTCCCTGGCTGCGCGCTGGCTGGAGCTGCGGCTGCGCCGGTCGGACCGGGGCTAAGACAGAGGCCAGTGCAGAGGCTGGGGCAAGGCGTTTCCAGGCTTTGACACCCGATGAGATTTCGCGCATGAGGTAAGTATTCCGAAAGGATGTCGCCCCCATAATCATGAAGCGCTCAGGGACATTGCGCCCGCTCGCGCCCACGCAACCACAAGGAGATCACCATGGCCCCGGAAGTGAAGGTTTACGCCCTGACGACCTGCGTGCACTGCAAGAACGCCAAGGCCTATCTGGACGAGTGCGGCGTGAAGTATGACTGCGTGCATGTGGACTCGCTCACCGGCGACGAGCGCAAGGCCACCATCGAGGAAGTGAAGAAGCTCAACCCGTCCGTGTCCTTCCCGACCATCGTCATCGACGGCAAGACGCTGGTGGGCTTTGACAAGGCCAAGGTGGACGAGGCGCTGGGCAAGAAATGAACGCGAAAGAGCTGCACGACGCCTTAAAGAAAATTCAGGAGCCCAAGGGCTGCTATTTCAACGCGGACGCCTCCATGACCATGGCGCTCATGGAGAGCCTGCTGGTGAACAAGGAGCGGCTTGGGTACATGGCCTGCCCGTGCAGGCTGGCCAACGGCACGCTGGAGGCCGACCGGGACATCGTGTGCCCCTGCGAGTACCGCGAGGCGGACATGGCCGAGTACGGGGCGTGTTTTTGTGGGCTGTATGTGACAAGCGATTGGAACGAGGGCAAGCGTGAGCGGGTGTATGTGCCGGAGCGTAGGCCGGTGGAGAAGATATTGGGGTAGAAGAGTTATGGTCAGGATGGATAACGATGACATCTAGAAGTAATGCGAAAACCCATGGCCTAAATGAAAGGGTTAAACGTTTTTTTTCCTCATTATCAGGTGTTGAAGTTGTTGATGAACTAGACCTATTTTCAAAATTTCCAGATCGTAAAAGGGCAGATTATTTATTCGCAAACAGGAGAGTTATTGTTGAGTTGAAAGCATTAGAAGCCGATCCTGAAGGTAAGGTTCAAAATGAACTAGAGAAACACAAGGAACGCAAAGAGTATCCACTATTTTATGGCAAGCAAGAACTTTCAAAAATATTAAAGCACTTACCCGACGGCGAAAAAATCAATGCAGATATCTACGACAAAGTTACACGGTCTATTAAGCAATCGTTCAGAAGTTCTGATAAACAAATCAGGGACACAAAGATAACAATCGATTGCAGTGATGCAAATGGTTTACTGGTTCTCCTCAATGAAGATATAAACATCCTTAGCCCAGAGATTATTGCTTACAGCATAAGCCAGCAATTAGCAAAGAAGGACATGGATGGGACTGCACATTATGCACATGTAACGAGCGCATGGGTCATCTCAGAGAATTATTATTACAGAGCCAGGCCAGAAACAGTCGCATTGCCATCAATTGTTATTGATGGTCCTTCAGCTGTTAATAATCATGAATTCTCAAAGATACTTGATATATTACAAGCTGAATGGGCGAAGTTTAATGGTGTCCCACTAATAAAAGCTGAGCTTGGCAAGATTTCAGATAATGATTTTCTTCCATTAAAAGCACTCCAGAGAGATGTGCCGCAAACAACGAGACAAGAACAGTGGCAAAGGCAGTATAGGACAAATCCGACACTTCGCAGCATGCCAGACAAGGAATTATTGAGGTACGGTAGGAATATTATTGAAATGATGCGCAAAAACTTTAGCGTTGGTGCCCAGAGGCCTCCTGATTTTGTACTCATGAAGATTCAAAAAGAGATTACTTTCTTTTTTGAAGAAGTGAATATTAGAGGGCTCAACCTAAAGGATATGCCCAAGTGAATCCAAACAATTGTTCCACCAACAGAAAAAGCCCCGGTCCACTTTCGCAGACCGGGGCTTCGTAAGGTGCTTCGTTTTGATTAGTACTGACGGGGCGGACGGGACTCGCGTTCCTGGGCCTCGTTGACCTTCAGGGCGCGGCCGCCGACTTCCTTGCCGTTCAGGGCCTGGACGGCCTCGCGGGCAGCGTTGTCGTCCATCTCCACGAAGCCGAAGCCGCGGAAACGACCAGTCTCACGGTCGCTGATGAACTTGACGGAGTTGACTTCGCCAAACTGGGAGAACAGGTTGCGGATGTCATCCTCGGAGGTGCTGAACGCGATGTTGCCGACATAGATAGACTTAGGCATGTGATAAAACTCCTAAAAAAAACTGCTAAAAGGGTCGCCCATTTCGCCTGAGCAAAAAGCCTCCAGAACTCAAATCCAGATGTTGTTAACTAGGCTTCCTTTCCACGCTTGTAAAGGCCTAATTTGCATATTTCGAAAATAATTTCGCGCCCATAAAAACACCAGCCATGCACCATTTAATGCAACAAAAACACTGCAACAGCTACTTGCACTAAGTGTTACAGTCATTCTCCAGTGCCGATATTTTGCTTTTTCCACTCTGCAAAGCTGTCACGCGCGCGCTGGCCGTATAATTCCTTGCGGATTTTTTTCCCGGCGCGGCGGTTCAATTCCGGCATGAGCCCGAAGTGCGCGTTGGACGGCTGGAAGTTCTTGGCAGGCGGCGTGCGCAGGTGGCCGAGCAGCGCGCCCAGGGCCGAAGTCACCGGCGGCAGGGCCAGGGCATTGCCGTTGAGCTTGGCCCCGAGCATCAGCCCCACCCACAGCCCGCAGGCCGCGCTCTCCAGGTAGCCCTCCACCCCGGTGATCTGCCCGGCCATGTAGACGCCGGGCCGGGTGCGCAGCTCCAGCTCGCCCGTCAAGACCACGGGTGCGTCCACAAAGGTGTTGCGATGGATGCTGCCCAGGCGCAGGAACTCGGCCTTGGCCAGGCCGGGAATCATGCGGAACACGCGCTCCTGCTCCGGGTATTTGAGCTTGGTCTGGAAGCCCACGAGGTTGAACGCGGTCTTTTCCTTGTTCTCCGCACGCAGCTGAACGACCGCAAAGGCCTCCTCGCTGGTGCGCGGATTGGGCAGGCCCACGGGCTTGAGCGGGCCGAAGCACAGCGTCAGCCGCCCGCGCTCGGCCATTTCCTCCACCGGCAGGCAGCCCTCGAAGTGGATGTGCTTCTCGAACTCGTGCGGGGCGACCTTTTCCGCCGCGATGAGCGCCGCAAGGAAGGCGTCGTACTCGGGCTCGGTCATGGGGCAGTTCAGGTAGTCGTCCTCCTCCGGGCGGTAGCGGCTGCCCCAGAAGCAGATGTTCATGTCCACGCTCTCGCGGCTGATGATGGGCGCGATGGCGTCGTAGAAATACAGGCGCTTGCCGCCGCCCTCGGTGCTTGCGGCCTCGGCCAGGCTGGCGGCCAGGCTCTCGCTGACCAGCGGCCCGGCGGCCACCACCACGGCGTCGAAGCCGTGCAAAAGCGGCGAGTCCAGGCTCTCGATCTCCTTGCGCACCACCTCGATGCTGGGGTCGTGCTCGATGATGGCGGTGACGTAGTCGGCAAAGAGCTTGCGGTCCACGGCCAGGGCCTTGCCCGCGGGGATGCGCGTCTCGTCGGCCACCTGCATGACCAGGCTGCCCAGCTCGCGCATTTCGGCCTTGAGCACGCCGATGGCCGTGGTCAGCTCCTCGGAGCGCAGGGAGTTGGAGCACACCAGCTCGGCCAGCTTGCCGGTCTCGTGCGCCGGGGATTTCTTGTCCGGGCGCATCTCGAACAGGCGCACGCCCACCCCCGCGCGAACCAGGGCCATGGCGCATTCGCACCCGGCCAGCCCGCCGCCGATGATGGCCACCCGCGCCACGGGCCGCGTCGGGGAAATCACCGCCGCCGCTGCGGAGTCCTGGGAGATGTTGGCGTGTGAATCGTTGTTATCCGGCATGATTTCAGCTATCCTCACAATATATTTGCAGCAGACTAACAATAGGCAAGGCCCATGAGCGACATCCTACTCGACATACGCGGGCTCACCACGGCCTTCGCCGCGCACACAAGCGCAGGCGGAGTCGTCGCCAAGGCAGTGGATACCGTGAGCCTGACGGTTCGGCAAGGCGAAACCCTGGCCGTTGTCGGCGAATCGGGCTGCGGCAAGACCGTGCTGGCGCTCTCGGTGCTGGGGCTGATCCCTGATCCGCCGGGCCGGGTCATCGCCGGGCAGGCCCTGTACCGGGGCCGCGACCTCGCCGCCATGGACGAGGCCGAGCTTGAGGGCGTGCGCGGCAACCACATCGCCATGATCTTCCAGGAGCCCATGACCTCGCTCAACCCCGTGCTGCGCGTGGGCGAGCAGATAGCCGAGGGCTACCGCCTGCACAAGGGCGCCAGCCGCGCCGAGGCCGACGAGCGCGCCGTGGAGATGCTGCGCCTGGTGGGCATCCCCAACCCGGCCGAGCGCGCCCAGAGCTACCCCTTTGAGCTTTCCGGCGGCATGCGCCAGCGCGTGATGATCGCCATGGCCCTGGTCAACGACCCGGACCTGCTCTTCGCCGACGAGCCCACCACGGCGCTGGACGTCACCATCCAGGCCCAGATCCTGGACCTCATGCGCGAACTGCAACAGCGCCGGGGCTCGGGCATCCTGCTCATCACCCACGACCTGGGCGTGGTGGCCGAGACCGCGCAGCGCGTGGCCGTAATGTACGCCGGGCAGATCGTGGAGCAGGCCCCGGTGGCCGAGCTCTACGCCCAGCCCCAGCACCCGTACACCCAGGGTCTGCTGGCATCCGTGCCGCGCCTGGGCGTGCGGCGCACGCTCTCGCCCATTCCGGGCATGGTGCCGGGCATCTTCAACCTGCCCATGGGCTGCCGCTTCCGCCCGCGCTGCGCCAAGGCCTTTGGCCGCTGCGAGGCCTGCCCGCCGCTGTTCGAGCTGGGACCGGGGCACAGCGCCCGCTGCTGGCTCTTTGACGGCGCGCCCCTGGCCGAGCCCGTGCACTGCGAAGCGTTCAAGCGTGAGGCCTACGCATGAGCGCCCTGCTGGAAATCGACGCCGTCTCCAGGCATTACCACGTCCGGGGCGGGCTGCTGGGCCTGAAGCACGCTCTTGTGCGCGCCGTGGACGGCCTGAGCCTGACGCTCATGCCTGGCGAGAGCCTGGGCCTGGTGGGCGAGAGCGGCTGCGGAAAATCCACCCTGGCGCGCCTGATCCTGGGCCTGGAGCCGCTGGACGCCGGGAGCGTCCGCTTCCAGGGCCGGGACATCAACGACTGGCCGCAGACAGAGCTGCGCCGCCAGATGCAGATGGTCTTCCAGGACCCCTACTCTTCGCTGAACCCGCGCATGAGCGTCGGCGCAATCGTGGCCGAGCCCCTGGTGATCCACTCCATGGGAACCGTGGTCGAGCGCAGGGCCAAAACCCTGTCCCTGCTGCGCACCGTGGGCCTGGACGCGGACATGGCCCAGCGCTATCCGCACCAGCTCTCCGGCGGCCAGCGCCAGCGCGTGGCCGTGGCGCGCGCCCTGGCCCTGGGCCCGGCCCTGCTGGTCTGCGACGAGCCCGTGAGCGCGCTGGACGTGTCCATCCAGGCCCAGGTGCTTCTGCTCTTGCAGGACCTGCGGCAGCGCCTCGGCCTCACGTACCTCTTCATCTCCCACGACCTGGCCGTGGTGGGCCAGATCTGCGACCGCGTGGCCGTGATGTACCTGGGACGCCTGGTGGAGCTGGCCCCGGCTGCGGCGCTCATCAGCAAGCCCTGCCACCCTTACACCCGCGCCCTGCTCTCCGCCGTGCCCGTGCCCGATCCCGGCCACGCGCGCACCCGCGAGCATCTGGTGGGCGAACTGCCGAGCCCGCTCAACCCTCCCGAGGGCTGCCCGTTCCACCCGCGCTGCCCGGAGGTCATGGACATCTGCCGCCGCGAGTTCCCGCCAGCCTTCGATACGTCAAGCTCTGGCGCCACCGGCGGCATCAGCGAAACACGGCTGGCCCACTGCTGGCTGCACAAGCCGGGCTAGTCCGACCTCAAACGCGAAAAGGAGCAAGCAGTGCGCGTATCCGTCATTCTGGGCCACCCGGACCCCAACAGCTTCAACCACGCCCTGGCCAAGGCCGCAGTGGACGCCCTGCAGGCCAAGGGCATCGAGGTCTGCTACCACGACCTCCAGGCCGAGGGCTTCGACCCGGTGCTGCCAGCCGCGGAGCTGGCCCGGGACGCGGTGCTGCCGCCCCTGGTGGCCCAGCACTGCCAGGAGATCAGCCAGGCCGACGGGCTGGTCATCGTGCATCCCAACTGGTGGGGCCAGCCCCCTGCCGTGCTCAAGGGCTGGGTGGACCGCGTGCTGCGGCCCGGCGTGGCCTACGAATTTCTGCCCGGCGACGGCGGCGAAGGCGTACCCGTGGGGCTGCTCAAGCCCATGACCGCCGTGGTGCTGAACACCTCAAACACGCCCGTGGAGCGGGAGCAGGCCGAGTTCGGCGACCCGCTGGAGCGCATCTGGACGGACTGCATCCTGACCTTCTGCGGAGTCAACAGGGTCGTGCGGCGCATGTTCGGGGTCGTCTGCACCAGCCACGACGGGCAGCGCATGGCCTGGCTGGAGGTGGCCGCCAGAATGGTCAGTAAGGAGTTCGCCGGCTGACCCGCTGATCGGCGCTTCGCAACGGACGCGCCGCGCAGGAATTTCCGCAACACAACAAGGAGTCACGTCACATGCTCAGCCGCGACGAAGCCTTCACCCTGTTGACCAAACACGTTCCCGACGCCCAGCTCATCAGCCACAGCCTGGAGTCCGAGGCCGTGCTCGCCGCCCTGGCGCGCCGCCTGGGCAAGGACGAAACCCTCTGGGGCATCGTCGGCCTGCTGCATGACCTGGACTACGCCAGCACCAAGGACAACCCCGCACGCCACGGCCTGGACTCGGCCGAACTGCTGGCGGGCCTGCTGCCGGATGATGCGCTGACGGCCATCCGCGCGCACAATGGAGCCCACACAGGCGTGACCCCGGCCACGGACCTGGACTTCGCCCTGCGCTGCGGCGAGACCGTCACCGGGCTCATCCACACCAACGCCCTGGTGCGCCCGGCACGCATGGAGGGCATGGACGCCAAGAGCCTGAAGAAAAAGATGAAGGACAAGGCTTTTGCCGCCAGCGTCTGCCGCGAAACCATCGGCGAATGCCAGAAGCTCGGCCTGGAGCAGGCGGAGTTCTTCATCATCGCCGTGGGCGCCGTGGCGGGGATTGCGGACAAGGTCGGCCTGGCGTAGATTCCAGAGGGCTTGCAATCAGCAGCCGGTTCACGCAGAATACGTAACATTGAAAGAAACCCTTACACCAGGGAGCGACACATGAAACGCCACGACAAATGGGCGACGACACTTCTGGCCAGCCTGGCCTGCGTGGCCCTCTTCGCCCTGCCCGCCCTGGCCCAGGACAAGCTTTTTGTGGCCTCCGAAGGCGCCAAGCTCAAGGCCGACAAGAGCGCCAGCTCCGACACCGTGGCCGAGCTGGCCGTTGGCACCCAGCTCAAGGTCGAAGGCCAGGAAGAGAGCTGGTACAAGGTCAACGCGGGCGGAAAATCCGGCTGGATCTATCGGGGCAAGGTCTCCGAAACAGCGCCCGAACCCTCCAAGCAGGGCGGCGACAATCTTTTCGGCGGCGCGGGCTCAAGCACCATCATGGTCAGCGAGGCCGACAGCGCGCGCAGCATGCGCGGCCTGAACGAGAGCGAGCAGGCCGCAGCCAAGGCAGCCGGACGCCCGGCGCGGCCCTTGTCCGACTACAAGAGCGCCCTGGACAAGATCCTGGCCGAGAAGGTGGACAAGAAGGAGATCGAAAACTTCCTCAAGGCCGGACACATCGGCGAGTATGCGAAATAGGAGACCAGACATGAACGCCAAACGCATCCTCACCCTTTTGTGCCTGTGCGCCCTTGTCGCCCTGCCCGCCATGGCCGCGGCAGGCTTCCTGGACAACCTGCTGGACCCCAACTCCAAGGAGCGCAAGATGCTCTCCGGCGCGCAGAACGTGCTCGGCAGCTCCCAGCAGATGGACTACAAGAGCGAGCGCGCCATCGGCGAGCGCCTGGCCGTGGAAGGGCTGCGCCGCTATGGCATGCCCACCACGAACCAAAAGATGCAGCATTACGTGAACCTCGTGGGCATGTCCGTGGCCATGAACTCCGCCAGGCCAGACATCCCCTACCGCTTCGTGGTGGTGGAATCGCCCGTGCAGAACGCCTTTGCCTGCCCCGGCGGCATCATCTTCGTCACCTCCGCGCTCATGCACACCATCCAGAGCGAGGCCCAGCTTGCGGGCATCCTGTCCCACGAGGTGGGGCACGTGGCCCTGCGCCATGCGCTGAAAAGCATCCAGCGCGCGCAGTTCTTCTCCGGCGTGGGGCAAATTACCGCCGCCACCATGAAGGGCGACAAGGGCGCGCAGTTCGAAAGCATGATCAGCGACATGCAGAATGTGCTCTTCGACAAGGGCCTGGACCAGAACATGGAGTACGAGGCCGACGCCTCGGCCATGGAGACGGCCTATCGCACGGGCTACAACCCGGCGGGACTCATGGAGGTGCTGGTGGAGCTCAAACGCATCGAGGCCAGCTCGCCCGACAAGAAGGGCTCCTGGTTCTCCACGCACCCGCCGCTTGCCTCGCGCATCGCCAAGAATCAGGCCCAGATGAAGAAATATCAGGACGCCGCCAAGCTGGCCGTGCTGGCCGACAGGTTTAAGTCCCAAGCCCGCTAGATCACTCACTATCTGTACAAACAAGGCGGGGGCCCAAAAGCCTCCGCCTTTTTGCGTGCGCCCCCCCAAAAAGCCCAAAAGCCGCGACAGACCTAAAGATAGCGAATAACCGGACCGATAAGAGGGGTGTCAACGTCTGCAACGACATATGGAGACTCCCATGTCGAAGAAACTACTCCACGCCACAGGGTTCGGCAGAATCCACCAGCTCATCACCGAGGGCCGCGACGCCGAGGCCAAGGAACTGCTCAAGGCCCTGCAGGACGAGTACATCGGTCTTGTGGAAGAGAATGATGCGCTCAAAAACCAGATCATAGAGGTCGCCCAGGTGCTGGACATGGCCGAGTGCATGGAGTTCGACGGCCAGAAATACTGGCTCACGGACGATCTGCGCCACAAGGGCCCCTACTGTCAGCTCTGCTACGACCGCGACGGACTCTTGATGCGCCTGCAGAAGCAGCAGCGCCACTGGAAATGCCAGTGCTGCAGCAACGTCTTCGTGGACACCAAGGCCGTGAAGGAGAGCGCCACCAAACGCGCCTTCCCCGTGGCCGTGCCCAGGCCGCCCTTGCAGTTGTTCATGAAATAGCGCCCGCAGCGCAGAAGCATACCCGCAAAAAAGGGGCCGCAGAGTGATCCGCGGCCCCTTTGCATTTGCTGTGGCGAAATATTGGACGTGCGGTGCGCAACACCAGCTAACGCTTGGTGCGCAGAACCACCTCGCGCCACCAGAATTCCTTGAGCCTGCCGTCCTCGTGGAAGCGGGCGATGCCGTAGGCCAGGCCATTCTGGTCCATGCCCGGCAGCAGCACCTCCACCTGGAGGTCCTCGTTCTTGCGGCGCTCTGCCTTCCATATCTCGCGCACGATCTTGCGCAGGGCCTCGGGCGCTGGAGGCGAGGCGGCGTCGAGACGCACGCGCAACACCACCGGGGCCAGGGGACGCAGGGCATCGGCCTGACGCCCCAGCACGGAATAGGCCACCACGTCGTCGCTCTTCTGCTTCTGCGTGTGGCCGTCCTTGCTGGCCGCCGTCTCCTTGGAACTCGTCTCCTTGGTACTCGTATCCTTGCCCGCCGTCTCCTTGGCCGCCGTGTCCTTTGAGGCCGACTCCCTGCCAGGCGACTCCTTCTTGTCGGGCAGGGGCTGCCCGCTGTAGTCCTTTTCCGGCACGAAAAACTTGTCGCGGCCATAGCCCCAGGCGCGTTTGAGGTCGCGCACCTTCTCGTCCGGGGCGAACACGGCGTACCAGCCGTCCTCATGGAAATCGACGCGCACGCGCTGACCGGCCTGGAGCAGGCGCAGAAATTCGGTATCCTTGTCGCGCCCGGCGCGGATGGCCATCTTGCGATCGGCCACGCGCAGCTCGCCGAAGTCCTGATCCTGCAGAGCCTTCTGGGGCTGCTTCCTGGCGCTCTTGTCAAAAGTTGCGGACTTTTCGGGCTTTGCGGACTTTTCGGGCTTGTCGGAAACATCGGCGCGGGAAGCGGGCTCCAGCCGCGTTTCCGGCCTGGCCTCGGCCCGCAGCTCCAGCAGGCGCACGTAGCCCTGGGCGCGCGTCTCGGCGCGCACCGACTCGGCAAGATCAAACGCCGCCGCCCAACCGGCGTCCTCATAATCCACGCGCACCTTCTGCCCGGCCTTGAGCACGCGCACCGCAAGCGCATCCTCCGACGGGTTCTCGCGCACCGTGACCTTGCCGCGAACGGTATACACGCGGCCCCAGCCCAGGGTCTTGCCGGTATCCTTGGCCGAGTCCTTGGCCAGAGCGTCGGCGGCGCAGACAAGGGCCAGCAGGCCAGCGAGAATGCAGGAAAAAATGTTGCGCATGGCTATTTGCTGCGTCCGTCGAGTTCGCGCGCGACGCGCTCGGTCAGGTCCACCGAGGCCTTGTCCACATAGCCCACGGCGGCCGGATCGGTGAAGATGATGGCGTAGCCGCCCTTCTTGCCCAACTCCTCAAGCACGGCCTCGGCCCGGCGCATGACGTACTGCAGGAGCCGGGTCTCCTCGGCCTTGATGTCGCGCGCGTTCTCGGCGAGCAGTTGCTCGTGCTGGGCGGCCTTGCGCCGCAGCAGGTCCTCGCGCCGGGCGCGGTCCGAGGCCGAAAGGCCGGGGCCCTCGGCCTCCTTGCGCAGGGTGGCCACCTGGGCCGCGCTCTCCTTGGCCAGGCGGTCCTTCTCGGCCACGTAACGCGCCAGATCGGCCTTGGCCATCTGGCCCAGGCGCGTCTCGTTGACCACGCGCTGCGGGTTCACGAAGCCGATCTTCTGCTCCGCCAGCGCGGGCAGCGGGGCGAGAAGAAAGGCAAGCATTACAGCCAGGAAGAATGGAGTGCAAAGGGGGTTGGAGCGGCTCATTGACGTTTGATACATGTGCGAAGCCTTCTTGTCGAGAGGTCCTGGAACGCGGCAAAGGGCCTTGCGCCTCAGAGCATGTTCACCGGATCCAGGTCCAGCTCCATGCGAAAGGCCTCGGGCTTGATCTCCGGGCGCGACAACGCGACATAAAGCGAACGGATGGGCTGCCAGTCGGCGCATTTGAGCAGGCAGTTGAAGCGCTTGCGGCCTCGCAGCTGGGCCATGGGCGCGGGCGCGGGACCCAGCACGTCCACGCCCAGCGGCTTGGCGGTTTCGCGCAGGGCCTTGGCAAAGGCCTGCATGGCCTGCACCAGATGCTCCTGGCCCGCCGGACAGGAGAGGCGCAGCAGGGCCAGCTTGGTGAAGGGCGGGTAGCGGAAGCGCTGGCGGCTGGCGATCTCCCGGTTGTAGAAGCCCTGGTAGTCGGCCCGCAGCACGAAGTCCCAGAAGGGATGCGCCGGATTTCTCGTCTGCACCAGCACACGCCCGGGCTTGTCGCCGCGCCCGGCCCGGCCCGAGACCTGGACCAGCAGC
Organism: Pseudomonadota bacterium; assembly: GCA_018817515.1. GTDB lineage: Bacteria > Desulfobacterota > Desulfovibrionia > Desulfovibrionales > Desulfovibrionaceae > Humidesulfovibrio. The sequence goes on from JAHIUD010000006.1 coordinate 27,649, forward strand.
TGGTAGGTGCGCTCCGCCGCGCGGTAGTCCGGCAGGTACAGGCCCATGTCCGCGTTGGCCACGACCACCAGGGTCACGCCAGGAAAGTGGTGCCCCTTGCTGAGCATCTGGGTGCCCACGAGCACCTGGGCCTCGCCCTCGCGGAAGCGGCGCAGGATCTCCTCCAGGCGCTCCTGCCGACGCGCGCTGTCGCGGTCCATGCGCAGCACCGAGACCTCGTGCCCCAGGGTGCGCAGGAAATATTCCTCCAGGCGCTCCGTGCCCTCGCCCATGGGCACGAAGGTCACGCCGCCGCACTTGCCGCAGGGGATGGGGTACGGGTAGGTCAGGCCGCAGTAGTGGCAGACCAGGCGCTCGCGCAGCTTGTGGTAGGTCAGGCCCACCTGGCAGTCCGGGCACTGGACCACCTCCTCGCAGGCCATGCAGTACATCACCGGGGCATAGCCGCGCCGGTTGAGCATGACGATGACCTGGTCGCCCGCGTCGAGCGTGGTCTGGATGGCCTCAAGAGTCTCCGGGGCAAAGGGCTCGTCCGGGTTCTTCAGCCCCGCGATGTCCACCAGCCGGACCTCGGGCATGGCCCGGCTGCCCACGCGGGTGCCCAGGGTCTGCACCGGCAGCTGGCCGCTTTGCCCGGCGTGGAAGGTCTTGACGTCCGGCGTGGCCGAGCCCAGCACCAGCAGCCCCCCGGAGCGCTGGATGCGCGAATAGGCCAGCTCCTTGGCGTGGTACGGCAGCCGCTCCTCCTGCTTGTAGGACTCGTCGTGCTCCTCATCGAGCACCACAAGCCCCAGGTCGCGGATGGGCAGAAACAGGGCCGAGCGCGTGCCCACAACGAGCACCGGACCCTTGGCCGAGGCTATGTGCGAGAATGTCTGCTCGCGGCGGCTCGGGCTCTGGTAACCGTGGGAAAAATACGCCTCGGCATTCGGCAAGGCCGCCTTGGCCTGTCGCCACAAATGGCAGGCCAGGGCCACTTCCGGGGCCAGCAACAGGGCCGAGCGCCCCGATTCCAGGCAGCGCCGGGCCAGCTCAAGGTATACGTGGGTCTTGCCGCTGCCCGTAACCCCGTGCATCAGCGCCATGCGCGCCGAGGAGGACTCCAGGGCTGGCAAAAGGTCATCCAGCGCGGCCTGCTGCTCCGGCGTTGCGGAAAGCGCGCTGGCCTGTTCCCCCGGTTCGAGCTCGCCCGGCAGGGGCACGCAGGCCGGGATCTCGTCCGGATTGTCGGTGGTGTCCAGCGGTTCGCCCAGGCGCACGATGCCCGCCGTGGCCAGACGCTTCATGGCCAGGATGCCGGAATCGCCGAAGACCGCACGCACGGCCCCGAGGCTCATGGCCCCGGCGTCGAACAGGCGCTCGAGCAGGCGGATCTGGTTGACGGCGTTGGGCCGCACGGCCCAGGGCGGGTCCTTGGCCAGCATGACGAAGAGTTCCTCGTCGCGCCTGCGCGGGGTCAGGCGCACGCGCATGCGGCCCTCGGACCAGAGCCCGGCCAGGACGGCCAGGCGCTCCGGCGGCAGCCCTTGCAGGGTCTTGGGGGTCAGGGTGGCCGGGAAATCGGGGTGCTCCACCGAAAAGGACGCGCTGGAGGTGCGCAGGCCGCGCGGCAGGATCAGCTCCAGCACCCGGCCGGGGTGCGCCATGTGCCGGGTGGAGAGCTCGCGCACCAGGTCAAGCGTGCCGGGGTCGAGCACGGGCTCGTGCTCCAGCGGCCAGACCAGCGGCTTCAAATCCACTCCCTCAGGCGGGGCCTTGGTGGGCTCCTGCAAGATGCCGACGCGCAGGCCGCGCCCCAGGGGCGCCAGCACGCGCAGGCCGGGCTGCGGCTCCGGGAACCAGGCCGGGCACAGGTAAGTGAGGGCCGCGTAAGGCGGACTGGCCAACCAGACCTGCCAGGCCTGCCAGGCCTGCCGCGCTAGGCTCATGTACGTCCCACCTTGAAAGTCCCGAGGGGACCCCGAGGGGACCCTACTTGCCCTTGCAGGGAACGAGCTCCTGGATGCGGTGCACGAGGTCGTCGTGCAGGTCCTCGTCGTGCAGGGCAAAGTAGATGTTGGCCGTGAGGTATTCCACCCAATCCCCGGCGTCGAAGCGCTGCCCGCGCAGCTTCACAGCCAGCAGACGGTTCTCGTTGGCCAGGCCCTGCAGCGCGTCTGTGAGCTGCAGCTCGCCGCCAACGCCGGGTTCGAGCTTCTCCAGGTACTTGAAGATCTCCGGCACCAGGACGTAGCGGCCCACGATGGCCAGGCGCGAGGGCGCAGTGCCCAGGGCGGGCTTCTCCACGAGGTTGCGCACGCGGAACACGCCGGGCATGAACTCCTCGCCCTGGATGATGCCGTAGCGGTCGACCTTGTTCTCAGGTACCTCGATGACGCCGACCACGGCCATGTTCTCGGTCTTGGCCACGTCGAGCAGCTGCTGGATGCCAGGATCCTTGCCGAACATGAGGTCGTCGCCGACCATGACGGCGAAGGGCTCGTCCTTGCAGACCTCGCGCGCGCAGAGCACTGCGTGGCCCAGCCCCAACTGGACCTTCTGGCGCACGGAAATGATGTTGACCATCTCGGCCACGGCGCGGATTTCCTGCAAAAGCGCGGTCTTGCCCTTGCGCTCCAGCAGGTTCTCCAGGGTCAGGTTGTGGTCGAAATGGTCCTCGATGATGGTCTTGGTCTGGCTGGTGACCAGCACCACAGTGTCGATGCCCGCGGCCTGGGCCTCCTCGACGACGTACTGGACCACCGGCTTCTTGAAGATGGGCAGCATCTCCTTGGGGATGTTCTTCGTCGCCGGAAGCGAACGGGTACCCCAGCCTGCAACGGGAATGACGACCTTGCGCACGTCCATGGGCTTCCTCCTCAGGTCTTGATGCCGCTGCCCACGCCTAGCGCAGGGAGCTCTCCAAAACAGCCGCGATGTCGGCGGCATACTGCTCCACACGGGAAATATCCTCGCCCTCGACCATGACCCGGGCCTTGGGCTCGGTGCCGGAATAGCGCAGGAGCACACGGCCCCGCCCGGCGAGCTCGGCCTCGACAGCGGACACGGCGCGGCCCACCTCGGGCAGGTCCTCAAAGGGCACCTTGCGCGAGAGCATCACGTTGACCATGACCTGCGGGAAGGGCTCGATGAGGTGCGCCAGAAGCGAAAGGGGCAGGTTCCGCTGGCACATGATGCGCAGCAGTTGCAAAGCCGCGAGCGTGCCATCACCAGTCGTCGAGTGCTCCATGAAGATGAGGTGCCCGGACTGCTCGCCGCCGAGCATGGCGCCCTCGCGGCGCATGGCCTCCACCACGTAGCGGTCGCCCACGGGGGTGCGCAAAAGCTGCCCGCCCTGGTCCTTCATGAACATTTCAAGGGCCATGTTGCTCATGACCGTGGCCACCAGGGTGCCGCCGGGCAGCGCATCGCGCCCCAGCATGTCCTGGGCGCACAGGGCCATGATCTGGTCGCCGTCGAGCACCTTGCCCTGCTCGTCCACCACGATGAGCCGGTCGGCGTCGCCATCCAGCGCCAGGCCGATGTCCGCTCCGACCTCGCGCACCTTGGCCGCCACGACCTCCGGGTACAGCGAGCCGCAGCCCTCGTTGATGTTCACGCCGTTGGGCGAGACGCCGATGCTGACGACCTCGGCCCCCAGCTCCTCGAAGACCAGCGCAGCGCCGCCATAGGCCGCGCCGTGGGCGCAATCGAGCACGATCTTCAGCCCGTTCAAGTTCAGTTCGCGCGGGAAGGTGTTCTTCAGGTACACGATGTAGCGGCCCCAGCTGTCGACCATGCGCTTGGCGCGGCCCACGCGGTCAGGCGCGGGGAAGATCCAGGGCGGGTCCGTCGCCAGGGTCAGCTCGGCGATCTCGGTCTCCAGCTCGTCGGCCAGCTTGAAGCCGTTGCTGTCGAAGAACTTGATGCCGTTGTCGTGAAAGGGGTTGTGCGAGGCCGAGATGACCACGCCCAGGTCCGCGCGCATGTTCCGCGTGAGGAAACTGATGGCCGGGGTGGGCATGGGGCCCACCAGATACACGTCCAGGCCGATGGAACACAGCCCAGAGGTCAGCGCCGTCTCGAAGACATAGCCCGAAAGCCGGGTGTCCTTGCCGATGATGACCTTGTGCTTGCGTCCGCTGTTGCGGAACTTTTGCCCCACGGCCATGCCCAGCTTGAGGGCGATGTCCGGGGTCATGGGATATTCGTTCACCCGGCCTCGCAGGCCATCGGTGCCAAACAACTTGTCGCGCATGCTCAACTCTCTCCCGATGCATAGGGCCAGGATCGCCCTGGCGGATCACATTTGTTGCGTATCGTAAGGTTCGGGCCGCGTCGGCCCGCTAATTCCGAATGGCGTCAGCCCTCTAGTTCCGAATGACGACCGTCACGTTCTCGCCCTTGGTGGACACCACGCGAACACCCTCCGGGGCCTCCACCTCGTAGTGCAGGGCGTGGCGTCCGGCCTTCAGCCCGCCCGGCACCTTCACCTGGGCAGCAAGCCCGGGGATGGGCCGCCCGGCCTCGGCCTCGCGCACCAGGAACAACGGAGCCTCCACCTGCACGCGCACGGTCTTCACGGAAGACTGCGCCGTGGTGCCGAGCGTGGTGCTCAAGAGCACGGGCACCGGCACCCACACGGTCTTGACCTCAGGGCCGAAGCGCAAGGTCATCTTCACCTGGCCCGGATTGGCTTCCACACCCTCGGCCAGCTTGATGGGCACATCGTCGGTCCAGGTGGCCGGGGGGTCCTCGAAATCGTTCTGCAGCAGCACGCGAACCTGGGTCATGGACCGCACCTGCCGCTCGGCCCCGCGCACCTCGACCATGGCGGGCACGGTATTGATCTCCAGCAGGCGGTAGTCCTTGGGGATGGTGCCGCGCCACTCCGCCGCAACAGGCAGCTCCTTCTTGGCCAGGCGGTCCACGGAGAGGATGAGCCGCGAGGGCTTCACCTCCACCACCTCGTAGGCCATGGACAGGGGGATGCGCTCGCGGTCGATGTCGACCAGGTTCTCGCCGACCTTGAGCTTGCTCACGTCCAGGGAATAGGTCCACTTGCGGCGGTCCAGCGAACGCACCAGGCCCTTTGGCCCGCGCACGCGCACCTCGATCTTGCTGATGAGGCCCTTGCGGATGATGAGACCCTCCGGGGCGTTTGCCATCTCCACGCTCATGTCCACCCAGGCCTCGACCTTTTCCCGGCCGGTGAGCAGGTACCAGGTGAGGATGGCCAGGGCCAGCGCGATGCCGATGTCTTTCCAGTTCTTGATCATGGCTAGCGTTCCAGGGCGTTTTTGATGACCCGGCGCAGGCGCTGGTCGTTCAGTGAGGTGGTGAGCCGTCCGCTCATGGCGATGGACACTGTGCCGCGCTCCTCGGAGACCACGATGGAGAGGGCGTCGGACTCCTCGCTGATGCCCAAGGCCGCGCGGTGGCGCGTGCCGAAAAGGCTCTGGGCCTTGAGCTTGGAGGACAGGGGCAGGATGCACCCGGCGGCGGCGATGCGCCCCCGGCGGATGATGACGGCACCGTCGTGCAGCGGGGTGTCGACCTGGAAGATGGTGGTCAGCAGCGAACCGGTGACCACGGCGTCCAGCGGCACGCCGCGCTCGATGACATCGCCCAGGGGCACGTGGCGCTCCAGGACGATGAGCGCGCCCACATTGCCCTTGGCCAGGGTCATGACGGCCTGGGCGATCTCGTCCACCACGGCGTCGGCCAGTTGCGGTTTCTTGAAGAACCGCCCGGCGCCCATCTGGGCCAGGGCCCGGCGCAGGTCGCCCTGGAAGAGGATGATGATGATGAGCACGATGGAGCCGAGGAAATTCGTGAGCAGCCAGTTGAGCGAGTACAAGCCGAGTTCGCTGGAGAGGTAGTAGACCAGGAGCACCAGCACCAGGCCGTAGATGACGGCCACGGCGCGGGTGCCGCGAACAAGATGGATGATGTAGGCGTAAATGACGGCCACAAGCAGGATGTCCAGGGCCTCCCGCCAGGCGATGTTCAGGCTGATGAGATACTCCATCGTCCCCTTCTTTTCAGTCCGTCAGCTCATGCGCCTTGACTCTGCCAAGTGCCACTTTCAGGAGTGATCGCCGTGGCGATGACGCCCGCCTGGTGGGCGCTGGCCACCTCGTGCACCCGGTGGACCAGGACCCCGCGCGCCACCAGCAGCCCCGTGGCCACGGCCGTGGCGTTCTGGCGCTGGCCGGGGGCAAGGCCCAGAAGCTGTCCCCAGAGGCTCTTGTTGGACAGCCCCACAAAGAGCGGCCGCCCCAATGCGCCGAAACGCTCCAGACCACGCAGGATGGCCAGATTGTGTTCCAACAATTTGCCGAAACCAATGCCCGGGTCAAGCACGATGCTGGCCTCGGGCAGCCCGGCCTTGGTCAGCGCGCTCAGGCGCTGCTCGAAAAAGTCCATGATCTCGCCCACGACATCCGTGTAGCGGGGGTCCTGCTGCATGGTGCCCGGGCGGCCCAGGCTGTGCATCAAAACATAGCCGGGCTTGTGCTGGGCCAGCACATCCAGCAGTTCCGGGTCAAAGCGGCAGGCCGAAATGTCGTTGACGATAAAGGCCCCGGCGCCGAGGGCCGCCACGGCCACGCGGGCCTTGTAGGTGTCTACGCTCAGCGTGGGGGATTCGCCCTTGTCCGGGTCAGACAGGCCCGCCAGCGCTTCAATCACCGGGACGACCCTGGCCAGCTCGTCGGCCTCGGTTACGGGCGCGGCGCCGGGCCGGGTGCTCTCGCCGCCGACGTCCAGGATGTGCGCGCCGGCTTGCACCAACTCGCGGCCCTGGGCGAGGGCGGCCTGCGGATCCAGAAAACGCCCGCCGTCAAAGAACGAGTCCGGCGTGACGTTGACGATGCCGGCCACAAGAAAAGGGGCAGGGCCAAGCACCCTGCCCCCGGACACATGCCATGTGTTCCCGCCGATCACTAATCCTCGTCCCGGCCCGGCTTCCTGACCGGAGGCTGAGGCGTGGGCGGGGCCTCGTCCAGCTTGAACTCGCCGGGTTCGGGGGTGTCGCCCGGGGCGCCAGGGGCCGTGGAGCCGGTGGCTGTGGCGTCGGCATCGGGAGGCGTGTCGCCGAACTTGCGGCTCATGTCCTCATAGGCCCTGGCCGCGCGGCGCACGTTGTTCTCGTCGGTCTGGGGCGGCAGCACCTCGCCCTTCATGAGCAGGTCGATCTCCTCGCCGCTCAGGGACTCGCGTTCGAGCAGGGACTCGGCGATCTTGTGCAAATGGTCGAGATTTTCTGACAAGAGCTTTTTGGCGCGCTGGTAGCCGTTATCCACAAAGTTGCGGATCTCGGCGTCGATGAGCCGTGCGGTGTCCTCGCTGTAGTCCTTGTGCTGCATGAAGTCGCGGCCAAGGAACACCTGCTGGCCATCGTCGCCGTAGCTCATGGGGCCGAACTTGTCGCTCATGCCCCACTGGCAGACCATGCTGCGGGCCATCTTGGTGGCGCGCTGGATGTCGTTGCTGGCGCCGGTGGTCAGCTGGTTCAGGACCAGTTCCTCGGCCACGCGGCCACCAAAGAACATGGCCATGGTGTTCTCAAGGTAGGTGCGCGAGTAATTGTGGCGGTCGTCCACGGGCAGTTGCTGGGTCAGGCCCAGGGCCATGCCGCGCGGGATGATGGTCACCTTGTGCACCGGATCGGTGCCGGGGATGAGTTTGGCCACCAGGGCATGCCCGGCCTCGTGGTAGGCCGTGGTCTTCTTCTCCTCGTCGGAGAGGATGATGCTGCGGCGTTCCTTGCCCATGAGGACCTTGTCCTTGGCTTCCTCGAAATCGCTCATGTTCACGTGGTTCTTGCCCATCTTGGCGGCGTGGAGCGCGGCCTCGTTGACGAGGTTCTCCAGGTCCGCGCCGGAGAAGCCCGGTGTGCCGCGGGCCAGGACCTCCAGGTCGACTTCCTCGGCCAGGGGGCTCTTGCGCGAATGCACGGCCAGGATGCGCTTGCGGCCGCGCACATCCGGCAGGGGCACCACGACCTGGCGGTCGAAGCGGCCGGGACGCAGCAGCGCCGGGTCAAGGACGTCCGGGCGGTTGGTGGCGGCGATGAGGATGACGCCGTCGTTGGACTCGAACCCGTCCATCTCGACGAGGAGCTGGTTCAGGGTCTGCTCGCGCTCGTCGTGGCCGCCGCCCATGCCGGTGCCGCGCTGGCGGCCCACGGCGTCGATTTCGTCAATAAAGATGAGGCACGGCGCGTTCTTTTTGCCCTGGAGGAAAAGGTCGCGCACGCGGGCGGCGCCCACGCCGACGAACATCTCCACGAAGTCCGAACCGGAGATGGAGAAGAACGGCACCCCGGCCTCGCCTGCCACGGCGCGGGCCAAAAGCGTCTTGCCGGTTCCCGGAGGACCGACGAGCAGCACGCCCTTGGGAATGCGCCCGCCCAGGCGGGTGAATTTCTTGGGCTCGCGCAGGAAGTCGACGATCTCGGAGAGCTCGTCCTTGGCCTCGTCCACGCCGGCCACGTCCTCAAAGGTCACCTTCTGGGTGTCCTCGCTGATGAGCCGCGCTTTGGACCGGCCAAAGCTCATGGCCCCCTTGCCCCCTGCTCCGCCGCCCTGCATCTGGCGCATGAAGAATATCCACACGCCGATGAGAAGCAGCATGGGGAACCACGACACAAGCAGCGTCATGTACCAGGGCGAGTCCTCGAGGGGCTCCGCGGTGACCTGGATCTTGCCGGACACCAGGGAAGGCACCAGGTTCGGATCATCGGGCGCGTAGGTGATGAATTTCTTGTCGCCAGCCATGACGCCGGTGATCTTCGGCCCCTGGATCTTGACCGAAACGACCTCGCCAGCCTTCACGTGCGTCACGAAGTCGCTGTAGGAAAGCTTGAGCTGCGGTGCGGGCTGCTGGCTGAAGAGATTGAACAGGACGACCATGACAAGGGAGATCGTCGCCCAGATCAGCAAATTCTTGGTGAAACTATTCAAGCGGAGATCCTCCGGTAACGGGCAGGCACGTTCTGGGCCGCTGGGTTATGGTTGAGCGGGGAGACAATCCCCGGCGCGGCCCCTTCAATGAATGCCAAGATAAGGCATACTCCTGAAAAAGCAAGTGCTGGCCAGGGCCGTTCGGAACTTGTCGCACCAAGCTAAATATCCACCACGTATTCGGGTTGAATTGTCGGATTGCTGACAGTTCTTGTCGGATTCTTCGTGCATGTTCCCTGAAACAATGGCGGCTGCCGCAGACGTTCGCAACCGCACAACTGGAGGTCATGCATATGTCGAAGGAACGTAAGGTAAGAGACATCGCGGACTTGTCAATCTGGGAAGATGCCCGGCACATGATCGCCAAGGCCAAGGAGGAAGGCATCCAGACCGCCTGGGACCGGCTGGACACCCAGACCCCCCACTGCAACTTCTGCGAGCTGGGCACCACCTGCCGCAACTGCACCATGGGCCCCTGCCGCATCACCTCAAGGCCCGACGGCAAGCGCAAGCGCGGCGTCTGCGGCGCCGACGCCGACGTGGTCGTGGCCCGCAACTTCGGCCGCTTCGTGGCTGGCGGTTCGGCCGGGCATTCCGACCATGGCCGCGACCTCATCGAAGTGCTGGAGGCCATCGTCGAGGGCCGCACCACGGACTACGCCATCCGGGACGAGGCCAAGCTGCTGCGCATCTCAGCGGAGCTCGGCATCGCAACCGCAGGCCGCGCCCTGCTGGACGTGGCCCGCGACCTCATGGACGTCTGCTTCGCCGACTTCGGCAGCCGCAAACACGCGGTGTCGTTTCTGTCGCGCGTGCCGGCAAAACGCCGGGCCATCTGGGACAAGCTCGGCATCACCCCACGCGGCGTGGACCGCGAAATCGCCGAGATGATGCACCGCACCCACATGGGCTGCGACAACGACGCCCCGAACACCATGCTGCACGCCGCGCGAACCGCCCTGTCCGACGGCTGGGGCGGCTCCATGATCGGCACCGAGCTCTCCGACATCATCTTCGGCACGCCGAGCCCGCGCATGTCCACCACCAATCTCGCCACCATCAAGAAGGAGCAGGTGAACATCCTGGTGCACGGGCACAACCCCGTGGTCTCCGAGATGATCCTGGCCGCAGCGCGCCTGCCGGAGCTGGTGGATGAGGCCAAGGCGCTTGGCGCCACGGGCATCAACGTGGTGGGCCTGTGCTGCACCGGCAATGAGCTGCTCATGCGCCAGGGCATCCCCATGGCGGGCAACCACCTCATGACCGAGCTGGCCATTCTCACCGGCGCTGTCGAGGCCATCGTGGTGGACTACCAGTGCATCATGCCGAGCCTGGTGCAGATCAGCCACTGCTACCACACCAAGTTCATCGACACCGCCCAGAAGGCGCGCTTCACCGGGGCCATCCACTTCGACATCCATCCCGAAAACGCCCTGGTCAAGGCCAAGGAGATCGTGCGCCTGGCCGTGCAGGGCTATGCCCAGCGCAACCAGGCCCGCGTGGACATACCCGGCGAGCCGGTGGAGATCATGACCGGGTTCAGCAACGAGGCCGTCATCGCGGCCCTGGGCGGCACCCTGACCCCGCTCATCGACGCCATCAAGGCCGGGCAGATTCGCGGCGCGGTGGGCATCGTCGGTTGCAACAACCCTAAATTCCAGCAGGACTCCATGAACGTGGGCCTGGCCAAGGAGCTCATCAAGCGCGACATCCTGGTGCTGGCCACGGGCTGCGTGACCACGGCGGCGGGCAAGGCCGGGCTGCTCATGCCGAAGGCCATCGAGATGGCCGGGCCGGGCCTCAAGGCCGTGTGCGGAGCGCTCGGCATCCCGCCGGTGCTGCACTACGGCAGCTGCGTGGACAATTCGCGCATCCTCCAGCTCTGCGCCGCCCTGGCCAATGAGCTGGGCGTGGACATCAGCGACCTGCCTGTGGGCGCTTCGTCGCCGGAATGGTATTCCGAGAAGGCGGCGGCCATCGGCCTCTACGCGGTTGCCAGCGGCATCTACACCCACCTCGGGCACCCGCCGCACATCCTGGGCTCCAAGGTCGTCACCGACCTGGCCGTGTCCGGGCTGGAGGACCTCGTGGGCGCAACCTTCGTCATCGAGCCCGACCCGGTGAAGGCGGCGGAGCTGTTCGACATTCGCATTACGGCAAAGCGGCTGGCCCTCGGGCTTTCCGCTTAGTCATAGACGGGCCGGTCGGGAGGCCCCCCCTACCGACCGGCCCCATTTTTTGTGGCTTCTATTCAAGAAGCAGCAGCTTTCGGCCATCAGGAAGCAAGGAGCGCGCGCATGAAGATCGCATTCGCAGGCAAGGGCGGCGCAGGCAAGACCAGCCTGGCCGCTTGGCTGGGCGACTACCTGGCCCGCAACGGCGAAAACGTCTGGCTCGTGGACGCCGACACGGCCCTGTCCCTTGGCCAGGCCTCGGGCCTTAACCCGGCGCAGCTGCCCACGCCCCTGGCCGAGCGCGAGGACATCATCCGCAAGTACATCGGGCAGGGCTACATGAGCCTGAACCCCGAGGTCTCCGGCCTGCCGGAGGCCTTGAGCGTGCCGCTGCCTCTGGGTGGACCCGCCTTTGCCGGGCGCATTGCCGGGGACAAGCAGCTGCTGGTCATGGGCACGGTGGCCGGGGCCTCCAGCGGCTGCGCCTGCGCCGCCAACGCCCTGCTCAAGTCCGTGCTGGCGCACCTGATACTGGAGGAACGCGCCTGGGTTCTGGTGGACATGGAGGCCGGGGTGGAACACCTGGGCCGGGGCACCGTGGCCGATGTGGACGCCCTGGTGGTGGTGAGCGAGCCGAGCCTGCGCTCCCTGGGCACCGCGGCCGAGGTCGCCCGGCTGGCCGGAGGGCTCGGGCTTGCCCGCCAGGTGCTGGCGCTCAACCGCAGCGAGGGCGCTGCCGCGCTGCCGGATATTCCCGGCCTGCCGGAACAGGTGCTGCGCCTCCCGGTCTTGCAGGGGCTGCGCCAACGCCAGCTCAGCTCTGGGTCGGTCCTCGGCCTGCCTGAAGACCGCGAGGTCAACGCCCTCTGCGCAGAGCTGCTCGACATGCTCGGGGCGCCAGCGCCGATAGGTGCCCTAAAGGCTTCAGCTTGAGCCTTGGGCGGGTTGATTCCGCACGGTTTAGGCGTATACAGTCTGGATGACCATGGAGGGCGCTCATGATCCACACCGGCATCGACATCCTGGCGGAATTGCAGAAGCCCGGCCTTGAGGAGCTGGCCAAGAGCTTCCAGGCGCGGACCTATGCCCGGAAGACCCAGATCTTCTTGCCCAACCACGCCCAGGACATGATCTTCATCGTCTCCAGCGGGCGCACGCGCATCTATCTGGCCTACGAGGACAAGGAATTCACCCTGGCCATCCTGGAGCGCGGCGACGTGTACAGCACGCACACCCGCGCCTACGTCTCCGCCCTGGATGACACCACCCTGCTCTGTGCCCAAACAGCCCAGGTGCGCAGACACATGCTGAGCATCCCCGAGTTCACCGGCACCATGGTGCGCGTGCTGAGCGAGCTGCTCAAGCATTCCATCAGCATCATCGACGACCTGGCCTTCCGCGACGTGCAGACCCGGCTGCTGCGGTTTCTGCGATTCGTTTCGACGCAAAGCGGCGTGGCGGAATCCGGCGGCGTGCTGGTCAACCTCGGCCTCACCACGGAACAGATCGCCAGCATCATCGGCACCACCAGGCAGACCCTCTCGACCATGCTCAACGGGCTGGAGCGCGACGCCGTCATCGAGCTGCGCGGACGCGGCGCCATCTTCATCCCTGACGTCGCCGCCCTGGACTGAGCGCCTGCACCCAACAGTCTTTTGCAACGTCACTGCGTACAGAGCCTAGGTCTTGAATCCCGTGGGCTTGCAGAGCCGTGGCAAAGGGGTTAGAGACTTTTTCCGGCATGGAAGCGTATCGTCACCGGTGTGGCGCCCAGACTTCAAATCTGGTGTGTGGCCGAGAGGTCACAGGTAGGTTCGACTCCTATACGCTTCCGCCAACGCACCATAGATACACACTTTTTATGTCCATTCTCTTTCACCTCAGAAACCAGCTCACCCCCGCAGGGCGCTAAAGCGCTCTCGTCCAGTCCCGGCATAGTCCCGGAAATTGTTTTACTCACCTGGAATGCATCCTCTTGTGGAGCGGCCGAGACCGCACGCACGAGAGGGCACAGACACTCGCGTTACCCCCAAGGGTGGGAGGGTGGCGCGGCCTCGGCCGCCTCCACTAGCCGCGAGCCTGCGAGCGGCTGCGGGGAGTCCGCCTCCCGCCCCCTTCTCCCCCACCCTGTGGGAGTTCAGGCCACAAGGTCCCATCGCAACACTCGGCATGCATCGATGCCCCCTTGCCTCGCGGGTCCTTTTGGGGAGTGTGCCTCTATGCGGCGCCAACGTGCCGCGAGAGTCGACGGATTTTTTTGGAATAGTTTTCGCGGAAAAACGGAAGCCGATGCCTACGCAACTGCCCACTCTGGCAGCATAATTTCTCCAGCGCGGTGCGCCCATGTCTAGCGGCGACACCACGCCAGGCGCCGCCGAGGAAATGGCGCGCCGCGTCCAGGCCCGCGTGGAGCAGGAAGCCGCCGCCGCATCTCCGCCCAAGCCAGCCGTGCCCCTGCCCGATAACTTCATCCTCGACTGCCTGCGCGCCAATCGCGTGGGTGACGCCATCCTGTTCAACGCCCTGCATCGCGGCAAGTTCGTCTTCGTCGAGCGCTGGGGGCGCTGGCTCAAATGGGCCGGGCACCACTGGGCCGAGGATATGAACGATGCCACGGCCTTGGGCGAGGTCGAGGCCGTGAACGAGGAATACCTCCGCGTCGAGGACAATCTCTTCATCTCCAGCAAAGATCTTGACGGCGACGAACTCAAGCGGAACATCGCAACGCGCAAGGCATTGCGCGATCGTGTGAATCTGCTGCGCGACGTCTCCGGGCGTGACCGCCTGCTCAAATGCACCCACACAACCCGCGACCCGCTCCACATAGACGGCGAGGAGCTGGACCAACAGCCATACCTCCTCGCCTTCAAGAACGGCGTTGTGGATCTGCGCAGCGGAGCCTTCCGGCCTGGCCGCCCCGAGGACTACATCCTTAACGCCTGCCCCATCGAGTGGGCCAGCCTCGACGCCGAGGCCGAGGCCTGGGAGCAGTACCTCCTCGATTGCCATGCTGGCGACCGCGAGATGGTATCCTTCCTCCAGCGTGCGCTGGGCTACGCCATCATGGGAGTCCGGGAGGATCACGTCTGGTTTGTTTTTTATGGGATGAGGGGGCGCAACGGTAAGGACATCTTCTTCAAGCTGCTTTCTGCGGTCATGGGCGGCGCGCTCGCGGGCACCATCCCACAGGAGATGCTCCTCGAGACCAAGATGCCGCGCAATCCCGCAGCGCCAAGCCCGGACGTCATGAGCCTGCGCGGCAAGCGCATCGCCATCGCGGCGGAGGCCGAAGACAAACAGCGCCTGGCCATCGGCAAGATCAAGCAGCTCACCGGCGGTGGCGAGCTTGTTGGCCGTGGCCTGCAAGACAAGATGATGACGACCTGGCTGCCCACGCATCTGCTCTTCCTCCACACCAACGAGATCCCGAAGTCTAAGGCCGACGATGACGCCTTCTGGATACGCATGCTCGTGGTCCCCTGGAATGTTCGTTTTGTGGACGACCCCAAGACCCCGGACGAGCGCAAGCGTGATTCAAAAATTGAGTCGAAGCTCAAGCAAAATCTCTCCGGACTCGCGGCTTGGCTTGTGCGCGGCGCGCTTGAATACCAGGAAAAGGGCCTTTGCCCTCCGGAGTCGGTCATCACCGCCACAAGGGAGCAGCGCGAGCGCATGGACGACGTGGGCCTGTTCCTGTCCACCTGCTGCGACCTCGAGATCGCGCCCGAGGGCAAGGAGCCCACCACGCGGATTGCCTCGGGCGAGCTGCTCGACGCCTTCAACTGGTGGCAGCACAAGCAGGACCAAAACGCCTACCTCTACTCGTCCAAACGCCTTGGCGAGATCCTGCGCAAGAAGCTTATACCATCAAAAAAATCTAATATTATTTATTACCTAGGCATCACGCTCAAGCCTGACGTGGCCGCCGAGTTTGAGGAATGGCAGGACTCCCAGGGCAGCCGTGGTGAGGATAAGTCTAAGAGGAGGAAGCTCTTTGGCTAGGCTATCCTCCCACATCCTCCCGCATCGTCGACCCCTGTACGATGCCATAACCTGCCGGAACAGCAGGACGAACAGCCGCGCCGGGAGCTTGGGACGATTAAGTCATAATACCCTTGCATGCACGTGTGTGTTGTGTGTGGTGGTGTCCGCTTGGCTTGCGCGCGTCCCATACTCCCATTCTAATTTTATTATTAATAGAAATAGTAAGTTAAAGGTAAAAAGAGAGTTGGGAGTATTCGGGATGTTGGGAGGTTCGCCCTCATGAACCTCCTCGACCTGCTCCGCTCCCGTGGTTTGACTCCTGTCCACGTCTCCGCCGCCAAGGGCGGGGAGTGGGCCTGCCCGTGCCCGCTGTGCGGCGGCAAGGACCGCTTCCACTGCTTCCCGGAGCAGGAGGGCGGGCCGCTGTGCCAGGAGGCCGGTGCGCTCGGCACCTTCTGGTGCAGGAAGTGCGGCGCGGCGGGCGACCTGCTCGAGTTCCTCACCACCGTCGAGAGCATGAGCTTCGGCGACGCCTGCCAGGAGCTGAAAGTCCCGCGCAAGGCCCGGCCGCTCGGCCTGCCCAAGCCGCCCAAGTCCGCCGTGCCCCCGGCCTTCGTGCCCCAGGTGTGGCCACTGCCGTCCGATGTCTGGCGCGCCCGCGCCGCCCGCCTGGCGGACAAGTGCCACGAGCGCCTTGTCTCCGGCCCGAACAAGGCCCTGGACTGGCTGGCCGCGCGCGGCCTGGATCTCGACGCCGTGCGCCGCTACCGCCTGGGCTACCTCATCGAGGAGCCGAACAAGGCCGGGAACTCCACCGGCATCTTCCGCGCCCGCAGCGCCTGGGGCCTGCCGCCCAAGGAAACCAAGACCGCCAGCGGCGCCATCGTCATCAAGAAACAGCTATGGATCCCGCGCGGCATCGTCATCCCGGACTATGGCCCTGGTGGTTATGCCGAGGGAGCGCTGCCCCTGCGCATCCGCATCCGCCGCCCGAACAAAGACGTGGCCGGAACCGACTTCCCCAAGTACCACGTCATCCCCGGCTCGTGCATGGCCCCGCTGCTCCTCGGGGCAGAGAGCCGCGCCTTCGTGGTGGTCGAGGCCGAGCTGGACGCCATGCTGTGCCACCACCGCGCGGGCGACAAGGTCGGGGCCCTGGCCGTGCTGACCAACCGGGGCAAGCCCGACGTGGCCGCGCATGCAGCCCTCTCCCGCGCGCTCACCACGCTGGTGGCCCTGGACTACGACCCGGCCGGGGCCGATGGCTTGCCCTGGTGGCAGGACAACTGCCCCACGGCCAGGCGCTGGCCCACCCCGGTGGGCAAGGATCCCGGCGACATGTTCAAGGCCGGAGAGGATCCCCGCGTGTGGATCCTGGCCGGACTGCCTCCAGTACTGCGCCAGGACCGCCCGGCAGCGCCCGCCCAGCAAGGCCCCGCGATTTCGCCCGCGTCTGCACCGGCGACCATCACAGCACCGGCCCCCGCGCCCCAGCCCGAACCCGCCGTGTCCGAACCGTTGGGACCCTCGCTTGCTGGCGAGGTCGCGCCCCAGGGGGAGGGGGCACAGCCAAGCCAGCCCCAGGCCGACACACAAGCCCCGGCCCATGTTTCGGCTCCGGTCCAGGCCCCGGTCCAGGCTCCGGCGCTGACGCGCGAGCTGCGCCAGGTCCTCGCGCGCCTGGCAACCCTCATGCGCCGCCACGCCATCGAGTACTCCGGCGGCAAGTGGCGCACGCCTGGCCACCTCACCCAGGCCCAGGACGAGGCCGTCTGGACTAGCCTCTTGCCCCTGCTCACCCCGGAAGTCGACCAACTGCTCCGTGCCCACCCGGACAGCCTGGTCACGTCCGAGAACCTTTTGCCACGCCATTAACCAGGAGGGAGGAACGTATCATGTGCGCCAAAACACTGAGAGACGAGCTGGACGAGCTGGACGCCAAGCTGCGCGAGCTGCTGGCCCACCCGGAGACCACCCAGGCGGACAAGGCCAGCATCGGCCTCGCTGGCTTGGAACTTCTTACGATCCGGCGCCGCCTCATGGGCCGCTGGACCCCGGTCAACCCGGCCACCCTGCCCCCGCGCAAGCCTGGCCAGCCCTACCCGCAGCTGACCAAGGGCTGGATGGAGAACTGGGAGGAACAGAGGGAGGTGGCCAATGCCTAGCGCACCGCTGAACTATGACCCGACAGACGAAGATAAGATGCGCCTTCCCGTGGGCACAACTTGCGGAGAATGCGTCCATATCCCCAGGTGCAAGGCGATGTTCGGACATACCGAGACGGACACCTCTTGTGATTGGTCGCCGTCAAGGTTCCAGCGCCGTCAGTCTGCGGGGATTACCTCCACCCAGGTGCTGGCCCTGCGCAAAGCCACTCTGCTCATCGGCGAGGAAATGCCGAGCGAAGACCAGTGCGCACAGGCGTCCGACATCCTCAAAGCTGCGTTCCCCGAGGCCTACCAAGGAAAATGGTGGGAGGAGGTGCTCCATGTGTGATCATCATTATCGCCCCTGTGGCGTGTGTGGCGCTCCTGTGCATCGCAATTTCAGTTGCGATACATGCCTTGCCAAAGTTGACCCGTGGGGGTGGGAGCGCAATCGCAGCAAACTATACAACGACCTTCGCCAAAGGTTCGAAATCCTGATGGCCGCGTTTAAACGCGCACAGGAGGTGCCCCATGCCTAGCGCCATCACCGTCACCATCACCAGCTCGGCTGACGTGAAGCCGGAGCAGCTGCTCGAGTACATTAAGTGCAGCCTGGAGCGCAGCGACGAGCCCTGCATGTTGAATGAGACCGTGCACGAGTTTTTGGAAGGCTCGGAGATTTGGATCGAAGACGCGGAGCGCAGTTGTCAGACGTGTGCGAAGTATTGCGGCTGCACTTTCAAACACGCAGTTGGGAGCATCGAAGAGTGCTGGACGGCGAATCTCTTGGAGGTGCCCCATGCGTCCTAGCAGCACCAACCCCTCCTCGCCCCTGGCCGTGCTCGAGGCCAGGTTCAACGTCGACGTCCCGGACTCCGCCTACCTGGCCCCGGTCATCGCCCCGGCCCCGCACCCCTGCGCCAACATGGGGGGGCATCGCCACCATCTCGCAGTGCGTAAGCCTGGGCTGCCGTGCGAACAAGGCGCAGTTCAAGCGCTGCCTGGCTTGCGAGCAGGGCAAGCGCCTGGCCGCCACCAGCGAGTTCCACCGCCGCCCCAGGCCCGTGTACAAGTCCAGCCCCCAGCCGCGCCCGGACCTGCCCGCCGAGGATCCACGCCTGGCCGATCTAGCCGCGACGCTGCGCACTCTCACGGCAGATGGCCGCGTGCGCGTGTCCGTGCTGGACGTCATGCGCGGCCTGGGCGACCCGGATGTGGCAAGCTACGACGACACCCTGCGCCTGGTGCGCGAGGCCGGGCTCACCTCGGGCCGCCCCTTCGGCGCTGTCCCGGCCATCGCAGTGGACCACAGCCTGCGCACCTTTCTGGCGCGGACAGAGGGGGCACGGGCATGAAAAGGTGCAGGGCGTGCCGCCGCTTCTTTGATCATCGTATGTATTCCAGGTGCCCCAACTGCGATGCTGTTCCCATCACGCTCCAGCGCATGCAGGCCGATAACGCCGCCCTTCGCGCCCAGGTGACCAGCCTGCAGGAGCACAATACCGCCGAGGTGGAACGCAGGCGCAAGGCGGAGGTAGACCTCGGCGCCATTCTCTGCCTTGGCGGTCCTGGCCCTTTAGGGCTCATCTTGCAGGAGCTGCGCAAGGCCAAGCTCAAGTACCCGCACTTCGCCATCAACGTCGAGGAGGCTTTCGCCGTCCTCGCTTCCGAGCATGGCGAGCTGGCCACGGCCATCCTCAAGAGCGACGTGCACGGCGAGCACGGCATCATCCGCGAGGCCGCCCAGGTCGCAGCCGTAGCCATCCGCATAATCGAGTTCCACCAGCCGATGGAGGTGCCCAATGCCTAAGCTCCCTGACTGCCACGGGCAGGCTGTGGAACCCATGGACCCCAGCGTGGAGTTCTGTGAGGACTGCCCACACCTAAACACCTGCGTTCCGGCCATGATCGCAAACGGGCACAATCCATGCGGCATCCAGTTGAGAGCCTTGGACGCGCAGAACGAGGCCTCCGCATGACCCCCACCCCCACCCTCTGCCCGCACGAGCTGCGCCCGGCCCTGCGCCTGATGCTCCAGGACCTGGAGTGCGAGCGCCTGGAGGTAATCCTCGTGCCCGCTCCGGAGCGCCGGGTCCACCGCTGGCAGTCCGTGCGCGCCGTGTTCTCGCAGAACCCCGCCTGGTACCGCGAGCTGGCCGCCACCTTCCAGCGCACCCGGCGCGTGCGCACCGCCCGCAAGTCCGATCCACGCTTCAAGCGCGCCGACGTGAAGGACGTGCTCCAGCGCCTGCTCTCCAGCGGCACGCGCTCCTATCTGGCCTGGCCGCTGCTGTGTGCCGCCAAGGCCCAGGTCCAGACCGAGAACTTCCCCTTTGACCTGGTCTATGACCTGCCCGCCGATCTGTATGCCGCAGCGGGCGCAATGGAGGCCACCCTATGAGCGCCCTGCCCCGCCACATGCTGCGCCGCCTGTGCGCACTGGACCTTGTCACCGGCATCCTCGACTCCCTGGCAGAAACCGTCCCGTCCTGGAAGTCTGAATACCTGCTCGGCCACGTCGCTCCCCTCTGCTGCCGCATCGCCATGCACCGCGAGCGCTGCTTCCGGCTCACCGTGCGCGGCGAGCATCTCGACCTCTCCGCAGACGACAAGGCCAGTGGCCGCTACATGCGCGCGGTGGAGCACATGAAGCGCACCATCACCAGCTCCTGGCCGGAGACGGTAGACGCCACGGCCTTCATCGCCGCCGTGCTGACCCATGTGGCCGAATGCGAGGAGCAGCTCCCGCGCAGCATGGCCTACCTGGACCACCGGGCCGAGTGGGGCGCGCTGCACACCCTGCTGGGGGAACTTTACGAACTCTTCGACCCGGAGCTCCAGGCCGTGGAGCACATCGAATACGGCGCCCAGGTGGGCGCAAGGATGGTGAGCTTATGAGCGAATGCACCACGTGCCACCACTACGGCCCGCACATGCACGGCGCGGCCCACGATATGCCCTGGCCCTGCATCGTCTGCGAGGGCGGGGAAAAGTACGTCCAGAAGGGGACCAAGCCGCCGCGTAAGACCCTGCGCGACAGGTGCGCCCAGCTTGAGGCCGAGAACTATCTGCTGCGCGCAAAGGTCGGGGCGCGCACATGACCGCCCTCGAGATCCTCTCCACCGTCCTGGCCCTGGTGGCCGTGTGGCGCATCGGCAAGCTGGACGTGCGCGGCCAGTACCTCATGCTCGCGGCGCAGCTCGGCTGGGGCGTGTTCGCCGCCCTGGGCGGGCACTGGGCGCTCTTGGCGCAGAGCCTGGTGCTCATCGGCCTGACGATGAAGGCCATCCGGCACTGGCGGGCGGAGCAGTTCAAGCGGGTTGGGGCATGAATGACCCTTACGAGGAGAGGCTACGAGCTGAACGAGCTGCCGTGCGCGAGCGCGAAGAGGCCCTCAAGCCAAAGGTTCACAACTATCCGCCTATCTCCAAGTTCACGGAGAAAGTCCCACGGCTTGAGCGTCGCAAGGACAGGCGGAAGAACAAGCGAAGGAAGAGGTTGAGGAATAGGTAGAGGTGGGGGCTGCCCTGTGGTGCGCTAACACCACCTGGCGGCCGGATAAGTTGCAGTATCCGACCAGGAAAAACCCAGCCCCCAGATCTCGTAGGCGAGTTCGGGGATAGCACAAGAGGGTCGGATGGAAAACCTCAAAATCGAAGAGTGGCCCGTGGAAAGACTTAAGCCCAGCGCAACCCAGCTCCGGCAGCATGATGCCGCCGTTCCCCGCATGGCCGAGGCCCTGCGCGAGTTCGGCTTCCGCGTGCCCCTGCTGGCCAAGAGCGACGGCGAAGTCATCGACGGCCACCTGCGCCTCAAGGCCGCCCTGGCCATCGGCCTGGCCACGGTCCCGGTCATCCTGGCCGACGACCTCACCCTTACCCAGGTGCGCACCTTCCGGCTCCTGGTGAACCGCTCGGCCAC
>JAHIUD010000007.1 GCA_018817515.1 Pseudomonadota bacterium
ACGAGGATCAGCGCCAGCACACCGAGCCGCCAGAGCAGCGGCAGGGGATTGAAGACCCAGGGCGCCAGCAGAAGCGCCACCGCAGAGCCCCAGGTGCCGGGGGCCAGGGGCAGCCTGCCCACGGGGCCGAGGGTGGCGATGGCCAGGGCGGCGCGGTCCAGCGGTCCGTCAAAGGACAGGGGATTCGGCGGCGTCTGCGTCATGGTGGCGTATGCTCCTCAGAGTTTGCGCGCGTGCAGAAGGAATTGCGGATAGTCGCGCAGGGCGCCGGAGGCGTCCGGCTTGCGGATGGTGTGGTGCTGGCACGTGCCCAGCACCTCGAAGCCCGCCGCCTGGAACTGGCCTGACAGCGCTGCCGGGTCGAAGCCGTTGTGGGGCACGGTCTCGGCCCCGTGAAAGCTGCCGTCCTCGGCCATCAGGTCGGCCACCACGAAGTGCCCGCCGGGCGAGCCCAGCCTGCGCAGCTGCGTCAGCACTGTCGGGATGTCGGTGATGTGGTGCAGGGCGTTGAGGGACACCACGAGGTCGAAGGAGCTTTCGGGGAGCGCCAGCTCGCTCAGTTCGCCCAGGCGCACGGCCACGTTGGCCAGCCCCTGCGCGGCGATCTTGCCCCGCAGCACCTTGGCCATGGCGGGCGAGGTGTCCACCAGGTCCACGCTGCGTGCATCCTCGGCGAAGAGCAGGCCGAGCAGGCCGGTGCCGCACCCGAAATCAAGCACGGAGCGGTTGGCGGCGGGGCCGACCAGGGGCAGGACGGCCTTGTGGAAGGCGCGGGCCACGGCCACGCGCACGGGGTTGTCGTCCCAGGCTGCGGCCTTCTCGGCGAAATAGTCGGTCATGCGGTCCCCACGGTCATGTGGTCTTTTGCGCTTCGGCGCTTCCAGGCTATCCTATCTCGCCGCGATGAGCCCCTTGTCAAGCAGATGCCGGGCGCACTCGGCCACGGGCAGGCCCACCACGTTGGTGTACGAGCCTGTGATGCGCTCCACCAGGAACCCGCCCAGGCCCTGGATGGCGTAGGCCCCGGCCTTGTCGGCGGGCTCGCCCGTGGCGATGTAGGCCAAAAGCTCCTCGGGGCTGCTTGCGCGCATGGTCACCTCCGTGACTTCGGCGAAGCAGAGCAGCCCTTGCGCCTCGTGCAGGGCCTGGCCGGGCAGGGTCAGGCAGCAGCCGGTGATGACCTGGTGCGAGCGGCCCGAGAGCAGGATCAGCATGCGCAGGGCGTCGGCCTCGTCCGCGGGCTTGCCGAGGATCTGGGCGGGTGCGCCAGCTTCGGCGGGCAGCACCACGATGGTGTCCGCGCCGAGCACGGCGCAGTCTGGGTACAGCACGGCCACGTCCAGGGTCTTCAGGCGGGCCATGCGCCGGGCATAGGCCTCGGGCTCCTCTTGCGGCAGGGGCGGGGGCTCGGGGGCATTGCTCGGGCAGATCTCCAGCGACAGGCCAAGGGAGCCCAGAAGGTCGCGGCGGCGCGGAGAGTTGGACGCCAGCACCAGGGCCGAAAGTGTGCGGAACACGCCCTGGGGGGCGTCGGGAAGGTATGCGTTTGTCATGGCCGGGCTTGTGACTCCATTTTCTGCCCGCGTCAATGCGCGGCAAGTATCGGGGCAAGCACGCCCGGCAGGGCCTGGGCCACGCTGGCGGGCGCGTAGCCGAGGGCCAGCGCGCGCGGGCTTGCCAGGGACACGTCGCGCGGGCGCGGCGCGGCCATGGGCACGTCGGCCTGGCGCGTGGCCTCGAGGCGCAGGTTCAACCCTCCGTTATGGCCAGGGCCGAGCGCGTCAAGCGCGTCCTTGAGCCTTTGGCCGAACTCCAGACGCGAGAGCCGCTCCGGCCCGCCCAGGTGCAGGATGCCACGGGCCCCGCGCGCGAGCATCAGCACCAATCCCCGCGCTACGTCGGCGGCGTCTGCGGGAGAGCGGAACTCGTCCTCGAACAGGCGCAGGGGCTCGCCGCGCCGGGCGCAGGCCAAAAAGCCGTCCAGAAAGCATGCCGCGCCAGGCTCGGAGCGACCAAACATCAGCGGCAGGCGGCAGACCAGCCCGCCCTCGGGGTGGCGCGTGAGCACGGCCTCCTCGGCCAGCACCTTGTGCTCGCCGTAGAGCGACACCGGGGAGGGCGGCGCGTCCTCGGCATAGAGGCTGCCTGTGCCGTCGAACACCAGGTCCGTGGAGGTGAAGCACAGCGGCAGGCCCTGCCCGTGATTGGCCTGGGCGCACAGCCCGGCCAGGATGGTGGTGGCCTCCACGTTGACCCGGCGCGAGAGCTCCGGCTGCTCCTGGCATTGGTTGGGGTTGGACAGGGCGGCGGCGTGGATGACGGCGTCGAAGCGCCCGAGCTCCAGCAGCTCGGCCAGGGCGCGGGCATCGGTCAGGTCCAGTTGGTGGGAGCACACGCCCGGCTGGCAGACTGGCCGGGTCTGGCACAAGCCCGTGATCTCGTGTTCCCGCGCGAGTTCGCGGCAGAACACGCCGCCGAGAAAGCCGCTGGCGCCGGTGAGCAGAATGCGCATGGGTCACCTCCGGGCGCAAGTCTAGCCGGAAGCGCGCTGTTTGGGAACGCCGGAGTTTTGGCGCGGCCCCTTCGGCCTTTCATTGCCTCCATTAAACGTACTGTAAGTTCAATGTGTTGCGATGTTGGCAGGCAATTTGCTTCGGACAGGACGCAGTCCTCTGGAGCGTCCAGGGGCGTGGTCAAGCGCGAGGTGAGCATGAGACGGGACAGGCAATTCGCACAGCGTCCGGCAAGGAGCACAATCCTGACCGCAGGCGGGAACTTCGCCGAGTGGTCGGTGCCTTGGGCGGACTTGATGATGATCATGTTCGTGCTCTTCGCCGTGCTGTTCATCTATTCGCGCGCGCACCAGGACCAGAGCCCGCCGCCAAGGGTTCCGGTGGCGGAGACCAAGGCCCCCACCGATCCCATGCAGGCCTTCCTGGGCCAGCTGGAGGACCCCGTCGTCGGCGGCAAGGCCTTCCAGAGCGTCAGCGGCACGCCCGTGCGCGAGACCTACTATCAGTCGGACAATCTGGGCATCTCCGTGGTGCGCGAGACCGACCGGCAGGTGCGCGTGTTTCTGCGCGGCGACCTCTTCTTCAGCCCCGGCGGGGACAACCTCGACCAGAACAGCGCGCCGTATCTGGCGCGCATCGCCGAGATCCTGCGCGTCAGCAGCGGCGCTGTGCTGGTGGTGGGCCACACGGCGGAAGGCGAGGCCAAGAACGAGCCCGAGAGCCTGGGGCTTTCGGCGCGGCGCGCGGCCAGCGTGGCCGAGTATTTCATCCGCACGGCGAAACTTGATGCCAAGCGCTTCCTCATCACCGGGCGCGGCTCGTTCCAGCCCGAGGCCCCGGCCTCGGACGATGACGCGGCCAGGCGTAACCGGCGGGTGGAAGTGCTCGTCTTGACTGACATGTAAGGGGGATTTTATGAGCAAGCGGAACCTGTTGGGCGTGGTGCTGTGCACCGCCATCTTTATCGGCGGTTTCTGGATGAGCGGCGGACTGTTGCTGTACTGCAACCTGGCCGCCTTCCTCATCGTTGTGGCGGGGCTTTGCGCCGCGCTGTTCATGAGCTACCCCTTCGAACGCATCCGGACCGCCTTCCTCCTGGCCCGCAGCGTCTACACCAAGAACCAGCCCACGCCGGACGACATCGTGCGCGTGCTGCTGGAATTGTCGGTGAAGTCGCGGGTGGAGGGGGTTTTGTCCCTTGAGGCCATCCGTCAGAAGATTGGCGACGAGTTCATGCGCGGGGCCGTGGCCTTTCTGGTGGACAACTACAAGGAGCGCGACATCCGCGAATTCCTGAACACCGAGATGAGCTTCTTCCAGGACCGCCGCCAGCAGAGCGAGCGCGTCTTCCAGACCATGGCCAAGGCCGCCCCGGCGTTCGGCGTGGCGGGCAGCGTCATCGGGCTCATCGGCATGCTCTCGGGCATCAACGACACCCAGGTACTGCTCTCCAGCATCCCCGTGGCCTTCATCTCCACCCTCTACGGCGTGGTCATCAGCAATCTCATCCTGGCGCCCATCGCAGAGAGCATCAGCTTCAACACCAACGCCGAGATGCTCAACCAGAAGCTGATCATGGAAGGCATCATCGCCATCGCCAAGGAGCAGAACTCGCACCGCCTGGAGAAGAAGCTCACGAGCTTCCTCTCGCCTGACGAGCGCGTGGGCAAGACCGAGCTTCTGCGGGCCATCACCAAGAAGTACATCACCAGGGCGCGCGCGGCCAACGAGCGCGTGGCGCAGGAGCACCGCGACAGCGAGGAGCCCCAGCCGTTCAATGACGCCGTGCCCATGCCGCAGCCCATGGAAATGCCCTCTCCGGGCCACCTGCGCATGTCGCCCCTGGCGCGCGCAGTGTAGCTGCAGACAACGCAACATGAAATTGTGGGGGGGCTTGGCTCCCCCCTTTGTTTTTGTTCGAGTCTCTGCTAACTGTGAGTTGCCGCTCATTGATTCTGTTCACTGTCGGCGTTCGAACTGCAGTTCAGGCGGGAGGCTCATGCAGCGTATTCTTGCGGCGGATATCGGCGGTACATACAGCCGCTTCGGCTTCTTCGAACTCCTCGGGGAGGCCGATGAGCCGCGCCTGCTGAGCATCATCCGGCTGCCGACGCAGGAGTCCGAGTCCCTGCCCGCCCTGCTTGAGCTGCTCTTTTCCGAGCAGCGGCCCTTTGCCGCCACCTCCTGCGACCTGGCCGTGCTGGCCGTGCCCGGGCCGGTGCAGGGCCGCTTCTGTCGTCCGCCGAACATCAAGTGGAACATCGACCTCTACGACATCACCAAGGTCGGGCTGGGGCGCGGCGCGCTTTTGAACGACTTCGCGGCCCAGGCCTTCGCCAGCCGCAGCCGGGCCGTGCGCCACGCCCGCGTGCTCCAGGCCAGCCGCTCCGACGCCCAGATCACCGCTGGCGGCACCGTGGCGGTCATCGGCGCAGGCACGGGGCTTGGCCACTGCGCGCTGGTGCCCGATGGCCGGGGCGGCTATCTGGCCGTGCCCTCCGAGGCCGGGCATGTGGGTTTCCCCTTTGTGGGCGACAAGGAGCATGCCTACGGCGAGTATGTCCGCCGCATCACCAACCTGGACTACTGCCACGGCGACGCGGTGGTTTCCGGCTCCGGGCTCTCGCGTCTGCACGCCTTCTTGACCGGCGAGGTTTTGACCCCGGCGGCGCTTTCTCCGCGCCTGCCAAGCTTTCCGAACACGGTGGAGTGGTTCGCGCGGTTCTATGCCCGGGCCTGCCGCAACTACGCCCTGTCCGTGCTGGCCCTGGGCGGAATCTACGTGTGCGGCGGTGTGGCGGCCAAGAACCCGATCCTGGTGGAACACCCGGCTTTCCTGGAGGAGTTCCGCCTCTCGCCCTCGCACAATGACCTGCTGTCCGGCTTGCCGGTGCTGCTCAACATCAACGAGGATTCCGGCGTCTTTGGCGCGGCCATCTTCGGGGCCCAGCGCCTGCGCCGCCGCGCCTAGATCCTGGAATTCTTCCGCAAATCCGCCTGCCTCCACGCCCAGCTTGGGCTTGCCTCGCCCCAGGCTCTCGGCTAGGCTCCACTCTTTCAGGAGAGGGCGTCTGGCGGAGCGGAGATCTGCGCCAGCCCGTTCATGTTCCCTTGGAGCAATTGCACTGTGCCTGGCGGACCCTGCCCTGGCTGTTCACTCGGCGTTGCCTCTTGGTGAACGCCACGCCACTCTCCATGGCCGGCTGGCGTCTAAGCCCTCGCGGGCGCTCGGCTGGGCATCCTGCGTATTGATACTCGCCGCATCTCCAGCTACGATTCACCGGTGTGCGGCGGAGCCTGCCTGGCGCGCGCACCTCAAGGGAGAATTTCATGAAGCTGCTATTACGGAACTTCGGCGCCTTGGCGTTGGCCTTCGGTCTGACCCTGGCCCTGGGGCTGGGCCTTGCCTTGACCGGCTGCGACAAGGGCCCGGAAAAGTCAGGAGCTGACGCAACGTCGGTGGTTTGGGGACCCAAGGCCGACGAGCTCAAGGTCGGCATTCTCTACAACACGCCCGTGGGGGATGTCGGCTACAACTGGGCCCATGACCAGGGCCGCAAGGCCATTGAAAAGCTGCCGGGCGTGAAGGTCTCCATCGTCGAGGCCGTGAAGGAAGGCGCGGACGCCGAGCGCGTCCTCGAGAACATGGCCAGTAACGGCTATGACCTGGTCTTCACCACCAGCTTTGATTTCATGGACCCGACCATGAAGGTTGCCAAGGGCTTCCCAGCAATGAGAATCATGCACTGCTCGGGCTTCAAGAGCGGCGGGAACGTAAGCAATTATTTCGGCCGCATGTACCAGGCCCGATACCTCACCGGCATGCTGGCCGGCATGATGACCAAGAGCAACATCATCGGCTACGTGGCGGCCTACCCCATCCCGGAGGTCATCCGCGGCATCAACGCCTTCACCTTGGGTGCTCGCAGCATGAACCCCAAGGTCCAGGTGCGCGTGGCCTGGACCAGGACCTGGTTCAACCCGACCCTGGAGAAGGACGTGGCTCTCAAGCTGCTTGATACGAACGCTGACATCATCGCCCAGCACCAGGACTCCCCCGGCTCGCAGGAGGCCGCCCAGCAGCGCGGCAAGTACTCCATCGGCTACAACTCCGACATGGCCCGCTTCGCGCCCAAGGCGCACCTGACCGCAGCCGTGTGGAACTGGGCACCGCTGTACGAGGCCATCGTGAAGGAGGTGCGCGACGGCGCCTGGAAGGGCAACCGGGCCATCTGGTGGGGCATGGACAAGGGCGTCGTGGACATCGCGCCCTTTGGCCCCATGGTCCCCAAGGCCGCGCAGGACAAGGTCCTGGCCAAGAGGGCGGAGTTCCTGAAGGGGGACGACACGGTCTTTGTCGGCCCCATCAAGGACCAGTCCGGCAAGACCAGGATCGCCGACGGGGCCAAGGCCGAGGACCAGGACCTGCTGGGCATGACCTGGTTCGTGGACGGCGTCGTCGGCAGCATGCACTAGAGACGGACCATGTCCGCCGCCCCTGTCTTCATTGCCCCCTACGCTGCCGCAGACCGCCAGGGCGTGCTCGACCTCATCTGCGCCATTCAGCGCGAGGAATTCGGCCTGCCCATCACGGCTGCGGACCAGCCGGACCTGCTGGACGTGCCGGGGTTCTACGTCCGTGGCTGCGGCGCTTTCTGGGTGGCGGGCGCGTGCGGGGAGGTCATCGGCAGCATCGCGCTTCTGGACATCGGCGGCGGGCAGGGCGCCCTGCGCAAGCTGTTCGTCCGGCAGGACTGGCGCGGGGCCGCCATCACGGCAGGCGGCCAGCCTGGAGGGGGCGTCGCCGCCGCGCTGCTGCGCACCCTGCTTGGGCACGCCGCCGCCAGCGGCCTGCGCGACATCTTTCTGGGCACCACCACGAAGTTCTTGGCCGCGCACCGCTTTTACGAGAAGCACGGCTTTGAGCGCATGGAGAAATCCGCGCTGCCGGAGTCCTTCCCGGTCATGGCCGTGGACACGGTGTTCTTCCGCAAACGACTGTGAGACAGGCGCTCTCGGCCTGGTCCGGTCTGCCGTTCTGGCGTCCGTACCCTATTTAAGCTGGCGCTCCAGCTTGTCCTGGTTGTCCCTGGTGTCCTTCAGCCGCGCAAAGGCCGCGCTGATCTCCGGCACGGGATTTTCCGCGCGCTGTTCGGCCAGGGCATAGAAGCCCTCGGCCCGGTCGAGGTCGTCCTCCAGCTCCGCGCACACGCCCGACAGGTAGGGCAGGGCAAACCCGGCGTCGTGGCTGCTGGCGGCCTTGCGCCAGAGCGTGCAGGCCTTGCCGGTGAGCCCGGTCTTGGCCAGCTCCGCGCCGCGCTCCACCTCGGCCTTGAGCGCGGGGCTCATGCCGGAGTCGTCGTCCGTCAGAAGCGGGATGTCCAGGGTGGCGTAGTGCGGGGCCACGTGGTCGCGGAACCGCGCGATGGCCCTGGCCCGCGCCTCCGCCAGCAGGCTGGACCCGCTCGCGGGCGAGCCCTTGTCCCGGCAGGCGCTGCTCCGCATGGTCTCCGAAAACTCCTGCGCCAGCAGCACCGCGCCGGTGTCCTTGGCCACCACCCTGGGGGTGAAGCTGAACTGGGCCACGCGCCGCACGCACTGGACATGCCGCTCGCGGGTGCGCACGCAGCGGCCCTTGTCGTCCCGGACCACGCACTCGCTGCGGTCCTCGGCGTAGTACTCGTCGCGCCAGCCGTTCAGGTCCACGTTGCCCTGCACCAGGCCCTCTGCGCCGTAGCGGATGGTCTGGGGCTTCTTGCTGTCGACCCATTGCATGGGCTTGCCCAGCCCGCCCGACGGGGCGCTGGCGCCGAGCAGGGTGAAGTAGGGCCTGCCGTCCACCATGGCGGAGGCCAGGGCGCTCTCCACAGCGGCGCGGACCTGGCCCGCGTCGTCGTTTTCAAAGGCGGCGACCCGAAGCCGCGTGAGCCGGGCGACCTCCGCAGCCGGGGCCGGGAGGAGCGTCTGCTTCTTGACCACCGGCGCGGCGCAGGCGCTGAGCACCAGCAGGCAGCACAGGAAAAGGGCGGGGGTGCGCAAGGGGCTTCCTCCTGGGAAGGGTCGGGATATTCTGGCGCTCGGGTCTGGGCGCTTGTGTCTGGGCGCTTGCGCCTCAAACCATGTACGACCGCGCCACGCGGAACACGTCGTCGTAGGACAGGCCGGCCTTGATGGCCAGGCACAGTTGCGTGGCCATGTCCATCTTGCGGCGCGTGGCCAAGAGCGCGGCGTCGCGTATGCTCGCCAAATGCCGCGCCACGAACTCCGCCTCGAAGCCGTCCGCGCACAGAGACAAACCCTCGGCGAAGAACCCGGCGCGCAGGTGCGGCAGGCATTCGTTGAGCGACTGCTTGCCGTTGCGCCGCGTGCTGATGGCGTAGAACAAGAGCTTGACCACCAGCCGGTCTTCCTTGAGCTTGTGGTCCACGCCGAGCAGCGTGGGCAGGTCCGCGTCCTTCTGGACCACGGTGGTCAGAAGCGCCGTGGCCAGCTCAAAGGTGCGCGTCTCGTGGAAGGGCGAGGAGCCCACCAGGGCGTTCAGGCCGAGCAGCGTCAGGCGCGGATTCTCGGACGCGGCCAGCCCTGTCAGGGCCCGGCGCATCATCTCCATGCGGCGGCGGAACACGGTTAAGAGCACCCCGCGCTTGGCCCGGGCCAGGGTCAGCGCCAGCCCGGGGTCGAACCCGGCCTGGGCGGTGTCGAGCAGGTGGCGCACAAAGGGCTCGGAGGTGTTCTCGGCCTCCACCGCCAGGAGCGAGAGGTCCTTCTTGGCGTCCAGGAGCTTCTTGATGGAAAGCCAATAGGCGGCCAGCGCCTCCACGGGCATTTCCAGGATGTCCAGTTCCTTGGGCTCTTCCATGCTGCATCTCCGTGGAGCTTCGTATAGGGGTTGACGCGGGCGGCAAAAAGTCAGAGGCTCCCGGCTGGCCGGTGCCGACCCTAGCGCATTTTTTTGCGGGAAACAAACCTCTCCGGCCCGCCCGCTCCGCCGGACCCGGCCCTGCATGGTTAGCCCTTCCCTGATCCGGCCCCACACTTGAGGAGTCTCGTCCATGCTCGAATATCCGGTCATCAATCCCATCGCCCTGCAGATCGGCCCGCTGGCGGCCCGCTGGTACGGCATCATGTACGCCGTGGGCTTCTCCGCGGCCTGGTTCCTGGCGCGCCGCAGGGCGGCCCGGCCCGGCTCCGGCTGGACGGCCATGCAGGTGGACGACCTCATCACCTGGGCCGTGGTGGGCGTGGTGCTGGGCGGGCGGCTGGGCTACGTGCTGTTCTACGACTTCTCGTACTACCTGGACAACCCCGCGCAGATCTTGTCCATCTGGCGCGGGGGCATGAGCTTTCACGGCGGGGTGGTGGGCGTGGTCCTGGTGGCCTGGCTGTACGGCCGGCACATCGGCAAGCCGCTGCTCGCAGTGGGCGACTTCATCGCCCCGCTGGTGCCGCCGGGCCTGCTGGCCGGGCGCCTGGGCAACTTCATCAACGGCGAGCTCTGGGGCCGCGTCACCGACGCGCCCTGGGCCATGGTCTTCCCCACGGGTGGGCCGCTGCCGCGCCATCCCTCGCAGCTCTATGAGGCCGCCCTGGAGGGCCTGGCCCTGTTCGTCATCCTGTGGGTCTACTCGGCAAAACCGAGGGCGCGCGGGGCCGTGGGCGGGCTGTTCCTCATCGGCTACGGGAGCTTCCGCTTTTTCGTGGAGTTCTTCCGCCAGCCCGATGCCCAGCTGGGCTTCGTGGCCATGGGCTGGATGAGCATGGGCCAGGTGCTCTGCCTGCCCATGATAGCCCTGGGGCTGTTCTTGATGCTGCGCCGGAGCCCTGTGGCGGCCTAGGCCCGCCCCCTTCCCATATCCTTCCCGTCACCTGGCGGGCGGCGGATTCGCCGACCGACCTTTGGCCCCGGAGATCCGGGGGCCTAACCTTTCGTCTTGCCCTGCCCCAGCAGCACTCCGGCCAGGATCACGGCGCAGGCCGCAGCCTGGGCCGGAACCATGGTCTCGCCCAGCAAAACCCAGCCCGAAAGAACGGCCACGACCGGCACCAGGTTGATGGACGCCGCGGCCTGGGCCGCGGGCAGCTGCGCCACGGCCATGTTGTACAGGCCAAAGCCCCCCAGGGTGACGATGCCGCCCAGATAGCACACGGCCAGCCAGGCCTCGGCTGGAACCTGGAGCGGCGTGAAGAACCATGCGTTCTGGCCGCTTAATAGCGCGCCGGGCAGGAAGAACACCACTCCGGCAAAGGCCTGCAGCCCGGTCAGATGCCAGGGGTTGAAGCGGCTGGACAGGTGCTTGAGCAGCAGCATGTAGCTGGCCGCGCAGCACATGGCGAGCAGCTCCAGGAGGTTGCCCAGGGCGGGGTTGGGCGCGTGCTCGTCGACCTGGCCTGTGAGCGAGAGCCAGGCCACGCCGACAAGCGAGAGCACGATGCCGCCGATGTTGCGGGCCGAGAGGCGCTCGCCCAGAAACATCCACGCCCCGGCCGCCACCAGGAGCGGCACCAGGGAGGAGATCATGCCCGCCTGGGACGAGGTGGTGAGCGAGATGGCGAAGCTCTCCAGCAGGAAGTACAGGCAGGGCTGGAACAGGCAGACCAGGACCAGCCACTTGAGGTCGCCCCGCCCGCACCCGGCCTTGGGCACACGGTTCCAGAACAGGGCCATGAGACCCGAGGCCAGGGCCATGCGCAGGAAGACCACGGCCAGGGGCGGGAATCCGGTGAGGGCCACCTTCATGGCCACGAAGCTGGTGCCCCAGAGCAGCACGGCGGCGGCCAGGCAGAGCAGGGGGAGCAGGCGTGTGTTCATGGCCAAAACCTGCCACAGGGCGGCCTCGGCGTATGGAACGATATTGCGGTGGGCTCAGGGCGTTTGGGGTTCATGCCCGGAGGCGCGGCGGTACTGCTGCGGCGTGGCCCCGGTGAACTGGCGGAACAGGCGCGAGAAATGGCTCTGGTCGGAGAAGCCGGAATCCAGGGCGGCCTGGCTGATGGGCGCGCCCCCGGCCAGGAGGCTCTTGGCCTTTTCCACGGCCTGCTGGAGCTGGTAGGTGTGGGGCGGCAGGCCCGTGGCCGCCTTGAACGTGCGCAGGAAGTGGTGGCGTGAAAGTCCGGCCAGGCGCGCCAGGTCATCCAGCGGCACCCGCTGGTCGGCGTGGCTGGCCAGATGCCCCCGGGCCAGCGCCACGGCGGGGTTCTCCGGCCTGGGCTCGACCGCCTGGGCCGCATGGCGGCGCACCAGCTCGCGCAGGCAGACCATGAGCAGGGCCTGGCGATGGCTGGCCGGGGCGCTGGTGGCAAAGGCCTCGTAGAGGTCCTGCCACGCGCGGAACAGTTCGGGGTCGTCCAGCACGGGCTGCGTGAAGCGCGGCGGGGTTCCGTCCGCGGCCCCGCAGAGCCAGCCGGTGGCCACGTAGAACATGAGGTAGGAGATGCCTGAGCCGGTGTCGGGATTGCAGGCGTGGGGCTCGCCGGGGTGGATGAGCACCATCTGGCCGGGCTGGGCCTGTTGCGGCTTGTTCCCAAGGGTGAAGCGGGTGCTGCCTGCCGCCACCAGGCCGATGGAGTACTCCGCGTGGGTGTGGGTGCGGAAGGCCTGGCGCGTGTAGCTGGAGGAGCGGACCTCAACGCCGGGAAGCGAAGGATCGCGCCAGAACT
Source organism: Pseudomonadota bacterium (assembly GCA_018817515.1). GTDB lineage: Bacteria > Desulfobacterota > Desulfovibrionia > Desulfovibrionales > Desulfovibrionaceae > Humidesulfovibrio. Next base: position 12,171 of record JAHIUD010000007.1, read on the forward strand.
GGACGTCTGCGTGGAGTGGGGCGCTGGTCACGGTCGACCGTTACTGCCAGCCGCCGCCGTGCTTGGAGCTGTAGATGATGCGGTTGGCCTTTTCGGAAACGCGGATGAACTGGCCATGGCGGCAGGCCTCCGGGGCCTCGGCCACGCTCTCCAGGATGTGCTCCTTGTAGAGTACGCTGCCCACGTAATAGTTCGGGTTGCTTGAAGACCTGCGCACCTGGCAGACGATGCCCTCCACGTCGATGGCCTTGTAGCTGGCCCGGTAGAGCTTCGGTCCGTGCTTCTGCACCTGCATGCTGTGTTTTCCGCCGATGACGTTGGCGTTCATCTTGTGCATCTGCTCGATGGCGAACTGGGTGAAGCGCTCGTGCTCGCGGGCCAGGGCCTGGTCCATGTGGATGGGCGCCTTGGCCTGGAGGGGGATGGCCTTGGACTCCATTGGCGGCAGGGTGCTGGGCGCTGCCTGGGGCTGCTGGACCTGCTGCATGGGGGCGGTGGCCGCATCGGGCAGCGAGAGGAAGGGCTCCACGGCCAGGGCCGGAAGGGCCAAGGTCAGAGCCAAGGTCAAGGCCAGAAAAAATGAGGCGGCAGGTAATGTGCTTCGGCGCATCAGAAACTCCGTGAAGCGCCCGACGGGCTGCGGGACCAGGCGGCCCCACAGCCCGTGGACGTGTGTCAGGCTAATTGCTGCGAATCTCGACGCGACGGTTCAGGTGACGGCCTTCAGCGGTCTTGTTGTCGAACTTGGGAGCCAGCTTGCCCATGCCCTTGGCGACCAGTTTCCCGGCGTCCAGGCCCTTGGCGGAGAGCCACTTGACCACGGAGTTGGCGCGGCGCTCGGAGAGCTTCTGGTTGTAGGCGACGGTGCCGACGCTGTCGGTGTGCCCCTCGACGATGAACTGCTTGCAGGAGGACTCCTTCAGCACGGTCAGGGCCTGCTCCAGGGCGGGCTCCATGTCCGGGGTGATGGCGAACTTGTCGAAGCCGAAGTTCATGTTGCCCAGGGTGATGGACTCGCAGGCGCCGGCCGGAGCCATGGAGCGGGCCGGGGCGTCGGCTTCGACGTCGTAGAACACGTCGCGCACGAACTGCTTCATGGTGGCGGCGTCGGCCAGGGCCTTGGGATCGCCCACCACGGAGCAGCGGTTGATGGCGCGGATTTCGTCAACGACCATCTTGCCGCGGGCGTTGTCGGCATAGCTGACGACGTGGATGCACAGGCGGTTCGGGTACTTGGCGTACAGGGCCTTGGCCTCGGCCACGGGGTCCTTGCCGTAGTTGGAGTCGCCGTCGGTGAAGATGATCAGCGCGGTTTTGCCGCTCATCTTGGACAGCACGCCGTCAAGATCGGTCAGGCCCATGCCCATGGGGGTGTTGCGGCCGTAGATCTCGTAGTTGGTGTCGATCTTGCCCAGGGCTCCGGCCACGGCGGGCTTGCTGTACTTGCTGGGGGCAAGCTGCGTGCCGTAGGGGGCGAAGGTGTTCACGGCGCTGACATAGCCCAGCTCGGGGATGTCGGCGTTCATCTTGGTGGCGAGTTCCTTGGCCAGTTTGATCTTGATGCCCTTGAGGGCCTCGCTGGTCATGGCCATGGAGCCGGAGTGGTCCACGAAGAGGATGAAGTTGTCGACCTTGGGCTTCAAGGTCTCGGCAGGAGCCTGGACGGCGAACATCATGACAGCCATGGCGGCCAGCACGGCGACGGAGAGAAGACGTTTGCGCATGCTCATGAAAGTAATCTCCTTAGGGATTTTAGTGTTATCCAGAGTTGGCCGCGCTGGAGAGGGTATGCGACCAATGCAACTATAGGAAATATTCTTGTCCCTGGCAATATAAAGCGAAGAATTTTTCCGGGGGGCTGACTCAGCCCTAGCCGGTTGCCAACCGCCGTTGCTACGAGTAAAGTTAAAGGTTCGCAACAGCGGATAGGCGGGCCAGGCAGGCCTTTAGGTTACAAACAGCGAAAGGGAGACGCCGCATGTACATTGTCACCGGCGGGGCTGGCTTCATTGGCAGCGCCATGATCTGGAAACTCAACCAGATGGGCATCGACGACATTCTGGTGGTGGACAACCTGGCCTCTACGGACAAATGGAAGAATTTGGTGAACCTCAAGTACTCGGACTACCTGCACAAGGACCAGTTCTTGAAATTCATGGCCGAGGGCGAAGACCCCTTCGGCACCCAGGCCGTCATCCACATGGGCGCCTGCTCCAGCACCACGGAGCTTGATGCCGACTATCTCATGGAGAACAACCTGCGCTACACCCAGGTGCTCTGCCGCTTCGTGCTGAAGAACTCCGTGCGTTTCCTCAACGCCTCCAGCGCGGCCACCTACGGCGGCGGCGAGAAGGGCTTCTGCGACAACCACGACGGGCTGGAGAACTTGAAGCCGCTGAACATGTACGGCTACTCCAAGCACCTCTTCGACCTCTGGGCCAACCGCGCCGGAATCCTCGACCGCATCGCCTGCCTCAAGTTCTTTAACGTCTTCGGCCCAAACGAGTACCACAAGGGCGACATGATGAGCGTCATCTGCAAGGCCCACAAGCAGATCGGCCAGACCGGGGCCATGCGCCTGTTCAAGTCCTACCGGGCGGAATTTCCCAACGGCGGCCAGATGCGTGACTTCGTCTACATCAAGGACTGCGTGGACATCCTCTGGTGGCTCCTTGAGAACCCGCAGGTGAACGGCGTTTTCAACGTTGGCACCGGAATTGCTCGTACCTGGAATGACTTGGCGCGTGCGGTGTTCGCGGCCATGGGGAAGACCCCGGATATCGGCTACATCGAGATGCCCGAGGCCATCCGCGACAAGTATCAGTACATGACCCAGGCCGACATGGGCAAGCTGCGCGCCGCCGGGTACACCGCCGAGCTTACCAGTTTGGAAGACGCGGCCCGGGATTACGTGACCGGTTATCTCGACAAGGACGATCCTTACCTGGACTCTCGGGAAGGGTAAAAAAGACAAAGGACGACAAGGGGTTGAATCGCAAGCGGTTTGTGCTCTTCCTGGCCTTGGGGCTGCTCCACTGCCTGCTGGCAGGGCCTACCCTTGCGGTCATCGGCACCACCGAAGGGCCGGAGATCCGCCTGCCGGTGACGCCGCCCGGCCCCGCCCAGGCCGTCCGCCAGGTCCTCCTGGAGGAGCCTCGCGCGCCCCACGTTCCTCCGCCGCCCGCCATCACCACAAGCGTCGATATTCCGACACCATCGCTCTTGCAGCCCCCCGTGTTTGACGATGACCTGCTGCGGGGCCATGCTGGCACCCTGGTGGCGCAGGGGCCGGGCATGGCCGGAAACGGCCCGGAGGTCCGCATGGGCGTCAGCGCGCCGGATGCGCAGAAGTCGCTCTTGCCGCCAGCGCCGCCCGCGTTCCCCGCGGAGACGCAGCTCGGCCCGGACCAGTGGAAGCTCTCCGCCGACCGCATCGAGGGCCAGCACGACAGCGAATACGTCCAGGCCGTGGGCAACGCGGTCCTGGTCAAAGGGCTGAACACGCTCAAGGCCGATTTCATCCGCTACTACCAGGCCAGCCGCTGGGTGGTGCTCAAGGGCAACGTGCGTGTGGCCTGGGAGGGCGACATCCTGGAGGCCGAGGAGGCCGAGTTCGACCTCGCCAACATGCTGGGCTGGCTCAAGAACGGCAAGGTCTTTGTGGGCAAGTCGCACCTCTATTTCCAGAGCGAAACCATCCGCAAATACGGCGCTTCGAGCTACCGCTTCCAGAACGCCAAGATCACCGGCTGCGACGGCGAGAATCCCGCCTGGTCCATTTCAACCAGCGAGGGCGACATCAATATCGATGGCCGCACCAAGCTCTGGCACACGCGCTTCAACGTGAAGGACTCCCCCGTGGCCTACCTGCCGTTCATGTCGCTGCCGGGTGGAGCCAAGCGGCAGAGCGGCCTGCTCGTGCCGGACATCTCCCAAAGCTCCAAGCGCGGCTTTACGGTGAACCAGCCCTACTACTGGGTTATGGACGACGAGCGCGACCTGACCTTCTTCGAGAACGTCATGAGCCGCCGGGGATTCATGCAGGGACTGGAGTACCGCCACACCGAGAACCCGGACACCAAGGGCGACTGGCGCATCGACTACCTCAACGACCGCATCACGGCGGCGAACTCCTCCAAGGAAGACCTCTATCTCCAGAGCGATGGCCTGACGCGCCCCAACTCCAACCGCTGGTGGGTGCGCAGCAAGTTCAACGGGTTCCTCAAGGAACCGGCTTGGCAGGTCAAACTGGATCTGGACATGGTCAGCGACCAGGACTATCTGCGCGAATTCGGCGGAGGCTCCTCCGGGTATTCCGCCAGCCGCAAGACCTTTCTGCGCGAGTTCGGGCGCGACATCGACGTGGCCGACTCGCTCACCCGGACCAGCACGGCCTACCTCTCCCGCAGCTGGGACCGCTACGGCGTGGTGGGTAAGGTTTCCTGGACCCAGAACCTGGCCTACATGAACGGCAACAACCCGGCCACGGCCAACCCCACCACCCAGAGCCTGCCCGAGGCGCATTTCTTCGCCTTCAAGGATTCCATTCCAGGCACGCCCTTTGAGTGGGAGGGCGCGGGCCGCTTCGATTACTTCTGGCGGCAGTATGGCACCCGCGGTTTCCGCACGGATGTGCACCCGACCCTGAGCCTGCCCCTGGCCGCCGGGCCGGTGACTGTGATCCCCAGCGTTGGTCTGCGCTCCACGTCCTACGGCGTGGGCGGCTACACCAACGAGGGCCCCAGCACCACCAGCAACAAGTCCCCGCACCGGACCTTCACCGAGCTTGGCTTCTCGGCCTTCACGGAGATGAGCCGGGTGTTCGACCTGAAGAACCCCCTGGAGGCCAAGGCCGAGAACGTGGGCAAGAGCGAGTGGGGCGCGGTGCGCCACAGCGTGGCCCCGAGGCTTGATTTTACCTACATCCCCGCGCCCCAGTCGCAGAACCGGCTGCCGTCCTTCGACGCCCTGGACCGCATCCAGCGCAAGAACGTCATCACCTATTCGCTGACCAACGTGCTGGACCGCAGGCGCACCAGCGTGGTGGCCGCGCCGAGCGGCAACGCCACCATCCCGGTGGCCGCCACGGACTACCTGGATTTCTTCCGCCTGCGCGTGGAGCAGTCCTACGACCGCGACGAGGCCGCGCGCGGCGATCTGCTGGGGCAATATGCCCGCAGGCCCTATTCGGACATCATGGTCGAGGCCTCGGTGACCCCGCAGAAGTACGTCACCCTGACCTCCAAGACCTACTATTCGCCCTACCTGAAGCGCCCCACCGAGCATGAGCACACCCTGACCCTGCAAAAGGAGAAGGTGGGCGAGGTGCGCTTCGGCTACGACTACCTCTACCCGCTGGACGAGTACAAACGGCAGCGCACCAAGGACGTGCAGGCCCTGCGCCTGGGGCTGGACGTCGACATCACCAAGAGGGTCAAGCTGACCACGGACTACCGCCTGGACATCGCCGGGCACGCGGACCTGGAGAAGACCGTTGGTCTCACCTGGACCGACCAGTGCTACAACGTCGAGCTCGTCTTCAGCCGCAAGCCCAGCGATCAGAGCCTGGAATTGCGCTTCAACCTGCTTGATTTCGGCAAGCCCTAGAGGCATGCTGGTGCGCATGACGCGCAAAGCAATCACCCTACTGCCAGAGATCCTGCGCAACCAGATCGCCGCCGGCGAAGTGGTGGAGCGCCCCGCCAGCGTGCTCAAAGAGCTGGTGGAGAACAGCCTGGACGCCGGAGCCGCGCGCATCGACGTGATGCTGGAGGGCGGCGGCGTGGCGCGGCTGGTGGTGCAGGACGACGGCGCGGGCATCCCCCCGGACGAACTGGCCCTGGCCGTCACCCGCCATGCCACCAGCAAGCTTTCTAGCGTGGCCGACCTCTTCTCCGTCAGCAGCTTCGGCTTCCGTGGCGAGGCCCTGCCGAGCATCGCCTCGGTGTCGCAGCTCACGCTGACCTCCCGCGTGCAGGATGAGGCCGAGGCCGCGCGCATCGACGTGGACTGCGGCACGGTCCTTTCCGCAGGTCCGGCGGCCTTGGCCAGCGGCACCCGCGTGGAGATGCGCCGCCTTTTCGCCAGCACTCCGGCCCGGCTCAAGTTCCTGCGCACCGAGGCCACCGAGGCCAAGCGCTGCCAGGAGGCCCTTACGCGCATGGCCTTGGCCCGGCCCGACGTTGCCTTCTCGCTGACCCTGGGCGGGCGCGAGATCTTCCGCCTGCCCGCCGGGCAGACCCTGTCCGCGCGCCTGGCCCAGTTCTGGCCCCCGGCGGTGCTGGAGGGCCTGGTGGCGTTCCGCCGCGAGCACGGCGAGCTCTCGGCCCACGGCCTGGCCGGGCGGCCCTCCCACGCCCAGAATCGCGCCGACCGCATGCTCTTTTATGTCAACGGACGCCCGGTGCAGGACCGCCTGCTCCAGCGCGCCGCCCGCGACGCGTACAAGGGCCGCATTCTTTCTGGCGAGTACCCCCAGGTGCTGCTGTTCCTGGACCTGCCGCCGGAAGAGGTGGACGTCAATGTGCACCCGGCCAAGCTGGAGGTGCGCTTCCGCGACGAGGGCCAGATCTTCGCCCTGGTGCGCCTGGCCCTGGCCCCGGCCGCCGAGGGTGATGTCTTGTCCGACCACGCCGCCGCCTATGGCCCTTCAGGCGATGCTTCCGGCAGTCCTTCCGACGGGTATTCTGGCGGGTATTCTGGCGGCTTCGCCTCCCATGGCGGGGGCCCGACCCTGGGCGCGGCCTGGACGCCGGGGGCAGCCCAGAACAATGCGCGTCCCTCATCCTTTGGCGACAAGCCCGGCATGCTGCGGGCCTGGCGCTCGTTTGAGAACCCGCAGGGCGCCCGCGAGGTTCCCCTGCCGCTTACTCCGCCCGGAACCCAGGCTGCTGGTACGCCCGAAGGCCTGCCCGGAGGCCGGTCTGAAGGCACGTCCGAAGAATCATCGGCGCCGGGGGCGCAAGCCTTTCCCGTGTCGCCCGCGTCCGCACCCCGGGCCCTGTCCCAGGGCGGGCTTGAGTACCTGGGCCAGATCGCGGATACGTACCTGGTGCTGCGCCAGGGAGGCGAGAAGCTCGTGCTGGTGGACCAGCACGCCGCGCACGAGCGGGTGATCCTGGAGAACATGCGCCGGGCCCGCACCAGCGGGAATTCCCAGCCCCTGGCCCTGCCCCTGGAGTTGACCCTGCACCCAAGCGAGGCCGCGCGCGCAAGCGAACTCTGGGCCGAGCTCAAGTCCTGCGGCTTCGCCCTGGAGATGTCCGGCGCGGAGCGGCTTTTCGTTCGCGGCGTGCCGCCCAGCCTGCCTGCGGGCAGGGCCGCGGAGTTCCTGCGCGATGCCCTGGCCGACCGCACCGGCAGCCTGGCCGAGCTGTGGACCTTGCTCTCCTGCAAGTCGGCCATCAAGGCCGGGCAGCCCCTGGCCCAGGACGAGGCGCTGAGCCTGCTGGAGGTTTGGCTGGCGACCCCGGAGCGCGACTTCTGTCCCCACGGCAGGCCCGTGGCCGTGGCCTTTGGCGCGGCGGATCTTGAGCGTTTGTTCAAACGCAGATAAAATACGTATTTTTGTGCCGTATCGGGGGATGGTCGTCTACGCATCTTGCGCGGGAGCCAAAACTCTGCCAAAGATCGCACGGCGCTTCCTCTACCTCTGATATCTGTGCGTTCAGGAGTCTTCTGTCCCATGACCATCGCCTTCAACAAGCTTGAGGTCCGTATCCGCCTGGCGGCGATCCGGGCCAACTACCGAATTTTGTGCAGCCGCGGCAGCCGTGTCATCGGCGTCATCAAGGCCGATGCCTACGGGCACGGATTGACCGAGGTCGCAAGCGCCCTGGCCAAGGAAGGCTGCGACACCTTCGCCGTGGGAACGGTGGAGGAGGGCGCGGCCCTGCGCCGGCACCTCACCTCCCAGGGCCTGAAGAACCGCATCTTGGTGCTTCTGGGTCCCATCGAGCCCGACGACTACCCACCCCTGTGGGAGCACTCCCTGGTGCCGCTCATCGGCAGCTTCCGGCAGCTGGAGGCCCTGGCGCGCCAGGCCGCCCGCGTGGGCAAGGGCCTGGAGATAAGCCTCAAGTTCGACACCGGCATGGCCCGCCTGGGCTTCGGCGTGGAGGATCTGCCGCGCCTGCTGGACCGCCTGGGCGAGGCGCCGCTGGTGCGCCCGATCATGGTCAGCTCGCACCTGGCCACCGCCGACCAGCCCGAGTCCGTGGACTACCTCATGGGCCAGTCCGAGCGCTTCACCTTCATCCTTTCCTGCCTGTCCAAGGCAGGCTATACGCTTGAGGCCAATCTGGCCAATTCGGCGGGCATCCTCGGACACCCCTCGGTGCATTACCAGAGCCAGCGCGCGGGCATCGCCCTCTATGGGGCCAACCCCTTCGTGGGCTCCGCCTGGGAGCACCTGGGACGCGGGCTTGCTCCGGCCATGTCCGTGCGCACGCGCATCGTCTCCGTGCATTCCTTGCCCAGGGGCTGCAGCATCAGTTACGGCTGCACCTACACGGCGGAGCGCGACATGCGCGTGGCCATCGTGGCCGTGGGCTACGCCGACGCCTACAGCCGGGCCCTCACCGGGAAGAGCGCGCAGATGCTCATCGCTGGCCGCCGCGCCCCTGTGGTGGGCCGGGTCTGCATGCAGCTCACGGCCTGCGACGTCTCGGACATCCCCGACGCCCGGCCCGGCGAGTGGGCCACGCTGCTCGGCGGCGAAGGCCCGCTGGCCATCAGCCCCGAGGAATTGGCCTCGTGGTGGGGCACCATTTCCTATGAAGTATTCTGCCTGCTGGGAATGAACCGGCGGGTCTACATCTAAGCCAGGGAGGCCGATCATGAGCGACGAGTGGATTCAGGCGGAGAGCCTTCCCGTGGAAGAGACCGACCCCAAGGCCCTGATGCGCAAGTGGGCCAACGTGGCCGAGGACATGGCGCTGGTCCCGGAGCTCAACGTGCGCATGCGCGTCGAAGCGGGCATGTTCGTGGTCGAGGTCAGCCCCGAACTGTACGACGTCTTCCGCTAGAGCCTGCCTCAAAACGTGTCTTTTGCCCCCAGGGCATCGTCATGAGTCGATTTTGGCTGAGGGCCGTACCGCATGGGTACTCCCCCAGCCTCCAAATCGCCCCTTTCTTTACTTGATTCTCCCCACAGGTTTGACAACCCTGGTACAGGGCACGTATCCTGTGAACAGTCCTGACAAAGTGGGAGCTGTTCATGGGTGAGGTTGTGCTTATGTGGTCCGGCGTGGCGCTCCTGGTGGTTCTGGCTGCTCTGGGCGGGTTCGCGCTGGGCCGCCTGGGCCGCTCCGGCTCCACCCAGCGGAGCGTGGCCGTGGCGTCCGCCTCTCCGGAGGCCCTCATGGCGGACCTCATCCGCCGTGCCGCGCCCCTGGACATGCTACCCGGCAGCGCCGGGGAGCCCCTGGCCCGCTGCCTGCCCAAAAGCACCAGCCCCGAGGGCCTGGTCTGCGAGCTCCTGGACAGCGCCGCGTCCATGGAGCTGCGCCCCGGCCAGGCCGTGACCTGCTTCTTCGCCCCGGTGCGCCAGGCCGGACGCAAGGTCAACGCCTTTGAGACCGAGATAAACGCCCACCATAGCGCCCTGGAGCCCCCGCAGGTGGTGCTCCGGCCTCCGCGGGAGCTTCTGGCCATGCCGCGCCGCAGGCACGCCCGCAAGCGCGTCAGCGACCCGCGCTTCGTGCATGTGCGCCTCTGGGCCGCCGATGCCGAGACAAGCCGCCTGTTTTTTCCCGAGGCCACGCCGGACATCTGGATCAACGCCTATGACGGCCAGAGCGGCGGCGAAAACGCCGTCACGGACATCTCCCCCGGCGGGCTGGCCATGGAGGTGCGCGCCGCGCTGGTACCGCCCGGGCTGGAACCCGGCAGCCCGGTGGTGCTCAAATGCTCGCTCTTCCAGTTCAAGGAGAAGCAGTTTAAACCCTACTGGTACGCCGGACTGGTGCGGGGCGTCAGCACCCCGGACGACAAGATCCGGCGCATCGCCATCGGCTTCACCGCCGTGGGCGCCCTGGACGGGAAGGCGCCCCAGGGCGTGCGGTGGACCGAGCGCATCATCAATGAAACCTTAGGAGGCAGCGCATGAAGGTTCTGGCAATCAACGGCAGCGCGAGGCTTAACGGCAACACCGCCATCATGCTCAACACCGCCCTGGCGGAGATCGCCGCCGCAGGCATCGAGACGGAGCTGGTGCAGCTTGGACCCAAGGGCCTGCAAGGCTGCATCGCCTGCTACAAGTGCTTTGAGAACAAGGACAAGCGCTGCGCCGTGGATGACGACAAGCTCAACAGCTACATCGAGAAGATGCTGGCTGCCGATGGCATCCTGCTTGGCTCGCCCACCTATTTCGCCGACGTGACCACCAACATGAAGTCCCTCATGGACCGCTCGGGCATGGTCTCCCGCGCCAACGGCGACATGTTCCAGCGCAAGGCCGGGGCCGCCGTGGTCACCGCGCGCCGGGGCGGGGCCATCCACACCTTCGACACCCTGAACCACTTCTTCTTCATCGGCCAGATGGTGGTGCCCGGCTCCAGCTACTGGAACATGGGCTATGGCCGCGAGCCCGGCCAGGTCTCCGGCGACGAGGAAGCCCTGGCCACCATGCGCACCCTGGGCCAGAACATGGCCTGGCTGCTCAAGAAGATCGCAGGCTAAGCGTGGACATGTCGCTTGTGCCCGCCCTCCTGGCGGGACTTCTGCTCGGCGCGGGCCTCACCTTCGTGCTGCTGCGCGCCCGCGCCGCCGCCGATTGCGCTGCCCTGCGCGCCGAGGCCGAGGCCGCGCTGGCCCAGGCCCGCTTTGCCGAGGCCGCTTTGGCCGAGCGCCTGCGCGGGGCCGAGGAGCGCCAGGCCAGCCTGCTCTGCGACCTGGACGCCGCCCAGGGCGAGGCCAGGGCCCTGCGTGACGAGCTGCGCCTGGAGACCGGCCGGCGCGCCAGCGCAGAGGAATCCGCCATGCGCGTGCCCGGACTGGAAGAGCGCTTGAGCGCCCAGGCCGAGGAACTTTCGGCCCTCAAGGTGCGCGAGGGCGACCTTGCCGCGCGCATCGAGGAGGAGCGCAAGGCCGCGCTGGAAAAGCTGGCCCTGCTCGAAGACCTGCAAGCCAAGCTGCAGGATACCTTCAAGGCCCTGTCCGCCAACGCGCTCAAGGACAACAACGCCAACTTCGTGGAGCTGGCCAAGGCCCACCTGGGCAGCTTCCAGGAAGCGGCCAAGGGCGACCTTGAGCTGCGCCAGAAAAACATCGAGGGGCTGGTCAAGCCCATCAAGGACTCCCTCACCCAGGTCGACGCGCGCATCCAGGAGATGGAGAAGAGCCGCCAGAACGCCTACGTGGAGCTGACCCAGCAGGTGAAATTCCTGGCCTCGGACCAGGTGGACCTCAAAAAGGAAACCAAGAAGCTCGTCGACGCCCTGCGCCGTCCCACCGTGCGCGGGCGCTGGGGTGAAATGCAGCTCCGGCGCGTGGTGGAGCTTGCGGGCATGATCAACTACTGCGACTTCACCGAGCAGACATCCGTCAGCACCGAGGACGGGCGCTACCGGCCCGACATGGTCGTGCGCCTGCCCGGCGGCAAGAACGTCGTGGTCGACGCCAAGGCCCCGCTGGAAGCCTACCTCAACGCCTACGAGTCCCAGGACGAGGACGCCCGGCGCCAAAGCATGCTCACCCACGCCCGCCAGATTCGCGACCATATGGCTAAGCTGAGCCAGAAGAGCTACTGCGAACACCTGAAGCCCACACCGGAATTCGTGGTCATGTTCCTGCCCGGCGAAATCTTCTTCAGCTCCGCACTCGAGCACGACCCCTCTCTTATCGAGATGGGGGTCAAGCAGAACGTCATTGTAGCTTCACCCACAACGCTCATTGCTTTGCTCAAGGCCGTGGCCTACGGCTGGCAACAGGAAAAGGTCGCCGAAAGCGCCCAGCAGGTCAGTGAACTCGGGCGCGAACTCTACAAACGCATCGTCACCCTGGCCGAACACTTCGCCCGCGTGGGCAAGGGCCTGTCCAGCGCTGTCGATGCCTACAACAAAACCGTGAGCTCGCTGGAATCCCGCGTGCTCGTGCAGGCGCGCCGCTTCAAGGAGCTCGCCGCCGCACCCGAAAAAGACCTGCCCGTGCTCGACCCGCTGGAAGTCACCACCCGCGACGTGCAGTTGGGCGAGGAGTAAGGCAGGGGAGACAAGACAGCCTCCGGCGGCCAAGGAGCCTGAGGCCCCTTGGAACCCCCATTGGCCTGGGCCGGGGCGGCGGGGGCAGAGGCGTCTGCTGGGCTTGGCCTTGGCAATGCGCGCGTGTTGGCCCCTTTTAAGAGCGCTGGTGAAGAGGTTAAGAGAAAGGCGTTTTCTCGTGGCGCCCCCAAAGATAGCCTTTCGGCTTACTGGGGGGCAAGCGGGCCTCAAGCCTTGTGCAGGGGGCAGCGGGGTGGGCCGGCGATGCTTGCCTCGTGGTCCTCGCTGACGCTGGGGTCGGAGAGATTCTCCCGGATGATGTTGAGCTCATCCAGATTTTCGAAGAACAGGTCCACCAGCTTCGGGTCGAACATGGTGCCCCGCTGCTGCTGGATGAACTCAAGCACCTTGGCCTGGGGCCAGGCCTTCTTGTAGACGCGGTCCAGAGACAGAGCGTCGTACACGTCTGCCAGGGCGATGATGCGTGCGGTCAGGTCGATCTCTTCTCCCTTCAGTCCGCAGGGATAGCCGCCTCCATCCCATCGCTCGTGGTGTTGCAGCGCGATGACGCAGGCCCGCGACATCAGCGCCCGTTCCGAGGTGTGCAGGATCTTGTGCCCGATGACCGTGTGGTGCTTGATGATGTTGTGCTCTTCTGGGGTCAGCCTGCCATCCTTGTTCAGTACGGCGTCTGGGATGCCGATCTTGCCGATGTCGTGCATGGGCGAGGCGGCGGCCAGGAGCTCGACCTCATCCTGCGGCAAGCCGTGCTTTTGCGCCAGGAGCGCCGAATAGGCGGCCACGCGCTTCACGTGGTTCGCCGTCTCATGCGAGCGCGTTTCGATGACCTCGCCCAGGGTGGACAGCAGTTCCAGCTGCGTTTCGATCATTTCGCGGTTCAGGGCCAGGATTTCGGCGTTGCCGCGGTTGATCTTGCGTTGCCTGGCGATGTTTTGAAGAAGCAGCGCGATGATTACGCCGAGGACGCTGATGATGGCCAGGGAGCTCAAGAGCACCACGCGGTGGGTTTCGTAGAAGGAGAGCGGCCGGTTCAGGATGATGCTTCCTTCAGGCAGGCTGGACAAGGGGATGCCGAAGCGTTGGAGGGCCGCGAAATCATATTTGAAGATGTTTACGCCAAGCGGCTTGTCGTACACAGGCGGCGGGTGCCCTCCCGCCAGGCGTTCCAGCAGGGTTTGCGCGGCCTTGCGACCGTGGCCGAAGGCGCTGGCCACGCAGCCGCCGGCGGGGCCCAGGCCGAGCTGGAAGTCCCAGGCCACGTACACCGGCACCGGGGAGTTGGCTGCCACGGCTCGCGGCACCACATCGGCGTCGAGCGACTTCCCGGCGGCATCCTGGAAATACACAAGCAGGTAGATGAGTTCACCCTTTATGCGCGCTTGGGCAAAGCGCTTCAGCTCGTCAAAGGTCATGAGCGGGAGCACCACGATCTCCACCCGGCTGGACAGGGCGGAGGTCTGGGCCAGGAAGTCGTCGCGGATGTAGCGTCCTGTAAGTGTGTTGTCGACCACCACGTAGACTTTGCGTGTTCCCGGATTTTGCTTCAGCGCGGCTTCCAGGGTCTCCTTGTGCGAGACGATCTCGATGATGATGTTCATGTTGTCCACGTTGGCCGGGATCGACCTGGGGTCGTTGATGCCGCTGGCCGCGATGGGAGTCTTGGGGAACAGCTCGGCGCGATGCTGGGCTACGAAGTCCAAGGCGTGGTTGTCGGTGAGGATGATTCCGTCGAAGTGTTCCGCGGCGTACTTCTCTCGATAGATCTGCAGCAGTTGCGCCAGGTACTGCGGGGAGCCGTGGTGCTTGGCGTCCATGTACTCCACGCGGAACGAGGCCTGGACCTCCGGAGCGCGGAGCACGGAGTCGATGCCGAGCTCCATGTCCCGGGTCCAGGAGAAGTCCGGGGCGTAGGAATGGATGACCAGTACGTGCGGTTTGCTGGGCGTGGCTTCACCTCCTGCTTTGGCGGGCAGCAGGGCGAAAAGCACCGCCAGTGCGAAGAACAGCGGTCTGCCTTTAGTCATGTTCCAACACTAGCACAATTGCAGCGAAGGGCAATCCGAAATTGGACGTGAGCCAGCTCTGCTGCGCGGGCGTGGTCTAGGTCGGCGTTGCAGAGGCCACGAACGGCGGGATTTTCAGGTCCGGCTTGTTCACCTGCAGTCGAGGTCCGGGCTGCCCGTCCTCTAGCTCCAGCACGCTGCCGCCAGCGCCTTCGAGCACGGCCTGGCCTGCGGCGACGTCCCATTCACGCATGCCGGTGTTCAGGCGCGGGTACAGGTCGGCCTTGCCTTCGGCCACGAGGCAGAATTTCAGCGCGCTGCCTGCGGTGATGCGCTCGGCGACATGCGTGTTTGCGAGAAAGGTCTCGGTTTCGGGCGTGGGGTGCGAGCGGCTGACCAGCACGGTGAGCGTTGCCTCGTCCGGCTGGCGCACGTGGATGGCCTGCCAGGGCTGGCCGGTTTCGCGTCGGAACGCGCCCAGGCCCAGGCCGCCCACGTAGGTCTTGCCCCAGGCGGGCACATGCACCGCGCCCAGCGCCGGGTAGCCGTTCTCGGCCAGGGCGATGCACACGCAGAATTCGCCCAGCTCCTTCACAAACTCCTTGGTGCCGTCCAGCGGGTCCACGATGAACAGGCGCTGCCAGCGGGCGCGCTGCTCGTAGGGCAGGGCCGCGCCTTCCTCCGAGAGTACGGGCACGCCGGGAAACTGCCGGGCCAGGGCGCGCGTGATGGTTTCGTGCGCGGCCAGGTCGGCGCGGGTGAGCGGCGAGTGGTCGTCCTTGTACTGCACGGTGAAGCCTTGGCTGCGCACCTCCATGATGGCCGCGCCAGCGGCCTCGGCGATGGTCGCCAGGGCGGCCAGGTCCGGGTGCGGGCTCTGGGTTTCGGCGTGCTCGGCGTGTTCTGCGATGATGCGCAGGGTTTCTGCCTGGCCCGCCAGCGCGGCCACCAGCCCGGCGCGGTCCAGGCCCTGGCCGTTGAGCTGGAAGCGTGCCGTGGCCAGGGCATCGGGGTCTGCCTGGAGCAGCTCGGCCAGGCGTCCGGCGCGCAGCTCCACCCCCTGCTCGAGCACGGCGGCCAGGCATTCGATGGCCACGGTGTTGAAGAGCTTGAGGGTCACGGGCAGCAGCGCGGTCGCGCCCGCTTGACCGGCGTCCCCGGTGTCGTCCCCAATGCCATGGGCGATGCCCTCGCGGAACACGCCCACCGGGCTGCCCCGGCGCATGGCGATGCCCGCCACGCCCGGCAGGGCTCCGGCCAGG
>JAHIUD010000024.1 GCA_018817515.1 Pseudomonadota bacterium
GCCGCCGCGCCCAGGACATCAGCCAGGTCATGAACGTCATCAACGACATCGCCGACCAGACCAACCTCCTGGCGCTCAACGCCGCCATCGAGGCCGCGAGAGCTGGCGACGCCGGGCGCGGCTTCGCCGTCGTGGCCGACGAGGTGCGCAAGCTGGCCGAAAAGACCATGACCGCCACCAAGGAAGTGGGCGATACCATCCGCGGCATCCAGGACGTGTCCAACCGCAACATTCACAGCATGGAGGAGGCCGGCCGGGCCATCTCCGAATCCACGGACCTGGTGCGCCAGTCCGGCGAGGCCCTGGAGCAGATCCTGCACATGAGCGAGGACACGGCCATGCAGGTGTCGAGCATCGCCACCGCCGCAGAAGAGCAAAGCGCCGCCAGCGAGGAGATCAACGAGGCCGTGGATCAGATCAACGCCATCGCCACCGAGACCGCCAACAGCATGCAGCAGACAACAGCCGCCATCCACGAACTGGCCGAGCAGGCCGAAAACCTGCGCACCCTGGTGGGCGACCTGAAGCGCGAAGGCTCGGCGTAAGATAAGAGCCTCCGGCGGCCAGGGGCGCTGCCCCTGGACCCCGCCAAAGGGCCTGAGGCCCTTTGGAATCCCCATAACGCCAAAAGGGCTGTTTCAGGAGGAACCTGAAACAGCCCTTTCGGCGTTCTTTGGGGCAGCCACGGGAGAGTATCTTTCTCTCGGTCTTTCAACAAAGGCTCTAAAAAAGGGCCAACCGTGCGCGGAATATTCGAGGGTCTTCCCTCGAATATTCCGCGCACATTGCCAGGGCCAGCCCAGCCAACGCCTCTGCCCCAGCCACCCCTGGCCCGGTCCATACGGGGATTCCCAAGGGCCTCAGGCCCTTGGGCCGCCGGAGGCATCTCGCCTACTTGGCCCGGCTCCACAGAGCGAGCATGAGCAGTCGCCAGAGCATGTTCTTGCGGTTTTTGCCGTCCGCGTGTTCGCGGGCGATGTCTTTGGCCGCGTCCATGTTGATGTGCGCGGCCAGGGCGGGGTCGGCGGAGGAGAGCGCGTCCATGACGAAGCCGTGCATGGGTCCGGCCATCCATTCGCGGATGGGCAGGTCGAAGCCCTGTTTGCGGCGGTAGAGGATGTCCTTGGGCAGCACGCGCTCGGCCATTTTTTTAAGCAGGTGCTTGGTTTCGCCTTTGCGCACCTTGAGGCTGGCGGGCAGGGCGGCGAAGAGCTCGATGAGCTTGTGGTCGAGCAGGGGCGAGCGCACCTCCAGGCTGGCGGCCATGCTGGCTATGTCCATCTTCACCAGCAGGTCGTCGGGCAGGCAGGTGGCGTTGTCGATGTAGAGCATGCGCTCCAAGGGGTTGGCGGCGTGTTCGAAGGACCGGCCAAGCCAGGGCAGGAACCAGTCGGCGTAGGCTCCGGCCAGGCGCGTGCGGGCTTCGGGCGTATAGAGCCGGGCCTTGAGCGGCCAACCGCGCGGTTCTGTTTTCAAAAGCGGTTTGGTTTCCGGCCAGACGTTGGCGGCCAGGAACTCCCGCCGGGCCCGCGCGGCGCGGTTGCGGGCAGTGGCGAGCCTGCGCAGGCTGGAGTCCTTGGGTGGCGAGAGCGGCAGCACGGCATGGATGGCCGAGGCCACTTTAGCATGGCGATAGGTGGGGTAGCCCAGGGCCAGCTCGTCGCCGCCGTCGCCGCCGAGGGCCACGGTGATGTGCCGTCTGGCCATGCGCGAGAGGAACAGCGAGGGCAGGGCCGAGTCGTCGGCGTAGGGCTCGCCGTAGCGCAGGGCAATCTCGGGCAGGGCCTCCAGGGTGGCGGGCGGCATGATCTCAAAGGTCAGGTTGAGCCCCAGGTGCTGGGCCACGGCCTGGGCGTGGGGCAGCTCGTTGTATTTCTTCTCGTCGAAGCCGATGCAGAAGGCGCTCGCCTGTCCGGGGCAGAGGTCGGCCAGCACGGCGGCCACGAGGCTTGAGTCGACCCCGCCGGAGAGCAGCAGGCCCAGCGGCACGTCGGACTCCAGGCGCAGGCGCACGCTTTCGCGTAGGCAGTCCCAGGCCAAATCCAAGGCCTCGGCCTCGCCCACGTCGATTTTTTCGCGGTAGTCCACGTCCCACCAGCGCCAGAGGCGCAGGCCCGAGGCGTCGTACACGGCGCAGTGGGCGGGCGGCAGCTTGGCCACGCCGGAAAGGATGGTCCTGGGCGCGGGCACGTAGCCCAGGCTCAGGTAGAGGTCGAGCGCCACGGGGTCCAGGCCCTCGGCCGAGCCCTGGGCGGGGCAGAGCGGGTGCGCGCGCAGGGCGCGTATCTCCGAGGCGAAGACCAGCCCGTGGGGGCCGTCGAAGTACACCAGCGGCTTCTTGCCCAGGCGGTCGCGCGCCAGAAAGAGCTCGCGGCGGCCCGCGTCCCAAAGGGCGAAGGCGAACATGCCGCGCAGCATGGGCAGGCAGTCGCGGCCATGCCGGCGGTACAGGGCCAGGAGCACCTCGGTGTCGCCGGTGGTGCGGAAGACCTCGCCCTGGGCTTCAAGCTCGGCCTTGAGGGCGCGGAAGTTGTAGATCTCGCCGTTGAAGACGATGACGTTGCCGGTGTGCGGGTCGTGCATGGGCTGGCCCGCGCGCGGGTCCAGGTCCAGGATGGACAGGCGGGTATGGCCAAGGGCCACGGCCCCGCTGTGTTCAAGCCAACTGTCGGTCTGGTCCGGGCCGCGGTGGCCCAGAAGCGCCAGCATGGGCGCCAGGCCGCCGGGGGCGGGTGCTCCCTGGCCTGCGCCCGCACCGCCGCCGACGTTCAGGCGGACGTGTCCGCAGATGCCGCACATGTCCGGTCAGCCCGCGCTAGAGTCCCAGGGTCTGGCGGAAGAAGGCGATGGTCTTGACCAGGCCGTCCTCAAGCTTCGTCTGGGGCTCCCAGCCGATGACCTGCCGGGCCAGGGTGATGTCCGGCTGGCGCTGTGTGGGGTCGTCCTGGGGCAGGGGGTTGTGCACGATGCGCGAACTGGAGCCTGTCATGCGGATGACGGTCTCGGCCAGTTCCAGGATGGTGAATTCGCCGGGGTTGCCCAGGTTCATGGGGCCGGTGAAGTCGTCCGGGGTGCCCATGAGCCGGATGAAGCCCTCCACCAGGTCGTCCACGTAGCAGAAGGAGCGAGTCTGGCTGCCCTCGCCGTAGACGGTGATGTCCTCGCCCTTCAAGGCCTGGACGATGAAGTTTGAGACCACGCGCCCGTCGTTGATGGCCATGTTCGGGCCATAGGTGTTGAAGATGCGCGCGACCTTGATGCGCAGCTTGTGCTGGCGGTGGTAGTCGAAAAACAGGGTCTCGGCGCAGCGCTTGCCTTCGTCGTAGCAGGCGCGCGGGCCGATGGGGTTGACGTTGCCCCAGTAGCTTTCGACCTGGGGGTGGATGCTCGGGTCGCCGTAAACCTCGCTGGTGCTGGCCTGCATGATCTTGGCCTTGATGCGTTTGGCCAGGCCGAGCATGTTGATGGCCCCGTGCACGCTCGTCTTGGTGGTCTGCACCGGGTCGTGCTGGTAGTGGATGGGCGAGGCCGGGCAGGCCAGGTTGTAGATCTCGTCCACCTCGACGTAGAGGGGGAAGGTCACGTCGTGGCGCAGCATCTCAAAGCAGGGGTGGGGCAGAAGGTGGCGGATGTTCTCCTTGCTGCCGGTGAAGTAGTTGTCCACGCAGAGCACGTCATGCCCAGCCTCGAGGAGTCGCGCGCAGAGGTGCGAGCCCAAAAAACCTGACCCGCCGGTAACGAGGATGCGCTTGTTCTGGGCCATGAACTCTCCTGTGGCTAGAGGTGTCTCGATCACGCCGGATATGTATGCAAATTAAGGGCCCAGCACAAGACCGCGAAGGGGGGATTCTGGCCCGATTCCGGTTCGCGGGGGTGGAGTTTGAGGGCCAATTTGCGAAAAAAAATAATGTGCAATTCTGATTGTTTGTGCAACACCAGTAATGCAGTAGCAGGGCAACAAAGGCGCGAAAATCCGGAACAGGGGTTGACGTCTTTGGCAAGTCCGGGCAAAAGAGGGCATCATTTTCAAATTTTGGTCCAAGGCCCGGTTTTTCGGGACGAATTTGTCGAAGGGGGAGGGGCTATGGTCTTCAGTTGGCTGCATTTGGCCATCATCCTGTTCCTGATCGGGGGCCTGCTCTTCGCAGGCGGTCCGCTCATCCTGTCGTACCTCGTGGCGCCCCGGGCGCGCGGCGGCGACATGGGCATGCCGTACGAGTGCGGCATGCGCCCTTACGGCGGCTCCTGGACGCGGTTTGGCATAAACTACTACGTGTACGCCCTGCTCTTTTTGGCGTTCGACGTGGACGTGCTGTACCTGTTCCCCGTAGCCACGGTGTACCGCGCAACTGAGGGCTGGCTGCCCTTCCTGGAGATGTTCATCTTCCTGTTTGTGCTTGCTCTTGCCATTATCTACTTCTGGGCGAAAGGGGTGTTCACATGGCCGCGCAAAATCTCCTAGCGCAGAAACCCGACGTCATTGTCGCCGATCCGATCCTGAATATCGGGCCGGCCAAGCAGATCGTCGACATCTGCCGCTCCATGTCCCTGTGGCCCATGACCTTTGGTCTGGCCTGCTGCGCCATTGAGATGATGTCCGTGGGCATGGCCAGATGGGACATCGCCCGCTTCGGCGCCGAGGTCTTCCGTCCCTCCCCGCGCCAGAGCGACATCATGATCGTGGCCGGCACCGTGACCAAGAAGATGGCCCCGGCCGTGGTCCGCCTCTACGAACAGATGCCCGCCCCGCGCTGGGTCATCGCCATGGGCAACTGCGCCATCTCCGGCGGCCCCTTCAAGTTCAAGAACCAGTACGGCATCATCGAAGGCGTGGACAACCTGATCCCCGTCGACGTGTTCGTGCCCGGCTGCCCGCCCCGGCCTGAGGCGCTCCTGGAAGGCCTGTTCAAGCTCCAGGAGAAGATCAGCGGCAAGCGTTTCTGGCCCAATGCCCCCCTGACCGGGACATTAAGCGCGGAGGGCAAGTAGATGGAAGCGCTCTTCACCGGACTGGGTGCGCTGTACCTGGCCAAATGCGACGCCGCCAAGACCGGGCAGGCCTTCCAGGCCTTCCTGCCTGCGGGGTCCCTGGTGCGCGCGGCCGAGCGGCTGCTCAAGGCGAACTACTACATTGAAGACATCTGCGCCGTGGACTGCGTCGAGGGCTTTATCGTGGTCTACCACTTCGACCACTTCGAGGCCCCCGGCCGCCTGACTCTGCGGGTGCTGGCGCCCCACGCCGCGCCCACGCTGCCCTCCATCGCCAACATCTTTGACGGCGCGGAATGGCACGAGCGCGAAACCAGGGACTTCCACGGGGTGGTCTTCGAGGGCAACCCGAACCTGATCCCCTTGTTGATCGACCCCGAAATGGCCGACTGCTTCCCCCTGCGCAAGGAGGAAAAGGCCCGGGCCAAGGCCAAGGACATGCTGGAGGCGGGCGAGGTCATCTACTGCCACCCCTCCTTCACCCTCATGACGCCTGACGCGCCAGCCGAGGTCAAAGAGTCCAGCGGCGACCAGCCGGCCACGGCATAAACCAGGACAGCGGCACGCCTATGACAACCAATCCAATCATCGATCACCTGGCGGGCGATTTCTACACCCAGAATTTCGCCAAGACGGCTGGCGAGGGCAACCTCATCCTGAACCTCGGGCCGCAGCACCCGTCCACCCACGGCGTCTTGCGCGTGGTGGTCGAGCTCGACGGCGAGTACATCATGCGTGCGGAGCCGGTGCTCGGCTACCTGCACCGCATGCACGAGAAGATGGCCGAGGTGAAGACCGCGGCGCAGTTCATTCCCAACATGGGCCGCGTGGATTACGGCCATGCCCTGGGCTGGAACTGGGCCTTTGTGGGCGCGGCGGAAAAGGTCGGCGGCATCGAGGTGCCGGAGCGGGCCGAGTACATCCGCGTCATCACCTGCGAGCTCAACCGCATCGCCTCCCACCTCCTGTGGTGGGGCGCGTATCTGCTTGACCTCGGTGCCTTCACGCCCATCATGTACGCCTTCGACGACCGCGAAAAAATCCTCGACATCCTGCAGATCCCCACGGGCTCGCGGCTCACCTACAGCTACTTCCGCATCGGCGGCGTGGCCCAGGACCTGAACGCGGAGTGCATCCGCCTGATCCAGGAGTTCATCCCCTGGTTCCGCGCGCGCCTGCCTATGTACAAGGACCTGGTCTCGGACAACATCATCCTGCGCAAGCGCATCGAGAACATCGGCGTCATCGAGCAGGAAACCTGCCGCCGCTTCGGGGCCACCGGCCCGGTGGCCAGGGGTTCGGGCATCAACTACGACGTGCGCCGCGCCGTGCCCTACTCGGTCTACCCCAAGCTCGACTTCGAGGTCCCGACCTCGGATCTCAAGTGCGCGCGCGGCCGCTACGACGTGCGCATGATCGAGATGGAGCAGAGCCTGCGCATCATTGAGCAGGCGCTGGAGATGATGCCCGAGGGCGAGATCCTGATCAAGGGCGCGCCCAAGCCTTCCTGGAAGGTCCCCAAGGGCGAGGGCTACTTCGCCGTTGAGGGAGCGCGCGGCAAGATCGGCGCCTACGTGGTCAGCGACGGCGGGAAGAACATCTACCGCACCAAGCTGCGCGCGCCGGGCTTCTGCAACTTGAGCCTCTTCGCCGAGGTTTCCAAGGGCACCATCCTGGCCGATGCGGTGGCCATCCTGGGCAGCCTTGACCTGATCATCCCGGAAATCGACAGGTAGGAGAAGTAATGAGCGCCATACCTGCAGAATTATTGCATATCATCATCGGTCTGGTGGCGGTTGCCGCCAGCGTGGGCTTGATCGGCCTGGTCATGGTCTGGGTGGAACGCAAAGTCGCGGGCCACATCCAGCGCCGTCCCGGCCCGTATGAGGTCGGCCCCAGCGGCGTGCTCCAGCCCTTGTGCGACGCGCTGAAGCTGGTGGGCAAGCAGCTGTTCATGCCCACCGGAGCGGACCCGATCCTGTTCTGGCTGGCCCCGGTGCTGGCGTTTTTGCCGGTGCTGCTGCTGTTCCTGCCCCTGCCCGTGGGCGACGGCCTCATGGCCCTGGACGTAAACCTGGGCCTGCTCCTTATCCTGGCCTTCTCCGGGCTGGCGGTGCTCTCGGTGCTGCTGGCGGGCTGGGCCTCCAACAACAAGTACGGCCTGCTCGGCGCCGCCCGCGCGGTGGCGCAGTCCGTGGCCTACGAGATCCCGCTGCTTCTGTCCGTGCTGGCCGTGTCCTTCGTGGCCGGCAGCCTGGACCTGGCCCAGGTGGTCAAGGGACAGGGCACCTGGCCCTGGAACTGGAACATCATGACTCAGCCCCTGGCCTTTATCATCTACTTCGTCAGCGCCCTAGGCGAGACCAACCGCGCCCCCTTTGACCTTCCCGAGGCCGAAAGCGAGCTCACCGCCGGTTTCCACACGGAATACTCGGGCATGGGCTTCGGTATGTTCTTCCTGGCGGAATACGCCAATATGGTTGTGGTCTGCTCCGTGGCCACGGCGCTGTTCCTGGGAGGCTGGCACGGGCCGGTGCTGCCCGGACCGTTGTGGTTCGTGCTCAAGGTTTCGGCTCTCATGCTGCTCATGGTCTTCGCGCGCTGGACGTATCCCCGCGTGCGCTTCGACCAGCTCCTGGTGATCAACTGGAAGTGGCTCTTGCCCCTGGCCGTGGCCAACCTGCTGCTGACGGCCTTCTTCGTGAAGCTGGCCCAGTTCGCCTAAGACGGTGGTGTAAAGGTATGATAAAAGAAGCCCTGAATACCATGTCCGACCTGTGGAGCCTGATGGTGGGCCTGCGGGTGACCAAGGATTACTTCCTGGAGCCCCAGGTGACGGTGCGCTATCCCTGGGTGGAGGTGAACAACATCGCCTCCTTCAAGGGGCACCTGGAGCTGGTCAGCGCGAAGGCGCCCGGCAAGCCCAAGTGCATCTCCTGCGGCATGTGCGCCCTGGCCTGCCCCAGCAACTGCCTGACGGTGGTCAAGCGCAAGGCCCCCAAGCCCACTCCCGAAGAGGAGCAGGCTCTGGCCGAGGCCAAGGCCAAGGGTGAGAAGCCCAAGGACAAGACCCCCAAGGACCCGGAAAAATTCCTGTACGACTACACCCTGTGCAGCCTGTGCGGCACCTGCATGGAGAACTGCCCGGTGGGCGCGTTGTCGTTCACCGGCAGCCCCTACCTTGCAGGCTACAGCCGCGACGATTTCCACTTCGACCTGGTGCAGGTTTTGAAGAACCAGGCCGGACTTGAGGGCATGGACGCATCCGTCGCCCCCGAGGCCGGGAAGAGCGAGGCTTAGCATGGAAAACCTGGCAAAATTCGTCTTCGGCTTCTACGCGCTCATCATTTTGAGCGGAAGCATACTGGCGGTCGGGGCCAAGAGCCTGGTCCGGGCCATGGTCGGACTCATCGCCACGCTGCTGGGCGTCGCGGGCATGTAC
Organism: Pseudomonadota bacterium; assembly: GCA_018817515.1. Lineage (GTDB taxonomy): Bacteria > Desulfobacterota > Desulfovibrionia > Desulfovibrionales > Desulfovibrionaceae > Humidesulfovibrio. The sequence goes on from JAHIUD010000024.1 coordinate 8,432, forward strand.
ATGCTCCTAAACGCCCAGTTCCTGGCCCTGATGCAAATCCTGATCTACGTGGGCGCGGTCTGCGTGCTCATCTTCTTCGCCATCATGCTCACCCGGGCCGATGCCGGTGGTGAGGAGGCCGAAAGCGCTCCCCTGCGCCAGAACCTCCTGGCCCTGACGGCGGTCCTGTCCGTGGGCGGAATCCTGGGCTGGCTGGTGATGACCAGGCCCCAGGCCACAACGGGCGTGCCCACCGAGGTGCCCATCGAGCAGATGGGGCTGGGGCTGCTTGGCCCCTACGGTCTGGCCTTCGAGCTTATCTCGGTGGTGCTTCTGGTGTCTATGGCCGGGGCTGTGCTCCTGGCCTGGGAGAGGAGGAACGGCAAATGAGCGAGCTTACGCTCTATCAATTGGTGGCCCTGATCCTGCTTATGGCGGGGCTTTTTGGAATCTCCCAGCGCAGGAGCCTGGTGGGCATGCTCATCAGCGTGGAGCTCATGCTCAATGGTGCGGGACTCAGCATCGTGGCGGCTAGCCAGCTTACCCCGGCCAACGCCATGATGGGTCAGCTGGGCACCTTGTTCGTCATGGGTCTTGCGGCGGCGGAGGCGACCCTGGTCCTGGCCATCATCGTGGTGGTCGCCAGACGTTTCGGCACCACCAAAACCAGTGTCGTTTCGACTCTGAAGGGATAGCGCCATGACCGGGATCATTGAAAGCGCACGCGTGCTCCTGCCCATCGCGATCACCCTGGTAGCGCCACTGTTCATCTGGCTCTATCGGAATGATCAGAACAAGCGCGAGGGCGTCTCCTTCGCCGCTGGCGGGCTCACCTTCATTTCCGTATTGTCCCTGGCGCCGCAGGTGCTGGCAGGCAACATCTGGAAGTACACCCTGTTTGACATCATGCCCGGCATCACGGTGACCTTCTGCGCCGACGGGCTCTCGCTGATCTTCGGCCTGGTGGCAAGCTTCCTGTGGATGTTCGCCACCAGCTACAACATCGGCTACATGCGCACCTTAAACGAGCATGCGCAGACCCGCTATTACGTCTGCTTCGCGGTGGCCATCTTCGGCGCCGAGGGCGTGGCCATGAGCGCCAACGTGTTCACGCTGTACCTCTTCTACGAGGTCATCACCGTGTTCACCTACCCGCTGGTCGCCCACCACCAGGACGAGACCAGCTTCAGCGGTGCGCGCAAGTACATCGTCTACCTCATGGGTACCTCGAAGCTGTTCCTCCTGCCCGCCATGGTCATGACCTACGTGCTGCTCGGCACGCTGGACTTCCACCTGGGCGACATCGTCACGGGCATGTTCCCGCCCGAGGTCGTGGCGGCGCACCCCCTGGCCGTGACCATCACCTACGTGCTGTACATCGCGGGCATCGGCAAGGCCGCGCTCATGCCCTTCCACAACTGGCTGCCTTCGGCCATGGTCGCGCCCACGCCGGTCTCCGCCTTGCTGCACGCGGTGGCGGTGGTCAAGGCGGGCGTGTTCTGCGTCTGCCGCATCATGCTCTCCGGCTTCGGCGTGGACGTGATGCACCAGCTTGGCCTGGGCATCCCCACGGCGGCCGTGGCGGCCTTCACGCTCACGGTGGCCAGCTTCATCGCACTCACCAAGGACGACCTGAAGGCGCGGCTGGCCTACTCCACCGTGGCCCAGCTCTCCTACATCGTCTGCGGCGTGGCGCTCTTGACCCCCATGGCGGTGCAGGGCGGCATGGCCCACATCGCGCACCACGCCTTCTCCAAGATCACGCTGTTCTTCGCGGCGGGCGCCATCTACGTGGCCACGCACCTGAAGCAGATCAGCAAGATGGACGGCCTGGGACGCAAGATGCCCTGGACCTTCGGGGCGTTCGCCATCGCCTCGCTGTCCATGATCGGCATGCCGCCGGTCTGCGGTTTTGTCAGCAAATGGTACATCGTCAACGGCGCGCTGCAGGCCGGTCAGCTCATCATCTTCCTGGCCTTCATGCTCTCCACGGCGCTCAACGCGGGCTACTTCCTGCCGGTGATCTACCGGGCCTTCTTCAAGGAGCCGCTGCCTGATCCGCACTTCCATCATTATAAGGAAGCGCCGCTGACCATGGTGATCCCGCTTTGCGCCACCGGCGCCATCTCCGTGATCCTGGGCCTGTATCCGGCCCTGTTCATGGATTTCGTCAGAATCTTTGGCAAGTTCTAGGGGGCCAGTTATGAGCTTGTTCGGGATGTTGTTGAATGAACTACGGGCCAGGCGGGGCGTCTTCGGCGTCCTGTTCTTCCTGGGCCTGGCGGGTCTTGTCGGGGCCAACGTGTTCCTCCGGCCTCACGAGGTGGAGTTCGTGTACGACGCGTACGCCGGGTTCTGGGCCGTGTTCGGCCTGGTCGTTGGCCTGGCCCTGGTCATCGTCATGAAAAAGATCGTTCAGCCCATGATCAGCCGCGGAGATGACTACTATGAGCGCAACAGCTAACTTCTTCGTCCACCCGAGCGTGGGCTTCTTCGCCCTGGCGCTGATCTTGCCGTTCATCGGTGGCAAGGGCTGGAAATGGCTCTTGATCGTGCCGTCCCTCATCGCCATCTGGAGCGTCATGACGGTCGCGCCCGGGAACTACGGCGAGCTCAACTACTTGGGCCAGGTGCTGCAGTTCGGCCGGGTGGACAAGCTCTCGCTGATCTTCGCCCAGGTTTTCGCGGTCATGAGCCTCATCGGCATGGTCTACGCCATGCACGTGGATGACAAACTCCAGCACATCATGGCCTGCGTCTATGTGGGCGGCGCGTTCGGCTGCACCTTCGCGGCGGACTTCCTGACCTTGTTCATCTTCTGGGAGTTCATGAGCATCGGGTCCACCTTCCTGGTGTGGCTGGCCAGAAACCCCGAGTCCACCAAGGCCGGCTTCCGCTACTTCATGTACCACACCATCGGCGGCCTGTTCCTCCTGATCGGCCTGCTCCTGCGGTACAAGGCCGTGGGCAACTTCGCCTTCGACGCGGTCTCGCCCGCGCATATGATGACCTATGACTGGATGATCCTGCTCGGCTTCTGCGTCAACGCGGCGGTGGTTCCCCTGCACGCCTGGCTGCCCGACGCGTACCCCCAGGGCACCGTCACCGGCTCGGTGTTCATGTGCGCCTTCACCACCAAGACGGCGGTGTACGTGCTCCTGCGCGGCTTCCACGGGGTCGAGGCCCTGGCCATCGCGGGCACCATCATGTGTGTGTACGGTGTGCTCTACGCGTGCATCGAAAACAACGCCCGGCGCATTCTGTCCTACCACATCGTGTCGCAGGTGGGCTACATGGTGGCCGGCATCGGCATCGGCACGGCCATGACCATGAACGGCGCGGTGGCCCACGCATACGCGCACATCTTGTACAAGGGCCTGCTCTTCATGGGCACTGGCTGCATCCTGTACGCCGCTGGCACCACCAAGCTCGACAAGCTGGGCGGCCTGGTGCACCGCATGCCCTGGGTCATGGTCTTCTACATGGTGGCGGCCCTGTCCATCTCCGGCATGCCGCTGTTTAACGGCTTCATCTCGAAAACCATGACCATCACCGGCGCGGCCGAGGCGCATCGCACCTGGCTGGCCATCGGTATGGAGATCGCTGCGGTCGGTACGTTCCTCTCAGTGGGCATCAAGCTGCCGTACTTCGCCTTCTGGGCCAAGCCAGCCAACGACAAGATGGAGCTTAAGCCCATCCCCGTGAACATGTACGTGGGCATGGCCATGGGCGCGGCGCTGTGCATAGCCCAGGGCCTCTACCCGGACATGCTCTACCGCTACCTGCCTTTTGAAATGGAGCACGTCTACCACCCCTGGACCGCTTGGCACGTGCTGCAGTCCCTGCTGCTCCTCGGATTCTCCGGGCTGGCCTTCTACCTGACGCGCGACATCATCACCCCGCACGCCAAGACCAACCTGGACTTCGACTTCTTCTACAGGCTCATTGGCCGGGGCATCATGGCCCTGGTCTGCAAGCCCCTGGCCTGGATCGACGACCGCTGGACCGAGGCCTACAGGGCCGCTGGCCTGGCTGGCCTGATTTCCCTGGCGCGGGGCACGGTCTGGTTTGACACCAAGGGAATCGACACAGTGGTGGACGGCTCGGCGTACACGGTCCAGAACGTTGGCGTGCTCGGCGCAAAGGTGCAGACCGGCAGACTCCAGGATTATCTGGGCCTGGCGGCGACCCTTGCGCTGTGCGTGTTCGCCGCGGTCTGGTATTTCGCCTAAACCTCGCAACGAGACGGAGAGCGAGCCTTGGAATTCGGATACCCAGTTTTAACGACACTGATCGTCTTTCCGCTTCTGGCCGCAGCGGGGCTTTTCTTCATCAAAAGCCCGCAGGTTGCCCGCGCCTATACAATGGGAGCGTCCATCCTTGAGCTGATTCTGGCCATCCCTCTCGCCACCTTCAAACACAACGCCGAATGGCAGTTTGTGGAGCGCGCGCACTGGGTGCCGCAGTGGGGGCTGGAATACCACCTCGCTGTGGACGGCATCAGCTACCTCATGGTGGTGCTCACGCTGGCCATTCTGCCCTTGTGTGTCATGTGCTCCTGGACATACATCAGCAAGCGCGTGAAGGAGTTCCACTTCTGCCTGCTGTTCATGACCGCGGCCTGCGTGGGCGTGTTCTCGGCACTGGACTTCGTGCTCTTCTATGTGTTCTGGGAAGCCATGCTCATCCCCATGTACCTGCTCATCGCGGTCTGGGGCGGCGATCAGCGCCGGTACGCCTCGCTGAAGTTCTTCCTGTTCACGCTGGCGGGCTCCACGCTGCTTCTGGCGGCCATCGTGGCCTTCCGCATCACGGGCGGCACCTTCTCCATCCCGGAGTTGATGCAGTTCCCCTTCACCTTCCAGTTCCAGTTCTGGGCGTTTCTGGCCATGGCGCTTGCCTTCGCCATCAAGGTGCCCATGTTCCCGTTCCACACCTGGCTTCCGGCAGCCCACGTGCAGGCGCCATCCGCCGGCTCGGTCATCCTGGCCGCGGTGCTGCTCAAGATGGGCACCTACGGCTTCCTGCGCTTCTGCCTGCCCCTGACTCCGCAGGCCAGCGAGTACTTCGCGCCCATGATGATCGCCATCTCCATCGCCTCCATCCTGTACGGCGGGGCCATCGCCCTCGGCCAGGAGGACATCAAGAAGCTGGTCGCCTACTCGTCGGTGGGCCACATGGGCTTCGTGACGCTGGGCATCTTCCTGTTCAACCTGCGCGGAGTCGAAGGTGCGCTGTTCCAGATGCTCAATCACGGCATCATCACCGGCGCGCTGTTTATGATGATCGGCGCGGTGTATGAACGCAGCCACAGCCGCCTCATCAAGGACAACATGGGCCTGGGCAAGTACCTCCCGGCCTTCATGGGTTTCTGGGGCCTGTACGCCCTGGCGAGCTTCGGCTTCCCGGGCACCAACGGGTTCGTGGGCGAGATGCTGGTCTTCACCGGCGCCTTCCAGAAGAGCTACATCGTGGGCGCATTCCTGGTGCCCGGCGCGCTTCTGGGTGCGGCCTACATGTTCCGCGTATCGCTCAAGATGGCCTGGGGCCAGCCTGCAAGCGCTAAGACCTGGCGTGACCTGAACACCCGCGAGTGGGCCTACCTGCTCGTACCTGCGGTGTTCGTGTTCTACATCGGCCTTGCGCCTGGTCTCATTTTCAAGCTCATCGATCCTTCAGTTGAGAAGCTCGTGGGCGACTTCAAGCAGCGCAACACGGTGGAGCAGAAGGTGACGGCCGAGGCCGTTCCCGCTGCGGTGGCCGCCGTTGTTGTCCCTGCCGAACCGGTCAACAATTAGGGAGTGGCGGCCGTGGTTTTCAATCCCATCCAGATTGTCCCGGAATTATACCAACTGTTGTTGATCCTCGCCCTGTTCTTCCAGAGCCTGGGCGATGGCTCCGATACCCCTCCTGCGGAGCGCTGGCTTCCGTTCTTCGCTGGCTTCGGCATCTTCGTGGCCATCGTGTCCTGGGGGGCGGAGGGCCTCATCTTCGGCGGCGCCTACAAGCTTGACGCGCTCTCGCAGTTCATGAAGCTGGCCATTTCCGCCGGTTTCTACGTGACCGTGCTGAACGCCTCGCGCCAGCCCTCCCTTGAGGAGCGCAAGCGCCCGGACTACTTCATGTTCCTGGCCCTCTCGGCCTGGGGCCTGATGATCTTGTCCTCTGCCGTGGAGCTCATCACCATCTACCTGGCGCTCGAGATCTCCTCCTACAGCCTGTATGCGGTCATCCCCCTGCGCACGACCAACGGCGTGGGCGCAAAGGGCGCAGCCGAGGCGGGCATCAAGTACATCCTCTTCGGCGCGGTGGCCACGGCCCTGGCGCTGTACGGCTTCTCCTACATCCTGGCCAGCCAGCACACGAGCTACATCTCGCAGCTGGCTCTGCGCACCTGGACCTGGGACGGCGCGCCCATGGCTGTCGTCGGCCTGTCGCTGTTCCTGGGCGGCATGTTCTACAAGCTGGCGCTCTTCCCCTTCCACTTCTGGTGCCCGGACGTCTACCAGGGCGCGAGCAACGAGACCGCAGGCTTTGTGGCCACCCTGCCCAAGCTGGGCGCGGTGGTGGTGCTGGTGCGTCTGGCCGTGCTGCTCAAGCCCGGCCTTGAGATCACCACGTTGCTGGCCATCCTGGGCGCCTGCTCCATGACCTACGGCAACCTCTGCGCCCTGGCCCAGAAGGACCTGAAGCGCCTGCTCGGCTTCTCCTCCGTGGCCCACGCTGGTTACATCATGGTCGGTCTGGTCTCCGGCACGGCCATGGGCCTGTCGGCTGCGGTGTTCTACGCCCTGGCCTATCTGGTCATGAACCTGCTCTGCTTCTGGGTCATCAGCCGCGTGGCCTCCGATGGCCGCAACCTGCAGCTCGACGACTTGAACGGCCTGTACAAGCGCGCTCCGGCCCTGGCTTTCGCCCTGGGCGTGGGCGCCTTCGCCCTGGTCGGCCTGCCGCCCACCATCGGCTTCATGGGCAAGTTCTTCCTCATCACCTCGGCCTGGGACCATGGCTACAACTGGCTGGTCATCACCCTGGTGCTGAACAGCGCCATCGCCATCTACTACTACTTGAGCCTTGTGCGCCACGCCTACACCCACGAGGCCGACGAGACCCTGGCCGCCCCGGACAACAGCGCCTTCAGCATCGCCGGAGCCAGCCTGCTGGCTGCCCTGGTGCTGGTGCTGGGCCTTGTGCCGGGCCGCGTGTTCGACTTCGCCATCATGGCGGGCAAGCAGCTCATCCCGTAATCCGCCTTCCCCTGAACTCCACGAAAGGCCCGCTCGCGCGGGCCTTTTTTTTACGCCTCTTGACTTCCCGGCCCAAGCCTTTAGCGTAAAACTATAATTCAGGAGGCGGTATGCACGAAGTCAGCCTCGGCGGCATGCTCACGGACTACCTCAGCGGAGAGTCCATCGAAGAGACCACCTACGAGGAATTCCGCCAGGCTCTGGCGAAGTTTCTGGTGGAGGAGAAGGGCTACCCCAAGGACAGCCTCAGGGCCAAGGTGCCGCTGGTCTTCCAGATCGACGGCCAGGACACGGGCAGGCACATCGACCTGGTGGCCTATGACCCGTCTGGCCGACCGCTGCTGCTGGTGATCTTTTGCGCCGGGGATGTGGGCAGCTTTGAGCGCGAGACCGTGAGCTGCGCCCGGCTGTTCCCCGGCGGGCCCGTGCCCGTGGCCATCGCCTCGGATTCCATCGGCGCCAGCGTCCTGGACACCGCCACGGGCGATCCTCTGTCCCATCCGGTTAGCGGAGCCTCTGGCGTGCGCGCCATTCCCGCCTGGGACGAGCTGCGCGCCCTGGTCGCCGCCAGCGACGCCAGGACCGGGCGCAAGCCCCTTTCCGAGGAGCGACGCCGCAAGGAGGAGCGCATCCTGCACGCCTACAACGGCTTCCTCTACGGCACCTGCTGCAGCGAATCCTGCCGTGTGCCCCCCAAGGTCGGGGACGCGTAGCAGATGAGCGACGCCAGCGCTGATTGCCCCAACGCCGACGCAACCTTGCGTTTTGGCGGCTCGCCGGACCGCATGAAGGTCGGCGTGAGCCGCTATGCCCCGGCCAAGGGCTCGGGGCGTCCCCTGACCGTGGACCTGCTGCGCAAGTCCCTGGCCGAGGCGGGCATCGTGGCGCGTATGGACGAGGAGCACGCCGCCGAGGTCGTGCGGCTGTTGCTGTCCGGCAAGGACGCCAGCCATATAGTGGTGGCGCGCGGCGTGCGACCGCACAATGCCCAGGACGCCTGGCTGGAGCTGGCCTGTGCTGTGGAGTGGCCGGTGCTGCCAGGCCAGGTCATCGGCAAGCTGCACCCGGCGGTGCCTGCGCAAGAGGGCCAGGACGTTGCCGGAAACATCGTGCCCCCGACGGAGGCGGACGAGCCCCGCGTGCTGGCCGTTGGGCCCGGCATTGCCCAGGACCGCGACGGCGTGCTGACGGCGCAGGTGGCCGGGCTGGTGCGCGTCAGCGAGCTGCGCATCGAGCTTGCACCCCTGGTGCTCGTCTCCGCGGACAAGCTCCAGGCAACGGCGACGCTGTACCACCGCGACGCCCTGAACGCCGAACTCACGCCCGAGGGTGTGGTGGTGGCCCTGGCCGCGCAGGGCATCTCCTGCGGCATCCAGCTGGATCGCATCGTGGTGGCCCTGGCCCAGGCTCGGGACACGCACAAGCCCGTGCTGAACGTCCTCCTCGCCCAGGGGCAGGCCCCGGTGCATGGCGAAAACGGACGCCTGGAATTGTTGTGCGGGAACCACGGCTGCACAGAGCCGCTGGAGGAGAACGCGCGCATCGATTACCGCGAGCGGGGGATGTTCCCGGTGGCCGAGGTGGGCAACACCATCGCCCGGCTGCACCCGCCGACCAAGGGCGTCCCTGGCCGTGACATCTATGGCATCGTTGTCGTCGCCCGCGATGGAACGCCTCTGCGTGTGGTGGCTGGCAAGAACGTGGAGGTGCTGGAAGGCGGTACGTCCTTCAGCGCCAAGATCGCCGGGGTGGTGCAGGCCAGCAAGGGCGCCCTGGACGTGTCGGAGCTGCTAAGCGTCCCCGGTGACGTTGACTACGGCACCGGCAACATTGAGCTTTCCCAGGGGTCGTTGCGTTTGGGCGGAACGGTGCGCACAGGGTTCACCGTCAAGGTGCCGGGCCAGGTCTTGGTGGAGGGCATGGTGGAGAGCGCGCGCGTCATTGCCGGGGGCGACGTCATCGTGCGCGGCGGCATCTTCATGTCCGGCGACGAGGCGGCTTATGTGGAGGCTGGCGGAAACGTTACAGCCGCCTTCACCCACAACGCCATGATCCAGGCGGGCGGCGATGTCACCGTGACCATGTCCATGGTCGGCAGCAAGAGCAACAAGGGCTCGCGCGTGACCTGCGCAGGTTGTCTGCGCGTCACGGACCCCAAGGGCCGCATCATGGGCGGCACCGTGGTCAGCGGCAGGGGCATAGAGGTGTTCGACGCCGGGAGCGATCGCGGCATGGCCACGATCCTGGCCCTGAGCCACGAGACCCCGGAAATCTCCGCCCTGATCAAGGAACTGCGCGAACTCAAGGCCCTGAAGGACCGGGCCATGTTTGTGGTGGGCGAGGGTGATGGCACAATGGCCCTGTCCAGGCTGCGCAACGAGCGCCGCGCAGAGGCCGAGGATCTCCTGTCACGGCGCGACAGCATCGACTCGCGCATCAAGCAGATCCAGCGCCGCCTGGCCGAGATGGCCCAGGAGCACCTGGAACGCGTGGCCTCGGCGCGCATCATCGTGCGCGGCACGACCTACCAGGGCGTGGCCATCAAGATGGGCGGCCGCTCCCTGTATGTGGAACGTCCCCTGGAGCGCTGCGTCTTCTCCTGGGATGTGCAGAACAAGGAAATCGTCACCGGAAGTATTTAGCCCGCCCGGCCCTGGTTCAGATGTCCCGTCCAGCCCCTGCGCTGGAACAGGATGCTCAGGGCCACCCCTCCAAGATTCGCCACCAGGCCCACGGCCAGAAATCCAGCATGCCCGGCCAGCCCCACGGCCAACCCGCCAAGCAACGGCCCAACGAGATTTCCAGCCTGCAGAGCCATGACCATGAGGTTGGAGTTGACGGCCTTGAGCGGCGGCTCGGAAAGGGCGTACATCAGCGCGTTGAGCGACGGCGGGCCCACGCCCATGCCCAGGCCCAGCACCAGCGCCGTGGCCACCACCATGCCGTGGGACTGGGCGCACCACAGCATGGCGAAGCCCAGGCCCGTCAGCGCATAGCACCACAGAATGAGCAGGGGCTTGCTGACCTCGTCGAAAAGCCTGTTGGCAGCCAGCCGCACCAGAAGCATGAGCGCGGTCTGGATGCTGAAAAAGACGCCGACGCTGCCCAGGCCCCGGCTGGCGAAGAGGCTCTTGGACAAGAAGAACAGGGCCGAAAAGTTGATGTAGTACACTGAGTTGAGCAGCAGCAACAGGCCGGTTGAGGGCACGCGCACGCTGGCCAGCATGGCCTTGAAGCCGACACCCTGCCGGGATGGCCGCGCACTTTGGGCGGTGGGTGCCTGGCGCTGACGCAACAGGAACAGATTGACCAGCGCGGCGGGCGCCAGCGCCAGAGACATGAGCGCATATCCGTAGGCCGTGCCGGGCAATAGCCCGCCCAGGTGTTCAAAAGTGAAGGGCACGATGGAATAGGGCAAAAGCATGGCCACGGAGTAGAAGCCAAAGGCCTGGCCGCTGCGCTCGGGCGGAATGTGCGCCACCAGAAGCGTCATGGCCGCGGCAGAAAGCAGGGCGATGCCCGAGCCGTTGATAAGACGCAACGCGAGCATGCCCGCAGTGCTCGTGGCGAAGAGATAGCCCAGGCCGCAGGCGATGAGCAGGGCGATGCCCACATACACCGCGCGCGGAGCGTTGTGCACGCTCAGGCGTGGGGTGACGTACAGGAAGGCGAGCATGGTCGACAGGGCCGAGGCGCTGAGAATAGGCCCGCGCCAGGCCTGCGCGATGCCGAGCTGCTCCAGATAGGTGTAGAGGCTGTAGAAAACCGAAGTGTTGCAGTAGGCCAGCAGGGTAAGCAGGCACAGCGACAGGAAACGGACGGTGAACAGGGGCGGGCGCGGTGAGCTCATTTATGCAAGCGCCTAGCCCCCGCCGAACGTCAGGTCAAGAGGTGAGCACCTGCATACCAGGGCGCTGCCTTTAGGCTCCGTGCGGCTTGGGACGCCTCCGGCGGCCTGAGCCTGGGACGCCTCCGGCGGCCAAAGGGCCTGAGGCCCTTTGGAATCCACGTATGGCCCCCTTCCGGGGGAGGAGTGTACGTGGAGGGATGGAGCTTTGGGGTGTGCGGTGGAGCGAATTTGAAGCGAACCTGAAGACCATGAGAAAGGCGCTCTCCCGTGACTTCTCCCAAAGAAAGCCGAAAGGGCTGCTTCAGGATCCTCCTGAGGCAGCCCTCTCGGCGTACTGGGGGGCTGGGGGCCTCAGGCCCGCAGCAAGAAATCAGTAGAACTCTTCAGTCCAGCCTTCGGCGGTGATGCAGCGGCGCGGGCACAGGCTGATGGCTTCGCGGACCTCGTCGTGGGTGGCGAACTGGCGCTTCAGGCTAGGCCGCCCGAGGTCGTCGTCCCACTCGAAGATCTCCGGGCAGATGTCGCAGCAACCGGAGCAGGCGTTGCATTCCGAGGGGTCGACGAGGACCTCGTGGAGTGTGCTGGCCTCATCCGAAGGGCTCTGCTGGGCGCTTGTCTGCTGTGCAGCGGGCTGAAGCATGGTCTGGCCTCCGAAGGTCTTGCGACACTTCCGGCACGGCGCAGGCCGGAGGCGTCAGACGTTGAACCGGAACTCTATGATGTCGCCGTCTTGAACATGATAATCTTTACCTTCTAGTCTGGCAAGGCCCAGCTCCTTCGCTTTCTTGAAATCGCCGGCCTTGAGGAAGTCGTCGTAGCCGATGACCTCGGCGCGGATGAAGCCCTTCTGGAAGTCCGTGTGGATGACTCCGGCGGCCTCGGGGGCTGTGGCGCCCACGCGCACCGGCCAGGAGCGCACCTCCGGCGGCCCGGCGGTGAGGAAGCTCATGAGGCCGAGGAGCTTGTAGGTGCGGGAGATGACCATGGACAGGGCGCTTTCGCTGAGGCCCAGGTCGGTCAGGAACATGGCCCGTTCCTCGGGGTCCTCGATGGCCGCGAGTTCGCGCTCCAGGCGGGCGGACACGGCCATGTGCATCTGGCTCAGGCCGTCGGCGGGCAGTTCATAGGAGCCCATGTCCTTCTCGGCGATGTTCCAGGTGTACAGGATGGGCTTGGCCGTGAGGAAGCGGTAGCCGCGCATGCAGGGCTCGCTGCACAGCGCCGGATCCACGCGCAGGGGCTTCTCGTCCTCGAGCAGGGCGCGGGCCTTGGCCAGGCATTCCTCCTCCTTGGTGTCCACCAGGTCCTTGTTCTTCTTTTTGTCGCTGGCCATGCGTTCCATGCGCTTTTCGATGACCGCGAGGTCGCTGACCAGCAGGTCGGCCTCCACCGCGCCATACTGCTGCTTGGGGTCGGCCAGGCCGCTGAAGGCGTCGAGCACGCAGAGCAGGCAGTCGTACGGGCGAATGTCGTTGAGCACCTTTTCGCCCAGGCCGTGGCCTTTGCCGCCGCCTCCGGGCACGTCGAGGTACTCGATCTCGCTTAGGGTGACTTTCTTGGGGGTGAACAGCTTGATGAGCGGGTCCAGGCGCGGCTCCGGCACCTTGACCATGGCGCGGTTGCCGGCGGTGGCGGCCTTTTCGCCGGACAGGGCGGCGAACATGTCGGTCTTTCCAGAGCCGGAAAAACCGAAGATGGCGGTTTTCATGAGGATTCCTTGTGTTGTCAATGCCGGGTGGCGTGTCTCGCAGGGGCAGGAGTGTAGGCGGGAACCGGGCCGGAGGCAAGCCCGGCCTGGGCCCGGGCGCGCGTTTGAATCCCGGCGGAAATTGCCGTAGGGTTGGGGTGCATGAAATTCGAGGGGGATATCCATGTCGGGCGAGGCGAACATCTATCTCATCGGCGCGCGGGCCTGCGGCAAGACAACCCTGGGCCGCAGGCTGTCGGCCAGGCTCAAGCGGCCCTTTGTGGACACGGACCAGCGCGTGCTTTTGCGCACGGGCAAGACCGTGGCCCAGCTCGTGGCCGAGGGCGGCTGGGCGGCCTTCCGCGAGGCCGAGACCCTGGCCCTGTCCGAGGTGGCCGTGTTTACCGGCCAGGTGGTGTCCTGCGGCGGCGGCATCGTGCTGGAGCAGGAGAACCGCGACCTCCTGGCCGGGGGCCGGGTGTTCTACCTCAAGGCTCCGGTGGAGGTGCTGGCCGGGCGGCTGGAGCGCGCGCCGGGCCATGCCCAGCGGCCCACGCTCACGGGTGCGGACATCGTGTCCGAGGTGCGCCAGGTGCTGGCCGAGCGCGAGGCCCTGTACCTGGGCTGCGCCAAGGTCGTGCTGCGCGCGGATCTACCTCTGGGGGCCCTGGTGGACGAAGCCCTGGCCGAGATCGACCGCCTTGAGGGGCGCCAGAAGAAACAGGCGCCGGACCAGGGCTAGGGATCGAGGGCGAGATTGGGGGCGGCGTTGCCAGGGCCGCGCGAATCCCGTAGCATGGTTTTGGCTGGGAAGGCTGCGGCATTCGCCGAGCAGAGCGGGCAGAGGAGTGCGCATGGGTTCATGGAAAATTGAGCAGGAGCTCGCCGCCGCTGGCTTGCCGCAGTTCCTGCGGGACTTGGCCACCGCCCTGGAGTCTGGCGCTGCCGGGGACATTTCCGGCGGCGTTCTGAGCGGCCTGCCCCTGGACGACCTGCGCAAGCTGGTGCTGGTGGCCGAGCGTCGTAGCGGCGCGATCACGCTGAAGCTCAAGGCCAAGCGCAGCGGCGAGGTCCGCGTGCCCACCAAAGCCAAGGCCGCCCACAAGCCCGCCCACATGTCCGCCCACATGTCCGCCAGCAAGGCCACGCCTCCGCACAAGGTCCCGGACAAGGACAAGGACAAGGCCCAGGCCGCGCGTGAGAAGTACCGCCAGCTCAAGAAGACCCTGCAGACCGACTTCAAGGCCATGCAGGCCGCAGCAGGCGAGGGGCGCCTGCCGGGCGGCGAGACGCTGGAGAGCTTCCTCTGCCTGGCCGAGCTCATGGCCCAGGGCGAGCAGCCGGTGAGCGGCGCGGCCCTGGCGGAGATGGCCCCGGCCAACACGGCATTTCTGGACGACTGCCAGGCCTTGCGCCGGGCGCATTCGGCGCGCGATGCCGCGGCCCTGGGCGCGGCGCTGGAGCGCCTGGCCCGGCGCAAGTCGGCCTGCCACGCGCAGTTCCGCTGAAAGGAGCGAGAGAGCATGCATCGAGACGACAGCGGCGCGGCTTGCGCCAGCCCCGTGGCAACGCACAGCCTGACCCCGGAGATCACCGAGGCCGACGAGCGGCTGTTCGCGGCCATCACCTCCACCGAGCTGGACGAGGCCGCGCGGGTGCGCATCACCACGCCCGCCATGGTCCAGCCGAACCAGGAGGCCGTGCTGGCCGTGCACTGGCACCCGGAGTTCGTGCCCATGGAGCTCATCCGCACGCGCATCGAGGCCACGTACCCGGCCATGCGCACGCAGCTCATCATCCCCACCCAGCACAACGAGCTTCTGGAGTATGGCCCGTACACCGGGGTCGAGGCGGACTGCTACTCGCGCGGGTTCAACCAGAAGGTGCAGATACTCTTGCACTTCCGCACCGAGCGCCTGAAGGACGCCGGGGTGCTTCGCAGCATGCTGGCGCACACTCTGAATTACCGCTCCACACAGCTCTTCGACTACCTGCAGGCCGTCACCGGCGAGGACGACGCCATCCTCTCCGCCAGCGCCCGCGAGACCGGCATCGAGGAGGAGATCGTGGCCCTGGCCCGGCTGCTCTGCCGCAAGCTTTCGCTGCTGCTGGACAAGAACGGCGACCAGTTGGCCCAGGATGCCTTCAAGAACAAGCTGGTGCGCAATTTCGTGGACGGCTACCGGGGGCTTTTGGGCGACCGGCTGGTGAACCGCGCCCAGGTCTTCCTCAAGGCCGTGAAGCAGCTGGTCAAGGCCCAGTTCCCGCTGACCTATTTCTATCGCACCACGGAGTTCATCGAGGAGGCGCGGGCCCTTGGCGGCGGGGTGGTCATCCCGCACCCGGAGCAGTTCTGGCCCATCCTGCTGGCGGAGTACGACGTGGACGGCTACGAGGTTTGGAACCCGCAGTCCCAGCGCTACACCGAGTTTCTCATCAACGTGCTGCACGAGAAGAACCGCCGCCGCAGCGCGGGCGCGCGTCGCATGCTGGTGTTCATGGGCGACGACACGCACATGGGCGAAAAGACACTGGCCCCGGGCAACGGCGACTCGTCCAAGCTGCGGCGCGAGATAGGCCTGCAGCCCGCCTGGGACGACCTGTCCATCGGCAAGAAGCTCATCGTGGCCGACATGGACCGGGTGCGCGTCATCGAAGAATACACCGCGCGGCTTGACGGCTAGCGCATTCATTCCTGGGGGGGAACAATGGGCCATGATCAGCGGTTTGTCTTTGAATCCATGCAGGATGCGCAGAGCATCCGCAAATATCTGGAGGCCGTCATGGAGGGCCTGGACAAGGGCCGCCTGGTGGTGACCACCGGCAGCGAGGAGTTCGTGCTGGAGCCTGCCGGGCTCATGAACTTCATCGTGAAGGCGCGCCGCCGGGGCGGCGAGGGACGCCTGTCCCTGTCCATCACCTGGAAGTGCCCGGAGGCCGAGTCGCCCAGGTCCGACGAGACCTTGAGCATCAAGGCTTAAGGCAGTCATGTTCGCCCTGGAGGGACTTGAGGAGAATTTCCGCTTCCTGGTGCTTGAGGTCACAAGCCAGGTCAGCGAGACCCGCGCCTTCTTGTTTGCGCCCAGTCACGAGGGCTACGACAAGGTCGTCTCGCGCGACGACTACATCGACAACCTGAAGAACATCGTGGAGGAGAAGTGCTTCTCCAAGATCCACAACGAGCGCGGGCTGTCCAAGCGCGACATCGACCGCATCCGGGGCCTGCAGATCATCTCCGGCAACCTGGAGCGCATCGCCGACTACTGCGTGAACATAGCCGGCCAGGTGCGCTACCTGACGGACAAGAACCTGCTGGCACGCCGCGATCCGGGCCCGCTGTTCGACATCATCGAGGAGAGCCTCTCGCGCATCCTTGAGGTGCGCTCCCGGGCCGAGGTGGCCGGGGCGCTCGGCATCTGCCGCTCCGAGTTCGAGCTGGACCGGCTCTACAAGGACGCCTTCGACCATTTCATGAACGACTTGCGGCGGGGCCGCGAGGTCGAGAACTGCATCACCGCCATCTTCATCTTCCGCTACCTTGAGCGCATCGGCGACTCGCTTCTCAACATCGGCGAGGCGCTGCTCTTTTCGGTCATCGGCGAGAAGATCAAGATCGAGCAGTTCCAGGCCCTGCAGCAGAACCTCTCCCAGTCGGGCTTTGAGGGCGACGTGGGCGACATCGACTTCCGCTCCATCTGGGGCACGCGCTCGGGCTGCCGCATCGGCCGGGTGACCTCGCGCGACGCCGCCCCGGACCCGGCCCAGAGCGGCATCTTCAAGGAGGGCAACCTGAAGAAGATGCGCCGCGAGCGCGAGAACATCGAGTTCTGGGCCAAGATCTCGCCCGGCACCGGCCCGCGCATCTTCAGCTACAACGAGGACGGCGACAGCGCCTCCATGCTCGTGGAGTTTCTGCCCGGCTGCACCTGGAACGAGGTGGTGCTCACGGCGGAGTGGGACATCCTGGAGGACGCCATCTTCGTCTTCGAGCAGACCGTGGGCGACATCTGGCGCTCCACCCTGGAACGCGGCCCCCTGGCCGTGGGCTACATGGCCCAGCTGGACGGCCGCCTGGCCGCCGTGCGCCACGTGCACCCGGACTTCTTCCGCAAGGAGCGCCACCTGGGACATGTGCGGCTGGCCTCCACCGAGGAGCTGTTCCAGTCCTGCCGGGAGATCGAGCCCGCGCTTTTTGCCCCCATGACCGTGCTGCTGCACGGGGACTTCAACGCCAACAACATCGTCTACGACCACGCGGCCCCGCGCGTGCACTACGTGGATCTGCACCGCTCCCGCCGGGGCGACTGGGTGGAGGACGTCAGCGTGTTTTTGGTGTCCTTCTTCCGCATGCCCATTTTCGAACCCGCCCTGCGCGGGCGCATCAACCACATGATCGCCTCGTTCTTCGCCCACGCCCACGTCTTCGCCGACGACATCGGCGACGGCACCTGGCAGGCCCGGCTGGCGCTGGGGCTCACGCGGTCGCTGTTCACCAGCACGCGCTTCGAGCTGAACTACGACTTCGCCCGGGAGATGTCCCTGCGCGCCCACTACCTCATGGAGGGGCTGGCGGAGCACCGGGCCCTGCACGAGCAGGCGGGCACGCCCTGGGAGGATTACCATTTGCCCAAACCCGTGCTGTTCACCTAGGGGGGCGGGGAGATGCGCATCGCTGTCGTGGGCATACCCGGAGGCTGGTCTTCGGAGGCATTGGCGGACGCCGTGGGCAAGGCCACGGGGCAGCGCCTGCTGGTGGACCTGGACGCCGCCCGGCTTGATCTGGCTGCGGGCAGCGTGCTCTGCCCCTGCACCGGCGCCGCTCCCGGCCAAGGTCTGGTGGACCTCTGCCGACTGGACGCCGTGCTCATCAAGAAGGCCGCGCCGCAGTATTCGCCGGACATGCTCGACCGTCTGGAGATCCTGCGCTTCGTGGCCGGGCGCGGTGTGCCCTGCTTTTCCGATCCGACGCGGATCCTGCGCCTGGTGGACCGCCTGGCCTGCACGGTGACCTTGTCCCTGGCCGGGCTGCCCCTGCCGCCCACCACCATCACCGAGGACCCCGCCTGCGCGCTCGACGCCGTGCTGGGCTATGGCCGCGCGGTCTTGAAGCCCCTGTTCACCTCCAAGGCGCGCGGCATGGTGCTGCTGGACGCCGCCAACCAGGGCCGGGACGCGGCGCGCGTGGTTCTGGAGCGTTTCCATGCCTCCAACAAGGTCATGTACATCCAGCAGGCGCTGGACCTGCGCGGCCAGGACCTGGGCGTGTGCTTTCTGGGCGGCGAGTATCTGGGCACCTACGCCCGGCGCAAGAACGTCAGCCCTGACTCGGGTGGCGAGGTCTCCTGGAGCACCAGCACCGAGAGCGGCGGCCGCTACGCCGCCTTTGACCCGCCCCGGGAGATCGTCGAGCTGGCGGCGCGCGCCCAGAAGCCCTTCGGCCTGGACTTCACCTGCGTGGACGTGGCCCTCACCGACAGCGGGCCGTATGTCTTCGAGGTCTCGGCCTTTGGAGGCTTCAAGGGGCTCAAGCAGGCCTGCGGCATCGACGTGGCCGAGCTGTTCACGGCCCACGTGCTGCGCCGCCTGGAGCAGGGCCGGTAGCCCCGGGCGTGAGCCTGCCGCCGGTCCAGGGCGCTTTCGCCGACCTGGCGCGGGGCTACGGCGAGCGGTATCCGGCGCGCTTCTCCCTGCGGTTGCGCCTGGAGGAATTGACCCTTGACGTACGCAGCAATTCCGAGGCCGTGGCGAACGACCTGCGCGGCTACTTCGGGAGCTTTGCGGAAGCCGGCCCTTCTGGCGCAGGCGTTCCGGCGGACCTGGAGTTCCTGCTGCTGGAGGCCCCGGTGCAGGAGCCGCCCGTGGCCCTGGCGGTGAAGCCGCATGCGCCGGGCAAGCGGGCGGACAAGGAGCGGTTTGCCGATCTGCCAAACGATGGCCCGGGCGACGGCGGTGGCCGCGTGGTGCGCAAGCAGGCCACGGGCATGCTCTTCCTGTTCGGCGGAGACCGCAATATTGCTGTGGGCCCGTGCGCGGCCAACCGCAACCAGCTGGTGAACTTTCTCTGTGCGCGGTACATGGAGCGCCGCCTGGCCCAGGGCTGGATGCTCGGCCACGCCGCCGGGGTGGCGCGGCCTGGGCAGAATGGCAAGGGGCTGGCCCTGTGCGGGTTCGCGGGCATGGGCAAGTCCACCCTGGCCTTGCACCTGGTGGCGCGCGGCCTGGATTTCGTGAGCAATGACCGGGTGCTGGTGGAGCCCGCCAGCGGTGCGCGGGCAGCCATGCTGCACGGCATCCCCAAGCACCCGCGCCTGAACCCCGGCACGGCGCTGGGCAACCCGGCCCTGGCCGCGCTGTTGTCCCCTGTGCTGAGCGCCGCCTTGCCCGAGGCCGCCCGCAGCGCTTACGCCGACCTCGCGCCCGAGGCCCTGCGCGAGGTGGAGGACAAGTACGACGCGTCCATCGACGCCTGCTTCGGCCCGGGCAGGTTCCGGCTGGCCGCGCCGCTCTCCGGGGTGGTGGTGCTCAACTGGACCCACGGCGGCGGGGCGCTCGTGCCCCGGCGGGTGGACCTGGGCCAGCGCCCGGACCTGCTGGAGGCCCTGCGCAAGGCCCCGGGGCTGTTTTACCTGCCGGGGGCCATTGCCGGGCGCGCGCGTTTGACGACGGAGCAGTGCCTGGAGGCGCTTGCTGGCGTCCCGGCGTTGGAGCTTGGCGGCGGGTCGGATTTCGAGGCTGCGGCCATGCTCTGCGAGGAATTTCTGGGCGCCTGATGCGCCCGACGAGTCCGACGACTTTTTTACAAGGCAACAAGGACGGTAGCACATGAGCGGCAACACCTTCGGCACCCTGTTTCAACTGACCACCTTCGGCGAATCCCACGGCCCGGCTGTGGGCGGCGTGGTGGACGGCTGCCCGGCGGGCATCCCCATCAGCGAGGCCGTCATCCAGACCGAGCTCGACCGGCGCAAGCCCGGCCAGGGCGGGGTGGCCTCCACGGCCCGCCAGGAGGACGACGCCGTGCGCCTGCTCTCCGGCGTGTTCGAGGGGCTGACCACGGGCACGCCCATCGGCTTTCTCGTGGAGAACCAGGACCAGCGCTCGCGCGACTATTCCAAGATCATGGACGTGTACCGGCCCGGCCACGCGGACCTGACCTTTGACGCCAAGTTCGGTCGGCGCGACTACCGGGGCGGCGGGCGTTCGTCCGGCCGGGAGACCATTTCCCGTGTGGTCGGCGGGGCCATCGCCCAGGAGCTGCTGGGGGCGCTTGGCATCCACGTGCAGGCGGCCACGGTGGAGCTGGGCGGCATTCCGGCCACCCTGCGCGATTTCGGCGGGGCGCTGTCGCGGCCTTTCTTCAGCGCGGATGAGCATGTGGTGGAGTCCTGGGAGGACCGGGTGCGCCAGATAAAGGCCGGGGGCGACACCCTGGGCGGCGTGGTGGAGCTGCGCGCCACGGGCGTGCCCGCGGGCCTGGGCGAGCCGGTGTTCGATAAGCTGGACGCGCGCCTGGCGTACGCGCTTATGGGCGTGGGCGCGGTGAAGGCCGTGGAGATCGGCGCGGGCTGCGGGGCTGCGCGCAGCCTGGGCAGCGAGAACAACGACCAGATCACGCCGGAGGGCTTCTCCTCGAACAACGCCGGGGGCATCCTGGGCGGCATGGCCAGCGGGCAGGAAATCGTCGCGCGCGTCTACGTCAAGCCCATCCCGTCCATCGGCAAGGAGCAGCAGACCGTGAACAGCAAGGGCGAAGCCGTGCGCCTGAGCATCGGCGGACGCCACGACATCTGCGCCATTCCGCGCATCGTGCCGGTCTTGAAGGCCATGGTGCTCTTGACCCTGGCGGATTTCGTGCTGTTGCAGAGGCGGTTGGGGAGGTAGAACAGGTCTGCTTGGTTGTTAGACCAGCGGCGGCAGCTCGGCCTCAGATATCTCCGGCTCCATGTGGATGGTCACGCGGACCAGCTCCGGCAGGCGCGCGCGCAAGCTCGCCTCCAGGGCCACGGTCAGGTCGTGGGCGCGGGTGATGGGCGTCTCGGGGTGCATGCGGCAGTGGAACGAGGCACCGAAGCGCGCGCCTGAGCGGTGCAGCGTGAGGTTGTGCATGTCGCACACCCCGTCCGTTTCCTCCACGATGTCCTTGATGGCCTGCCGAAGCTCCTGGGCCGCCTCGCCCTGTTCCGGCATGGGCGCTGGGTGCGCGCCCTCGGGTTCGATGTGCGTGACAACGCTGAGCACCGGCCCAAGCTCGCGGCGTAGGGCCTTTTCCATGTCCGTGACGCGGGCGTGGGCCTGGGCCAAAGAAAGCGCGCCCGGCACCTCGGCGTGCAGGTCGAGGCTCAAGCCCTCTTCCAACTGGCGCACCTGGATGTCGTGCGCGCCCAGACCGGACAAACCGGCCACTGCCCGCACGCGTTCCAGGAGCCCGCTGGCCCCTTCCTCCTGCGGCTTCACCTCGACCATGACATCCGCATCGTGCAAAAGTTCGCGCACGGCCTCCCGCGCCTCCTGCGCCACCTGAGAGGCCTCGCCGGCATCAAGCCCTGGCTGCACCAGGAGGCGCATGTCCACGAAGCTGGCCGGACCGCTCTGGCGCACGCGCACGCGGCGCACGCCGGTAACGCCGGGCAGGGCCAGCATGGCCCGCTCGATCTGGCCCGAGGCCTCCTGCACCCCGGCGTCCAGGAGCACGTCGATGGCCTGGGCGCCGAGCCTCCAACTGACCCAGAGCACGATGCCGCTCACCGCCAGGGCGGCCAGGGAGTCGGCCCGCAAGAGCCAGGGCTTGAGCGCTGAGGCCGGGCCAAGCGTATCGGCCAGGAACAGCGCGCCCAGGCCCGCCAGCACCACCAGCGACGACCAGATGTCCGTGGAGAAGTGCAGGGCGTCGGCCTCCAGGGCCTGGCTGTTGTGCTTCTTTGCCACGGCGAGCAGCATGCGCGAACGCGAGAAGTCCACCACGATGGACACCACCATGACGCCCACGGCCCAGAGCGAGGCGTCGACCTCGCGCGGGTTGAAGAACAGCCGGTCCACGGCTTCGTAGATGATCCACACGCAGGTGAGCAGCAAGAGCGCGGTTTCGGCCAGGGCCGAGAGGTTCTCGACCTTGCCGTGGCCGTAAGGGTGCTTGGCGTCGGCCGGCGCGGCGGAGAGGCGCACGGCAAACAGCGTGACCCCGGCGGCCACAAGGTCCAGGCCGCTGTGGGCCGCCTCGGACAAAATGCCCAGGCTGCCGGTGTACAGGCCAGCACCGAGCTTCATGCCCGTGAGCAGCAGCGCGGCCAGCACAGAGGACAGCGCGGCGCTGTTTTTTTCCTTGGAGGCCTCGGCGTCAGTGGTGTGCACGGTTTCAACCATGCATGGACTCTACGGCCGGGAGTGCTCCGCGTCAACGGGCGTGGAGGAATGCGGCTGGCCAGGGGGCAGGCCATCTTAAGCATTGTATCCCGAGGGCCGATGAGGTATAGATGCCAAGTGTGGAAATGCCCCGCGCAAAAGTACAAACGGATCGGTGAAGTGCCTCCTCTTCCTAGAATCCGGCAAGGAGCCCTCATGTCTCAGCAGTCCTCGGCAAGCATCAAAACCCGACTGGCCGCCTCCGGCTTCGCCCTTGTGGGTGCGGCTTGCGCCCTTTTTGTCGCTGGTTTCTGGCCCGACGCTTCCTTCACCCTGCGCTTGTGTCTGTTCGTCCTGGCCTTGCTTGGCGCGGCGGCCCTGCTCTGGACCGTGCACAGCCAACTTGTGCTGCCGCTCGACGCCCTGCGCGTCTATGCCCAGGGCATCGCCAAGGGCGCTCCCGCCGCCTGCCCGATCCAGGCCATGCCTGCCGAGTTCGCCGACCTGCGCGAGGCTCTGTGCAACCTGGTGGAGAGCCTGAACAAGGCCGCCGAGGCCGCGCGCGAGAAAGAGGCCCAGGCCGCGCGCGAGGCCGCCACCAGCATGACCGCCCTGGCCGAGAGCCGCGAGAAGGAGACGGCCATGGCCGAGCTTCTGGAAAACATGCGTGCCGCCTCGGCCAAGGCCAAGATCTCCGCTGAGCGCATCTTCGGGGCCGTGCGCGAGCTGAACTCGAACATGGAGCAGGTGGGCAGCGACGTGCAGGTGCAGACCGAACGCGTGGACGCCACCACCACGGCCATGGAGCAGATGAACGAGGCCATTCTGGACATCGCCCGCAATACCGGCGACGCCGCCCAGAGCGCCGACCGCGCCAAGGGCAACGCCCAGACCGGGGCCAAGGGCGTGCGCGAGGCCGTGGGCTCCATCGAGCGCGTCAAGGACCGCATCCTGGCCCTCAAGGAGACCATGACCACCCTGGGCAACCAGGCCGAGAGCATCGGCCAGGTGCTGGGCGTCATCTCCGACATTGCCGACCAGACCAACCTGCTGGCGCTGAACGCCGCCATAGAGGCGGCGCGCGCGGGCGACGCCGGACGCGGCTTCGCCGTGGTTGCCGACGAGGTCCGCAAGCTGGCTGAAAAGACCATGACCGCCACCAAGCAGGTGGGCGACTCCGTGCGCAGCATCCAGGAGCGCGCCCGCGAGAACGTCGTGGCCGTGGACGCCGCCGCTTCGGACATCATCGAGAGCGCGCGCGTGGCCGAGGAATCCGGCCACTACATGGAAGAGATCGTGAACATCGTGCAGGAGACCGCCATGGAGGTGGCCTCCATCGCCACGGCCAGCGAGGAACAGTCCGCCACGAGCGAGGAGATCAACCGCTCCGTGGCCGAAGTGAACCAGGTGGCCCGCCAGACCGCCGAAAGCGTGGACCGCTCCACCCGCGTGGTGGTCGAGATCTCCGGCCTCACCGAGGAGCTGGACTCCATCATCCAGGGCATGGCCAGCGGCAAGCTCGCCAACGTGGCCTCGGACAAGCTCATGACCTGGAGCGACGACCTGTCCGTGGGCATCCGCCTCATCGACGAACAGCACAAGGTGCTCCTGGGGCTCATCAACGAGCTGCACGCCGCCATGCGCTCGCGCAAGTCCGATGCGGTGCTCGTGGGCGTGGTGGAGCGCCTCAAGGAATACACCGTGAAGCACTTCGGCCAGGAGGAGGAATACTTCGACCGCTACGGCTACCCGGAAACCGCCCAGCACAAGGAGTACCACCGCAAGCTGGTGCAGCAGGTGCTGGAGTTCGAGGCGGGCCTGAAAAGCGGCAAGGCCAAAGTGACCATGGAGATCATGCGCTTCCTGAAGGACTGGCTCATCGGACACATCCAGGGCACCGACAAGAAGTACACCACGTTCCTGAACAGCAAGGGCATCCGCTAAGCGAAGATGCCAGGGGCGCTGCCCCTGCACCCCGGCAGGGTCTCTGCCCCTGGACCCCGCCGGGGGCAGCGGCCCCCGGACCCCCATCATACGCCGAGAGGGCTGTTTCAGGAGGAACCTGAAACAGCCCTCTCGGCTTTCTTAGGGAAACCAGGGAAAAGTGTCTTTCTCTTGTCTTTCGGCTTCGCTCCAAAACGGGGCCAACCGTGTTCGGAGTATCGAGGGTCTTCCCTCGAAACTCCGAACACATTGCCAGGGCCAAGCCCAGCCGACGCATCTGCCCATGCCGCCCCAGGCCCAGGCCCTATGGGGAGTCCAGAGGGCCTTGAGGCCCTTTGGCGGGGGTGCCGGGGGCAGCGCCCCTGGCCTATTCGTCCAGGTCCACGGCCTCGGCCAAGTAGTGGCTGAACAGGTGCACCTGGGCCGGGACCTCGTGGGCCTTCAGGCCGTCGCGGATGCCGTCCTCGCAGTTGTGGCAGGCGACAACTGCGATTTCGGCCCCGGTGGCGCGGATGGCCTCGGCCTTGGCCTTGGCTGTGGCGAGGCGCTTCTGCTTGTACTCGCTCATGAGCCCGTGGCCGCCGCCGGAGCCGCAGCAATAGGTGTGGTTGCCGTTCGGGTGCATTTCGCGGAAGTCCGCGGCCACGTGGCGCAGCAGCAGGCGCGAGTCCTCGAAGTGCCCGGCGTTGCGGATGAAGTTGCAGGAATCCTGGAAGGTTGCGGGCTCCTTGTGAAAGTGCTGCTTGAGCTTCAGCTTGCCAGCGCGGAAGAGGTCGGCCCACATCTTCATGGGGGCCACCACCTCGAAGGGGAAGTCTCGTTTCAGCCAGTTCGGTCCCTCAAACTTGAGGGCGCGGATGGAGTGCCCTCACTCGGCTGAGAGGATCGTCTTGACCCCCAGGTTTTCGCCTGCGGCGACGACGCGCCCGGCCAGTTCGGCGGCTGCGGGGTCATCGCCCGCGAAGAGCCCGATGTTGGTGGAGTCCCAGCCCTTGGAGCTGGTGAGGGTGAAGTCGATCCCTGCGGCGTTGTAGAGCTTGAGGTAGTTGTACAGGTTCTGGGGGTAGAACTTGATGTCGCGCGGGTGGAAGGTGACGAGCACCTCCGCGCCTTTCTTGTCCATGGGCGCACGTGCATCAGGCATCTCGCCCTGGAGTTCCTCCAGCTGCCACTCCACTGTTTCGAGGTAGTCCTCTTCGCTGATGCCGAGGTTGTTGCCGAACTCCAGCGCGTTGGCCAGGCCCGAAGCCAGGCCCTGCGGGGTCATGCCCTGACTGACGGCCAGGGCGCGCGTGGCGCGCACCAGGAAGGCGATGTTGATGCCGTGCGGGCAGAACATGGAGCAGCGCTGGCACATGGTGCAGGTGCCGTAGACCGTGTCCACCAGCTCCTGCATGAAGGCCTCGTCGACGTTGCCTTTGCGGCGCATGAGCTCGGCCAGGGGCTTCAGGCGGTAGGCGGGCACATGTTCGGGCCGGGGATCGGACTGGTAGAAGTGGCAGCCCTGGGCGCACAGGCCGCAGCGCGCGCAGATCTCCATCCAGAGCTTGAGGCGCGCGCCGCTGCGCGAGGCCAGGGCTTTCTTGAGGATGTCTAAGTCCATTGCGTCTCCTCGCGAGATTACCAGGCGCCCACGTTGCGCTTGCCGAAGTCGCTGCCGGTGACGGCGCGCGAGACGAAGAACAAGACGGCGTGGGAGAGCTTGGTGAAGGGCACGGCGAGCAGCATCAGATTGCCCGAGAGCACGTGCAGGGTGATCATGAGGTCGTAGTCGCCCCACTGGCGATAGGCCATGAGGCCGGTGAGCATGGGCAGCGTAGTGAGCGCCAGCACCAGCCAGTCCGAGGCGGTGGTCAGCGCGCGCACGTGGGGCAGCTTGACCCGCCGCCAGGCCAGGAACGCCGCCGAGGCCAGGAACAGGTAGGTCAGCCAGTCGGCGGCCTCGTCGGGCAGGGTGGGCCAGGACACGTTCCAGGCCAGGTCCACCAGCACCACGTGGGCCGAGAAGCAGAGCGCCACGCCCATGAGCGCCAGGTGGAAGGCGAAGCCTGCGGCGGTGGTGAGCGCGTTTTCCCGCGCGGTGATGTTGGCGGGGATGAGCCAGTGCAGGATGCTTTTGAGCGCCCAGGCCGGGCGGAAGCCGCGCAGGGCGGCGGGGTCCGCGGCGCGGGCCAGGAGGAGGAAGCGCAGCACGCGCCAGCCTGAGCCCAGCAGGAACACGCTGAAGGAGAAGGCGAAGAGCGGTCCGGCGGCGAAATCATACAGGCGAAGCAGGGTCACGGGTCCTCCATGCGGGGGCAGGCGGAAGTGAGCGTGGGTGCGGCCTGCCGGGTGCGCCTTCTGCCTAGCAGAACTCGCGGCGCAGGGCAATTCCCCTTTTGGGGTGGGGATTGGATTCACCCCCCAGGCGCGTTCACCCGGTCCATGGTGCGGAAGTTGATGGCCTCGGCCAGGTGCGGGATCTCGACGTTTCCTGCGTCCTCCATGTCGGCGATGGTGCGGGCGATGCGCAGTACGCGCGTGTAGGCCCGGGCCGAGAGGCCGAGGCGGCGCACGGCCTGCTCCAGAAAGCTGTGCTCGGCCTCGCCCACCTTGCACCAGCGCTCCAAGAGCGAGCCCTGGAGGTCGGCGTTGAGCCGGATGCCTGAGCCCTGGTAGCGCTCGGCCTGGACGCCGCGCACCTTGACGATGCCAGCGCGCATGGTGGCCGAGTCGCGGCTGCCGCGCGGGGCCTTCAGGTCCTCATACGGCACGGCGGGCACCTCCACCTGCATGTCGATGCGGTCCATGAGCGGGCCGGAGATGCGCGAGCGGTACTTGAGGATGGACAGCGGCGAGCAGGTGCAGGTGTGCCGGTCGTCGGTGAGGTAGCCGCAGGGGCAAGGATTCATGGCCGCGACGAGCATGAAGTCCGAGGGGTAGGTCAGCGACTGTGCCGCGCGGGAGATGGTCACCCGACCGTCTTCCAGGGGCTGGCGCAGCACCTCCAAAACGTGCTTTTTGAACTCCGGCAGTTCGTCGAGGAACAGGACGCCACGGTGGGCAAGCGAAACCTCGCCGGGCCGGGGGTTGACCCCGCCGCCGATGAGCCCCGCGTCGCTGATGGTGTGGTGCGGCGAGCGGAACGGGCGGCGCACCACCAGCGCGGCGTCGCGGTCGAGCATCCCGGCCACGGAATAGACCTTGGTGACCTCCAGGGCCTCGTCAAAGGTCAGCGGCGGCAGCACGGTGGGGATGCGCTGGGAGAGCATGGTCTTGCCGCTGCCCGGAGGCCCGACGAACAAGAGATTGTGCCCGCCAGCGGCGGCGATCTCGATGGCCCGCTTGGCGTGGTCCTGGCCCTTGACCTCGGCGAAGTCGCCCTCGGCCCCGGCCTGGCCCGCCCACAGCGCGTCCACGTCCACCACGGCGGGGGCTGGCGTGTCCTCGCCGGTGACGATGCGCACGGCCTGGCTCAGGCTTTCCACGCCATAGACGGAGAGCCCCTGCACCACGGCGGCCTCGGCGGCGTTCTCACCCGGCACGATGAGCCCGGTGGCGCCCTGGTCGCGGGCCAGGATGGCCAGGGGCAGGATGCCCGGCACGGGCTTGAGCGCGCCGTCCAGCGACAGTTCCCCGGCCAGGAACCAGCCGCCCGGACCGGTGGCGCTGTCGTCCGGGTCCAGCATCCCGGCCAGGCATTCGGGCGCAATGGACTCACTGGCCGCCAGCAGGCACAGGGCCAGCGGCAGGTCGTAGGCGCTGCCCTCCTTGCGCAGGTCGGCCGGGGCCAGGTTCACGGTGATGCGGGCGGGCGGCAGCTTGTACCCGGCGTTCTTCAGCGCCGCGAGCACGCGCTCCTTGGCCTCGCGCACCGCGCCCTCGGCCAGGCCCACCAGGGTGAAGGCGGGCATGCCGGAGCGGGTCAGGTCGACTTCCAGGGACACGGGCAGGGCTTCGATGCCGAGCAGGGCGGCGGTGCGGACTTTGGCGATCACAGGGGGGATGCTCCTTTTCTGCGGGTGTGCCTATAGAGTATGCCCTGCCTGCGGCGGTTTGTCGAGGAAGCCAGGGGGAATGCGCCTGCCAAGCGCCTGCCAAACGTCTGCCGGGGCGGCAGGCGCAGGCCCGGCTACCGACCGCGCTCGATGGAGATCCTGTAGGAACTGCCGACCTTTTCCAGGATTTTGATGCGGATGTTGTTTGGCGCGTCCTGGAACACGGCGTTGCCGCCAACGTCAAAGGCCGCGCCCTCCAGGTGCGGAATCGCGGGATTGGCGTCCACCAGCTTGACCGGAGAGCGTCCGAAGCGGCATTCGGCCACTGCGTCGTCGGCGCGCATGATCAACACGCCGCTGCCGGGCAGGAACTTGTCGAAGCCCAGGGGCTGGCGGTTTTCCACAAGATAGGAGGTGGACCCGGAGAGCGGCAGCCGGATGGCCAGGGTTTCCGAGGCCGCGTCTTCCAGCGGGCCGAGGAGCACTTCCATCGACTGTCCGGGCGGCACGACCCTGACCTTGGCCGGGTCGAGCCAGCCCAGGCGCAGCTTGGTCCAGGAGGAAATGCCCGGCGGCGGGAGCTCGCGCTTGTAGAAATGGCAGGACATGGGGTCCCAGAAGCCCATGTTGATGATGGAGCTGAGGAAGGTCTCCCGCATGGGGCCGGGCTTGGCCTGCATGTCGTGGTCGTACAGGCAGGGCGCCGCGCGCCTGCCCCCCTGCACCCCGCCGAGGATGTGCGCGACATCATGGAAGAGCGTCCCCAGGTGCGCCTGGCTGGTGAAGATGGCAACCCCGCCGCGCACCTCCCGGCCGCTTGTTGTCCGGTAGGCGTCCTCGGTGCTCCAGCCGAGCATGCCCGGATAGCCGCACAGCCCGACCATGCCGTAGTCCGACACCTTTGCGCCCAGCATCAGCGCGATGAAGTCGTACTGGGCGAGGTCCACGTCCTTGCCCAGGGCGTCGAGGGCGTCATTGATGAGCTTGTGGACCCGGGACTTGTCCACCTCGAGGTTGCGCGGCGAGATCCGGTAGCGGTCGACAGGTTCCGGCAGCGTGTGCCACACGGGGGTCACGTCGATGCTCAGCGCCACCTTGCCGTAGGACATTTCCCGGACATAGCTGTTCAGATGCCCGGCGAAGCGCGTGCGCACAAAATCCCTGTTCCCGTCATGCTGCACGTCCGGGAACTGCGCCAGCACCACAAGGCCGCGCTTGAGGTCCACCCCGGCGCTGGCGGGCGCGGGCATGTCGCTGGCGGCTGCCGTGGCCGACGGGAAAACGAGCGGCCAGGCAAACAGGGAGACAAGCAGGGAGACGAGCAAACGCAGGGGGCAGGTTCTCAAGAGCGCGGGGCGGAGTGCGATCCAGTTCATGGGCTGGCCTCCAGAGGGGAGCGGCGGGGAAAGAAGCGTCTGCGCGCGGCTGACCGCATCTTTTCCGCCTGTCTGCAAGCATGCCCGACAGGGCGCGTCCTGTCCAGAAATGCGGTTTTGCCGGGGCTCCTGTCAGGCGGTTTGGGCGGGCCTTGCCAGCGCGCCGGACATCCCGCGCAGCGTCACCGCGCCAAGCACCACGGCCCCGCCGATGAGGGACCACAGCCCGGGGATCTCGCCGTAGCCCAGGGCCACCCAGACGGGGTTCAGGATGGGCTCAAGGGTCATGATGAGGATGGCCTCCAGCGCGCCCAGGCGCTTGATGGCCCAGGCGTAGAGGCCCATGGACAGGCCCTGCTGCACGATGCCCAGATAGGCCAGGCCAAGCCACCCGGAGGCGTCGGGCAGGCCCTCCCAGAACAGGAACGGCAGGCCGATTGCGGCCGTGATGAGGTTGCCCAGCACCACGGATTCCAGGGGCGAGGCGTCCTTCTGGGCGCGCATGGACAGGGTGAAGGCCGCGTAGAACATGCCCGTGCCCACGGCGATGATATTGCCCCAGAACCCCATAGTGGAGACGCGGTCGAGGAAGAACAGCACCATGCCGCAAAGCATGACCAGGACGAACAGCCAGTCGCGCGGGCGGGTGGGCTCGCCCAGCAGGCGCGGGGCCAGGAGCGCCACATACATGGGCGCGGTGTAGGCCAGCAGGATGGCGTTGGCCGCGGTGGTCATCTTCATGGCCACCACGTAGCCCAGCAGCAGCCCGGCGTAGCAGAAGGCGGCGGTGAGGCGCGCGGGCGTGGGGCGAAGGTTGAGCGCGCCGCGCGTCATGAGCAGGATGGTCAGGGCGGAGATGGCCCCGCGCACGCCGGTGATGGCCATGGGGCTCACGTCCACCAGCTTGACGGCCAGACCGCCGGAGCTCCAGATGAGCGCCGTGGCCACCAGCAGCAGCGTTGCCCGCGTGCTCTCCTTCACAGCAAGGCAGCCTTGCCGGGGCTAGTGGAGCATGCGGCCGATGCGCTCCCAGCGGACGTTGGAGGGGCCGGTCCAGGACCAGTAGATGACCAGGGCCTTGCCCTTGATGGCGGAGCGGTCGACAAAGCCCCAGAAGCGGGAGTCGAAGGACTCGTCGCGGTTGTCGCCCATGCAGAAGTACTTGCCCTCGGGCACGGTGATCTTGGGCATCCAGTCGCGCTTGGAGCGGCACTCGGTGCTCACGTCCTCGCAGTGGTCGAAGTAGGCCTTGGGATCCACGGTGACCTCGGGGTGGCCCTCGGGCAGGGGGCTTTCCTCAATGTCGTCCCGCGTGTGCTGGACGTACGGGGCGGTGACGCGCTTGCCGTTGACGTAGACTTCCTTGGCGCGGATCTCCACCGTGTCGCCGGGGATGCCCACGATGCGCTTGACGAAATCGACGTCCTTCAGGTTCGGGCGGCTGGCGTCGAGTTTCTCGTTGAAGGGGTATTCAAAGACCACGATGTCGCCGCGCGCGGGCTCGTACACGTTGACGAGCACGGTGTCGGTGAAGGGCATGCGCAGGCCGTAGTGGAACTTGCTGACGAGCAACTGGTCGCCGATCTGCAGGGTCTCAAGCATGGAGCCGGTGGGGATCTTGAAGGCCTGCACCACGAAGGCGCGGATGACCAGCGCCAGCACCACCGCGACCAGCAGCGCCTCCACATATTCCTTGAGCGTCTTGAGCCATCTGGGATTCATGCGTGTTCCTTCTCTCTCTGCGGCGGTGAGCCTGCCGCGGGGTTGGTCGTCGTGACTGGCCGTGTCGGTTAGTCGTCGCTGCCGGCCTTGAGCACGGCCAGGAAGGCATCCTGGGGGATCTCCACGTTGCCCATGCGGCGCATGCGGCGTTTGCCTTCCTTCTGCTTCTCCAACAGCTTGCGCTTTCTGGTGATGTCGCCGCCGTAGCACTTGGCGATGACGTCCTTGCGGAAGGGCGCCACGCGCTCCTTGGCGATGATCTTGTTGCCGATGGCGGCCTGGATGATGACCTCGAACATCTGGCGGGGAATGCTCTTCTTGAGCTTTTCCGCGAGGCTGCGGCCGAACTTGTAGGCCGAGTCGCGGTGCACGATGACCGAGAAGGCGTCCACGGCCTCGGTGTTGATGAGGATGTCCAGGCGCACCAGGTCGCTCTGGCGGTAGTCGACGATCTCGTAGTCCAGGCTGGCGTAGCCCTTGGTGGTGCTTTTGAGCTTGTCGAAGAAGTCGTACATGATTTCGGCGAAGGGCATCTCGTAGGTGATGACCACGCGCGAGGCGGTCAGGTACTTCATGTCCTTCTGGATGCCGCGCTTCTCCTCGCACAGGCCGAGCACGTTGCCCACGAAGTCGTTGGGCACGTGGATCTCCACCTTGGCGTAGGGCTCGTGCAGCTCGGCGATGTGGCTGGGGTCGGGCAGCAGGCTCGGGTTGTCGATCTGCAGCTCGCGGCCGTCGATGGTCTTGACCTTGTAGATGACCGAGGGCGCGGTGGTGATGAGCCGGGCCTGGAATTCGCGCTCCAGGCGCTCCTGGATGATCTCGATGTGCAGCAGGCCGAGGAAGCCGCAGCGGAAGCCGAAGCCCAGCGCCTTGGAGGTCTCCGGCTCGAAGCTGAAGGCGGCGTCGTTGAGCTGGAGCTTCTCCAGGGCCACCTTGAGCATCTCGTATTCATTGGGCTCAACGGGGTAGAGCCCGGAGAAGACCATGGGCTTGACCTTCTTGAAGCCGGGGAAGGGCGACTTGGTGGGGTTGTCGGCCTTGGTGATGGTGTCGCCCACGGGCGCGTCGGAGAGCTCCTTCATGTTGGCGCAGAGGAAGCCGACCTCGCCGGGTCCGAAGTCCGGCATCTCGACGCTCTCGGGGCTGAACACGCCGAGCTTCATGACCTCGAACTCCTTGCCCGAGGAGAAGATGCGGATCTTTTCGCCCTTCTTGATGGTGCCGTCGAGCACGCGGAAGAGCACCACGACGCCGAGGTACGTGTCGTACCAGGAGTCGAAGATGAGCGCCTTCAAGGGGGCGTCCGCGTTGCCCTTGGGCGGCGGCAGGTGCGTGATGATGCGCTCGATCAGGTCCGCCACGCCCAGGCCCGACTTGGCGCTGACGAGCGCCGGGTCGGTGCAGTCCAGCCCGATGACCTCTTCGATCTCGCGGCTCACGCGGTCGGTCTCGGCGCTGGGCAGGTCGATCTTGTTCAGCACCGGCACGACCTCAAGGTCGTTGTCCAGGGCCAGGTAGACGTTGGCCAGCGTCTGGGCCTCCACGCCCTGGGAGGCGTCGACCACGAGCAGCGCGCCCTCGCAGGCGGCGAGCGAGCGCGAGACCTCGTAGGAGAAGTCCACGTGCCCGGGGGTGTCGATGAGGTTCAGGATGTACTTCAGTCCGTCCTTCGCCTTGTAGGGGATGCGCACCGTCTGGGCCTTGATGGTGATGCCGCGTTCGCGCTCCAGGTCCATCTTGTCCAGGTACTGGGCCTTCTGGTCGCGGGCGGAGACCACCCCTGTGATTTCCAGGATGCGGTCGGCCAGGGTTGATTTGCCGTGGTCGATATGCGCGATGATGCTGAAATTTCTGATGAGGTTGGTGTCGGTCATGGTCTCGCACGTGCTGTCCGGAAGTTGCCCGGGCTGCGTTCTGAGGATTACCCCCGTCTGAGGGCGAGAGCCCTTGTACGGCATAATTGCCCGGCTGTCTAATGGCGCGAGTGGTCTTGACGCGCGGCGCGCGGCTTGCCCTCTGCCCTGATTGCGCGTACCTACCGGATCATGCGTACTATCATTCTCGGCGGCACAGGATTCATCGGCAAGGCGCTGGCGCGGCTGCTCTCCGGGCAGGGGCATGAGATCGTCGTGCCCTCGCGCAGGCCGGACAAGGTGCCGGCCGTCCTTGGCCTCGGCGCGCCCGGTGCGCGTATCGTCGGCGCGCCCTTTGACGGCGTCACCGGCGCGGGCTGGGCCGAATTCATAGACGCGGACACGGCCATCGTGAACCTGGCGGGCGAGAACATCGCCGACGGCCGCTGGACCCCGGACAAGAAGCGCCGCATCCTGGACAGCCGTCTGGACGCCGGGGCCGCGGTCGTGGACGCCATCCGCCAGGCCGGGGTGCTCCCGGCGGCGCTGGTGCAGGCCTCGGCCGTGGGCTATTACGGCGCGCGCGGACCGGAGAGCGTGTCCGAGGACGCCCCGGCGGGCACGAATTTTCTGGCCCAGGTGGCCGGGCGCTGGGAGGCGTCGACCCTGGAGGCGGAGGCGCTCGGCGTGCGGCGGGTCGTCGTGCGCACGAGCATGGTCCTGGGCCGGGGCGGGGCCCTGGCCAAGATGCTGCCGCCGTTCCGCTGGGGTCTGGGCGGGCCGCTGGGCGCCGGGACCCAGATGCTGCCCTGGATTCACCTGGACGACGAAGCCGGGGCCATCGCCTTTCTGCTGCAGACGCCCGGCCTGTCCGGTCCGTTCAACCTGGCCGCGCCCGAGGCCGTGGACTCGCGCGGGTTTGCCCGCGCCCTGGGCCGCGCCCTGGGCCGCCCGGCCTTTCTGCCCGCGCCGGGTTTCGCGCTGAGGCTTCTGCTGGGCCAGATGGCCGAAGAGGTGCTGCTCTCTGGCGTGCGCGCGGAGCCGACGCGGCTTCTGGCCGCAGGCTACAGGTTCAAGCACCCTGGCCTGGCCGGTGCCCTTGCGGACGTGCTGGGCCGGGTATAGTGATTTGCGGGATTTCGAGGGAGCATTGATGCACAAAGGCAGAATTCTGGTGGTGGAGGACGAGACCATTGTGGCCCTGGGCATCCAGTCCAACCTGGAGCGCCTGGGCTACGAGGTCGTCGGGCGGGCGAGCACGGGCCGCGAGGCCCTGGACCTGGCCGAGTCCTCCAGGCCGGACCTGGTGCTCATGGACGTGATGCTTGGGGGCGGCGGCATGGACGGCATCGACACCGCCCTGGAGCTGCACGAGCGCTTCAGCCTGCCGGTGGTCTATCTCTCCGCCGCCACCGACGAGAAGACCCTGGAACGCGCCAAGCGCACCGACCCCTTCGGCTACATCACCAAGCCTTTCAGGGACCACGATTTGTCCCTGGCCATTGAGGTGGCCCTGTACAAATACCGCACCGAGGCCAAGCTGCAGGAGAACGAGCAGCTTCTGTCCACCACCCTGGGCAGCCTTGCCGAGGCCGTCGTCTCCACGGATGTCGAGGGCCGCGTGACCTACCTGAACCCCGCGGCGGCGGCCATGCTGGGCGTGGAGCCGGAGCAGGCCCTGGGCCGGGAGCTTGCCGCCGTGTTCACCATCCTGGAGCAGGACACACGCCTGCCCGTCACCGGGTTGGAGGAGATCTGCTGCCCGCGTTCCGCGCAGCCCATGTGCGAGGACATGCTGCTGCGCACCCAGGCCGGCCTGGAGATCCCGGTGGGGCTGTCGGTCTCGCCGGTGCGCGGCCAGCGCGGCGACTTCCGGGGCCGCGTGCTGGTGCTGCGCAACGTGGCCCAGCGCAAGCAGGACGAGGCTGAACGGCTGGAGAGCATGCAGGCCCTGCGCACCGCCTTCCGGCAGACCGTGCGCGCCCTGGCCAGCATGGCCGAGAAGCGCGACCCCTACACCGCCGGACACCAGCAGCGCGTGGCCCGGCTGGCCTGCGCCATCGGCCAGGAGCTGGGCCTGCCCGTGGAGACCCTGGAGGGGTTGGAGGTGGCGGGCACCCTGCACGACATCGGCAAGGTCTACGTCCCGGCGGAGATATTGTCCAAGCCCGCGCGTCTGTCGCACATGGAGATGGGCATCATGAAGAGCCACTCCGAGGTGGGCTTTGAGATCCTGCGCGAGGTGAATTTCCCCTGGCCCGTGGCGCGCAGCGTGCTGGAGCACCACGAGCGCCTGGACGGCTCCGGCTACCCCGGCGGGCTCAAGGGCACGGAGATCTCACGCGAGGCGCGCATCCTGGCCGTGGCCGATGTGGTGGAGGCCATGAGCTCGCACCGGCCCTACCGCGCCGCCCTGGGCCTGCCCCTGGCCCTGGAGGAGATACGAAACGGGCGCGGGCGCATCTATGATTCCGAGTGCGTGGACGCCTGCCTCTCGCTCATGAACGGCGGCGGCTTCACCTTCGAGGGCCTGGATGTTTTCTGTCCGGCCGGGGCTGGCCCGGCCCCTTCCCCGGGCTCCGCGCCCGTGCCGCCCAAAGCCGCTGCCGAGATGGAGGAATGATGAGCGAGCGTGCCCGCATCCTGGTGGTGGACGACGAGTCCGGCATCCGCTTTTCCCTGAAGGGCATTCTGGAGGACGAGGGCTTTGCCGTGGCCGAGGCCGAGACCGGAGAGGCCGGGCTTGCGCTGCTGGACTCCGGCGAGGCCTTTGACCTGGTGTTTCTGGACATCTGGCTGCCCGGCCTGGACGGCCTGGAGGTGCTCTCGCGCCTGCGCGAGGACCGGCCCGAGCTGCCCGTGGTCATGATCTCCGGACACGGCACCATCGAGACCGCGGTGGGGGCCATCAAGCTCGGGGCCTTTGACTTCATCGAGAAGCCCCTGTCCCTGGAGAAGGTCCTGCTGGCCGCCAACAAGGCCCTGGAGTTCTCGCGCCTGAAGCAGGAGAACCTGGCCCTGCGCCATTCCCTGGGCGAGACAGAGGTGCACCTCACCGGGGCCTCCCCGGTCATGGACTCCTTGCGCGAGATGATCAGCCAGGTGGCCCCCACCGACGCCTGGGTGCTCATCACCGGCGAGAACGGCACAGGCAAGGAGATCGCCGCGCGGCTGCTGCACGCCCAGAGCCGCCGGGCGGACCTGCCCTTTGTGGCCGTGAACTGCGCTGCCATCCCCGAGGAGCTCATCGAGAGCGAGCTTTTTGGCCACGAGAAGGGCGCCTTCACCGGCGCGGACAAGGCCCAGATCGGCAAGTTCGAGCTGGCCCACAAGGGTACGCTCTTCCTGGACGAGATCGGCGACATGAGCCTCAAGACCCAGGCCAAGATTTTGCGCATCTTGCAGGAGCAGCGCTTTGAGCACGTGGGCGGGCGCAAGACCATCAGCGTGGACGTGCGCGTGCTGGCCGCCACCAACAAGGACCTGCCCGCCGAGATACGCGCCGGGAACTTCCGCGAGGATTTGTACTACCGGCTCAAGGTCTTTCCGCTCACGGTGCCGCCCCTGCGCGAGCGGGCGGGCGACATCGCGTTGTTGATCGAGGACTTTGTGGAGACGCTTTCGCGCCGGGGCGGGTGCAAACGCGCCAGCTTCAGTCCGGAGACCCTGGCCGTGCTCATGACCTACCCCTGGCCGGGCAACGTGCGCGAGCTGAAGAACTTCGTGGAGCGCATGCTCATCCTGGCGGGCGGGCGCGACATCACCCCGGACCGCCTGCCGCCGGACATCACCAGCCGGGCCACGGTCTCGGCGACCTCCAGCCAGACTTTGACCCCGCCGTCTTCGAGCGTGCAGTCTACGACCACGCCGCTTGCGGGCACACTCTCGGCCCCTGCCTCCGGTCCAGACGATGACGACATCCCCGACACCTTCCAGGCCGGGCCGCTGGACCTCAAGACCGCGCGCGCGGCGTTTGAGGCGCGCTTCCTGGAGGCCAAGCTGAAGGAGTTCGGCGGTAACGTCACCAGGCTCTCCGAGGCCGTGGGCCTGGACAGAAGCTCGCTGTACCGGAAACTCAAGGGGTACGGGATTCAGGCGGAGTAGCTGCGGAGTAGCTGCGGCGCAACTACGGCGTGGTACCGCAGGAGACCATGCTCTTCTCCGGCAGCATCTACGACAACCTCACTTCAGCACACTCGCATGTCAATGCCATAGCTGTGAGGCAGATGATGCTTTTTGATTTGAGAGGAACGGGCCTGCACTTGCAGACGATGTTGGATACGGCATATAGGTCGGAAAAGTTCAGGGTTTTGGGGGCCACATGCCGATCATTTTGAGAAATTTCAGCTACCGGTTCGCAGAGCAAGTGATCAACAGTAGCTTGGCTATACGCCAGGAGATTGAGGCCGTTCTTACGGATCCCTCCCTCCCGATTGCAGAATTATCCCGCCCCAGGTTTAATGAAGAGCTTGAGACCCGTTTTGTCGCAAGAGGTTGGGAATCACAGCCGCTTGTGTTTGGGGAACCAGGTGAGCCTATGGCTAAGATGGATTTCCTAAAGAACCGCGTCGGCGTAGAAGTTGAGTTTGGGCATGCATCGTTCATCGGCATAGATCTCTTAAAGATGCAAATCGGATCGTATTCAGGTTTGGACAAGATTGATATCGGCGTCTATGTCGTGACAACTCTTTCGTTTCAAAAGAAAATGAAGCAATTACACGGCCTCAATTGGGAAGGTTCTCTAAATTTTGAAAAAGTTGTTAAGTACCTTCCGCATCTCAAGAGCGCGATACAAGTCCCTGTGTTGGTTTACGGAATAGATATTGCCTGACGCGCTTTTCATCCACAAAAAAGGCCGGGAGCTTCCGCCCCCGGCCTTCTCTCTTTCAGTAGCCCTGGGCGCTAGACCCAGTAGATGACCTCGAAGCTCTTCTGCATCTCGGCCTTGAGCGCGTTCATGGAGGTCTTGTCCATGTCGCGGATGCGCAGGTACACGTCGCGCATGCCCACCTCCGGCGGCTCGCAGGCCGTGAGCAGGCTCATGAGCCGCGCGCCGTGGTCCTTCAGGTAGTCCAGCACCGGCACCAGGCCGCCGGGTTCGTTGGACAGCCGCACGCCTATCTGCACGCCGCCCTCCAGTACGCCGGTGATGCGCACCAGCACCTTGAAGATGTCCGAGTCGGTGACGATGCCAACGACCTTGTTCTGCTCATCCACCACCGGCATGCCGCCGATCTTGTGCTCGAGCATGATGGCCGCCGCGCTGTCCACGGTCTCGCCGGTTTTGATGGTCACGACCTTCTTGGTCATGATGTCCTTCACCTTGATCTCCGAGAGCAGGTAGTACAGCTCGTGCATGTCCAGCGTCGTGGCCTTGGAGGGCGAGGCGTCCTTGACGTCCCGGTCGCTCACGATGCCCACGAGCACGCCCTTGTCGTCCACCACGGGCAGACGGCTGACGTTCTTTTCCTTCATGATCTTGGAGGCCTTCATCATGGAGGTCTCCGGGGTCGCGGTCACGACATCCTTGGTCATCCAGTTTTCGATGAGCATGCAAGTCTCCTGTGCTTCGTCCCGTTCCGGGGCAGAGCGGGGCGGTGGTGTCATTTTCGTTTATGATATCCAAGCCTGAGCAGGTTGGCTAGTGGAATTTTACAGGAAAGCGGCTGCCCGCTTGGGCCCGAAGGATGTTCGGCGCGGCCGTGCTGCGCCCAGGCTTTACCTTCTGCGCGCCACAAGATAGCATGCCGCCCATGTATGTAGTGGTGAATGTAGACGATCTGGGCCTGCACATGGCCGTGCGCCGCGCCGTGGAGGACTTGGCCGGGCTGGCGCGCGTGAGCTCGGCCACGCTGCTCGTCAACGGGCCGGACGCTCCCGCCGCGGCAAGATTGTTCGGGCAGGGCCTCTCCTCAGGGGCCGGGGCCCTTGGCATCGGCGTGCACCTGAACATTCTTCGGGGCCGCCCCGAAAGCCCGGCCCACGAGATTCCGGGTCTGGTCGGGCCGCAGGGCCTGTTCTTGGGCGATTATGTGGAGCTCTTCAAACGCTACCTGGGCCGCGCCTTCACCCCGGCGGACGCCGAGCGCGAGTGGACGCGCCAGGTGGAGCGCGCCCTGGAGCTTGGGGTGCACCCCACGCACCTGGACTCCGAGAAGCATATCCATGTGTGGCCCGGCCTGTTCGAGGCCGCCTGCCGCGTGGCGGAAAGGTTCGGCATCAGCTGGGTGCGCAGGCCGGTGGAGCTGGTCTCCCCGCTGCGCTGGGACAAGGGCGGCCGCCGCGCGCGCATTCTGAACACCTTCGCCCTGTGGCACCAGGTGCCCAAAGAGGGCCGGGTGGCCTGCCCGCATTCGGTGTTCGGCGTGGCCGACCAGGGCGCGGACTTGTTGCCGGGGCGGCTTGGTGCGTATATGAAGCGGGTGCGGCCAGACGTGCTGGAGCTGGTCTGCCACCCCGGCGCGCCCATGAAGGATGATGGCCCGCTGCCCCCGGAGTACGGCCCCATGCGCATCAGCGGCCAATGGCGGGCCGAGCGCGACGCCCTGGCAGCGCCCGGCTGGGAGGCTGCCCTGGCCGAGGCCGGGGCCCGGCTTGTGCACTACGGCCAGCTTGATCCGGCCACACGGGCCCTGCGCCCCGAATTTCGCCAGTAACCTGCTTAGACGTTAGGAACTACGGGATATCACGCATGTCACGATCCGACCTGAACTGCCCCAAGAACGACCCCCTCGCCCAGGCCGGAACCGGTCGGCCCTTGAACCCCGAAGGGGGGTGGCCGCCCGAAGGGTTATGGCCGGTTGAAGTCAGCATCGTCACGCCCATGCACAACGAGGAGCTCTGCGTTCGCGAGTTCCACAGCCGCATCGGCGCGGCGCTTGCGGGCATGGGCGCCAGCTACGAGATAGTCCTGGTCAACGACGGCAGCACGGACTCGACGCCTGCGATCATTCGCGAGCTGGCAGGCACCGACCCGCACCTGGTGGGCGTGTTCCTGGCGCGCAACCGCGGCCAGTGCACGGCCATCTTCGCGGGCATCCAGCATTCGCGCGGGCGCTACGTGGTCATCATGGACGGCGACCTGCAGCACCCGCCCGAGGAGGTCCCAAGCCTCATCGAGAAGATTCGCGAGGGCTATGAACTGGTCAAGGGCGTGCGCCAGAAACGCCAGGAATCGCTGCTGCTGCGCCGCATCCCGAGCCTCATCGCCAACTACCTCATGCGCGCCACCAGCAAGTGCGATATCCACGACATGGGCGGGCTGTCCTGCCTTGACGGCGACCTGGCGCGTTCGCTCAAGCTGCGCGAGGGCCAGCACCGGCTCATCCCGGCCCTGGTCTACGGCCTGGGCGGGGCCGTGTGCGAGGTGCCCACAAGCGCGCCGCCGCGCTTCGCCGGAAAGAGCCACTACGGCATCGGCCGCAGCATCGACGTGCTCTTCGACATCGTGCTCCTGTGGTTCCAGAACTCCTACAAGCAGCGGCCCGTGTACCTTTTCGGGCGCATCAGCCTGTGGCTGTTCGCCCTGGCCACGCTGACCATGCTCTGGCTGCTGTACGAGAAGCTTTTCCTGGGCGTGCACATGGGCACCAGGCCGCCGTTTCTGGGGGCAGTGCTGTTCTACCTGTCGTCGCTTGGGTTCATGAGCACCGGGCTGATCCTTGAAGTGCTGGTGAACACCCACGACGTGGCCAGCGGCAACGTGCCCTACAAGGTGCGCGAGATCGTGCGCGGAGACTTCCCGGAATCGAACCCGGGCTCTCTGCCCGGCTCCATGGCCGACCCCCGCGACTAACAGGCCGCCAGGCCAGGAACACGCC
This sequence comes from Pseudomonadota bacterium, assembly GCA_018817515.1. Lineage (GTDB taxonomy): Bacteria > Desulfobacterota > Desulfovibrionia > Desulfovibrionales > Desulfovibrionaceae > Humidesulfovibrio. Next base: position 49,229 of record JAHIUD010000024.1, read on the forward strand.
ATGCGCACCGGCTCGCTCCACATCGGCCTCTTGCAGATCAACCCCGTGGTGGGCGACATCAAGGGCAATGCGGCGCGCGTCGAGGCCGCCTACGCCACGGCCGCCGGGCAGGGTGCGGACCTCTGCCTGACCCCGGAGCTGGCGCTCACCGGCTATCCCCCCCGCGACCTGCTGCTTTACGACGGCTTCTGCCGGGCCGCCTTTGCCGAGGCCGAGGCCCTGGCGCGCCGCCTGTTCGAGCGCTTCCCGTCCGGTCCGGCCCTGGTGCTGGGCTGCCCGGAGCCAAACGCCACCGGCCAGGGCAAGTCCCTGTTCAACGCCGCCCTGTGGTGCGAGTCCGGGGCCATCCGCGCACGCATCCGCAAGTCCCTGCTGCCCACCTACGACGTGTTCGACGAGGCCCGCTATTTCGAGCCCGGCGATGTGTCCGGCGGGGCCAACGTGGTGGAGTACCGGGGCCGCAGGTTCGGGCTGAGCATCTGCGAGGACCTCTGGAACGACAAGGACTACTGGCCGCACCGGCTGTATCCCGTGGACCCGGTGGAGGCCGCCTGCGCTGCCGGGGCGGACGTGCTGCTCAATCTTTCGGCCTCGCCCTTCAGCCTGCGCAAGCAGGCGCTGCGGCAGGACATGCTCTCGGCCATCGCCAAGAAGCGGGGCCTTGCGCTTGTGTACTGCAACCAGGTGGGCGGCAACGACGAGCTGGTCTTTGATGGCCGCAGCGTGGTCTACGGCCCGGATGGCGCTGTCTTGGCCCGGGCTGCCGGGTTTAAGGAGGACGTGCTGGTGGTCGATCTGGCCGCCGCAGGTTCCGCTGGTCCAGACGAGCCTTCGGTCAACACAGAGCCTTCGGTCGACGAAGAGCCTTCGGTCAACGCAGAGTCTTCGGGCAGTCCGGAATCTTCGGGCAGTGCGGAGATCTGGCAGGCGCTGGTGCTCGGCACGCGCGACTATCTGCGCAAGTGCGGCTTTACCAAGGCGCTGCTCGGCCTGTCCGGCGGCATCGACTCCGCCGTGGTGGCGGCGGTGGCCGTGGAGGCCCTGGGCGCGGCCAACGTGCTCGGCGTGCTCATGCCCTCGCCCTGGTCGAGCCAGGGCAGCATCGACGACTCCCTGGCCCTGGCGAGGAACCTCGGCATGGAGACGCGCACCATCCCCATCCAGCCGCTGATGCAGGGCTTCGACGCGGCGCTGGGCGAAAGCTTCGCAACGCTGGCGCCGGGGCAGGGGCCGGGCACCACCGAGGAGAACATCCAGTCGCGCATCCGGGGCAACCTGCTCATGGCGCTGTCCAACAAGACTGGCGCGCTGCTCCTGACCACGGGCAACAAGAGCGAGCTGGCCGTGGGCTACTGCACCATCTATGGCGACATGTCCGGCGGGTTCGCGCTCATCAGCGACCTGCGCAAGACCCAGGTCTACGCCCTGGCCCGGCACCTGAACGCCCTGCGGGGCGAGGTCATCCCCCAGGCGGTCATCGACAAGGCCCCGTCGGCGGAGCTGCGGCCCGACCAGACCGACCAGGACAGCCTCCCGCCCTACGATGTTCTGGACGCCATCCTGGCCCTGCACGTGGAGAAGAACCAGACCGCTGCGGAGATTGTCGCGGCTGGCTTTGATGCGACGGTCGTCGCGCGGGTGTGCAGGCTGGTGAAGTTCGCCGAGTTCAAGCGCAGGCAGGCCGCGCCGGGCATCAAGATCGCTTGGCGCAGCTTCGGCTCGGGCTGGCGCATGCCGCTGGCCGCCGCAGCGCTGCCGTAGGGGACCTCTGCCTCAATAAGAATCACACATAGACTTCGGCTGGGGCGAAGGCACAGAAAAGTCCAGAAAGGGACGAATTCTGCGTCTCTGGCCTTGTTGTGGACGAAAAATGCGTCCCTTGCGTGGCGGCTAGCTCACGGCTTGGCTGCCCATGTCCAGAGGCTCGTCTGCCTGGCCGGGTTCTCCCCGGCTCAGGATGCGCCGCAGGGTGTCCTTGCTGATGCCCAAGTCGCGGCAGGCGGCGTTGCGGTTGCCGCCATTGCGCTCCACGGCCTCCAAAGCCCCCCGGTAGCGGATGTCCTCCATGGTCGGTGGACGGTATGCGCCCGCGCCCAGGTGCTCGCAGGCGCGCACGTCGGCAGGCAGGTGCTCCACCTGGATGAGCCCGCCGGTGCAGAGGATGCTGGCGTATTCGATGATGTTCTCCAGCTCGCGGATGTTGCCGGGAAAGGGGTGGGCCATGAGCAGGCGCAGGGCCTCGGGCGAGAGGTCCTGGATGTCCTTGCCCCCGGCCTGCCTGCGCCGTTTCAGGCAGTTGTCGATGAGCAGCGGGATGTCGTCGCGCCGGTCGCGCAGGGGCGGCAGGGTCATGCGCACCACGTTGAGGCGGTAGTAGAGATCCTGGCGGAAGCTGCCCTCGGCCACCATGCGATCCAGGTCGCGGTTGGTGGCGGCGATGATGCGCACGTCCGCGGCCACGCCCTCCACCCCGCCCAGGGGCTCGAACATGCGCTCCTGCAGCACCCGCAATATCTTGCCCTGCAGGGCCAAAGGCAGGTCGCCGATCTCGTCGAGCAGGATGGTGCCGCCCTCGGCCAGCTGGAAGCGGCCGGGCTTGTCGCGCCGGGCGTCGGTGAAGGCCCCTGCCTTGTAGCCGAAGAGCTCGGACTCCATGAGCAGGGCGGGCAGCGCCCCGCAGTTGAGCGCCACGAAGGGCCCCTCGCTGCGCGACGAAAGGTTGTGGATGGCCCGGGCGAAGAACTCCTTGCCCGTGCCGGACTCGCCCAGGAGCAGCACCGTGGCCTCGCTCTGGGCCACCTGCGGCAGGATGCGCAGGATCTCCTCCAGGTTGGGGTCGCGCGAGCAGAAGCCTTCGGGCGTGCCCTGGCCTCCCTTCTGGCCATTGGGCCGCTTGCCCGCCGAGCCACAGGAGATGTCGCGGAAGGTCTCCACCCCGCCGATGACCTTGCCGTGCTGGTCCTTCAAGGGCGCGGCGCTGACGCTCACCGGGATGCGCACTCCGTCGGGCCGCTCCACAATCATGATGCGGCCCGCGATCTTGCGGTCCTCTTCGATGCAGGCGCGCAGCACGCAGTTCTCGGCGCAGCCCTCGGTGCGGAAGACCTCCCAGCACTTGCGGCCCACGGCCTTGTCCGGGTCCACGCCCACGATGCCGCCTGCGGAATTGCTGAAGAAGATGATGTTCCAGTCGCGGTCGACCGTGAACAACCCGTCGCCCACGGAGTCGATGATGAAGGAGCACAGCGAGGTGCAGGGGAAGGGTTTTTCAAGGGCGTGATGCACTGTGATTTCCCCTTGTTGCGGAATTGCGGACTGCGCTTCGGACTTTGCCCTGCCCCGCGGCGGAGGTCAACCGGGGCGGACGCATATTTCGTCCGCAGCGGGCCCTCCGTGTCGTGTGTACATTATAAGGTTTGATATTCAAGTGTGTTGCGAACGTGGCACAGGAGTTGCGAAAGACAGGGCAAATGGCCACCGGGGCGCACAAGGGGCGCGCACCGCAAGAGCCACCTGAAAAGAGAACAACCCACCGGAGGCAACTCATGGAACTCAACTTCACCATCTACGGACGCTGCTGCGACCTGGCTCTGCACCCCGTTTCCCAGGCCACCGCCGACAAGATCCGGACCCAGGGGCGCGACATCTACAAGCAGAAGTATCTGGAGTGGTGGCGCCGGGGCAACACCTGCACCTGCGGCATGAAGCTGGGTGAGGAGTCCGTGGTCGAGGTGACCCTGGACGACCAGCCGGTGGACTTTGATCCCATCCCCGTGAAGGAGGCCGCAGTGCTGCTGCGCCGCCGCATGTACCTGGACAGCAAGGCCAAGTACCTGGCGCTCATGGGCTACGATGACGAGGTCTGCTCGCTGACCTGGCATTGGGCCAATGTGCGGGACTTCGACGCCAGGAAGTTCGATTTCTTCGTACACCGCTGGGACCGCCTGCTCCACGAGGACAATTTCTACATCGTGGACGACATCCGCTACAACGGCCGCTTCTCGGACGACCAGTCCTGGGGCGAGCGCAACGGCCACAGCATGATCGACCCCGTGGTCATCGACCTCGACAGTGTACGCCGGGAAGTGCAGGGGGGCGACATTCGCGTAGCCTAGCCCCAGCGCGAGCTGCTCCCCAGGCCACTGGGCCGTCTGGCAACCCCTTTCGCCGGACGGCCCTTTTCATTTTTAGAAAAGCGCCATCACACAATCAACTTCGCCTAGTATATCAGAATGCTGTGCCAGTCCTTTGATAGGTAGCCTGAATATTTACTATCACCAATCCGCATGCTAGGGCTCTCCCGTCAGCGGAGGTGACCAAAGCCCATGCGTGAGACCTATCCCGAGCACTGGGAGTTTGAGGACGAGTTCGACGGCGGCGAGGAGACCTGCGGCCGGGTGATCATCAACCTCTACACCTACCTGAAAAGGGCGGAGCCCGGCACCCGCGTGCTGTTGATCAGCCGCGACGCCGCCGCGCCCATCGAGTTCCCGTCCTGGTGCCGCATGACCAGAAACACCCTGCTGGAAATGGCCCACCCCTTCTACCTCATCGAATACAAACCCGAACTCAAAGGAGTCTGACATGGCCGGAACCTTCTGCGTCACCATCGCCCATTGCCGCACCGACGGCGACAAGGCCACCCTCGGCTTTGTCGTGGCCAACGCCGCCCAGGGCAGCGAAAAGGAGACCATGGTCTTTTTGTCCACCGACGGCGTTTACTGCGCCATCAAGGGCGAGGCCGAGAAGATCGACGAGGGCGCGCCCTTTGCCCCGCTCAAAGAGCTCATCAACAAGTTCATCGGCGCGGGCGGCAAGGTCTATGTCTGCACCCCCTGCCTCAAGAAGCGCGGCCTCACCGAGGCCGACCTCATCGAGGGCGCGGTGCCCGCTGGTGGCGCGGCCCTGGTGGAATGGCTGGCCAACGGCAGCCCCTGCGTGGCCTACTAGCCTATGAGCGGGAAGCTTGCGCCGCCGCCGGGGACGACTGCCGATGTCGTTTTCGACGGCGGCGATCTGGACTGCGGCTCGGGCCTGGTGCTCATGATCCGCGAGCACATGCTGCTGGTGCCTGTGGGCGGCGTGCTGGAGATGAAAAGCAGCGAGCCCACCGTGGGCGACGACCTGCCGCCCTGGTGCCGCATGGCCGGGCACGAGTACCTGGGCCGCATTGACGGTGCCAGCCCGGGCCAGGCTCCTGGCGTCGTCCGCTACTTTGTGCGCCGGGGCGCCCAGGAGCAGGCCGCCAGCGAGGCCAAGGCCCTGGCCGACGACAAGGCCAAGGCCAAGGACTACGTCTGGCGCCTGCGCACCCGCGCCACCGGGCACCAGAAGGCCACGGTATACTGCCGCAACTTCTCCTGGGTGCTGGGGCAGAGCGCCAGCTTCGAGGAGAAGGACGCCCACCCGAGCGCGGTGGAGGCCCTGCTCGGGGCCCTGGGCGGTTCGCTGGTCACGGCCTTCGCCACCCAGTGCGCCCGCCGGGGCATCGAGGTGGACGATATCGAGCTCACCGTGTCCGGCAAATTGCACAACATCCTGGCGCACCTGGGCCTGGAGGAGGGCGACCCGTCCTTCGCCGGCATCGAGGTCAAGTGCTACGCCTCCACCCTGGACGACGAGGCGGCTGCGCGCGCGGTCTTCGAGGACGTGGTGGCGCGCTCGCCCATTGCGGCCACGCTGGCCAAGGCCACAACCCTCACAATCAAATTCGCGGTGGTGTGACTTATGACGACGCCCTCTCAGACGACCCTCTTTCAAACAACGCAGGTGGGCTCCTGGCCCCGCTCCAAGACCATGCTGCGCGCCCTGCGCGACCGTCGCGTGGGCGAGCTGAGCCGCGCGGCCTTCGACGCCGTGGCCGATGAGGAAGTGCGCCGCACCGTGCGCATCCAGGAGGAGGCCGGGCTCGACATCGTGGTGGACGGCGAGCACCGGCGCGACAACTTCTATTCCTTCATCACCGAGAAGGTGGAAGGCACCAAGCTCATGAGCCTGGCCGAGATGCTCGACGAGGTGGAGGACAAGAGCGGGTTCGAGGAGATGCTGACCACGCTGGATGTTCCGGCCTCGGCCATCCGCAACCCCACCTGCATTGGCAAGCTCAAACGCCGGGAGCCCCTGGCCCTGAACGACTTCCGCTTCGTAAAAAGCCTCACGGACAAGCCGGTGAAGATCACCCTGCCCGGGCCGTACCTCCTGAACCGCTCCATGTGGGTGGGCGCGTACACGGGCAAGGTCTACGAGAACCAGCAGGCCCTGGGCGACGACGTGGTGGCCATCCTGCGCGCGGAGTTGATCGAGCTGGCCGAGGCGGGCTGCGAGTTCGTGCAGTTTGACGAGCCGGTGCTGACCGAGATCGTCATGAGCCAGGAGTGCGGCCGACGAACCTTCATGTGAGCGACCTTAGCTACCCGCCGGGACGCGGGTGAAGAACTTCGGTACGCGGCCAGCCTCATCAACAGGATCATTGACGGGGTCTTCGACCCCACGGGCAGGACCGGGCCGCGCATCGGCCTGCACATCTGCCGGGGCAACTGGAGCACCAAGGAAGAGGTGCTGCTGACGGGCGACTACACCGCGCTTCTGCCCGCGCTGGAGCGCATGCACGTACGCCAGTTCGTGCTGGAATACGCAACCCCGCGCGCAGGCGACATCGGCGTGGTGGGCCGGGCCTTGTCCGGCAACATCCCTGGCACGGAGTTGCCGCACGAGCTGGGCCTGGGCGTGGTCAACCCGCGCACGGTGGAGGTGGAGACGCCGGAATTCATCGTGGAAAAGGCCGAGGCCGCGCTCCAGTTCTACCGGCCGGAGCAGGTGTTCCTGAACACGGACTGCGGGTTCGGCTGTTTCGCCAACCGCTGCGTCAACGTGGAGGACATCGCCGCCGCCAAGCTGAAGAGCATGGCCGCTGCGGCGCGGATCTTGAGGGAGCGGCACGGGTAGCCGCGTCCCCGCACGTTCTACTTGCTCTCGCCCGGCGGCGGGCAGTCGGCTGGATCGAGCCGCTGCACGCCGCTTTGCGTTGTCACCAAGACCTCGGTGTCGCTGGTGGGCACAATGGGGCCGGTCACTGGCGCGGAAAGCGGGCAGCGGTTCGTTTCGCGCAGGCGTCCGTCCCGGAGCTCCACCACCCGCAAGGCCGTGCGCGCGGCGTCCGGCACCAGCAGCCGCGCCCTCCCGCCCAAGGTCGCAATGGCGGACAGGCGCAGCTCGGGCGTGCCGTAGATGTGGTTGGAGAAGCCGGGCAGGGCGGCCAGTTCCTTCAGTATGCGGCCTTCGCGGCGATAGACCTTGAGGGTGCCGCCGATGTGCGGGGTGAGGACCGCGGCGATCTCGGATACGCCGTCGCCGTCCAGGTCGGCCACGCCCACCGGGTTCAGCCAGCGCCGGGCCTTGCCCGTGGGGGCGGAGCGCGCCACCATGACCAGGCGGCCGTTATCTGCTCCGAGCAGGGCCAGGGCCGAGCCCGTGGCGCGGTTGCTGACGATGGCCAGCAGGAATGCCGGGCCTGCGGCGGTCAGGCGCACCAGGCGCGGGGCCACATCCTCGAAGACGTCATCTTGCGGAAGGGTGAGGGTCAGCTTCACGCCTGCCGTGGTCTCGGCCTCCACCCGCGCGTATTCGTGCGGGCGGCCCGGCGCGAAATGCCCGTAGCGTTCCACCGGTTCGGCGTAGCGCGCGGAGGCGAGGTTGTCGCCCACGGCCCCGTAGGCCAGCGTCGAAATGAGACACAGCGCTATCGCGCACGCGGCCAGCGTGCGGAGATGCAGATGGGCGGTTCCGCGCCTGGACTGCGGCGTTGGCATCGCTTCCCCCTTTTCTTTGGAGCCTTCAGTCTTCAAGCGGCCCCTGGGCCGGGCTTGCTGCCGTCTCCGCCGTTTGCGCCTTCTCGAGGTCGCCCCGGACGATGATCCGCTGGTAGGAGAAGGCCAGCACCGCCGCGCCCAGGCAGCTCATGAGGCCCGACAAGCCCGCGTCGAAGAGGAACCAGGGCGCCAGGCCAACGAACCCGAGGTTGCGCTCCAGCACCGGTCCGAGCAGCTCCATGGGCACGGTCACGGCGATGATGGCCAGGTAGGGCAGGAACAGCGCGCAGCCGATGCGCCACAACCTGCCCTTGGTCTCGCCGAAGGCCGTGCGCACGGGCATTCCCTCGCGCCGGGCCACCACGATGGACAGGTAGAAGAACCGGGTGAGGTAGTAGAACATGACGCAGGTCAGAACGATCAAGCCGAGGACCAGCACGATAACGGCGGCGCCTGTCGGCTTCGCGCCCTTGTCCAGGCCGACGGTGAGCGCCACCAGCGCCAGCATGGCGCCGCCAAAGGGCAGCAGCACGGCCAAAAACGCCTTGATTCCAGCCCAGAAGAACTGCAGCAGCCGCCAGTCCAGGTAGAGGTCCGCCAGCGTGGCGCGGGGCCTGCTGTTGCCCAGGATGAGATCGTAGATGAAGAACTCCGCGGGCAGGAACAGGAGGCCGAACAGGCGCGGCGAGTAGGCCTGGGGGACGTCCTTGGGGTTGAGCGTGTAGGTGACGCCGAAGGACGCCAGAGCGATGCAGGCCAGGGTGATGCAGAGCACCGTTCCCAGGAAGCTTGTGCGCAGCAGGGCGTTTTCGTTCAGGGCTTGCCTCACGAAACGAAAGCTTGCCCGCAAGAGTCCCGGTTCGTTTTGCGTCACGCTGCCCCCCTCTGAGAGTTCTGCACGGTTAGCGTACATGTTCCTGTCAGGACAATGGATACATGCGCCGCTGTGTCGGGTCAACCACCCGATATTCTTTGGCGCTTCTGCCGCCGCCCCCCTTCACAAATCCCGAAAAATCCCGCACAACATGCCAGGGCCGCGAGCTTTGCGCGCCCAATTCCCCGTGAGGTGAGTCGCATGCTCCACAGCGCCCTGGGTCTGGTGGCCCTGATGGTTATCGCCTGGCTGTCCAGCGCCGAGCGAAGCCGAATTTCCCGTTTGCCCTGGCGCATGGTCGTGGCCGGGCTGGCGCTGCAGTTCGGCATCGCCGGGCTGGTGCTCAAGGTCCCGGCCTTCAAGGCCCTGTTCATGGGCTTGAACGGCGTGGTCCACGCCCTGGAGGAGGCCACCCGCGCGGGCACCAGCTTCGTCTTCGGCTTTGTGGGCGGCGGGCAGGCGCCCTTCGCCGTGACCAACCCGGCGCTGACCTTCAGCCTGGCCTTCCAGGCCCTGCCGCTGGTGATCCTCATCGCGGCCCTGGCCTCGCTGTTTTTCTACTGGGGCATCCTGCAACGCGTGGTGCGGGTGTTCTCGCTGCTGCTGGAGAAGGCCATGGGCATCGGCGGTGCGCTGGGCGTGGGCGCGGCGGGCTGCATTTTTCTCGGCATGATCGAGTCGCCGCTTTTGATCCGCCCGTATCTTGTGGTCATGACCCGCAGCGAGCTCTTCGCGCTCATGGCCACGGGCATGAGCTGCATCGCGGGCACCATGCTGGTGCTCTACGCCTCGGTGCTCACGAACGTCATCCCCGACGCCCTGGGGCACATCCTCACGGCCTCGGTGATCCACGCGCCTGCGGCACTGCTGGTGGCGTCGTTGATGATCCCCGAGCGCGGCTCGCCCACCCTGGGCCATGACATGCCCAAGTCCGCCGCCACGGGCTCGGTGGACGCCCTGTGCCGGGGCACCTGGGAGGGCCTCCAGCTCTTCTGGAACATCGTGGCCATGCTCATCGTGTTCGTGGCCGTGGTCAAGCTGGCCAACATCGGTCTGGCGGCCCTGCCGGATGTCTCCGGCGCGCCCATGACCCTGCAGCGCGGCCTGGGCGTGGCGCTCTCGCCCGTGGCCTGGCTCATCGGCGTGCCCTGGGCCGAGGCCCAGACCGCCGGGTCGCTGCTTGGCACCAAGGTCATCCTCAACGAGTTTCTGGCCTTCATCGACCTGGCGGCCCTGCCCGTGGACGCGCTCTCGGCCCATTCCCGGCTCATTCTGACCTACGCCATGTGCAGCTTCGCCAACTTCGGCAGCCTGGGGATCCTCATCGCCGGGCTGGGCACCCTGTGCCCGGAGCGCCGCAGCGAGATCACGAGCCTGGGCCTGCGTTCCCTGCTGGCCGGGGTCATCGCCTCGCTCATGACCGGCTGTGTGGTGGGCATCATCGCGTCCTTGTGAATCGATAAGCGTGAGCCGCCCAGTGTGAGCAGTAAGGAGACACCCATGGACGAGACAGCGCCGCATTGCCAACCTCATATCCAACCCCATATCCAAGTCGACCCCGCGCTCTGCGACCGCGACGGACTGTGCATCAAGGAATGCGCGTTGAGCCTCCTTTCCTTCGGCCCGGATGGCCTGCCCGTCAGCATCCCGGAAGCCGCCGAGCGCTGCATCATGTGCGGGCACTGCATAGCCGTGTGCCCCAAGGCCGCGCTGACCCTGGCCGGCCTGCCCCCGGAGGTGCTGCCAACCGTGGACAAGGGGCTCCTGGCCCCGCCGGAGGCCGCGGAGCAGCTGCTGCGCTCGCGCCGTTCGGTGCGCCATTTCAGGCGGGCTCTGGTGGACCGCGAACAGCTGCTTCAGTTCATCGACACCGCGCGCTACGCACCCTCGGGCATGAACGCCCAGCCGGTGCACTGGCTTGTGGTGGAGGGCCGGGAGCGCATGCTGGAGCTGGCCGGGCTGACCGCGAAGGCGCTGCGGCGGTTGCCGTACTTCCTGGCCTTCCTTGAGGCCTGGGACAGGGGCGAGGACGTGATCCTGCGCGGCGCGCCGAACCTGGTGGTGGCCCACGCCCGGACCACGGGCTTCGACCACATCGTGGACGGGGCCATCGCCCTGACATATTTCGAACTGGCGGCCCATGCGCACGGCGTGGGCACCTGCTGGGCCGGGCTGCTCATGCTGGCGGCCAAGGACTCGGCGGAGCTGCAGGCCGCCCTGGGCCTCCCCGAGGGCCACCAGGTTTTGGGCGCGCTCATGGCCGGATACCCGAGACATGGCTTCAAGCGCCTGCCCCCGCGCAAGGCGGCCAAGGTGCGCTGGCTGTAGCTTTTCGCCGCATCACCTTCCGAGGCATCGGACGCGGCAAGGCCGCCAGGAGGGGGCTTTCCCCTGCCTGGCGGCCTTGCTGCGGGCGTGCCTGGGCGCGCCTAGGAGTACATCTTCTCCAGGTCCTCGATCTCGTCTTGCAAGGCGCGCGCGGCGCTGGAGGTCTTGGCTACGGCGTTGGCCGCAGAGGAGGTGTTGTCCAGCGCCACCTGAGAGGCGGAGCGGACCTTGCCGATGACCCGGTCGATCTCCTCGCTGGCGGCGGACTGCTCCTCCGAGGCCGTGGCGATGGAGCGCACCTGGTCCGAGGTGCCGCCCACGAGCCGCACGATGCTCAGCAGCGCCTCGCCGGACTCGTTGGCATAGGCGGTGGCCTGCTCCACGGCCTGGGAGGCCGAGTCCACGCTGCCCATGTTGACCTTGGCCGCGCCCTGGATGGCGGTGACGGCCTGGGCCACCTCCTTGGTGGCGTTCATGGTCTTCTCGGCCAGCTTGCGGACCTCGTCGGCGACAACGGCGAAGCCCCGCCCAGCGTCGCCCGCGCGCGCGGCCTCGATGGCCGCGTTCAGGGCCAGCAGGTTGGTCTGGTCGGCGATGTCGGAGATGACGCCCATGATCTGCCCGATGCCATCGGCCTGGGTGCTCAGCTCCGCCATGTTGGTCTTGAGCTGCGCGGTGAGCTGGTGCACGGTGTTGATGGCCTTGACCGAACTCTCCACGACCTTGGCGCCGCTCTCGGCGCTCTGGCGGGTGCTCTCCGCGCCCTGGGCCGCGTTCCCGGCGTTCTTGGCCACCTCAAGCACTGTGGCGGTCATCTCGTCCATGGCCGTGGCCACTTCGGAGATGTGTCCCATCTGCTGCTCGGATTCGTTGTGGATGTCTTCGATCTCCATCATGGCCGTGGTGACCGAGGAGAGCACATCCTCGCTTGAGCCCTTGAGCTTTTCCACGATGGCGGCGACGGCGGCCTTGGTCCGGGCCTTGGCCTCTTCCTCGGCGCATTGCAGGGCCGCCAGCGTCTTCTCGCTCTCGCAGGTTTTTTCCGCCGCGATGGCCTCCTGCTTCTTGGCGATGGCGATCTCTTCCTTCAGGTGCGCCACCATGAGGGTGAGCGAGTCCTTGAGTTCGCCGAGTTCGGCGTGGTAGCTGCCCTCGATGACGGCGTCGAGCTTGCCCTCCGCCACCTTCAGGGAATAGCCCACCAGCCGCCCCAGGGGCCGGGTGATGCCGAGCAGGATGAGCAGGGTCAGCACTGCCGCGGCCAGGGCCACCACGCCCACCACGCCCAGGACGATGAGGCGCATCCCGGCCACCTCGGCCTGCACGTCGTCCACGTAGACGCCGGTGCCGACGACCCAGCCCCACTCCTTGTCCAGCTTGACGCAGGACTCCTTGGGGAACATCTCGGTGGTGACGCCGCCGCCGACCTTGGGCTTGGGCCAGTTGTAGGTGACGTAGCCCATGCCGTCCGGGCTCTTGCCGGCCACCTGGATCATGGTCTGGAAGAGGTTGCCCTTGCCGCCGGGGATCTCCGTGACCACCCACTTCCCGTCCGCGTCACGGTAGCGCATGCTGGTGGCCGTGGCGAACTTCGGGTCCACGATGGGCTTGCCGTTTAGGGCAGGCACAGTGGGGTGCATGATCATCACCGGCGTGGCGTCGCTGCTGTTGACCCAGAAATAGTCCTTGCCCTGGGGGCCGTAGCGGTGCTTGGCGATGAACTCCAGCGCCTTGGCCTTGGCCTGCTCGGGCGAGAATTCCTCCTTGCTTGCACGCTCCTGGAAGTCGTCCACTTGAGCCATCTCAACGCGCACGAGGTTGGCCAGCATGACGCGCTTCTCCTCCATGAGCTTGTCCGCCATGAGCGGCAGGAAGCCGTAGAGGGTGGCCAGCACGAAAAGGAGGATGGTCACCGCAGAGATGGTCCAGATCTTGACGGAGATCTTGGCCCTGCCTATGGCGTTCAGGAAGTTCAGCGACATGGAGGCTCCTCGTGTCCTGGCTGTGGGTCACAGGTTCGTTGTTCAGGGGGCAGTCACGTTTTCGTCATAGCGTACTATTATCTTAAGGGGAAGCTTGCCTTGGCCCTTGGCGAAGCGCTATTGTGTGCGTGTGCTCACTCATTCTCGTGTTGTTTCTGCGCTGTACAACCAACGGAGGTCACTCGCATGGCAAGGATGAATTGTTGGGAATTCAAGAAGTGCGGCCGCCAGCCCGGCGGGGCCAAGGTGGCGGAACTGGGGGAGTGCGTGGCGGGAAAGAGCACGAAGGCCGACGGCGTGAACCGGGGCAAGATGGGCGGGCGCAGCTGCTGGGCCCTGGCGGGCACCCTCTGCGGCGGCAAGGTCCAGGGCTCGTTTGCCCAGAAGGCCGCCAACTGCATGGAGTGCGATTTCTACAAGCTGGTGAAGAGCGAGGAAGGCGCAAACTACTTGGGCACCAAGGAACTGCTCAAGAAGCTTGTCTGAGGGGAGCCGCAGGCCATTGCCCTCACCGCCTTGCCTCGTGTAGGCTTGGGAAAAGAACAGCCCGGCCGGGTCCGGGCGCCAAGGGGTGGAGAAATGGGGGATAAGATGAAGCATGCATGCGCGGTGATTGTTTTGGGCCTTGCCCTGCTTTGGGGCGCACCGTCGGCCCTGGCCCAGATCAAGCCCCCGGCCAAGACCGCCGGGCCGTCCTTCAAGGCCATGGACGCCGACAAGAGCGGCCACCTGACCCTGGACGAGGTGCTGGCCTATGCCACGAAGAAGAGCTCGGACGTCAAGCCCTTCCGCATCAGCGACGCAGACCTGGACGGCGACGGCGTGCTCACGGTGGAGGAGCAGCACAAGGCGGGCATCACCGGGCTTGAGCAGTTCGGGGCCGTGAACCTGAAGGAGCTGGACCAAAACGGCGACGGGTACATCAGCAAGGAAGACCTGGACGAGTATTTTCGGCGCAAGAACCGGGAGGCCTATGCCCGGGCCGACGCCGACAAGGATGGCGCGCTCAGGCCGAGCGAGTTCGCCCTTTTCCGCTTCTAGCGCTGCCCCTTGCGGGCATGTCTTTGAGCCGAAAAAGAAGGCCGCCCGGGTTGTCCTGGGCGGCCTGTTTGTTGGGGTCTGTAGGGCCGGTTGCATTTCCAAAGGGGAACCAGCTCGACATCGTTTATTTGTGTTCGTTTCCGGGGCCTGGTCGCGGCGTCTGTTTGCAGGGGTGCTGCCTTGCCCGTGGCTGCGTTTTACGCGTCCGGGCTGCTCTTGAGCCGCCTGTTCGGCCTCCTGGTCGGAACCTGTATTATGTTCTGCATCGGGACTGCGGCCAGTTTCTTTTCAAGCCTGCAGTTCTCCTCCACGATGGCAGCTCTGTCGGGCGTGGTCCCGGCCTTCTCCTTGATGATGGCCTTGCGGGCCGCTTGGTCAAAGTGGTCTTTTCGCACCGCGCCTTGCGGCTCCTTGCCTGGGCGCATCTTGCAGGTTTCCGGCGTCAGATCCCGTTCTCCGGGGGACCTCTGTTCGTTGGAATCCTTGAATGCCTGACCGCTGGCTGCCGGCTTTTGGCCCGCAACCGCGTGAACGCGGCAGGGCGGAAGCAGAACGGAGCACGGGCCGGTCAGGTGCCACTTGCTAGCGATTGGACTGGTCCATTGGAGTGTCCTCCTCTTTCATGCGTTGAGGAAAGATTCCTACAATGCCAGGATACGCCTTGGGCAGGGCATGTCAACAATGTTGCCCAGAAAAATATCCAGTGGGTCGAGGTGGTTCCAAAAAATCTTTGGGCTCGCCAGCAGGGAATTTCGGGAGTGCTCAGAACTCCTGCGGCAGGCCCGCAAGCTGGGCCTGGGTGAACACCGGCCCGTCCACGCAGACGAACTTCTCGCCGATGTTGCAGCGCCCGCACAGGCCGATGCCGCACTTCATGCGCCGCTCCAGCGTGGTCACGATCTGCTCGTCCGTGAATCCCAGCTTGCCCAGGGCCTCCAGGGTGAAGCGGATCATGATGGGCGGACCGCAGGTCACGGCCACGGCGTTCTCCGGGCTTACGGCGAGTTCGGTGAGCACTGCGGGCACAACGCCCGTGCGGCCCTGCCAGTCGGTGCCGGGATTGTCCACGGTGAGCTCCACGCGCATGTCGCCGCGCGCGGCCCAGTCCTTCAGCTCGTCCTTGAAGCACAGATGCTCCGGGGTCCTGCCGCCGTAGATGAGGGTGATGTTGCCGTAGTCGGCGCGGTTATCAAGCATGAACAGAAGCAGGGTGCGCAAGGGGGCCATGCCCAGCCCGCCGCCCACGAAGACGATGTCCTTGCCCTGCATGTCCCGGTAGGGGAAGTGGTTGCCCAACGGCGCGCGCAGGCCGATGGGGTCGCCCGCCTTCAGGGTGTGCAGGCGGTGGGTCAGCTCGCCCACGCGCATGACGCTGAACTGCAGGTACTCCATGCGGGTGGGCGGCGAGCAGATGACAAAGGTGCTCTCGCCCGTGCCGAACACGGAGAGCTGCGCCACCTGGCCGGGCTCGAAGCGGAAGGCCGCCATCTTGGTCGGGTCCTGCAGGACCACGCGGAAGGTCTTGACGTCCGGGGTCTCGTCAAAGGTCTCGACGATGGTGGCCAGCTCGGGGATGTAGGGATTGCTTGCGTTCACTCTTTGGCCTCCGCCGTTTCTTTGGCCTTGGCCAGCACGTCCAGCACGATCTGCCGGATGTCCACGGCCACGGGGCAGGACCTGATGCACCGGCCGCAGCCCGTGCAGGAGAATTCCAGGCCCGAGGGCGATTGACCTGACGAGGGGGCGGCTTCGGGGAACTCGCGCGGGTGGTAGCTGAACTTGTGGCCCACGCGGTTGCGCAGGCGGTGGGCCCGGCTGATGCGCGGGTTGTGGCCGCTGCCTTCCAGCGTGTACAGCGCGCTCATGCAGGTGTCCCAGGTGCGCAGCCGCCGCCCGCTCATGCCGTGGTTCTCATCAGTGATGTTGAAGCAGGAGCAGGTGGGGCACAGGTACGTGCAGACCCCGCAGGACAGGCAGCGGGCCGACTGGTCGGTCCAGAAGTCCAGGTCGTCGAACACGGCCAAAAAGCTTTCGGCTATGCCTGCCAGGGCCGGGGCATTATCTGGCGCCGGGGCCTGGGCCTTGCGCTCGTCCAGCTTGGCCAGCATCTCCGAGGTGGCCTCGGGCAGGTTGGCGAGGAGCTTCTCTCCGGCCGGGGTCACGGCCTTGGCCACGAACCCGCTGGCGCTCTCCAGGGCGAGCGGATGCAGCAGCACGTCCGAGCCGGTCTCGTCGTCCATGGCCCCGCCGGTCCAGTGGCAGAAGCAGGTGTTCTGCATGCTTGTGCAGGCCACGCTGACGAACAGGGTGGCCGCGCGGTGGGCCTTGTACTGCGGGTCGATGACGCCGCGCTCCAGGAACACGCGGTCCAGCAGGTGGCGGCCTCTGGCGTCGCAGGGGCGCGGCCCCAGGATCAGCGTGGGCTCCGGGGGCAGGGCCTCGGACAGGAAGACCTCGGTGCGCGTCAGGTCGTCCTGGTCCTTGCGGTATTTGTAGGTGAACAGGTTCTCGGTCTGGGGCAGCAGCGCCTCCTTGGCCGAGGACGTGGGCGGGCGGCCCAGGAAGGGGTGCATGTCCTGGGAGAACACGCGGTAGACGATGGAAGAGCCCTCGCGCACCGGGGCCAGCACGCGGTAGTCCCGCGCCCAGGCCGCGGTGATGGCCGCCAGGTCGGTTTCCTTGAGGAAGCGCGCTACCATAGAAGCCCCCGGTCCTTGATGCGGTCCTCCTCCATGAGGAAGGTGTGCAGGGGCGGCACGGCGTCGAGGCTGACCCCGGCCTGGTAGTTGAACAGCTCTTTCAATTCCCTGTTCATCATGCGCTTCAGGAGCAGAATCGGGATGCCCATGGGGCAGGAGCGCTGGCATTCGCCGCATTCGGTGCATCTCCCGGCCAGGTGCAGGGCGTGCATGACCTGGAACAGCCATTTCTCCTGGAGCGTGGCCTCGGCGGAGAGCCAGTGCGGCTCGCGGCTGTCGGCCAGGCAGACGTGCTTGCACACGCACAGCGGGCAGGCGTTGCGGCAGGCGTAGCAGCGGATGCAGCGGCTCATCTGGCGCTTCCAGAAGTCGAAGCGCTCCTGGGTGGAGAGCTTCTCCAGGGCGTGCAGGTCGGCGTATTCGTCCTCGCGCCCCTGGGGCTCTACCTCAGGCCCGATCATGTGGTCGTAGACCAGGGGGTTGGGGTGCTGGCAGCGCAGGCACTTGTCGGCCAAGAGGCCCTTGGTCTCGATGTCGCGTACCCGCTCGCCCCCCTCGCCGGACAGGTTCAAGCGCAGCAGGCCGTCGCGCGGGGAGCCCGTGAAGCTGGCGCTGCGCACCGAGGCGATGTCCAGGGTGGCGCGCAGCTTGGCCAGGTCCAGCACGCCCTCGCAGGGCAGGCCGAAGATGACCAGGTTCTCGCGCTCCCACAGGCGCTCCTGCAGCAGCTGGATCACGGAGCGCGAGTCGCAGCCCTTGACCACCACGCCCAGGCGTTTGCCGCGCAGGCCGTAGAGGCTGGTGGCCAGGTTCTGCACGCAGGTGGGGTCGAAGATGAGCCTGCTCAGGTCCTTTTCGGTGCGCACGGTGACGGGCGTGGCGTGCAGGGGGTCGAAGCCCCGGCCATAGCCCAGCACGAAGTCGACGTTCGGCAGCTCCAAGGCGATCTTGGCGCGCAGGGCCTCGACGCGGGGAGATTCACTGGGAGACGACTGACTTGCCGATGACTCATTCGCCATCCATGACCTCCTTGTAGTCGTCCATGCTGAGCAGCGCGTTCTGCCCCGGCCTTTGCGCGGGCGGCTTTCCGGCTGCGTCGGCGTGCCACATGTCGGGCTGGGCGCTGGACACTCCGAGCATGCCCTCAAGGGTGCACAGGGTGCGCGCGGCCTCGGCCATGCGCGGCATGGGGCCCAGGGCGTGGATCTTTTCCGTGAACTTGGTCACCATGTCGCGCCAGCGCGAGCCCTCCGAGGCCGAGACCCAGACGTATTCGAAGCGGCCCTCGTCCACGCCGATGATGGGCAAAAAGCGGCGCAGCAGCTCCAGCCGCCTGCGGGCGTAAAGGTTGCCCTCGGTGTAATGGCAGTCGCGCGGGTGGCAGCCGGAGACGAGCACGCCGTCGGCCCCGGACAGCAGCGCCTTGGCCACGAACATGGGATCCACGCGGCCCGAGCAGGGCACGCGGATGATCCGGAGTTCCGTGGGCTGGCTGAACCGGGCCACGCCTGCGGCATCCGCGCCCCCGTAGGAGCACCAGTTGCACAGAAAGCCTATGATTCGGTAGTCTCTGTCCATGTCCGGCATAGCGCGTTGACCTCCGCGAGGAGCTGTGAGTCGGTGAAGTGCGCAAGCTGAATGGCCCGCACGGGACAGGTGACGCTGCAAATGCCGCAACCCTGGCAGACGGTCTCGACGACCTCGGCGCGCTTGCTGCCGTCGCGCAGCTCGCGCATGCGGATGGCGCCAAAGGGGCAGGTGCGCTCGCACTTGCCGCAGCCGATGCAGCGGATGGTCTGCACCTGGGCGATCTGCGGGTCGCTTTCGAGCTTGTCCTTGGACAGCAGCGCCAGGACCTTGCCTGCGGCGGCGCTGGCCTGGGCCACGCTGGCCGGGATGTCCTTGGGGGCCTGGCAGGCTCCGGCCAGGAACACGCCCACGGTGTTGGTCTCCACGGGCCGCAGCTTGGGGTGGCTCTCCAGGAAGAAGCCATAGGCGTCGTAGGAGATGCGCAGCTTCTCGGCCAGCTCCGGCGCGCCGTGCGCCGATTCCGCGCCCACGGCCAGCACCACCAGGTCGGCCTTGATCTCCACCTGGGAGCCCAGCAGGGTGTCGGCCCCGCGCACCACAAGCTGATTGCCATCGGGGTACACCTGGGCCACGCGGCCCCGGATGTACTGGACATCGTACTCTTCCTGGGCGCGGCGCACGAATTCCTCGTAGCCTTTGCCCGTGGCGCGGATGTCCATGTAGAAGACGTAGGCGCGTGAGTCCGGGATGTGGTCGCGCGTCAGGATGGCCTGCTTGGCTGTGTACATGCAGCAGAAGTTGGAGCAGTAAGGCCGGTCCACCGAGCGGTCGCGGCTGCCCACGCAGGCGATGAAGACCACGGTCTTCGGCTCCTCGCCGTTGCTGGGGCGCTTGATGTGGCCCGCGGTGGGGCCGGAGGCCGAGAGCATGCGCTCGTACTGCAGGCTGGTGATGACGTCGGGGTAGCGCCCGCCGCCGTACTCGCCGCACTTTTTGTGGTCAAAGAGGTCCAGCCCCGTGGCTGCGATGACCGCGCCGACCTTCTCGGTGATGACCTCGTCGGCCATGTCGTAGTCGATGGCGTCGGCCGGGCAGATCTTCTGGCACACGCCGCACTTGCCCTTGGTGAAGCGCAGGCAGACGGTGGGGTCGATGGCCGCGCGCTTGGGAATGGCCTGCGGAAACGGGATGGTGATGGCCGTGGTGGTGCAGATGCCCTCGTTGTGGCTGTCGCGCACCTTCCTGCTCGGGCACTTCTCCAGGCAGGCCCCGCAGCCCGTGCACTTGGTCCAGTCCACAAAGGGCGACTTCTTGCGTATCTTGACCTCGAAGTTGCCCACGTAGCCGGAGAGTTCCTCAACCTCGGACAGCGCGTGCAGGGTGATGCGCGGGTGCTGGCCCACGTCGACCATCTTGGGGCCGAGCACGCAGACCGAGCAGTCCACGGTGGGGAAGGTCTTGTCGAGCTTGCTCATGACCCCGCCGATGGACTGCCTGCGCTCCACCAGGATGACGTCCAGCCCGCCCTCGGCGCAGTCCAGCGCGGCCTGGATGCCGGCCACGCCCGCGCCGATGATGAGCACGCGCTTCTGCACCTCGAAGCTCTTGGCGGTGAGCGGCCGGTCGTAGCGCAGCTTTTCCACGGCCATGCGCACCAGGTCGATGGCCTTCTCGGTGTTGCGCTTGCGGTCCAGCGAGATCCAGGCCACGTGCTCGCGGATGTTGGCCATCTCGAACATGTAGCGGTTCAGCCCCGCGCGCTCCACGGCCCGGCGGAAGGTCACCTCGTGCATGCGCGGCGAGCAGGAGGCCACCACCACGCCGTCGAGCTTGAGCTCGCGGATGGTCTTCTCGATGGTGCCCTGGCCGGGGTCGGAGCAGGCGTACATGTGGTCGGTGGAGAAGACCACGTCCGGGAACTCGCGCGCGGCCAGGGCCACGGCTTCGCAGTCCACGGTGGCGGCGATGTTGTTTCCGCAATGGCAAACCATGACGCCTATGCGCACGAAGCCTCCTCGCAGTTGTCGCCGCAATGGCAAACCATGACGCCTATGTGCACGGAGCCTCCTCACAGGTGTCGCCGCAATGGCAAACCATGACGCCTATGTGCACGGAGCCTCCTCACAGGTGTCGCCGCAATGGCAAA
>JAHIUD010000025.1 GCA_018817515.1 Pseudomonadota bacterium
AAGTGGCACCCTCTCTCGCCCGTCACCCTGGCGCGTCGGGCCAAGTCCGGGCACACGGGCTCCATTCTCCAGGTCTCCGGCCAGCTGGCCGCCAG
The DNA here is from genome assembly GCA_018817515.1 of Pseudomonadota bacterium. GTDB lineage: Bacteria > Desulfobacterota > Desulfovibrionia > Desulfovibrionales > Desulfovibrionaceae > Humidesulfovibrio. The sequence goes on from JAHIUD010000025.1 coordinate 96, forward strand.
CATCCAAACCGAGCACGGCCCGCACCACGCAGCCGTGGGCACCAGCAAGGTGTACGGCCCCACGCATCAGTTCGGCGCAAAGAAGGGCGCATTCGGCACGGCCAAGCGTGGAACGCGAGGCACCGGCAGGCGCAACGCCCGCAACTACACCGCACGCGGCGGGGCCACCGTGGGAGGCTGGCTCTCCGGCCGAGCCCAGGGCGGCAGCATGGCCATCCCCTGGGGCGACATCCCGGCCCGGCCCTTTCTGGGCATCGGCAGGGAGGAAGATACCGAAATCGAGGCCAGCGTGCGCAGAGCCGTTCAGCGGGCCGTGACAGGGGCATAGGGGCGGCCCTGGACCCTTCGATTGTTTTAACGGCCCCCTAACGGCTTGCGCGGGCAAATCTGTGGGGCATCGCAACCCCACGCTTCGGCCTCTCCGGGGGATCGGCGAAATCCCCCCTCTTGCTCCGCCCCCGGAAACCTCCGCCTACTGAACCCCTTCCTCCTGTCTCACGCCCCTGCGCCACCGTAAAACCGGTGGCATGAAGCGCAAGCCCACCACACCCGCAAGCAACGTCGCGGCCCTGTTCATGCCCCTCTCGGGGGGCGTGGCTTTGTCTGGCAACTCGTCCGGCTCCGACATGCCCGAGGGCATGAGCGCCCAGCTTTTCCCGGACGGCTCCTTTGCCGCGCGTGATGGCCGTCCGGCCACCCTCACCGACGGTGCGCTTACGGCCTGGCGCATGGACGCGGATATCGCCACGCCCGTGGCCGCGCTGGTGGAAGCGCGCGAGACCCCCCTCGCCGTGGATTATGAGCACCAGCTGCTGCTGGCCAAACAGAACGGCAAGCCCGCCCCGGCCTCCGGGTGGATCACCGCCGTCAGATATGTGCCCGGTCGGGGGCTCTTCGCCGCCGTGAGCTGGACCGCCAAGGCCCGCGCGCACATTTCCGCCGACGAGTACCGCTACATCTCCCCCGTCTTCCGCTTCGACAAAGCTACTGGCGCGGTGCTCGAAATCTTGAGCGTCGCGCTCACCAACAACCCGGCCCTGGACGGCATGGACGCCGTGGCCCTGGCCGCGCTGTTTCCTTCAACCACTACCGCAACCGCAACGGAGGACACCATGGACGAACTGTTGGAACGTCTGCGCTGGATGCTCAACCTGCCCATTACCGCCGGGCCGGAAGAGATCAAGGCAGAGCTGGACAAGCTCAAGGCCATGCTCACGGAAGGCGACGCCGCCGCCGCGAGCGTGGACCTTGTGGCGCTGTTCACGGGCCAGAAAGAAAAGGACGAGCAGCTGGCGGCCTTGACCGCTCAAGTTGAGAACCCGGACCCGGCCAAGTACGCGCCCGTGGCCGCGCTCACCTCCTTGCAGCAGGCCAACGCCACGCTCCAGGCCAAGGTGGCCGAGCTGACCAGCGCCGGAAAGCAGGGCCAGGTGGACAGCCTGGTGCAGGCCGCCCTGGCCGACGGACGCCTGACCCCGGCCCTGGAAGGCTGGGCGCGTGAGCTGGGGGCCAAGGACGAAGCCGCGCTTTCGGCCTTCCTCACTGCCGCCGCACCCGTGGCCGCCCTGGGCAGCATGCAGACGGCCGGACTCCCCGGCGGCGCGCCTCCGGCCAGCGGCACCGCCGCGCTCACCGCCGAGGAAACCTACGCCGCCGAGCAGCTCGGCATGTCCCACGACGAATTCAAACAGGCCAAGGAGGTCAAGTAATGGCCATTATCACCCCCGCACTCATCGCCGCGCTCATGACCGGCTTCCGGGCCGAGTACCAGCGCGTCTTCGGCGAAACCCCTTCGGACTGCGCCGCCGTGGCCACCACGGTGCCGTCCAGCTCCAAGTCCAACACCTACGGCTGGCTTGGCCAGTTCCCCCAGCTCATCGAGTGGGTGGGCTCCCGCGTGGTGAAGGACATGGCCGCCCACGGCTATTCCATCACCAACAAGCTGTTTGAGGGCACGGTGGGCGTGCCGCGCACCGACATCGAGGACGACGAGGTGGGCGTGTACAAGCCGCTCTTCGGCGAGATGGGCCGCGCTGCCAAAACTCACCCGGACGTGCTGATCTTCGCCCTGCTCAAGGCCGGTCTGTCCTCGCTCTGTTTCGACGGGCAGAACTTCTTCGACACCGACCATCCCGTGTACCCCAACGTGGACGGCACCGGCGTGGCCGAAACCGTGGCCAACTACCAGGCGGGCACCGGCGAGCCCTGGTTCCTGCTGGACTGCTCGCGCGTTTTGAAGCCGTTCATCTTCCAGGAACGCACCAAGCCGGAAATGACCGCGCTCACCGACTCCAAGGACGAGAAGGTGTTCGACACCGACACCTACCGCTTCGGCACGCGCTACCGCTGCAACGTGGGCTTCGGCTTCTGGCAGTTGGCGTACATGAGCAAGGCCGAGCTGACCACGGACAACTTCAACGCGGCCTATGCGGCCATGTGCGGTTTCAAGACGGACGGCGGCCGCCCCCTGGGCGTGCGGCCCACTCTCTTGGTGGGCGGGCCGACCCAGCGCACCAAGATTCTGGAGATCGTCAAGTCCACCCGCCTGGCCAACGGCCAGGACAACATCAACCAGGGCGTAGTTGAAGCCCTCGTGACGCCCTGGCTGGCGTAAGGAGACGCGCACATGGCGAAGGTCATCCGCATCAATGCCCAGCCCCACGTCACGGGCGGGCGCTTCTGCCGCGCTGGCCGGTGCTTCGGCACCGTGCCCACGGAGCTGGCAGAGGGCGACCTCACCCCCGAGCAGCTGGCCGCACTCCAGGCCGAGCCCATGCTCGTGGTGGAGATCGCCGAGGTCCTGAAGCCGACGGAGCCCCAGGCCAAGGCCGAAGCCCAGACCAAGGCGGACAAGAAGCCCGAGGCCGCCAAGCCCACGCAATCCGAGCAGGACGAGTCCAGGCCGGGTGAAGGCGCGCCCGGCAATCCGGCCCCTACGAAGGCCACGGAACCCGGCGCGGCAAAGGACGGCAAGCCCGAGGCGACGAAGCCTGCGGACAAGGCCAAGGCTGACGCCGACGCCAAGGCCGGGGCCAAGCCCGCCGCCAAGCCCGACAATAAGGAGGGCGGCAAGTAATGGTCTACGCCACCGTTGCTGATCTTATCGCGGCCTTTGGCGAGCAGGAGGTGATAGCCCTGGCCGACCGCGAAGACACCGGAGCGGTGGACGACACTGTCGCGCTGGAGGCCCTGGAACGGGCCTCCAGCGAGGCGGACACGTATCTGGCCGCGCGCTATCAGCTGCCGCTCTCCAGCGTGCCCAAGGCGCTGGTGGCCGTGGTCTGCGACATGGCGCGCTACCGGCTCACCGGGGGCGAGACCACGGAAACCACGCCCATTGCCACCCGCTACCGGGCGGCCGTGGCCTGGTTGAAGGACGTTGCCGCTGGCCGGGCCGTACTGCCCGGCGTGGCGGCCACTCCCGCCGGGGGCGGGGTGGAGTTCAATACCGGCCGCCGCGACTTCGCCCGCCCCTCTCCGGCAAGCGAAACAGAAGACGTGGAGGCCTGATGCTGTCCCTCATCGAAGACGCCCTCATGCGTCGCATCGCCGAGGCCGGGCTGCCATACCTGCGCACCGTGGCCACCTACGGCGGCGAACTGGACGATGCCCTGGACCAGGCCGTGCGGAAGTTCCCCGCCGTGTGGGTGGCCTTCCAGGCCGAGGGCGAGGGCCAGCCGCTGAACACCGCCAAGAGCGTGTACCGCATCCCGGCCGCGTGGGTGGTGCTGGTGGCTGCGCGCAACCTGCGCAATGAGGCCGCCACCCGCAAGGGAGACAAGGTGCATGTGGGCACCTACCAGATGCTGAAGGACGTGCGGACGCTGCTTGCCGGGCAGGACTTCGGGCTGGAGATAGACAACCTGCGGCCGGGCCGCGTGCGCAGCATGGTCAACGCCCGCTTCCAGGCCCAGGGCGTGAGCGTCTACGCCATGGAGTGGCACACCAAGTACGACTACCGCGTGGCCGAGCGCGGCACTGGAGCCAGCCCAACAGCGGCCCAGCTGCCGGAGCTTTCGCGCATTGGCATCAACTACCATCTTTTGCCCGACGACGGCCAAGCCGACGCCGTGGACCTCATCACCCTGCAACAGGGCCGCCCGTAGCCCATACGTCGAAGGAGGAGCCCATGCTTGTGAAAGCCGCCCCTGGCCTGAAGGTGCCCAGGGAAGACAAACCCCGCGAGTACATCACCGACGCCAAGGCCGTGGACGTGCCGGAGAGCGTCTACTACCGGCGCTGCCTGGCCCAGGGCGACCTGGTGCCGGTCGTGGAAGCCATCGAACAGACCGCCAAAAAGGCCGGCGCAAGGCCGACCACCGCAGAGGAGTAACCCATGGCCAGCAAAAACATCAGCTTCGACAAGATTCCGGCCAGCATCCGCAAGCCGGGCAAGTACATCGAATTCAACACCCGTTTGGCCGTGCGCACGCTCCCGGCCAATCTTCAGCGTGTGCTCATCCTGGGGCAGAGGCTGCCAACGAATGGAGGGGGCGGCAGCGTGCCCGCGCTCACCCCCACCCAGGTGTTCAGCGACGTTGAGGCCGCCGAGTTCTTCGGCCAAGGCAGCATGGCCCACCGCATGGTGCGCGCGGCCATCAAGGCCTTTGCCTACATCGACCTCACCGTCATGGCCCTGGACGACGCGGCCGCAGGCGTGGCCGCCACCGGCGGCGCGACCCTGGCCGGAACCGCCACCGGCTCCGGCGTGGCTACAGTCCAGATCGGCAATGACCTTGTGCAGGTGGCCGTGGCAGGCTCCGACACCCCAGCAGCCACCGCCACGGCGCTGAAGGCCCAGGCCGACCAGCAGCCGGACCTGCCGGTGGCGTTCATGGCCAATGCCGGGGTGCTCACCCTTACCGCCAGGCACAAGGGCAGCCTGGGCAACAGCATCAAGATCACGGCCACCTGCACCGCGCCGGGCCTTACCGCCACGGCCACGGCCATGACGGGCGGAGCGACCGATCCGAGCTTGACCGAGGCCCTGGCCGCCATTGCCGGTGCCGGGCATCACATCCTCATCACGCCCTACACGGACCAGACGAGCCTGACCGCCCTGCGTGACCACCTGGAGTTCACCGGCGGGCCGCTAGAGCAGCGCGGGGCCTGCGGCGTGTACGCCCTGGCAGGAACCCTGGCCCAGGCCACCACGTGCGCCGGGCAGGTGGACCATGGGCGCATCACTGGCGCGCTGTTGTGTGGCTGCGCCAGCCTGCCCTGGGAGATCGCCGCCGCCTATGGTGCGGTCATCGCCAGCGAGGAAGACCCGGCCCGGCCATTGAACACCCTGGAACTGGTGGGCATCGCGCCCCCGGCCATCGACCAGCGCCTGACGCGCACCGAGCAGGAAGTATGCCTGCACAACGGCGTGACCCCGTTGGAGGTGGGCCCCGGCGACCGTGTGCAGATCGTCCGGGCCATCACCACGTACACGCTGGACCCGCAGGGCATTCAGGACGTGAGCCTGCTGGACCTGACCACCATCCGCACGCTCGACTACGTGCGCCGGGCCGTGCGCGAGCGCATCTCCCTGCGCTTCCCGCGCGAGAAGCTCAGCGAGCGCACCCCACCCGCCGTGCGCGGCGAGATTCTGGACGTGCTGTTCAAGCTGGAGGAGCTGGAGATCGTGGAGGCCGTGGAGGCCAACAAGGACGGGGTCATTTGCGAGCGCGACGGCCAGGACGTGAACCGGCTCAACGCCAAGATTCCCGTGGACGTGGTCAACGGCCTGCATGTGTTCGCGGGCAGAATCGACCTGTTGCTCTAGGGCTGTTGCTCTAACGCCTCAACCACAAACTGACGGAGGCCAGACATGGCGCTGAAGGAATACCTGGGGGCCATCATCCTTGAGGTGGATGGCAAGGAAATCGAAGTGGAGTCCGTGGAGCCTGACCACAAGAGCGGGCGCACCCTGGTGAAGACCATGAACCGCAAGGGCAAGCCCAGCGGTTACTCCGAGGGCGTGCACGAATACACGCTCAAAATCTCCGCGCCCATTCCCAAAACCGGCGCGCCGGATTGGGACAAGATCATTGGGGCCAAGCTGACTATTTTCCCGGTGAGCGAGGGCGGCCAGCGTACCACCTACGTGGACTGCGTGTCCCTGGGCGATTCGGAAAAGTACTCGGTCCAGGGCGAGGCCAAGGTCGATGTGACCCTGGCCGCCATGGACCGCATCAAGGAGTAAGCCATGAGCATCACCGAGAAGGGCGAACTGCGCTTTGGTGTGGAAGTGGACGGCGTGCGGCACAAGGACTTCGAGCTGCGCCTGCCCACCATGGCCGACACGGAAGAGGCCATTGAGGAGGCGGGCGAAGGGGCCTGCGTGGCCCGCGTGAACCGCCACGTCTGGGCGCGCACCCTCACCAGGCTGGGCACGTGTCCGCCGGAGAAGATCACCCCCGCACTGCTGGGCACCCTGGTGGACACCGAGTACGGCCTGCTCTCCGCTGCCGAGGAATCCCTGCGGGGAAAGCTCGCGGCCGCGAGCGCCAGCTCCGCGAGCTAAGGCTCGTCCAACTGGCGTTGACGCGGCACGGCTTCAGCCTGGCCGACATCCGGGGCCTCACCGCCCTGGAGGCCAGGGCCTACATTGAACTGCTGGCCGAGGCAGCCGCCGGGAATACCGGCGGCAAGCGACACGTGAACCAACGGATGAAAAGGCGCAGGTAGCCCATGCCGGACATGGACATGCAAGTCACGCTCAAGCTGCGCGATCAGGTGAGCGCCGAGAGCACCCAGGCCCTGGAGAAGGTGGTCAAGGGCGCACGTGCCACTGGCGCGGCGGTGACGGAGTCCGGCAAGGCCACGCAAGCCGCAGGCCAGGCGGCGGTGGAGGCGGGCCGGGCTTCGCAGCAGGCGTCGCGTCAATCCGCCAAGGCCATCGGCGAAGTCACCCGCGCGACGCAGGACGCCACCGCCGCAACACGCCAGATGGGCGATGCAGTTACCTCCTTGGGCCATAAGGAGCGGGGCGTCCTGGGCCTGGTGGGCCGCCTGCGCCAGGTGGACCAGTACGCGCGCCGGGCCACCCAGGGCCTGGCCAACGCCGCCCGCGAGGCCGGGCGGCTGGGCCGGGGCGTGGTCCAGGCCGGTGCGGCCCTGGCCGCAGGCGGCTACGTGGCGGGCCGGGCCCTGGCCAAGCCCGTGGCCTTTGAACACCGCCTGGCGCAGATGGCCAACACCGCCTTTGCAGAGGAAGGCGTGGCAGGCCGCCGCGCGGGCATGGGCAAGCTGCGCGAGGCCGTGGACCTGGCCGTGCGCCAGGGCGGCGGCACGCGCGATGAGGCGGCCGAGGCCCTGGACAAGATGCTGGCCAGCGGTGCCATCAAGACGAATGACGCCATGCGCCTCTTGCCCGTGCTCCAGAAGTTCGCCACGGCCAGCGGCGCGGGCACGGGCGACCTGTCCGACATCGCCATACGCGGCATCCAGCAGGGCTTCTTCAAGCCCGAGCAGGTGGGGAGCGCCCTGGACAAGGCCCTGGTGGCCGGGCAGATGGGCGGCTTTGAGCTGAAGGACATGGCCCGCTGGCTGCCGCAGATGATGGCCAACGCGGCGGGCATGAAGAGCATGCCCGGCTTCGAGCGCATCCTGGCCAGCGCCCAGGCCAGCGCCATCACGGCGGGCAGCAAGGACCAGGCGGGCAACAACCTGGTCAACCTGCTGCAAAAGCTGAACAGCCGGGACACGGCGGTGGACTTCAAGAAGCTGGGCATTGACCTTTCCGGCACCCTGGCCGCCGCGCGGGAAAAGGGCCAGCTGCCGCTGGACGCCTTTGTCCAGCTCCTCGACACGCAGGTGGTGGGCAAGGACAAGAAATTCCAGGCGCTGAAGGCGCGGGCCGCCACGGCCCAGGGCGGCGAAAAGGCCGAAACCCTGGGGGCCATGGCCGACATCCTCCAGGCCTCGGCCATCGGCAAGGTGGTGCAGGACAGGCAAGCCATGCTGGCCCTGGTGGCCGAAATGACCCAGCGCGGCTACATTCAGGACGTGCTGGGCGGCATGGGCAAGGCCGCAGGCGCGGGGCAGACCAGCTTCGCCACCGTGGCGGGCACCACGGATTTCAAGCTCCAGCAGGCCATGAACGAGAAAGACATGGCCGCTTCCCGCGTGCTGGACAACGTGTCCGGCCCGCTGGGCAACGTGGCCACCACGGCCGCCAGCCTGGCGCGCGAGTTCCCCGGCCTGACCACCGCCGCCTTTGCTTCCGCCACGGCTCTTTCCGCGTTGGCCGCGTCCGCCGGTGTTCTGGCCGGGGGGCGCATGCTCTTTGGCGGTGGGGCCGCCGCCGCAACCGGGGCTGGCGCTTCCGGGGCCGCTGGCGCAGCCGGGGCCGCGCTGGGCCGGGGCAAGGTGCTGGGCCGGTTCATGGGCGGCCTTGGCCGCCGCGCCGGTGTGCTGGCCGCCCTGGGCTTCAGCGCCGTGGATGCCATCGGCACCGAGATGGACAGCGGCCTCTCGCGCAACGAGAAGAACGCCGCCCACATGGGCACCGCCGGGGGCGCTGCTGGCGCGTGGGCGGGTGCCGCAATGGGAGCCAAGGCAGGCGCGGCCATCGGCACAGCCTTTGCGCCCGGCCTGGGCACGGCCGTTGGCGGCATTGGCGGCGGGCTTGTCGGTGGCGCCCTCGGTTATTGGGGTGGCCACAGCCTGGGCAAGAAAGCGGGCGAGGTGATGTTCGGCGGGAATGAGACCGTGGTGCGCAACGAGATCAAGCTCATTGCCGATGGCCGCGAGCTGGCGGCCGTGGTGAACGAGGTCAACAGCCGCCAGGCGCAAAGGCACTAGGGGGCGGTTATGGCCTGGAAAGATACCCTGCTGCCCGCCAGCTTCCGGGGCGTGGGCTTTGAGGTGCTGCGCACCCGCGACCATGGCGAACGCGCCGTGGTGGAGCACGAGTACCCCTACCGCGACGGCTCCGAGGTGGAGGACATGGGCCGCAAGGCCCGGCGCATCAGCATCACCGCCGTTGTGTGGGGGCCTGCGTATGAGGCCGCGTTGGAAAAGCTGGGCAAGGCCCTGGACGAATGCGGCCCCGGCGAGCTGGTGCATCCGGTGTTCGGCCCGGTGCGCGCGCAGGTCATCAGCTGGGACATCCCGCACGAGGCCGAGCGCCCGAACTACGCCGAGGTGGCCCTGGAGTTTGTGGTGGCCGGGGCGGACAACCCGTTCTTTTCCCGCGCCTGGCCCAAGGTGGACGCCAAGGCCGACACCGCCCGCGCCGGGGCAACCGGCGTGCTGGCGCAGGCCGTGGCCAAGAGCAAGAACGTGGGCGTCATGGTGCGCGCGGGGTTGAGCAGCCTGGCCGGGCTCAAGAGCGAGGCCAGCGGCGTTGTCACCAGCGGCAGCAGCATCCTCACCGGTCCGGCGTCCTGGGCGGCGGACGCGGCCAGCCTGGTGCGGGGGATTGTGGATTTGCGGTCCTTCAGCTCCAGCTCGCTCCTGCCGGATTTTCAGGGCGTCCTGGCCTCGCTGACCTCGGTGATCCTGCTGCCTTCCGGCTCCAGCGGCGCGGGCTCCAGCGGCGGGCAATTCTCCTGGGCGCAGGCCACGGCCAC
>JAHIUD010000026.1 GCA_018817515.1 Pseudomonadota bacterium
GGTGGAGGCCATGGCCATCTCGCTCGCCTTGAACGCCGTGGAGACGCCCCGACCCATGACCCACGACCTGCTTGCGCGCGTGGTGGCGGGCCTGGGCGGCGTGGTGACCTCGGTGGAGGTGGTGGCCCTGCGCGAGGGCACCTTCTTCGCCGAGATCGTGGTGGCCCACAGGGCCGCGGGAACGGAGGAGATCAAGCGCATCGACTGCCGCCCGTCCGATGCCATCGCCCTGGCGGTGCGGGCCCAGGTGCCCATCCGAGTGGCCGAGAGCGTGCTGGCCGAGGCCGGAACGCGCACCCTGGACGGGGCCAAGGCCGAATTTGGCGGGGCCGAGCGTGACAAGTGGACCGAGGAGCTGGAAAAGCTCTCCACCGACGAGACAAAGTACAAAATGTGAGGCGGCAATGATCGACCTGCACATGCACACCACCTACAGCGACGGCGAACTCATCCCCGCCGAGCTCATCCGCAGGGCCAAGGTCGCGGGCTACAAGGCCATGGCCATCACCGACCACGCCGACGCCAGCAACATCTCCTTCATCATCGACAGCGTGCGCAAGCTCACCGACGCCTATGCCCATTTCTTCGACATGGAGGTCTTGGCCGGGGTCGAGCTGACCCATGTGCCGCCCGCGCTCATGGCCGACTTCGCGCAGATGGCGCGCGACGCCGGGGCGCAGATCGTGGTGGTGCATGGCGAGACCGTGGTGGAGCCCGTGGTCCAGGGCACCAACCTCGCGGCCATCGAGGCCCGCGTCGACGTGCTGGCCCATCCAGGGCTCATCACCGAGGTTGAGGTCAAGCTGGCCGCGGAGTTCGGCGTGGCGCTGGAGATCACCACCCGGCGCGGCCACAGCTACGCCAACGGGCATGTGGCGGCGCTGGCCCGGCGCTTCGGGGCCAAGCTGGTCATCGACAATGACGCCCACGCCCCCGGCGACCTCCTGAGCGCGGAGATGCGCCAGAAGGTGGCCTATGGCGCGGGCCTGACGCTTGAGGAATATCGCCAAACCGAGGCCAATGCCTGGGAGATCGTGCAGCGCTGCCGCGGCAGACGCTGAGTAACTTTTGCCAAAGACAGCGCTCCACCGGCCTGAAGGACGGGGGGCGCGCACGCGGGCAGGCACGCCAGAGGCCGCCGCACGAGGAGGATCACACGCATGATTCCTGAAACCGGCATATTGGGCATGATGCTCGGGGCCACCCTGGGGGTGCAGCTGGTGCTGGGCCTCTTGGTGCTCATGTCCCTGTGGAGCTGGACCATCATCTTCACCAAGGTCATCTTGTACAAGCGCACCAGGCGCCAGGTGACCCAGGGCTACACCCTGTTCAACGACGCCGCCGACCTGTCCGGCGGCCTGCAGGCCGTCAGCCGCGATGGCGACACCGCCCTGTCGCGCGTGGGCCTGCTCGCCGTGGGCGAGTTCCGCAAGCTGGAGAAGGCCGACATCGAGCGCGAGCGCAAGCGCATGCTCGTCAAGGACACCCTGCGCCGAGTGCTTCGCCAGGGCGTCAACGAGGAGATGAGGCGCCTCTCAAGTTCGCTCTCCTTCCTGGCCACCTGCGCCAATGCCGCGCCCTTTATCGGGCTCTTCGGTACGGTCTGGGGCATCATGCATTCCTTCCACTCCATTGGTCTGTCGCAGTCGGCGGCCCTGGCCACGGTGGCCCCCGGCATTTCCGAGGCCCTGGTGGCCACCGGCATCGGTCTTGTGGTCGCCATCCCGGCCACCATCGCCTACAACTACCTGCTGGCCCTCCTGGGCGAGGTGGAGACGGAGCTTGTGAACTACGCCGGAGCTTTCCTCAACCGTGTCGAGCGCGAGGTCTCCTGGGCCTCGAGCTCCAAGGGCTAGGAGGCTTTCGTGGGCGCGGCAGTAGGCAAGGGCCCGCGCGGCTACATGGCCGAGATCAACGTCACGCCCTTTGTGGACGTGATGCTGGTCCTGCTCATCATCTTCATGGTCACCGCACCCATGCTGACCCAGGGCGTGGACGTGGACCTGCCCAAGACCCGCAGCGTGCGCACCCTGCCCGCGGGCAGCGATCATCTGGTGCTCTCGGTGAAGAAGGACGGAGCCATTTACCTGGATGAGTACAACGTGTCCTTCGAGGACCTGCGCCAGCATTTGCAGAACCTCGTGGTGGCCCAGAAGAAGCAGCTGTATCTGCGCGCCGACAAGGACGTGGCCTACGGCGTGGTGGTCAAGGTCATGGGCGAGATCAAGAGCGTGGGCATCGAGAAGCTCGGCATCGTGGCCGAGAGTGCGGATGAGCCCAAGGCCAATCAGAAGCCCGACCAGAAGGGCGCCGACAAGGCCAAGGCCCCGGGCCAGTAGGCCCGCGCCCGGAGACTATTCGTGCAGGACACCCGGCAGACCGCAGGATTTCTCCTCTCCCTGGCGATGCACGCGCTGCTCATCGCCGCCGGGGTCTTTGGCGTGGGCAACAGCATGAAGGTGGACATGGACAAGCCCATGTACACCGTTGATCTGGTGTCGCTCAATCCTTCCGAGGATCCCGCCGCCGGGGATACGGGCGAGGCCGCCGGCGCGCCGCCGTCAGTCTCCGAGGCCGAGGCCCAGCAGCAGGCAGAGGCAGCCGCAGCGGCCATTCCGCCTCCGCCCAAGGCCGACAAGCTCAAGCCCGAACCACTGGTGCGCGACGACGCCAAGGCCATCAGCGAGAAGAAGGTCGAGGAAAAGAAGAAGCCTGAGAAGAAGGAAGAGAAGACGCCGGAGCCGCAAAAGCCTGTTGAGAAGAAGCTCTCCCGTGAGGAGCTGCTCAAAGAGGCCCTCAAGGACGTGAAGCAGGACGTGGCCAAGGACGCCAAGAGTGCGGCGGAGAAGGCCAAAGAGGCCGCGCAGAAGGCCAAGGACGCCAAGCAAAGCCAGGTGAGCGGCGCGCTGGAGGCCTTGCGCAAGTCCGAGGGCGGGAATATCTTCACCGCTGGCGGCACAGGCCCCGGCGGCGCCGGAGGCGGCAAGGGCACGGGCGCCGGTGGCACCGGCTCCGGACTCATGAGCGTCTACGGCGACATCATCAAGCAGATCATCAAGAAGAACTGGCGCTACCCGGCCTTTGGCACAGAGACCAACGTGGCCGTGACGCTGGAGATCAACATTGACCAGCAGGGCAAGATCACAGGGGCGCGTGTGGCCACCCCCTCGGGCAATCCGGGCTTCGACGACTCGGCCCTGCGCGCCGTGCACGAGACCCAGGCCCTGCCGCCCCCGCGCACCAAGAATTTGGACACCCTGCGCATCACCTTCAACCTGCAGGAGCTGCGGAAATAATTCCCGGCCCGCAAAAAGCCTATGAAACTAAAAATCTGGATACTGACCCTGCTCCTGGTGCTGGCCTCCGGCGAAAGCGTTCGCGCCGCCGAGACCCTGTCCGTGGACATCTTCGGCCCTGGTCAGACCCGCGTCAACATCCTGGTGCTGCCCGCGCGCGGCGTGGGCGGCCAGGCCGCAAGCGCCGTGGCTCGCAGCTTCGGCGAGTACGTCCAGGGCGACATCGGCTTTCTGCCCTTCCTGCGCCTGGCCTACCTGACCGAGGTGCTGGGCGGTGACCCGAGCAAGGGCCTCAAGTCCGACGAGATCGACTTCAAGCCCCTGCAGCTCTCGCGCATCGACCTGGTCATGACCATCGGCGGCTCGGGGGCGAACATCGAGGCCCGCGTCTACGAGACCTTCACGCGCAAGCTCCTGGTGGGCAAGGCCTACAGCCAGGTGGACCAGAGCGGCGTGCCCCGCGTGGCCGACCGCTTCTGCGCCCAGCTCATGCGCGTGCTCACAGGCAAGAGCGGGTTCTTCGACTCCACCCTGGCCTTCTCCAAGAAGGTCAGCGGCGGCAAGGAGCTGTTCACGGCCTCGGCGCTCGGCCGGGACCTGCATCAGGTCACCCATGACGGCGGCTTCAACGTCAGCCCCTCCTGGTCCAAGGATGGCCGCCAGCTGGCCTACACCAACATCTCCGACCTGGGCCACCGCCTGGGCATCTGGGACCGCGGCTCACGCGTGTCCCGCCTGCGCAGGTTCCCCGGCAACATCGCCATCAGCCCCACCTTCACTCCGGACGGCCAGATCGCCATCTCGCTCTCGCTCAACGGCCACCCGGACATCTACCTGCTGAACAGCGACTTCAAGGCCTCGCAGCCCCTGGCCCCGAGCTGGGCCATCAGCGTGTCGCCGAGCTTCGACCTCTCGGGCCGCAAGATGGTCTTCTGCTCCGGCCGCCTGGGCGGGCCGCAGATCTTCATGCTGGACCGCAACAGCGGCGCGGTGAACCGCGTGACCTATGACGGCACCTACAACACCAGGCCCTCGCTCAGCCCCGACGGCCGCTTCGTGGTCTTCGCGCGGTTGACGGACGGCGGGCATCGCATCTTCATCCGCGACCTCGTGGTCAACCAGGAGCGGCAGATCACCTTCGGTCCCGGCAGCGACGAGGACCCGAGCTTCGACCCGGACGGCTACTTCGTGTCCTTTGCCTCCTCGCGCAACGGAGGCACCAAGATCTACGTCACCACGCGCTACGGCGATCCGGCCAGGCTCATCCCCACCGGACCCGGCGATGCCATGGCCCCGGCCTGGGGCGTGGCCACGGCCCTGGACTAGCGTCACGATATTGCCCTTGATTTTCCCAAAAAATAGGGGGAAGCTATAGAAAGTAAGCAGGCGACCGTGTTGATGGAAAATAACTTCGTGAAATACAACGAAAGCGAAAGCGCAAAGAAAACAGGAGGAAACAGATGAACGCGAAACGTATTCTCAGCCTCATGCTGATGCTCGGCATGCTGGTGGCTTTTGGAGCCGGTTGCGCCAAGAAAACCGCCGATTCCATGCCCGCCGGAGCCACCAAGGTCGAGATTTCCGACAAGGACACCGACTGGCAGAAGCCTGCAGCGCCGGAGTCCCGCAGCCTGACCGAGGACGAGATCCGCGCCCAGCAGCGTGAGCTGGCCCAGCGCGAGCTCGGCAACATGATCTTCTTCGCCTTCGACTCCTTTGAACTGACCCCGGAGAGCCGCAACGTGCTCACCTCCAAGGCCGAAACCCTGAAGAAGTACTCCCTGTTCAACATCGTCATCGAGGGCCACTGCGACGAGCGCGGCACCAGCGAGTACAACCTCGCCCTGGGCGAGCGCCGCGCCAAGGCCTCCCAGCAGTTCCTGAACCAGCTGGGCATCACCAACGAGCGCATGACCATCGTCAGCTATGGCAAGGAGCGCCCGCTTGATCCCGGCCACACCGAGGAAGCCTGGTCCAAGAACCGCCGCGACGAGTTCAAGATCCAGAACTAGCCGCTTGCTCGCAAGACAAGACGACCGCCGTGGCCCCTGGGCTGCGGCGGTCTTTTTTGCGTTTGTGAATTGGCGGAGTCGCCAGCGGGAACAGGCGGTTAGAAGAATAGGCGCAGAGGGATGAACACCGCTGCGGCCAGAAGTCCGGCCACCAGGTCGTCGAGCATGACGCCCAGGCCGCCAGGCACGCCGCGCTCCACGGCGCGGATGGGCCAGGGCTTGAGGATGTCGAAGAGGCGGAACAGGCCGAACAGCGCCAAAAGCTCCCAGGGGGTGCTGGCCGTCCAGCCGGAGAAGCCCGTGAAGACGTGGAACGGCGCAAAGGCAGCCCACTGGCCCAGGAGCTCGTCCACCACCACGCAGCCGGGGTCCTCCTCGCCCAGGATGACCTCGGCCCGGGCCGCTGCCCAGGCTCCGACGACGAGGATCAGCGCCAGCA
>JAHIUD010000027.1 GCA_018817515.1 Pseudomonadota bacterium
AGCCGACCTCGTCGGACACGGGCAGCACCACCCTGGTGCGCGCCAGCACGGTCTTGGTGGAAGCGTCGCGGGCCTCCACCGTCACCAGCGGGTAGGGATTGAACCCGCCGGAAGCGCCGCGCGGACTGATGTGGATGGCCGGGGCCTGGTACCAGTCGCGGCCCTCCAGGATTTTCATGTTCACGGGCTGGCCGCCGTCCTCCTTGGCTCCCTCCACCGCGCAGCTCAACTCCACCCCTTCGGTGATCTTCGAGGGCGAGTCGCCGCGCTTGATGAGCTGGGCTGAAAGCTCGGCCCGGGCCGGGCGCAGGGAGAACACGCCGGGAGATTCCACGATCATCTGCATGCCGAAGCCCGCCCAGGCAAGGAGCACGTACTCGTCCTTGGCCGGGTCAAAGGGCGGGATGACGGTGGGCAGCGTGGTCAGGGCCAAGGGGGACTCCACCACGGGCGGAATGCCCAGCAGCCCCTCGGTGAGATACGCGGCCAGGGCCTCGCGCTCGGCCTGGTTGCCCACGAAGGGCGGCATGGCCGGGTTGGCCAGGTTCAGGGATTCCAGCAGCCCGGCCAGGCCCTCTGCGGTGAGGGTGGCGGCCCAGGGCTTGATGTCGTTCATGGGGCCGCCGATGGAGTGGCAGCTGGCGCACTGGTGCTGATAGAGCTCCGCGCCTGCCGCCAGGCGGTTCTGCGGGGTCACCTCGCGGATGCGCGCCCACTTGGCCGTGGCCAGGTAGCCCGCCTCGCCGACGTTCTTCTCCGCACCCACCTGGATGCCGTTGGAGTAGGTGTGGCCGTAGATGAGGTAGGGCTTGCGCGCGGCCTCGCGCACGAACTCGAAGCTGCCGATGAGCCCCCAGCCCGTGAGCAGCACGCACAACGCCAGGGGGAAGCGGATGGCCCTCGGCATGCGCACGGCCAGCACCAGCGCGCCCAGGGCCGCGGCTGCGCCGAAGTACTGGAAGTCGCGAATGAAGCCGGCGATGCGCGCCGAGCGCAGCAGCACCATCTGCTGCTGGGGCTCAGGCAGGGACTGGATGTACCACCAGCCAGCGGCGAAGCAGACGATGAGCGGCAGGAGCGTCCAGGCCGCGGCCAGGCGCACCATGCGCTCGCGGTCGAGGCTGTCGCCGTTGTCGACGGGGATGCGCGTGGCCGTGACAAAGCCGAACAGCCCGGCCAGGGTCAGCGAAATGGCCGTGCGCAGGACGCACTGTGGCCAGAAGGTGGGGTTGAAGAAGCCGTCCCAGTAATTGTGCGTGACCAGCCACTTGCCCGGGGTGAGCATGAAGCCCACGATGCCGTTGATGGTGAAGAGCGAGAGCAGGGCAAAGAGGAAGTACAGCCAGCCCATGCGGATGTGGTCGCGCGGGTCCAGGCGGTCGAAGCCGTAGTAGTAGACCAGCAGGGCCACGATCTCGCACAGGAAGAACACCCACTCCGTGGCGAAGCCGTAGACGAAGATCTTGAGCAGGGTGCTTGTCGCCTGGGGCGAGAGGAGCCCGATGGTGAACCAGATGCCCACGCCCGTGACCCCGCCCGCGACCATGGTGATGAGCAGGAAGAAGCGCGTGTGCTTTTTGACGTGGGCCAGGAGCACAGGGCTGCCGACCTTGCGGGCGTATATCTCCGACAGGGTCAGGTACAGGCCGCCGCCCACGGCGAAGTGCGCCAGAAAGACGTGGAAGGTGCCGATGAGCGCGATCCAAAAGCCGCCAGCCAGGGTGGTGAGGTGCCAGATGGGATATTCCATGACTCGCTACCCCCTCCCCGCCGAACTCTTGGCCCCGCCTGCTGGACTCTTGGCATAGACCCGCAGCATGTAGGCGATGGCCACAAGGCCCAGCGCCAGCGCGACAACGAAGACGAAAAACGACGAATCTTCTCCCGTCACCGGGAGCGACGCGGGCGTGAAGTACGGCGCCAGCGTCAGGCTGCGCACCTGGGCCCGGGTGGTTGCCATGAGCCCGACGGTGACGATGGTCAGCCACACCGCCGCGCCGGTGAGCCTGCGCATGGCGGCCAGCATCGCGGCCAGACCGGCCAATACTCCAGCGGCCAGAAGGGCCGTGGCCAGGATATCGCGGCCCATGAAGGCCAGCATCACCGGACGCGGCAGGGCCATGAGCAGCCATCCGCCCACCAGGAACTGGGCCATGGTCAGGCGCGTGAACCACTTGAGCCCGTGCTCCACCCAGTCCAGGCGGCGCTTCTTGTTGCCGATGAGCGCCACGTACAGCCCGGCAACGGCCGGGGCGGCCAGCATCATGTGCGCGTAGCGCGCCCACAGGGTCGGGTCGGACAGGTTGAGGAAGCTGCCGTGGGGGTTGTGGAGATAGGCCTCCCAAGCCTCGGGCCGCAGCATCAGCGTCATGTTGCCGGAAAGGAGAAATCCGGTATACAGGAGCATGGCGAGCGAGAACGCCAGCGCCAGGCGCGAGAGCCCGGGCGAGGACTCGGCCTTGGCGTCGCTCACATACAGGCCGTAGTAGCCCAGGATCACGGTGGCGATGGCCGAGAGCCACCACCCGGCCATGAGCACCGAGCTGGTGTAGAGGAACTGGCCGTAGAGCACCTGCACAAACAAGAGCGGGGCCACGCCGAAGTTGATCTGCAAGGCCAGGGTGGTGGGCAGCCGGTGCCCAAGCTCCCGCGCCAAGTCGAGCTGGCGGCCAGTGAAACGGCCGGCCAGGGCGATGACCGCCGAGCCCACGGTGAGGTTCATGAACAGCACGTGCAGAACAAAGGTGAGCAATAAAAGGGCCTCGAGCCAACCCCAGGGGGTGGGTATGGCCTCGGCCGCCGGGATGAGCCGGGCGAAGTCCATGCGCATTCTCCTTGACGAATTTACTCTTCACGGCAATACACGCGGAGGCGGACGCTGGCAACGTATACGTATCCCATCGATTCTTGGCACAACGCCCTCCAACACCTGACAAAGACAGCTCACAAGGACACCTCATGGACACCGTACTTCTGCTCGACGTGGGCAACACCAACGTAAAGATCGGCCTGGCCCAGCCCGGGCGCGGACAGCTGCGGACCTACGCCCTGCCCACCACGCCCGCCGGAAGAATCGGCACCGCCGACAGCTGGGGCCTGAAGCTCTTGGAGATCTGCCGCGTGGAAGGCGTGGACCCCGGCGAAATCGTCGACATCGTGGCCTCCAGCGTGGTGCCGCCCATGAACCCCGTGCTCACCCGCGCCGCCGCGCGCTTCTTCGGCCAGCCGGGCCAGAGCATCCGCTTCGTGCCGGGCGACATCCCGCTGTCCATCGAGAACTGCTACGCCAGGCCCCAGGAGGTCGGCTCCGACCGGCTGGTGACGGCTTACGCGGCGCGCGCGGTCTGCCATGCCCACACCCTCATCGTGGTGGACTTCGGCACGGCCACCACCTTTGACTGCGTGCAGGGCAACTCGTACCTGGGCGGGCTCATCTGCCCGGGCGTGCTCTCCTCGGCCCAGGCCCTGGCCACGGGCACGGCCAAGCTGCCGCACATCACCCTGGAAATGGACGCCGACGAGGCCAAGGGCTGCCTGCACATCGGCCGCAGCACCGCCGAGAGCCTGAACCAGGGGCTGCTCTTCGGTTTCGCGGCCATGGTCGAGGGTTTGGCGGCCCGCCTGGCGTGCACCCTGGGCGTTGGCCCGGGCGACGCCCACGTCATGGCCACCGGTGGCTTCGCCAAGACCATCGCCGGCCTGTGCCCGGCCATCGACGAAGTGCGCGAGGACCTGCTCATGGACGGCCTGCTTTTGGCATGGAAGTCAGTGCGGTGAACCGGGAAATGTTGCAGGAATGCATTTGAATCCGTCACAGAAATGAGGTATTGAACTCAATAGAGCATTGCGCCTCAACCGAAGGTCACAGCCGCCACGGCCATAAGGGCCATGCGCATCAACGCCAGGGCCACCAACGAAGGAGATATCATGAGCACCATCATCGCTGTCTGGGCACGCGAAATTCTTGATTCCAGGGGCAACCCCACTGTTGAAGTCGAAGTCACGTACGAGTCCGGCGCTTCCGGCCGCGCCGCCGTGCCCTCCGGCGCCTCCACCGGCACCCGCGAGGCCCTGGAGCTGCGCGACGGCGACAAGAAACGCTACGGCGGCAAAGGCGTGTCCATCGCCGTGAACAACATCCGCGAGGAGATCGCCAACGCCATCGTGGGCATGGACGGCCTGCGCCAGGTGGCGCTGGACAACTCGCTCATCGACCTGGACGGCACCGACAACAAGAACCGCCTGGGCGCCAACGCCATCCTCGGCGTGTCCATGGCCAACGCCCGCGCCGCGGCCAACTTCCTGGGCCTGCCGCTGTACCAGTACATCGGCGGCATCAACGCCAAGCTGCTGCCCGTGCCCATGATGAACATCATCAACGGCGGCGCGCACGCCCCCAACAACCTGGACATCCAGGAGTTCATGATCATGCCCCTGGGCGCGGAGACCTTCGCCGATGCCCTGCGCATGGGCGCGGAGACCTTCCACCAGTTGAAGGGCATCCTGGCCCAGGACGGGCACGTCACCAGCGTTGGCGACGAGGGCGGCTTCGCCCCGAACATGAAGAGCCACGCCGAGGCGCTGGAGTACATCATCCGCGCCATCGAGGCCGCAGGCTACAACCCCGGCTACGAGATCGCCCTGGCCATGGACTGCGCCGCCAGCGAGTTCTTTGACAAGGAAAAGGGCAAGTACAATCTCAAGGGCGAGGGCAAGATCATGTCCAGCGCCGAGATCGTGGACTACTACGCCGACCTCGTGTCGCGCTTCCCCATCGTGTCCATCGAGGACGGCATGGCCGAGGGCGACTGGGACGGCTGGGGAACCATGACCGACCGCATGGGCGGCGAGATCCAGATCGTGGGCGACGACGTGTTCGTGACCAACCCGGACATCCTGGCCGAGGGCATCGAGCGCGGCGTGGCCAACTCCATCCTCATCAAGCTGAACCAGATCGGCACCTTGACCGAGACGCTGGACACCATCGAGATGGCCAAGCAGGCCGCCTACACCACGGTTGTGTCGCACCGCTCGGGCGAGACCGAGGACGCCTTCATCTCCGATTTGGCCGTGGCCGTGAACGCGGGCCAGATCAAGACCGGGTCGCTCTGCCGCAGCGACCGGCTGGCCAAGTACAACCAGCTCCTGCGCATCGAGGAGGACCTGGAGGAAGAGGCCATCTACTACGGTCCGATCCTGGCCGAGAGCTGGTTCGCCACCGACGGCGAAGACGAGTAGCCGAAAAGTCTACGCAAGACGAAATTGCAAAGCCCCTTCCCCCATTCACTTTGGGGGCGGGGGCTTTTTTTCGGCGCGCATTCAAGCGCAACGATAGGCAAAGCCCGTTGGGACCTTGCCTGGCATTGGCGGCTACCCTTCGTCGGAGCAGGAGGCCCATGCACAACACGTTGCAGGAACGTACGATATATTTCTCTGCAAAATCTACCCAAGAGCCGAGGGGACGCACACCCGCCCCACACCAGCCATACACCAAAACAATGTTGCATCGAAATATTGAATCAATAAAGTTGTTTAAAATTGTGCACCGCATCCAGACGTTGAAAACGCCGATGCGCAGCTTATCTTTCCAGAACAATAACAGGAGGGTAACGGAACGAGGGCCTGGACGTATCGACTCTTGTGCAGGCCAACGGCCTCATCCGGCCCGTGAGGACATCACCCTGAGCAGGCAATACTCTGATTTAATTCACCAAAGCGAGAGGCTCCCGAGAAGTTGTCTAAGCACAGCGACAAACATGGATGCCGACTCCGGGGGCGGAAAGTATTCCACAACCTTTTCCCCATCCCATCTGCATTTCCCTTTGTTCCCAATCAATTGATGCCAATGCTCAATCGAGATCGGAATGGCCTCACTAGGGATGCTCGAGTGGATAACTGGTGTGTAGAACCCTTTTGGCAACCCGTTGGCGTCAAACACCGCGAACACATGCATCGACACCCTCCATGAAGTTATTGGTAAAACACATGACAACATACCGTATTTACAGTTTTTTGTAAACAAATCTCCTCACCAGTGCCCCACCCAAATTCCACGTAGTCGCCATCACCTTGCCCGCGCACGAAGCAATGCAAGACACCCTTTTCAACATCCTTTGGCCACAAGCCTCAGGTCTCCCGTCGGTGTGGCCCTCCTGCGCCCTTCCCCCCCCCTTTACATTCCGCCCAGGATGGCGGAGTATTCAAGCATGGGTATACGCCCACACCCTCTAATAAGGAGGAGCGCATGAGCTACGCGGTTTCCTTCACCAAGATAGAAAACGAGCTGGCGGCCAGCTTCCGCAACCGCATCAAGGGCGCCGAAGGCGCGGGCGACGTGCAGCAGATTTACGCCGAGTTCGTCAGGGACATGCTGTCACGCATCTCCGGGGCCGAGGTTGTGCTCGACGAGGGCGACGTGCGGGTGGACCCCCAGCAGGCCGGTGGCATGGTGCTCGGGCCGGGCATCTCCCAGAACCCGGACTACGGCAAGTTCCTGGAGCGCTCCGACCTCTTGGACATCCTGCGCCGCCAGGGCCAGCACGCGGCCAACAAGCTCATCCACCTCCTGGGCCGCAGCAACGAGCGCGACGAAGCCACCATATACCCGCGCCTCACCCACCGGGGCTAAGCGCCCTGGGCTGAGCGCCCTGAGGGAGCGGTCTATCGCCCACGCGCAGGGAGTCCAACTGCCCGCTTGACCTCCGCCCTTCCTCGCCCTATGGGAGTCGCGAGGTGAAACAATGAAAAGCAGCTACCGCAAGAAACTTGAAAAGGCGTCCAACTTCCTGCGCGAGGTCTTCGACGATCTGGAGACCGAGGGCAACGATGACTTCGACAACTTCGGCACACGTCTGGAGGACCTGGCTGGCGAGATCGACGACCTGCTGGCCGAAGACGAGGCCAACGCCAAGGACGCTGACGACGAAGACGGCTACGAGGTCGAGTAGCCCACACCCGGCGGCCCTCTCCGGCCCGTCAGGTTCGCAAAAAAGGCCCCACCCCTGTTGATGCTCATGCTGATCCGGGGGCGGGGCTTTTTTTTCAACAAAAACACCCCCTGTTGACACAAGTCAAAGAAAGGGCGCAAGACTTGTCCTAAACAGGAGTTGCGTGCGCGGGAAACCGCCGCCCCCCAGTCCCTCACTGGCGGGGAACAAGACACTCAACTTCCAACAGGAGGACAACCCAATGTTTTGCAATCAGTGTGAACAGACCGCCAAAGGCACCGGCTGCACCCAGATCGGCGTGTGCGGCAAGCAGCCCGACGTCGCCGCCCTGCAAGACCTGCTTATCTACGCCTGCCAGGGCCTGGCCTGCGTTGCCCACGCTGCCGCCGAAAAAGGCGTGCAGGACAAGGACACCGACCTCTTCGTCTACAAGGCCGTGTTCAGCACGCTGACCAACGTCAACTTCGACGCCGCGCGCTTCGTGCCGCTCATCCACAAGGCTGCGGAGCTGCGCACCTGCATGCAGGCCAAGCTGAACCCGCTGGGCGTGCCCGCGCCCGACTGCGACGCCGCGCGCTTCACCCCCGCTGCGGACCTCGCCGGGCTGGTCGCCCAGGGTGAGGCCCACGCCCTCACCGCGCTGGACCCCAACGCCGACATCGCCTCGCTCAAGCAGACCGTGCTGTACGGCATCAAGGGCGTGGCCGCCTACGCCGATCACGCCGCCCTGCTCGGCCAGTACGACCCGTCCGTGGCCGCCTACATATACAAAGGCCTGGCAGCCGCCCTGCGCACCGACCTCGATCTCGGCGCCTGGGTTGCCCTGGCCATGGAATGCGGCACCGCCAACCTCACCGCCATGCAGATCCTGGACGCAGGCAACACCGAGGCCTACGGCCACCCGGTTCCCACCAGCGTTCCCCTGGGCCACCGCAAGGGCAAGTGCATCCTCGTCTCCGGCCACGACCTGAAGGACCTGGAAACCCTCTTGAAGCAGACGGACGGCAAGGGCATCGACATCTACACCCACGGCGAGATGCTGCCCACCCACGGCTATCCGAAGCTCAAGGCCTACAAGCACTTCTTCGGCCACTACGGCACCGCCTGGCAGAACCAGATCAAGGAATTCGCGGCCTTCCCCGGCGCCATCCTGATGACCACCAACTGCATCCAGAAGCCGACGGCGGCCTACCTGCCGAACATCTTCACCACCGGACTGGTGGGCTGGCCCGGCGCGGTGCACGTGGGCAACGAGGACTTTTCCGCCGTCATCAAGAAGGCGCTTGAGCTGCCCGGCTTCATCGACGACGTGGAAGGGGTCAACGTCAACGTGGGCTTTGGCCGCAACACCGTCATGAGCGTGGCCCCGGCCGTCATCGACGCGGTGAAGGCCGGCAAGATCCGCCACTTCTTCCTGGTGGGCGGCTGCGACGGCGCCAAGCCCGGCCGCAACTACTACACCGAGTTCGTGGAAAAGACCCCCGCGGACACCGTCATCCTGACGCTGGCCTGCGGCAAGTTCCGCTTCTTCGACAAGCAGCTCGGCGACATCGGCGGCATTCCGCGCCTGCTCGACATCGGCCAGTGCAACGACGCCTACTCCGCCATCCAGATCGCCGTGGCGCTTGCCGGGGCCTTCAACTGCGGCGTCAACGAGCTGCCCCTGTCGCTCATCCTGTCCTGGTACGAGCAGAAGGCCGTGGCCATCCTGCTGACGCTCTTGTCGCTCGGCATCAAGAACATCCGCCTCGGACCCAGCCTGCCCGCGTTCATCACCCCGAACGTCTTGGCCTTCCTGGTGGAGAACTTCGGCATCAAGCCCATCAGCACCCCGGACGAGGACCTGAAGGCCATTCTCGGCTAAAACCATTGCGAGCGAAAGAGAACGTGCTTACATAACATCTTCAACACCTTCACACTCCATGGGCGCGGGGGCCGACGATCCCCCCCGCGCCCACCTCAAACAATACATAAAGGACACGACATGCGCGCCACACGAAAGCTCATCACCGTCAACGAGGAACTGTGCAACGGCTGCGGCAATTGCGTCACCGGCTGCGCCGAGGGGGCGCTGGCCATCGTCGACGGCAAGGCCAAACTCGTGAACGAGGTGTTCTGCGACGGCCTGGGCGCCTGCCTGGGCGAATGCCCCACCGGAGCCCTCGTGGTGGTGGAGGTGGAAGCAGAAGATTTCAACCCGGACGCCGTGGTCAAGCACCTGACCAGCCAGGGGCGCAGCGTGCCCGACCACATGCCCGACCCTGCCAGCCTGCGGCTCGGCGCTCCCAAGCCCCACGGCGGAGGCTGCCCCTCGCGCCAGGTCATGAGCCTGAAGACCCCCTGCCAGCAGGCCAATGTTCCCGCAGCCCAGTCCGGTGGCGCGTCCAACCTCTCGCACTGGCCCATCCAGCTGCGCCTGGTGCCGCCCACCGCGCCCTTCCTCAAGAACGCGCGCCTGCTGCTCACCGCCGACTGCGTGCCGCCGTCCTTCCCGGATTTCAACGCCAAGCTGCTGCCCGGCCGCGTCATGCTCCTCGGCTGCCCCAAGTTCGACGACGCGCAAAGCTACATCGACAAGCTCGCCGACATCCTGCGCGAAAACGCCATCCAGGACGTCACCGTGGTGCAAATGGAAGTGCCCTGCTGCAACGGCATGACCGCCATCGCCCTGCGCGCCGCCCAGGCAGCCAACATCAACGTGCCCATCGAGACCATCGTCATCACCCGCGACGGACACACTCAGCCCGCAGGCCCAGGCGGCCTGCCCCGTTTCGCCGGGTAACTCCAACACAAGGAGACACGCCATGAAGCTCGTCCACCTGAACGAACAGGCCGGATTCCAGGACAAGAACCCCAAGATGACCGTCATTCACGAGTCTGAGTTCATGAAGGTCATCAACTTCAACTTCAAGGCCGGACAAGGACTGCCCCTGCACTCCCACGACATCGAGGGGGAACTGGTGCTGTGCGTGCTCTCGGGCACGGGCGAGTTCCTGGCCAAGGACAGCGCCACCCCGGCCGCCCCCGGCGATACCCTCGTCTGCCCCATCGCCACACCGCACGGCGTGCGCGCCATCACCGACATGCGCGTGCTCGTCACCATCGCCCCGCCCATCTAGCGAGAGCGCCAGGGGCTCCGCCCCCGGCACCCCCGCCAAAGGGCCTGAGGCCCTTTGGAATCCCCAGTGCGCCGAAAGGGCTGTTTCAGGAGGAACCTGAAACAGCCCTTTCGGCTTTGGGCAGGTCACGAGAGAGTGCCTTTCTCTCGATCTCTCGGCTTTGCTATATAAGAGGCCATAGAACGCCGTCCAATCTGCCGGCCATCCGCCCTGCCATCCCTTCTCAAACGGGGCCAACCGTATTCGGCTTTTCGAGGGTCCCCCCTCGAAAAGCCGAACACATTGCCGACGCCCAGCCGACCGACGCCTCTGCCCTGACCGCCCCTGGCCCAGGCCATATGGGGGGGTCCGGGGGCCTCAGGCCCCAGGCGGGGGTGCCGGGGGCGGAGCCCCTGGCGCTGTGTCTCTAGCCCAAGGCGTAGCGCAGTACGAGCACGGTGGCGACGCCGACGCCCATGGCCAGGGGCAGGTTGCTGGAGCGCCAGGCCATGGCGGCGGTGGCGGCGGTGGCGATGGCTTCGGCGGGTCCGGCGGCCAGGGCCGAGGGTGAGACGATGGAGGCCAGGATTGCGCCGGGAATGGCTTTCATGAAGCGTTCAAGGCGCCCGCTGACGGACAGGCGGCTCATGACGGCGAGCCCGGCGGCGCGCGAGAGATAGGTCACCAGGGCCATGCCGGAGATGGTGAGGATGGACGGCAGGCTGGCGGCGAAGAAGGAGGTATCGGTGGCGTTCATGACTGCCTCGCGGTGTCGCCGTGTGTGGGGCCGAAAGCGGCGGTGAGGCCTCCGGCCAGGGCTCCGGCCAGGATGTACCATTTGCCGGGCAGCAGGTGTGCGCAGGCAAGCGCCGTGGCTGTGGCGGCGAGGAGCGGCAGGATGTCCTGGCGGCGGGGCCGCAGGCCCACGAGCAGCGCGGTGAACACGGCGGTGAAGGCGAAGTCCAGGCCGTACTTGGCGGGATCGTCGAGTCCGCGCACCAGGACATGCCCGAGGGTGGTGGAGAGGTTCCAGAAGACATAGACGGCCAGGCCCGCGCCGAGGAGGAACGCGCCGTCGGGCTCGCGCTTGTGGCGGCTGTCCTCGACCATGCGGCCCAGGGTCAGCGCCCAGGACTCGTCGGTCATGAAGAACAGCGAACCGAAGGCCTGGCTGGGCTTCAGCCGCGTGAGCACGGGGGCCAGGGCCGCGCCCATGAGCACGTGGCGCAGGTTCACGATGAGGGTGGTGATAATGAGCGAGACCACGGGCAGGCCCCCTGGCAGGTCAACGCTCCAGAGATCCAGCGCGATGAGCTGCGAGGCCCCGGCGAAGACGAACAGGCTCATGGACTGGGTTTCCATGAGGCTGAGACCCTTTTGCCGGGCCAGCAGGCCGAAGAGCACGCCGTAGACGGCCACGCCCAGGGCCACGGGCAGGCAGGCGCGGAAGCCTGCGGCCAGGCCGGGCAGGCTGAAGCGCAAACGGTCAGGATGGGTGTCCGCGCGGGACGGTTGGGTGGTGTTCATGGTGTGAGCATAGCCGGAGCGTGCGGCGTGGACTAGAACGTTCTTGCGGTCCGGGCGGGGTTAGGCTGCGCTCCAGCGCCCCGGCGTGACGCCGAAGGTCCTGCGGAAGTGGCGGGTGTAGTGGCTCTGGTCGGCGAAGCCGCAGGCAGCGGCGGCCTCGGCGCTGCTCAGGCCCGCGCGCAGCAGACCGAGGGAACGGTTCAGGCGCAGTTGGTTGCGCCAGGCGTGGGGGGGCATGCCGGTGGCCCGGGTGAAGAGCCGGGCGGCGTGGAATGCCGAGAGCCCCACCGAGGCGGCCAGCTCGTCCAGGGTCAGCGGCTCGGCCAGATCGGCGGCCAGGCGCTGGCGCAAGGTCTCCACGCGGGCGGAGTCGCCCTGGGGCGGCGCTGCGGCCTCGGGTTCCTGGGCGTGGCGGATGAGCAGCGCGCTCAGGGCGGCCAGGGCGGCGGTCTGGGCCTCCAGCAGGTCCTGGCCGGATTCGAGGAGTTGGTGGGCGCGGGCCAGGGCCAGGGCCAGAGGCCGGTCCTGGATCACCGTGGCGGGCAGCCGGGGCAGGCCAGCGGCGTGGCTGCCGCGCAGGCCCTGAGCCAGGGCGCGCATGGTGGCGGCGGACGGGTAGAACACGCGATAGGCCCAGCCCTGGTCGTCGGCGCGCTCGCCGGTGTGGATCTCGTCAGGGTTGATGCAGGCCAGGCCGCCCACAGCGGCCACATGCTGCGCGCCCCGGTAACGGTAGCCCTCGGCCCCGGCGGTGATGACCCCCACCACGTAGCCCTCGTGCCAGTGCGGAGCAAAGGTGTGCGCGTAGAAGCGGGCCGTAAGCAGCTCGGTCTCGGGCAGCGCCGGGGAGCGGAAATAGTGGGCCTGGTCGGGTGGTGTGGCGGCGGAGCGCATGGCGGCTTTGGCGGGCCGTGCGGCCCTACTGGCGGTATTGCAGCAGCAGGCCGTGGTCGGCTGCGGCGCTTTGCCCGCCCTCGCTCACAACCTGGGCCAGGGCGGAGAGGGTGGCGCCGAGCAGACGCG
>JAHIUD010000028.1 GCA_018817515.1 Pseudomonadota bacterium
GCCGACGCCCAGACCATCCGCCCCGAGGCCAAGATGCTGCTGGTGGCGGGCGCTGGCTGGGGCAAGTCCCAGCCCGGCGGCATGAAGCACCTGGACGAGGCCAGTAGCCTCATCCTGGGCCTGCTTTCGGCCACCCAGTGCTCGCTTGGCAGCTCCAAGTCCCTGGTGGACCAGAGCGGCGACGGCGGCGCGCTGCCGTTTTTGACGCACATGCACCAGGTGGGGCAGACCGGCTCCACCCCGCGCCACCAGAAGGGCCTGGCCACCTGCTGCCACGGCGAGGAGCCCCACGTGGTGGGCTGGCGCTTCATCGGCGAGCGCCGCGCCATCAACCTGGACGCCAGCTGCGGCTGGGCCCAGGGCAAGGCCGACGTGCTCTACGTGGCCGATGCCTTTGCCGTGGTGAACAAGGTTGTGGAGCTGTTGAAGTAGGCTGTAGACACCAAACGAAGCACAACCGCCGGGGCGGGGTCAGGCGGCCCTGCTCCGGCGGTTTTTTTGCCAGGCTATTCTGCGCCTGATCACACCCTCCTGCGCCAGCTTTTAATTTGCGGAGGATTGACGCTGCCCTTGCCACCGAGCTACAATTTGCCAGCACATACCCTTCTGAAGATTGGAGCCCGCATGCTCAAGCCGAACTGTTTGCAGCCCCAGTTCCTTGTGCCCGCCCTGCTCTTGTTCCTGCTGGCGTGGCTTGCCGCCGCTCCGGCCAGGGCCGAGTCCGATGCCGCCGCACGCCTGCGCCAGTTGGCCGACCTGGCCGAGACTTACGCGGCCGATCAGAACTCCACGCACGAAGAGCAGGCCGCCAGCCGCAGCCTCTCCAAACTGCTTGAAGGGCCTTCGGCCAACTCCGAGGCCACGGGCAAGGCCGCCCTGGCGCTCACCGAGATCGCCTTGGGCCAAGGCCGCGCAGACACCGCCGCCAGCCTGGCCGGGGCTGTGCTCGGCATCGTGGCCGACAATACCGGCGGCGCCTGGGGCACCTTGGCTGCAAGGGCCAAAGACCTGCTCAGCGCGGCCACCACGGTGCGCGAGGCCTACGCCGAGAACGCCGCCTCCACCGGGCCCACCCTGCTCTACGTCAACGCCGCAGCCTTTGACCGCAAGCTTTCCAGCAGCTTGGCCGCGCGGCCCGCATGCTTCGAAGTGCTCTTCCCTTTGCCCGTGTCCATGAAAGCCTTGCCGGAACGCCTGGACAAGTGGCTGTCGGCCATCGAAAAATCCGGCGGCAAGGTGCAGGCCGTGCCCGTGGCCGAACAGCGCGGCCTGTTCTCCGACCTCCTCGAATTGGCCATCAAGCTTTATGACCTCTTCACCGCCCGCGACCTTTACGAGCCCGCCCAGCATTACAATGCCACGGTCTACTACAAGCGCTCCGCCGGTACTCTGGTCAAGGTGGCGTTCACGCTGCGGGATCAGGGCAAGTAGCCCGGCGAGCAGATGTGAAACCGCCGGGGCGGGGTCAGGCGGCCCTGCTCCGGCGGTTTTTTGCGTCCGCGAGTCTGTACTCCCGTTGACAGGGCGGGAGCGGGCGGCTAGGCCTGTTGGCATCGAAACATTAAATTTCAGAAATAGGAGATAACAATGTCTGCCGACATCATTCTGGATTGCAAGGGCCTGGCATGCCCCGGCCCGGTCATGCGCTGCCTGGAGCTCATCGAAAAGACCGCGCCCGAGAGCTTCATGGTGCTGGTGGACGATCCTGCCGCGCGGGAGAACGTCCTGCGACTGCTTGGCTCCAAGGGTTACAGCGTGGCCACGGCCGAGGCCCCGGACCACACCGAGCTCTTCGCCACGCGCGCAGGCCATGTCTTGTCTGCCGGGGAGGCTGCAGCCCAGGCCGCCGCCGCTGAGGTTCTTGCCGCCGCCCCGGTCAGCGACAAGGTCACGGTGCTCATCGCCTCTGAGGGCATCGGCGCGGGCAGCGACGACCTGGGCGGCAAGCTCATGCTGAACTTCCTGGCCACCCTGCCGGAACTGGGCCCGAGCCTCTGGCGCATCATCCTGGTCAACGGCGGGGTGCGGCTGGCCACCACCGGCCATCCGTGCCTGGAAAAGCTCGCGGCCCTGGCCGCAAACGGCGTCCAGGTGCTGGTGTGCGGCACCTGCCTGACCTACTTCGACCTCATGGCGGCCAAGGCCGTGGGCGAGACCACAAACATGCTCGACGTGGTCACCAGCCTGCAGATGGCGGGCAAGGTCATCCGGGTGTAGCCCGCCGGTCTGTGTTTGGCCGCATCTGGCCGCATCTGGCCGCGTCTGGCCTGCTCGCGGGTGTGCTTGCCAAGCGGGCCGGGCCACGGCAGAATGCCCTGACAGCGCAGCACCCCAGCCTCAAAAGGAGCACCGCATGAAACAATCCCTGGGAGCCAAGACCCTGGCCCAGCCCACTCCTGTCTGGGTCATCGGGTCCTACGACGCCGCAGGCAAGCCCAACATGATGACCGCCGCCTGGGGGGGCATCTGCTGCTCCAAGCCGCCCTGCCTGGCCGTGTCCGTGCGCGCGGAGCGCCACACCTACGCCGCCGTCATGGCGCGCAAGGCCTTCACCGTCAGCGTGCCCTCCGAGCGCCACGTGGACGAGGCCGACTACGTGGGCATGGTCAGCGGCGCCACGGCGGACAAGTTCGCCGTCACCGGGCTCACGCCCGTCAGAAGCGAACTCGTGGACGCGCCCTACGTGGAGGAGTTCCCGCTCGTCATCGAGTGCAGGCTGCTCCAAGCCCTGGACCTGGGCGCGCACACCCAGTTCATCGGCGAGATCCTGGACGTGAAGGCCGACGCCGACATCCTCGACGCCGAGGGCAACATCGACCTGACACGGCTATTGCCGCTCATCTTCTCGCCGGGCTCCAGCAAATACCACGGCGTGGGCCCGGCCCTTGCCCAGGCCTTCAGCGCTGGCAAGAAGTTCAGCGGGTAGGGTGACCACCAGGGGCGCCGCCCCTGGACCCCGCCGGGGCAGACCTGGCTGGGGGTGTATTGTCGCCGAGGCGATCCGCTCGAAGCCGCTGCCGACGGCAAGGCTGGACGGAGAATCCGCCTTGGCGAGGGCTTTTGGCCTGGGGGCCTTCAGCAGGTTTTCAGGCCTGCCAAAACCCCCAGGCTGAACGGGTCGCCAATGTTGTTTGGAGAGCCGCAAGTGGCTCGCCCTGGTTCCTGCGCAGTGGTCGCCCAATGGCGGCTGCCTGTTGCCGGACCTAATCCCTCATGTGTTTCTTGACCGCCTTGACGAGCCGGCCAAAGGTCTTGTCCTTCCGGCGCTTATCAAGGGCCGACAGGGCATTGTACTCGGATTCCTTCCTGAGCTTGAGGTGGTGCGCAAAGCGTTCCCTGGCCAGTTCGCCGCGCTCGATGGCGGCCCTGACGGCGCAACCGGGCTCGTTCCCATGGCGACAATCCGCGTAGCGGCACTGGGCCGAGAGTGCGGCGATGTCCTCGAACCCGGCTTCAAGGCCTTCCTCCGCCCCCACGATGCCGAGTTCCCGCATGCCGGGCGTATCCACCAGCAACGCGCCGCCCTGCAGGGTGCAAAGCTGCCGACGCGTCGTTGTGTGCCTGCCCTCGCCCGTGCCGCTCACGGTCTGCGTCCCGAAGACATCCCGGCCCATGAGGCGGTTGACGAGCGTGGTCTTGCCAACGCCGGAGGAGCCGAGCAGGCAGCAGGTCTGCCCCGGGGCGAGGAGCTGCCGCAGCTCATCCAGTCCGCTGCCCGTGACGTTGCTGAGGGACATCGCCTTGCCTCTGGCAAGGGCGCGGAGCACTCCGAGCTTCCGCTCCACCTCCTCCTCCGGGACGAGATCGGTCTTGGTGAGCAGAACCAGAGGCTCCACGCCCCCATCCAGCGCCATCACGAGGTAGCGCTCTAGGCGGTTCGGGTTGAAGTCGAACTGGCAGGACTGCACGATGAGGGCGAGGTCGATGTTCGCGGCGATCATCTGGCAACCCGCCCCCGCCCCGGGAGCCCTGCGGCGGAGGAACGTCCTGCGCGGCAGCAGTCCGACGATGATGGCGAAGGTGTCGTTGTTACAGTGGCGCACCAACGCCCAGTCGCCCACGCAGGGCAGCTGCTCCGGGCTGTCGATGCCGAAGGACATCCTGCCGGACAATTCCGCAGGCACTTCGCGCAGTGCGTCACGCACCAGGCAGAAGCCGCGGTCAACGGCGGTGATGCGCGCGATGGCGCAGCCCTTGGTGTTCTGGAGGGCTGCGTGTTCTTCAAACCAGGTGTTGTAGCCGAGTTCTTGCAGCGTCATTGCATTTCCCCGCAGGCGTCTGGCGAACCAAACGCCCGCTGTTGCGGTGTCGGTGTTCTGGACGCGGCGGCGACGTCGCTGTTGCGGCATGTATGCAACGGCAAGCGGCGCGCGCGACCAGAGGGTGCCTCGGGTGCGCAAAGGGGGTGGTGGCTGCTGGGCAAACGTCAAGATGGCCGACCGGGCTCTGCCGGGCGGGATCAAGATGGGCGGGACAGAAAGCGCCGCAACGGTAGCCGTCGCCTAGGGAAAGGGCGGCTCAGGCGCTGGAGGCGCTTACCGGCCGTGGCTTTCGCCAGCAACCGGGGAGGCAATATCCAGAGTGATGCTGCTCAAAAAAACCTCTTTTTTAAATAAGCTCTATGCCGAAAGATACCCGTGGGGACCTCCTGCGTCAAGTTCGGCGCCGCGGTGCAGTCCGGGCCTTCTCTCGCCTCGCCGGAATCTACACCACCAGCCCGTCGGCCATCCTGACCACCCGGTCGGACAGGCTCGCGTACTGCTCGTTGTGCGTGACCATGACCACCGAGAGCCCATCCTTGTGAATCTGGCTGAGGAGCTCCATCACTGTTGACCCCGTGGCCGAGTCCAGGCTGCCCGTGGGCTCGTCGGCAAAGAGGATCTGCGCGTCCTTCACCAGCGCCCGGGCAATGGCCACGCGCTGCTGCTCCCCGCCGGAGAGCTGCCCCGGCAGCCGGTGCCCCTTGTCCGCCAGGCCCACGCGCTCCAGGCACTCCCGCGCGCGCTCTTTCTGCGCCCGCGACACGGGCTTCAGCCCGCGCATGAACGGGAGCAGGGTGTTTTCCAGCGCCGTCAGGTAGGGCAAGAGGTAGTGGAACTGGAAGATCACCGCGAAATCGCGGTGGCGCAGGCCGTCGATGTCGGCCTCGCTGGCCGTAGTCAGGTCGAAGCCGTTGTAGGTAAGCTGGCCGGAATCGGGCCGGAGCAGGGTGGACAGCACGGACAGGAAGGTGCTCTTGCCCGAGCCGGAGCGGCCCACGATGGACACGAACTCGCCCGGCGCGACGGATAGCGACACGCCCTTGAGCGCCTGGGTGGGGGTGCCGTCCTGGGTGAATGACTTGGTCACGTCCACTGCATGCAGTATGGGGGCCTGATCAATGCTGGCGTTCATGGCTGCCCCGAGGTCGGGCGCGGCGGTGGCGGCGGTGTTCATGTTGGGGCCTCCTACAGAGTGACGAGGGCTTCGCTGGGTTCGATGGCCGCGGCCTTCCAGGCCGGAACCAGGGACGCCAGCGAGGTCAAAAGCGCCAGGATCACGGCTGTGGCCAGCAGGTGCAGGGGCTCAAACGACAGGGTCGCGCCCTCGCTCAGCTCCAGCACCTGCAGGATGCGGAAGCTCACCGCAAAGCCCGCCAGATAGCCCACGACCCCGGCCAGCAGCCCGATGCTGGCGGCCTCGGCGAAGAAGATGGAGAACACCGCGCGGCGCGAGAATCCGAGCGAACGCAGGATGCCGATCTCCTTTTTGCGCTCGTTGACGGCGGAGAGCATGGAGATGCCGACCATGGAGCAGCCCGTGAGCAGGATCACCAGGCTCACCGAAAGGATCAGCCGCTTGACGAAATGCACGGAGTACATGCGCTGCTCCACGATGTTGCGGAGCGTCTTGATCTCGACATTCGGCAGGGCCGCGCCGAGCTGGTTCACGATGTCCTCGATGGGGCAGCCGGAGCACAGCGCCGCAACCTCCAGGAAATTGGCCTTGCCCGTGCGGCCCACGGCGTTCTGCACAAAGGTCAGGTCGGCCAAAAGCACGTTGTCGTCCTCGCTGCCCGTAGGGGCCAGGATGCCCGTCACCAGCATGTGCGTCTTGCCCAGGGGCACCTTGTCGCCCAGCTTGAGGTTCAGCTTGGCCGCGGCCGCGCTGCCCACCAGCACGCCGTTGCCGCTGTACGTGTCCTTGGGCAGGCCCAGGGGCGCCATGGCGGCCTGGGCAAGGCCTGTAGGGCTTGTTTCAGCAGGAATCGGGGCCGGAGTGGGGGCCGGAGTGGGGGGCGGAGTGTGGGCCGAGGCCGGAGTCGAAGCAGCGTGCATGCCGCCCCCCGCCTTCTTTGCCGGGGCGGGCTCCTCTCCGGGCAGGGCGCCCTGCGCCACATCCCAGTAGCTCTTGAGCTGCTTTTCCTGGGCGAAGCGAACGCCGACGATGGCCACGGCCATGCCTTGCACGCGGTCCATGACCACGAGCTTTGGCGCGATGACCGAAATGTTCTTGCGCAGGGCGATGGCGTCGATGCGCGCGATGGTGTCGCGCTCGTCCAAGTAGTTCACGTCGAAGAGCATGTCGCCCAGAGCGAACCCGCCGTAGCTCACTGTGAGCTTTTCGCTTATGGGCGAGACCAGGATGTTGGCGCCGAAGCTCACCAGCTTCTTCTCCAGGCCCTCGCCCACCACGCGCGAGACGAAATTGAGCGACACGATGCTCACCACGCCAAGGGTGAACACGAGCAGCAGCAGCAAGGTGCGCACCCACTTCTTGCGGGAGTTTCGCAGCGCGATGGTCAGGATGTTCATGAAAGATGCCTCCGGCGCAAGGGGCGCTGCCCCTTGACCCCGCTGGGGGGAATGATTCCCCCCAGACCCCCTCGTTTGTTCGCTGCGGATTTGGCGGCGGGGACCGCCGCCAAATCCGCAGCCAAATGGGGAGTCCAGAGGGCCTCAGGCCCTTTGGCAGGGTCCAGGGGCAGCGCCCCTGGTGCCATTAAAAGTATGCGACTCCGGCTTTGAGGTCGGCCTCGGGTATGGTCACGCTGGTGGCGCTGAGGGTGCGGCTGATGGGCGAGGGGTTGCAGCCGCCCTTGACCTCCATGACCTTGTTGGAGTGGAAGCGCATGCCGCAGTTATTGCACTTCATGAACTCGCCGTCCTGGGAGTAGCCTTTCTTTTCGCGGTAGCAGACGTCGCAGGCGTTGAGCGCGGTGCGCACGACGCCGTCCTTGCTCTTGATGATGAAGAACTGCACGGCTTTGCCGCCGGTCTTGTAAGTGTAGAAGTGTGCCTTGCCGTCGGAGACCTCGGACAGGGGCAGGGTCACGGCTCCGGCCTTGGCTTTGACTTCCTGGGGGCCGCCGAAGAAGCTGAAGGCGTGAGCCTGGGAGGCCAGGGAGGCCAGCGCGAGGGCCAGCGCGACCAGCGCGGCCAGGATGACGAGGTGTCCGGGGGCGGTGCGGGGGACGGGCACGGCGATGGCGATGGGCTGGGGGTGGCGCTTGTGCTGCATGCTGGTCGGCTCCTTGGCGTGTGGTAGGTGGTGGAGGGCAAGGCCGGGAACGGAGGTGGAAGAGCGGAACCTCCGTCCCCAGCAGTGCAAACCCTCTCTGCACGGTCTGGTATAGGCAATCTTTGTGCCACTCAAGAATAGTGTGCCAAACTGTATGGTTGGCAAAAGCCAAGGCGTTGCGGACGACGTTCTTGCGCAACCTGCTGCACATATCTGGGCAGAAATTTGCACAAGATTGGGTCGCTTGCAGACCCCAAGAGGCAGCGGTTTTGTGGGCAAAACGGCTTGACGTTTCGGGGGGACTCTGGAATACAACCCGTGGGGCATTGTTCGCATTTTCACAATATTTGCGTGGGCGTTCAGTCGGCTGCTTCCATGGTGGAGAAGCCAGACGGGCGTCCTCTTTTCCGGTCAAACCGGCGGGGGCTGAATGGGGCTTGAGCAGAAGATAACGCAGCGCTCGGAAGAGCTGGCCGAAAAATGGGCCAGTTTCATTCTGGGCACCTACCCGCCCGAGACCCAGGCGGTGTGGAAAGCCAATCGCGAGATCTTCTCCAATCCCGTGGGCCACGCCATCCGTACCACCGCCTCGGAGCTCATCCCCCTTTTAGTGGCCTGGAACGACGCCGAGGCCGTTGCCGCGGCGCTGACCAAGCTGGTGAAAATCCGCGCGGTGCAGGACTTTGCGCCCAGCCAGGCGCTCTCCTTCGTCTTTTTGTTCAAGAAGCTA
Source organism: Pseudomonadota bacterium (assembly GCA_018817515.1). Classification (GTDB taxonomy): domain Bacteria; phylum Desulfobacterota; class Desulfovibrionia; order Desulfovibrionales; family Desulfovibrionaceae; genus Humidesulfovibrio. The sequence goes on from JAHIUD010000028.1 coordinate 8,231, forward strand.
CTGCGCCAGGAATTCATGAAGGAGCTGGCCGCCCAGGGCGCTCTGGAGGAACTCCTGGCTTTCGAGACCCGGGTGGACAACCTGGCGGTCATTGCCTTTGACCTCTACGTGTCAGCGCGCGACCAGGTGCAGCGCATGCGCGTGGAGGAGGTCAAGCGTGCGCACACGAACATCGTGCGCCGGGCCAACCTGATGCGTTCGGACGTTACGGCTCAAAAGGCCGAGTGATTTCTCATGGTGGGTGCGATGACCGGTCCGCTTGCGGAGCCGGGTCGGCCAAACAACAAGCGAGGTGACGGCTGATGAAAGCGATCTATTCCCTCATTCTGGTCCTGGCCCTGGTGGTGATCGCCACGCTGGGCGCGGGCGCGGCAAAGATGCAGACCATCTTCGCGTACTGCGTTCCCGGCACGGCATTCATCATCTTTGTGGTCGGGTTCGTGGCCAAGGTCATCGGTTGGGCAAAGAGCCCAGTGCCCTTCCGCATCCCCACCACCGGCGGCCAGCAGCAGTCGTTTGACTGGATTCCGCAGAACAAGTGGGACAACCCCTCCACCGGCCCGCAGACGGCCATGCGCATGCTTCTTGAGATCGTGACCTTCCGGTCGTTGTTCCGCAACACCAAGGTCGTGCTCAAGCACGACGAGGGCAAGAACCCCATCGTGGCCTACGTGTCGAACAAGTGGCTGTGGCTCTTCGCCATCCTGTTCCACTACAGCTTTTTGATCATCGTGGTGCGCCACATGCGCCTGTTCCTGCAGCCGGTTCCGCAGGTCATCGTCGCCGTGGAGTTCGTGGACAGCCTTTTCCAGATCTACGCGCCCACCCTCTACCAGACCGACCTGCTCATCCTGGCCGGCGCCGGCTTCCTGCTTGCGCGCCGCCTGTTTGACGCCCGCCTGCGCTACATCTCGCTCGTCAACGACTACTTCCCGCTGTTCCTGATCCTCGCCATCGCGCTCTCCGGCATGTACATGCGCTACATCGCCAAGGTCGACGTCATGGCCATCAAGGACGTCGTCATGGGACTCACCACCTTCCACTTCAAGGCCCCGGTGGGCGTGGACGTCAGCTTCTACGTGCACCTGTTCCTGGTCAGCACGCTGCTGGTGTACTTCCCCTTCAGCAAGCTGATGCACCTGGGCGGCGTGTTCCTCTCGCCCACGCGCAACCTGCCCAACGACACGCGCATGCACCACCACGAGAACCCGTGGAACAATCCCGCCATCAAGCCCCACAGCTACGAGGCTTACGAGGATGAGTTCCGCGAGCCCATGTTCGAGGCCGGATTGCCCCTGGAGAAGAACCCGGAGGAAGCCGCCTAGTCAAGGCGCACGCACCACGGGCCTAACAAGCACGAAACTTTTTCCGTGAGGAGAAGACATGGCGAAGATACTGAAACCCGATGAAATGCTCAGGAGCATCAACTACACCCCGCCGGCCACCGGCTGGATGGAGACGCCCAATGACCTGAGCCCCGGCCGCTTTGCCTATCCGGCCAAGCTGGATAAGATGGAGTATCTGATTCACGAGATTCCAGGCCAGTTCGGCAACCCGCGCACCTGGAACCCCACCGATCCCGACTGGCAGTTGCCGAGCAACTGGAAGGAGATCGTGGTCAACGGCTTCCGTGAGCGACTGGGCAAGTACCGCTCGCTCAAGGTGTTCATGGACATCTGCGTGCGCTGCGGCGCCTGCGCCGACAAATGCCACTTCTTCATCGGTGGCGGCGACCCCAAGAACATGCCGGTGCTGCGAGCCGAGCTCATGCGCTCCATCTACCGCGGCGAGTTCACCCTGGCCGGCAAGATCCTGGGCAAGCTCACCGGCGCCCGGGTCATGGAAGAAGAAGTCCTGCGCGAGTGGTTCCTCTACTTCTACCAGTGCACCGAGTGCCGCCGCTGCTCGCTCTACTGCCCCTACGGCATCGACACCGCCGAAGTGACCATGATGGCGCGTGAGCTTCTGCACCTGGTCGGCATCAACATCAACTGGATCATGGAGCCGGTGGCCAACTGCACCCGCACCGGCAACCACCTGGGCATCCAGCCCCATGCCTTCAAGGACATCGTCGAGTTCATGGTCGACGACATCGAGACCATCACCGGCAAGCGCCTCAATGTCCCGCTGAACGAGAAGGGCCACGAGGTCATCTTCATCACCCCCTCGGGCGATGTCTTCGCCGATCCGGGCATCTACACCTTCATGGGCTACCTGATGCTCTTCGACGCCATCGGGCTGGACTACACGCTGTCCACCTACGCGAGTGAGGGCGGCAACTTCGGTCTGTTCACCAGCGCCGACACCATGAAGGCCCTGAACGGCAAGATGTACGCCGAGGCCAACCGCCTGGGCGCCAAGTGGATCCTGGGCGGCGAGTGCGGGCACATGTGGCGCGTCATCAACCAGTACATGGACACCATGAACGGCTCCCTGCAGGGTCCGCAGATGCAGACCCCGGTCAGCCCCATCACCGGCACGGTGTTCGCGAACGCCAAGCAGACCAAGATGGTGCACATCGCCGAGTTCACCGCCGACCTCATCAAGCACGGCAAGCTGAACCTCGACCCCAGCCGCAACTCGGACATCATCGCCACCTTCCACGACTCCTGCAACCCGGCGCGCGCCATGGGCATGTTCGATGAGCCCCGCTACGTGCTGAAAAACGTGGTCGAGAACTTCCACGAGATGCCCCAGGGCACCATCCGCGAGCAGACCTTCTGCTGCGCTGGCGGCTCGGGTCTGAACACCGACGAGATCATGGACATCCGCATGCGCGGCGGCCTGCCCCGCGGCAACGCGCTGTCCTACGTGCAGGAAAAGCACGGGGTGAACACCATGGCCTGCGTCTGCGCCATCGACCGCGCCACCCTGATCCCGCTCGCCGACTACTGGGCCCCGGGCGTCAAGATCACCGGCCTGCACGAGCTGGTGGCCAACGCCCTGATCCTCGACGGCGAGATAGAGCGCACCGTGAACCTTCGCCAGGAACCCCTGCCGGGCTTTGAGGAGGAATAGAATGAAACTCTACAACGGCGGCAAAATCATCACCGGCCTGGTGATCTTCCTGGGCATCTTCCTTACTCCGTTGGCCTACAACGCGGGTAAGGCGGCATACTCCCAGCCCAAGCTCAAGATGCCTGAGATCGAGAAAGAGTGCATCGAGAGCAAGGAAACCATGCGCACCAAGCACATGCAGATCCTCAACGAATGGCGCGACTCCGCCCTGCGAGACGGCAAGCGCGTCTACGTGAACAGCAAGGGCAAAGAGTTCGAAATGAGCCTGCAGAAGACCTGCATGAAGTGCCATACCAACAAGGCGGAGTTCTGCGACAAGTGTCACAATGACGCTGCGGTCACCCCCTACTGTTGGGATTGCCACATCCAGCCGGAGGGGTTGAAGAAATGAACCACACCAGAAGAAACTTCCTGAAGTTCGCGGGCCTCACCGCTGCCGGGCTTTGCGTTGCCTCCGCCGGGAGCGTCATCGCGGCTGGAGCGGGCGCAACCGAGAAGGTCAGCGAAAAGGCGCTCAAGGCAAAACGCTGGGCCATGGTCATCGACACCAAGAAGGTCGGCACCAAGGAAGCCATCGAACCCCTGGTCAAGGCCTGCCACGCCTGGCACAACGTGCCGGACATCCCGGGCAAGCAGGACGTCAAGTGGATCTGGGCTGCCAAGTTCGACGAGTCCTTTGACCAGCCCAACAACTTCATGGACGAGAGCCTGGAGAAGCGCGAGTTCGCCCTTCTGTGCAACCACTGCACCAACGCTCCCTGCGTCCGCGTCTGCCCCACCCAGGCCACCTACAAGCGCCCGGACGGCATCGTGGCCATGGACTACCACCGCTGCATCGGCTGCCGCTACTGCATGGCCGCCTGCCCGTACGGCTCGCGCAGCTTCAACTTCATGGAGCCGCGCCTGCACCTTGACCTGGAAAAGCTGAACAAGAGCTTCCCCACCCGCATGCGCGGCGTGGTCGAGAAGTGCAACTTCTGCGTGGACCGCTTGGCCGACGGCAAGCAGCCCGCCTGTGTTGAAGCCTCTCAGGGCGCGCTGGTCTTCGGCGACCTCTCCGATCCGGCCAGCGAAGTGCGCAAGGTCCTGCGCGAGCACTACACCATCCGGCGCAGGCCGGCGCTCGGCACCGAACCGGGCGTCTACTACATCATCTAGGGGGCGGACATGCTCGAAAAAGCACTTAAAGGCAGCACCAAATACTATGTCTGGGTCGGGTTCCTGCTCCTGATCATCCTGGGGGCCTCCGGCGTCTACCTGATGCAGTTGATGCAGGGCCTCACCATCACCGGCATGAGCCGCGACGTGTCCTGGGGCTTCTACATCGCCCAGTTCACCTACCTGGTCGGTCTGGCCGCCTCCGGCGTCATGATCGTCCTGCCCTATTACTTCCACCACTACAAAAAGTTCAAAGACCTCGTGATCTTTGGCGAGTTCATGGCCATCGGCGCCGTGGTCATGTGCCTGGGCTTCATCGTGGTCGACATCGGCCAGCCCCAGCGCATGCTCAACGTGCTTTTGTACCCCACGCCCAACTCCATCCTGTTCTGGGACATGGTCGTCCTAAACGGCTACCTGATCCTGAACATCCTGGTGGGTTGGACCTGCCTGGAGTGTGACCGCCAGCATCTGCCCCACCCCAAGTGGACCAAGACCCTGGCGTATGTCTCCATCGTGTGGGCGTTCTCCATCCACACCGTGACGGCGTTCCTGTACCAGGGCCTGCCCGGCCGCCACTACTGGCTCACCGCCATCCTGGCCGCCCGCTTCCTGGCCAGCGCGTTCTGCTCCGGCCCGGCCATCCTGCTCCTGGTGATCATGCTCACCCAGAAGGTCACCACCTTCAAGGCCAACGTCGAGGGCATCGCCACCCTGGCCAAGATCATCACCTACGCCATGTGCGTGAACGTGTTCTTCTTCCTCCTGGAAGTGTTCACGGCCTTCTACTCGGGCATCCCCGGCCACATGCACTCCATCGTCTACCTGTTCAAGGGCGTGCACGGCCACCACGAGCTGGTGCCCTTCATGTGGACGGCAGCGGTTCTGGGCATCGGCAGCCTGTGCCTGCTCATTCCGCCCAAGCTGCGCGACAACCTGAAGCTCCTGCCTTGGTCGCTGGCCATCCTGGTCATCGCCACCTGGATCGACAAGGGCCTTGGCCTCTTGATCGGCGGCTTCAACCCGACCCCGTTTGAGACCATCACTCCCTACTGGCCCACCGGCAAGGAGCTCATCGTCTCGCTCATGATCTACGCCATCGGCGCGCTGGTCGTGACCGTGCTGTTCAAGATCGCCACCGACGTGAAGCAGGAGACCGGCGCTTCCCAGAAGCCCGCCGCCTCCGTCGAAGCTTAAGCCCCGCTTCAGCCTCAGCAAAACGAAAGCGCCTCCGCAAGGGGGCGCTTTTTTTGTGGGCTATGGCCGGGCACGCCAGGGTCAGGGCTCATTGCCGACACCCTGTCAACCGGGTATTTCTGTCCTTTTTGCGGCCAATAATGGGTGTTCTTTGTCCAGGTCGGAAACCGGGGGTACAATGGGCCATTTGCGACGGGCAGCCCGCCCGTTGCGCAACCGCAAGGAGACCCCCATGCCCCAGGCCCCCCACCTTTTCCTCAAGCGCGACCAGCAGGGCCGTATTTCCGAGCGTGTTGTACGCCTTGGCGACAGCGTTGACACCCGACGCTATGCCTACGACTCCGCTGGGCGACTCTCACGCGTCACCGACGGCTCCGGCGCGCTCAGCGAGTGCTACACTAACGACCACCAGGGCCGCAGGTTGGCTGACATCAACCCGCTGCGTTTACGGGGTGAACGGCGCTACACCTACCTCACGGACAACCGCCTGGGCCAGCCCGGAAACACCCAGTACGGGCACGACAAGGCTGGCATCCGCAACCTGAAGGTGGAAACCACCTCGAAGGGCCAAGCCGAAACCCACTACCACTTCGAGCCGAGCGGCCTGCTCATGTGCGTCGATCTGCCGGACGGACGCAAAATTCAATACCTCTACGATGAAAATGGCCAGCGCACCGAAAAGCGCGTCAACGGGCAGCTTGTGGAGGCCTTTCGCTGGCTGGACCCGCTACGGCTCTCGGAATTTCATGACGTCCACGAGTGGCGGATGTTCGCCTACTTGGAAGACCGGACCCCGGTGGGTCTGACCAACGGCGAGGACATGTACTTTATCCTTGCCGACCAGATCGGCACGCCGCTGGCCCTTGCCACCGCAGACGGCCATGTTGTACAGGCCATGCAATACGACAGCTTCGGCAACCCCCTTCGGGGGTTTCAAGGGCCTGTGAGCCTGCCCATCGGCTTCGCGGGCGGGCTCTTTGATGCGGACACCGGCCTGACGCGCTTCGTCTGGCGCGATTACGACGCCGACACCGGGCGCTTTACGGCGCTGGACCCGCTGGGCGCGAAGGGTGGCGACAAGGACTGGTATGGCTACTGCGTCGATGACCCGGTCAATCGGGTTGATGTGTGGGGGCTGGCGGGCGACCCGCTCTATGACTTCGGCGGTGAAGGGCGCACCCCGATCGATGGCCCGAAGTATGGGAACTACTGTGGCAAGAATTGGACCGGCGGCTGGAACCCTGACCTGCACGGGGGGATGCCTGGGCCGCTCCCATCAACTGACAGCGCAGACGAGAAGTGCCGCATTCACGATTTCTGCTACGGGGATTGCACCACCAACGAAGCCCCTGTCCAGTGCAAAGCTGATTGCGACGATACACTCGTACGAAACCTTGAGTCTCTGCCCAAGGATTCATCTCAGTGGGAGCTGCAGCCGCCACCCAGCAAAGAGGACCAGGCAGAGGCAATGCGAGATGGAGCTCTATGGTGGTTCGGAAAGTAGACATGAGCTGTACTGCACAGAATAGGCTGAGCCTGCTCCTGGGGGGGGCCGCCTTTCTTGCGGCGCTTATCCCTATGCACATGCCTTACCGAATGTTCGGTCTGGACATGACAGGAACGGCAGGTGCGATTATCGGAAGGATGCCCTGGGCCGCATGTCTGCTCGGTTCTCTGTGTCTGCACAAGGGCCACGCTGCAAGGCCTTGGTGGTCGCTGCTTTCAGCGCCCCTCGCTTTTCCAAAAGCACTCGCGCTGACGCTTGCTTACGTCGCCTGGTCCATCGGCGGTTTCGCGCCATAGCACATGCGCCCCGGCCCGGCCCCACCACCGGGCCGGGGCTTTCATTACGACACCGACACCGGGCGCTTCACGGCGCCCCCTCCTGCCAGTCGATCCACTGGGCGCGAAGGGTGGCGACAAGGACGGCGACAACGAAACAACAACAACCAAGCGCCCTGGCCATTTTGGAGCGATCATGTGGAGCCATGTGTCCCTGAAGGACATCCCGCCCGCCGTACTCATGCTGGCAGTGCTGACCATCTACTTCGACCTGACCACGGCGATCATCCTCGTGGCGGTGCTTGTGGTCGGTGTCGCTGCCGCGCGCAGGGACATGGGGGCAGGGCAGTAGCGGGAAGCCCCTGGGCTGATCTTACCTACTTCCCGGCCTTGCGCCGCAGGGTCACGCTCTCGCCGCCGATGCCCCAGTTGTCCGTGTCCACCTCGTCGATGATGACCACGGTTGTGGCCGGGTTCTTGTTCAGCGTGGTCTGCAGGAGCTCGGTGACGCCCTGTATGAGCGCGGCCTTCTGCTCGGCGGTGACTCCGTCGCGGGTAATGCGGATGTTCACGTAGGGCATGGGTTCCTCCAAAGGTTTCGCGTGGATGCGCTGTTTTGACAATGCTGTTCCCGGAAGGTATATTCCCCGCCTTTCGGAACCTCAACATGAATTGGAATACATGAGCGCCATCCAGAAAATAAAAGGCTTTGCCGACCTGTTCCCCGAAGACGCCCGCAGCTTTACGCACATGGAGGCCACAGCCCGCGAGGTCTTCTCCCGCTTCGGTTTCGGCGAGCTGCGCACCCCGCTTTTGGAGCGCACCGAGCTGTTCGCCAAGGGCATCGGCGAGGACACCGACGTGGTGGGCAAGGAGATGTACACCTTCACCGATCGCGGCGACCGCTCCCTGACCCTGCGCCCCGAGGCTACGGCCGGGGTGCTGCGCGCCGCCATCGAGGCCGGGGGCTTCGAGCAGGGCCGCGCTGCCCGCTACTACACCTTTGGCCCCATGTTCCGCTACGAGCGCCCGCAAAAGGGCCGCATGCGCCAGTTCCACCAGATCAACGCCGAGCTCATCGGCTCGCCCGAGCCGCAAGCCGACGTTGAGGTCATCCTCATGCTGGAGGACTTCCTGCGGAGCCTTGGCTTGCAGGAGCTCTGCTTCGAGCTGAACTCGCTCGGCTGCCGCGAGTGCCGCCCGGACTACCGCGCCGCCCTGACCAAATATTTCGAGGCGCTGGACGTTGCTTCGCTCTGCGAGGACTGCCGCCGCAGGATGCACACCAACCCCCTGCGCGTGCTGGACTGCAAGGTCCCGGCCTGCAAGGGGCTGGTCAAGGACGCCCCGGAGATCGGCCAGCACACCTGCGAAAGCTGCCGCGGCCACTTCGCCGCCGTGCTCTCCCTGGTGGATCGCGCCGGGCTCAAGTACACGCTCAATCCGCGTCTGGTGCGCGGGCTGGACTACTACCAGCGCACCACGTTCGAAGTGACGTCGGGCGCCATCGGCGCGCAGACCGCCGTGGCTGGCGGTGGCCGCTACGACGGCCTGGTGCAGCTCCTTGGCGGCCCGGACGCCCCTGGCGTGGGCTTTGCCTGCGGCATGGAGCGCCTGGCCATGCTCATGGACAAGCCCGAGGCCCCGCGCCCGGACTTCTTCCTGGCCGTGACCGATACCCGCGAGGGCACGGCTGCGGTGGACACGGCCCTCCTGCTGGCGCACAAGCTCAGGCTGCGCGGGCTTACCGGCGAGTGCGACTACACCAGCGGCAGCATGAAGAGCCGCCTGCGCCACGCGGGCCGCATAAACGCGCGCAAGTGCTACATCATCGGCGCAGACGAGCTGGACAACGGCCAGGTGACGGTGAAGGACATGGAAGACGGTGAGCAGCTCAAGCTCGACATCGCCGCTTTCGACTAAATACAAGGTATATTCCGCCACTTCCGGCGAGTTCGTTTTCGAAAAGGAACCACAATGACCGACCAGACCAGCACCGTTGGCGAAGAACGCGACTACGACGAGTACCGGGTCATCCAGGACCTGGGCGGCTGGAAGCGCAGCCACCACTGCAACCAGCTGACGAGCGCCAACCTGGGCGAGGAAGTCACCCTCATGGGCTGGGTGCAGTTCCGCCGTGACCACGGCGGGCTCATCTTCATCGACCTGCGCGACCGCGAGGGCCTGACCCAGACCGTGTTCAGCCCGGAGGTCGCCCCGGAGGCGCATGAGCGCGCCCACGCCATCCGCATCGAGTATGTCTGCGCCCTGCGCGGCATCGTGCGCGCACGCCCCGAGGGCATGGCCAATCCCGGCATGGCCACCGGCGAGATCGAGGTCTACGTCACCGACTGGAAGCTTTTGAACACCAGCGACACCCCGCCGTTCCCCATCGAGGACCGCGTGGACGCCGCCGAGATGCTGCGCCTCAAGTACCGCTACCTCGACCTGCGCCGCCCGCGCCTGGCCAAGAACCTCATCCTGCGCAACAAGGCCGCCCAGAGCGTGCGCCGCTACCTGGACGGCCTGGGCTTCCTGGAGATCGAGACGCCGGTGCTCACCAAGAGCACGCCTGAGGGCGCGCGCGACTTCCTGGTGCCCAGCCGCATGAGCCAGGGCATGTTCTACGCCCTGCCGCAGAGCCCGCAGATCTTCAAGCAGCTGCTCATGGTCTCCGGCCTGGACCGCTACTTCCAGATCGTCAAGTGCTTCCGCGACGAGGACCTGCGCGCCGACCGCCAGCCCGAGTTCACCCAGATCGACATCGAGATGAGTTTCCCGGACGAGGAGCAGGTCATGGGCATGGCCGAGGGCCTGGTGCGCACCCTGTTCAGCGAGACCATCGGCGCTCAGCTTCCCGCAAGCTTCCCGCGCATGACCTACAAGCAGGCCATGGACGAGTACGGCTCGGACAAACCGGATGTGCGCTTCGAGCTGCGCCTGGCCGACGTGAAGGACATCTTCGCGGGCGGCGGGTTCAAGGTCTTTGCCAACGCGCCGTGCCTCAAGGCCATGCGCGTGCCCGGGGGCCTGGAGCTCTCGCGCAAGGAGATCGACGACTACACCGAGTTCGTGAAGATTTACGGCGCGCAGGGCCTGGCCTGGATCAAGGTCAAGGAGGACGGCGAGTGGCAGTCGCCCATCGTCAAGTTCTTCTCCGACGACGAGAAGGCCAAGCTGGCCGAGCGCCTGGGCATGGTCCCCGGCGACATCGTGTTCTTCCAGGCTGCGCCCGAAGACGTCACCAACGCCTCGCTGGGCAACCTGCGGCTCAAGGTGGGCGAGCGTTTCGGCCTTATCGACGAGAAGGCCTTTGCGCCCTTGTGGGTCACGGACTTCCCGCTCTTGGAGTACGACGCCGAGGACAAGCGCTGGGTGGCCAAGCACCACCCCTTCACCTCGCCCCAGCCCGGCCAGATGGACACCATCGCCTCTGATCCCGCCGGGGCCCTTGCCCGCGCCTACGACCTGGTCTTAAACGGCTCCGAGATCGGCGGCGGGTCCATCCGCATCCACACCCCGGCCGCCCAGAAGGCCATGTTCCAGGCCTTGGGCATCGCGGACGACGAGGCTGAGGAGAAGTTCGGCTTCCTCATCGAGGCCCTGAAATTCGGCGCGCCCCCGCATGGCGGCATTGCCTTTGGCCTGGACCGCATTATCATGATCCTGACGGGCGCGAAGTCGATTCGAGACGTCATCGCCTTCCCCAAGACCCAGAAGGCCACCTGTCTCATGACCGACGCGCCCAATGTCGTCGCCAAGAAGCAGTTGCGCGAGTTGGGAATTGCGTTGCGCGAGAAGCCCCAGGACGCCCCGGCGGCAGAACAGACCCACGAAAAGAAGAATGAGGCCTAGGACACAATGACCCGACTCGCCGTTCGCACCTACCCGGACCCCGTGCTGGCCGAAAAGGCCAAGCCCGTGGCCGAGATCACGCCTGAGATCAAGCAGCTCATGGCCGACATGGTGCAGACCATGTACGAGAGCGACGGCGTGGGCCTGGCCGCACCCCAGGTGGGGCACGCCATCCGGCTCATCACCATTGATGAGACCGGCCCCAAGGAGCGCAAGAACCCCATGGTGATCCTGAATCCGGTGCTGGTGGACGGCGCAGGGAGCAAGGAGTCCGAGGAGTCCTGCTTAAGCCTCCCGACCTTCACCTGCATGGTCAAGCGCTTCGAGACCGTCACCGCGCGCGGCCAGAACGAGAAGGGCGAGGACATCGAAATCAAGGCCGAGGGGCTCTTGGCCATCATTCTGCAGCACGAGTGCGACCACCTGGAGGGCAAGACCCTGGTCAACCACGCCAGCCGCCTGAAGCGCACCATGTACGACACCAAGGTCAAGAAATGGAAGAAGGACTAGACTTCGACGAGACCAGACCCAGGGACCCGCGCCTGGACGAACTGCCCAGCCCGCCCCTGCGCGTGGTCTTCATGGGCACGCCGGACTTCGCGGCGGTGATCCTGCGTACGCTGCTTGGCTGGCCCGGCGCAGAGGTGCTGGCCGCCTACACCCAGCCCGACCGGCCCTGCGGGCGCGGCCAGGAGTTTAAGCCCTCGCCGGTGAAGCTGGCAGCCCTGGAGAAGGGCGTCGAAGTCCGCCAGCCGTTTAATTTCAAGGACGAGGCCGACGTGGCCGCCCTGCGCGAGCTTGGCGCCGACGTGCTGGTGGTGGCCGCCTACGGGCTCATCCTGCCCCAGAGCGTGCTCGACGCGGCAAAGCTCATGCCCATCAACGTGCACGCCTCGCTCTTGCCGCGCTGGCGCGGGGCCGCGCCCATCCAGCGGGCCATCGAGGCCGGGGACGCGGCCACCGGCATTACCATCATGCGCATGGTGCTGGGGCTCGACGCCGGGCCGATCCTGCTCCAGCGGGCCCTGCGCATCGCCGAGACCGACCACGCCGGGACCCTGCACGACGAGCTGGCTGAAATGGGCGCGGACGCCCTGCTGGAGGCCCTGACGCGCCTGCCCCAGGGGCGGCTGCTGAACATGCCCCAGGACGAGGCGCGCGTGACCTACGCACCCAAGCTCACCAAGGATCAGGGCCGCATCGACTGGAACGCGGAGGCGCAAACGCTGCAAAACCGCATCCGGGCCATGCACCCCTGGCCGAGCGCGTATTTCGAGTGGAGGCAGCCCTCTGGCAAGACGCTGACCCTGACCATTGAACCGGGCAGGGTGGGGGGCGAACTGCCGCCAGGGACCGCGCCAGGGACCATCCTCGGCGTTGTGGAGGACCAGGACAGCAAGTTTCTGGCCATCGCCTGCGCGGACAAGACCTACCTGACCCCGCGCGTGACCCCCCAGGGCAAGAAGCCTCAAGACGCCACGGCCTTCGCCTGCGGCTACCTCAAGAACGTCTGCCAGGGCTAGCGCCCCGGAAGGAACCGTATCCGAGCATGGACAGCACCGGACAGGGCAACGCCAGATCGGACAACACCGGGCGGGACAACACCGGACAAGGCCCCGTGCGCAAGCGCCTGTTCATCGGGCTCATCGCCGGAACCTGCCTGCTTGTCTGCGCGCTTCTGGCGCTGCTCTGGGTGGTGCCCTACGTGGGCCTGCGCAACATCCACCCCTCCGCGCCCTGGGTGTTGGGCGCGATTCTGGGCGCGCTGTTCCTGCTGGTGCTCTGGGCCTGCCTGGGCCTGCTCTTGAGCGTCGTCCTGCCCCGGCCCTTGCCGCTGAGTCAGCGCGTGCGCGGCGTCACGGTGAAGCTGCTCGTGCCCATGATGAGCCTCTTGGGGCGCATGCTCGGCTTCACCAAGGAGGACATCCACACTTCCTTCATCAAGGTCAACAACGAGATGGTGCTGCGCGAGCTGGGGCGTTTTCCGGCCGGGCGCATCCTGCTGCTTGTGCCGCATTGTTTGCAGAACAGCCGCTGCGAGATGCGCCTGACCCACGACGTAGACAACTGCAAGCGCTGCGGCAAGTGCCCCATCACCGGTCTGCTCGACCTGCGCGACAAGTACGGGGTGCACCTGGCCGTGGCCACGGGCGGCACCATCGCCCGGCGCATCGTGGTGGAAAAGCGGCCCAAGGTGATCGTTGCCGTGGCCTGCTACCGCGACCTCTCCAGCGGCATCCAGGACGCCTACCCCCTGCCGGTTTTCGGCGTGTTGAACGAGCGCCCCTTCGGCCCCTGCCTGGACACCACCGTGGCCCTGGACAGGCTGGAAACGGCGCTGACAAGGTTTTTGCAACACTAGCCCCTTCACCTCCCCCCTCCAGGCGGCGCTTTCGCAGCCGGCAGCGCGGCGGCCAAGGTGACTTGGCCTGAGCCATCCGCAGACATGTCATTCCCAGAAATGATCATTACGGCTTGACCTTGCGCAGCCTGAAAAGGTAACATTAACGAGCATATATCGACACGGCCAAAGCGAGGTGGAATGCTCGACAGCCTTGGGGAAATGGACAGCATCTTGGATGAGCAGGTGGCAGTGGAGGCCGTGCGCAGGAGCGAAGAACTGCTGCGGGCGGTGTTCAACTCCAGCCCGGAGCTGGTTTGCGTTACCACCATCTTCGGCGAGTTCGTGGAGGCCAACGAGGCCTTCTGCAAGGCCTGTGGCTTGGCGCGGGAGGATATCCTCGGCAAGCCCGGCAGTGCGATCAACCTCTGGGTGGACCTGGAGCGCCGCCACGAGTTCCTGACTCTCCTGGGCAAGCACGCCGTCGTGAGCTGTTTTGGGGCGGACATGCGCCACCATAGCGGCAAGGTGATCCCCTGCCTGCTTTTCGCGCACGTCATCAAGGTCCATGGAACCGTGTTGGTGGTCACCACGGCCAAGGACATCTCCAACGCCTGCCCGGTCCCGGCGTATTTGTAGCCTCGGCTGTGCGGGCTCAAGCGCCTGCCGCCTGTCTGTGCGCAATCCCTGACAACGAAAAAGGGCCGAACCCTTGCGAGTTCGACCCTTGTTGCGTGCTGGCGGAGTGGACGGGACTTGAACCCGCGGCCTCCGACGTGACAGGCCGGCGTTATAACCAACTTAACTACCACTCCGCACTATGTAAACCGTGGTAGGCGGAACAGGGCTCGAACCTGTGACCTCCGGCTTGTAAGGCCGATGCTCTTCCAGCTGAGCTATCCGCCCGGAGGGAACAGAGCGCCTTTTCCAGCCGCGTTTCGGGATCTGGCCCGGTGCGCTTCTGGTGGCTGCCCGCCACGGAGAAAATGCATTGCCACGAGCAGCCCCGGCTGTCAAACGGTTTTTGCAAAAAAATCTCGCCAGGCCCTTTCAGCCCTCGCCGCGAAGCGCCGCGATGGGGTCCAGCCCGGCGGCCTGGCGCGCGGGTTTGAGCCCGAACACCACCCCGATGCCCACCGCGCTGGCCAGAGACAGAAAGAACACCTTCCAGGAGAATAATATCTGGAGCATGCCCAGGCGCGTCAAAAGCTGGCCCAGCCCCAGGCCCAGCCCCAGGCCCACCAGCCCGCCCACAGCGGTCAGCACGGCGGCCTCCAGGAGAAACTGCGTGAGGATGGCCTGGCTTGTCGCGCCCACGGCCTTTTTGAGGCCGATCTCGCGGCTGCGCTCAGAAACGCTGATGGAGAACAGGTTGGCCAGCACGAACCCGCCCACAGTCATGGCGCTGGCTGCGGTGACGCCCAGGAAGGCCACAAGCCCGCCCTTGAAGGCCGAGAGGAACTTCAGCACCTCATCGGCGGTGATGATGCTGAAGTCGTCGTCCTGGCCGGGCGAAAGCTTGTGTGTCATGCGCAAAAACGAGCGCAGGTTCTCGGTGTGGGCGACCATGCGCGCGGGCTCCAGGAACTTGATGCGCATGGCCCGGAAGGTGTGCCGGTCCATGTTGAAGCGCGCGGTGAGGGTGGTGATGGGCATGATGATGCGGTCGTCGATGTCGCCGCCGCCGCCGGATGCTCCCCGGTACTTGAGCCTCCCGATGACCTGGACCTGGAACTTGTCGACCAGGAAGGTGCGCCCGATGGGCGAGGCGTCGCCAAAGAGTTCGCGCGCGGGCTTGTCGCCCAGGATTGCCACTCTCGCGCCCAGGCGCACATCCTCCTCGGAGAGGTCGCGGCCCTCCACCAGCGGCCAGTTCCAGGCGCTGGCGTAGCCTTCGGTTGCGCCGATGACCGTTGTGCCCTGCACGGAGGCGTCCAGGTGCCGCAGCGGCACGTCGGACTTGGCGCGCATGGGCACCACCAGGTATGCGCCCGGCAGCGACTGCCGGATGCCCCGGATGTCGTCCTGGGTGAGGGTATTGGTGCGCGCTCCCACGGCCTGCTTCTTGAAGTTGCCGCCAAAGACCAGGGCCGCGTCCGGGCCGAACCACTCCACGATCTCCACGGCCTTGCGCTCGGCCCCGTCCACGGCGGTGACGATGAGCGTCAGCGAGGCCACGCCGAAGCCCACGCCCAGGATGACGAAGAACGAGCGCACCTTGTAGGCCCATACCGCAGCCAGGGCCATGCCCCAGAGGCGGCCCAGCTGCCGGAGCAGCGGACCCGGGGCAGTATGGCCGGACGGTGCGGGCATGGCCCTCAGCCCTGGCCGCCGTGTTGCGCGCCCGCCTTGGCCGCGCACTTTCCGCCCCGGCAGGCTTCCATGCAGCCCGCCAGCCGGCGGATGCCCTCGTCGATGGTGGCGGCGTCGGCGTTGGAGTAGTTGAGCCGCAGGGTGTTGTCGCCGGTGCCGTCCACGTGGAAGGCCTCGCCCGGCACGAAGGCCACCTTTTCGGCCACGGACAGCTTCAAGAGTTCCATGGACGAGACGCCTTCCGGCAGGGTGGCCCAGAGGAACATGCCGCCCTCGGGCCGGGTCACGTGCACGTCCTTGGGGAAATGCCGCGCTATGGACTCCTGCATGGCCTGGCACTGGCCGCCGTATAGCTTGCGGATGCGCAGCACGTGCGCCTCGAAGTCGTTGTCCCGCAGGAAGCGCTCGACGATCATCTGGTCAAGCGAGCCCGTGTGCAGGTCTGCGGCCTGCTTGGCGATGACCAGCCGCTCCATGACCTCGCCCTTGGCCACGATCCAGCCCAGGCGGAAACCCGGCGCGGCGATCTTGGAGAAGGTGCCGAGCAACAGCGAGTGCTCCGGACGCTGGGCGTACACCGGCGGCAGGTCGCGCCCGGCGAAGCGCAGCTCGCCGTAGGGGTCGTCCTCCAGGAAGAAGCATTTGCGGTGGCGCAAGAGCTCGGCCACCTGGGCGCGCTTTTCCTCGGAATAGGAGAGGCCCGACGGGTTCTGGAAGCTTGTGACGGCGTAGAAGAGCTTGGCCCCGCTCAGCGCCTTTTCCAGCGCCTCAAGGTCCGGGCCGTCGTCGTGCAGGGGCACGCTGCGCCAGTTGGGCCGGAAGATCGACAAGGCCTGGATGGCGCCCAGGTAGCCGGGTTTCTCGATGACCACGGGGTCGCCTGCGTTGACCAGCACCTTGGCCGCCAGGTCCAGCGCCTGCTGTGAGCCGGTGGTGATGAGGATGTCGGCGGGGTCGACGTCCATGCCCTTCTTGGCGCGGTAGCGGGCCGCGATCCACTGGCGCAGGGGCAGGTAGCCCTCGGTGGGGGAGTATTGCAGGGCAGATGCGCCGGACTCGGTAAGCACGGCATTGGCCGCGGCCTTGATCGCGTCCACGGGGAAGCTGGCCGGGTTGGGCAGGCCCCCGGCAAAGGAGATGACCGTGGGGTCGGCGGTGACTTTCAATATCTCGCGGATGAATGAGCGCTGTGCGCCCTGCATGCGCTCGGCGAACTGGGGCATGGGGTTCTCCTTCACGTATTGCGATTTGTCCGCGCACTCTAGGCTCAGGGCCCTGTGAGATCAAGCCCCGGCACGGGCGCCCTGGGCGGATGCCCTTGACAATCACGCCCACGAAAGCGAATCTGCGGGTAAGCACTTTTCCAAGGAGCAAACGATAATGACCAACGCCCCTGCCGCCCTCGCAGAGAATATCCTGCGCGACCTCGCGGCCATCCGCGCCAAAAACCCGGTGGTGCTCAGCATCACCAATTATGTCGTGACCAACACCACGGCCAACGCGCTCCTGGCCATCGGGGCCTCGCCCATCATGAGCCATGCGGCGGACGAGATGGCCGAGCTCATGGCCTTCAGCGGCGCGCTGGTCATCAACCTGGGCACAGTGGCCCCGGAGTATCTGGCGGCCATGGACCCGGCCTGGGTCGCGGCCGACGCGGCGGGCGTGCCGGTGATCCTCGACCCTGTAGGCGCTGGCGCGAGCCGGTTGCGCACGGCGACACCCCTTGCGCTCCTGGCCAAGAACAAGGCTTTCATCGTCCGGGGCAACGCCTCGGAGATCCTGACCCTGGCTGGCAGCAGCGGAGCCACCAAGGGCGTGGACAGCACGGCCAAGTCCGACGACGCGGCCACGTGCGCCAGCTCCCTGGCCCGGTTGCAGGGCTGCGCGGTGGTGGTCAGCGGCGAGGTCGACATCGTCTGCGCGGGCCAGGACAAGGCCCGGGTGCTCGGCGGCAGCGCGCTGATGCCGCGGGTCACGGGCCTGGGCTGCACGGCCACGGCGCTGTGCGGGGCCTTCGCCGCGGTGAACCCGGACCCCTTCGAGGCGGCGCTGGGCGCCTGCGTGGTCATGAAGGTGGCGGGCGAGATGGCTGCGGAAAGAGCCTCCGGCCCGGGCACCCTGCAACTGTATTTTTACGACGCCCTCTACGCCATGGGCGAAGGTGACATCCGCCAGCGCCTCAAGGTGGAGAGCTAGGCATGTCCCAGGACGCCCGCTTCGGCAACCGCCCGGCCTTTGATCCCACCCTGTACCTGGTGACCGACCAGAGGTTGTGCGGGGAAAAAAGTGTTCTCGACGTGGTGGGCCTTGCCGTGCGCGGCGGGGCGACCATGGTCCAGTTGCGCGAGAAACGTCTGGACATGCGCTCCCTGGTGGACCTTGCGCGCGCGCTCAAAGGCCTGCTTGAGCCCTTCGGGGTGCCGCTGATCATCAATGACCGGGTGGACGCGGCCATGGCCGTGGGCGCGCAGGGGGTGCACCTGGGCCAGCACGACATGCCCGCAAAGCTGGCGCGGCACCTGCTGGGCCAAAGCGCCCTTATCGGGCTGTCCGTGGAGCGCCTGGAGCACATCCGCGAGGCCGAGCGCCTGGACGTGGACTATTACGGCGTGAGCCCCATCTATCCCTCGGCAACCAAGCCGGAGCTGACCTCGCCCTGGGGCCTGGGCGGGCTGGCTGAGGCCCGCCGGGCCACGGCGCGCCCGCTGGTGGCCATCGGCGGCATCGATGCCAGCAACGCCGGTGAGGTGCTGGGCGCAGGGGCAGACGGCGTGGCCGTGGTCTCTGCGGTGTGCTCCGCCGCCGACCCGCTCCGGGCTGCCGAGGATCTCGTCCGCGCCCTGCGCCTGGCCCGCACCCCGAGCCAATAGTCCTGAACCAGGAAGCACCACTGCCGGAGGGCGTCCATGTCTTTCACCTGCCGCTTTGTTCCTCGCTCCGTCCGGCCCGCGCCAGCCAGCCTTTTGTCCGGCTGCCTTTTGTCCGTATGCCTTCTGGCCGTCAGTCTTCTGGCTGTAAGTCTCCAACCTGTGCTGGCGGGAAGCGCGCTGGCCGCCACCTCCGAGGCCTGCCTGCGGCGCTGTCTGAGCGCCTGCCCCACCCTGGACAAGGACGGGGGGGAGAACTGCCTGCGGCCCTGCCTCAGGGACTGCCCGGTGCATTGCGGCACAGTGGACACGGATTGCGCCGTGGCCTGCCTGAAACGCACGCCTGCTGTCCCTGCGGTGGAAAACTCCGGGCCCATCGGCGAGCCTTGGGAGGCTACCAGCAAGCGAAGCCCAGCGGCCTTGCGGGTGAGCGGCTGCGCCGAGGCCTGTACGGTCAAGCCCGACTGTCGGCCCATGTCCTACGATTCCGGTCCGGCAGAGCTTTCCGGCGCAGCCAGGGCCCCCCACGCCCGCCAGAGCGCCCCTGAGCATGAGAAGCGCTTTGAGCCTAAGGGCCGCTCCTTCAGCCTGGTCGCGCCCCAGGGCTGGACCATGCAGGAGCACGACAACCTGGCCCAGGGCGGGGACTATGAGCTTCTCTATTTGGCCAAGGGTGCGGCCCTGCTCGACTACACGCAGATCAGCGTGCGCTACGTGCCCGGCCCGCACCGCACCGCCGAGCGCTTCCGGTATGACCTGGAGCACCCGGTTCACGTCGCTCCAAACGCCACTGCCCCGGTCATGGCTCCAATATCGGGCGGGTCCAGCCCGGCCCAGGGCGCTCCCTCCGCTCTGCCGATCTGGAGCGCGGAGAGCCGCAGCGAGCGTACCCTCATCGGCCAGGAGGACAGCGTGCCGGTCCTCAAGCGCACGTTGCTCCTGCCGCAGACCGCAGGCTACTTCGTGCTGACCCTGGTGGCTCCGCAGGCCACCGCCGAGGCCAAAATCCAGGTTTTCGAGCGCCTGGCCGGAAGCTTCCGGCCCCAGCTCAAGGCCAGTGCGCGCGGACCGGAACTTTCGGTCCATGAGCGCGCCGTCTGGGCGGGCTTTTTCAGCTCCGAGGGCAAGGTGGAGTTGGCGGGCCGCCAAGACAAGGGCGCGGATAAGGGCGCGCCGCCGCAGTTCGACCCCGGCTTGGGCCAGCCCATGCAGTACCTTGCGGACACGGCCAAGACGCGCCTCGTGGCGGGCCGTACCCTGGTCGCCCCAGGCATCCACAAGGACTCCCTGGCCGGGCTGTTGCGCGGCTGCGGGGGGCAGGGCACGGACAAGGACCTCGCGGCTCAGGCCCTGGAGCTGAGCCAAGCCTGGGACGCCGTGCGCGGGCAACAGGTGCTGGTGACGGACGAGATCTTCCTGCCCGGCACGGGCGAATATGGGCTGAAAGTGCAGGAGGAGCCCAAGTCCGACAAGGGCGGCGCGGCCCAGCCGGAGGTGATGGGCGGCCCCGCGCGCCAGGGCCGGATGTCCAGGCCGAGCGAACGCGCGGGCATCACCATGGACAGCAGTCTGGCCTTGCTCTCGCGGGTGGCCTTCAGCACAGGCGGCGACCTCGCCTTGGCCTACGTGGCCCACCGCCATACCAGCCCCGGCACCAGCCATTTCCTGCTGCTGCGGCGGGCGGGCGGGAGCGCTGGCGGCGACTGGACCCTTTGCGGCGCGGCCCAGAAGGACATGATCATCTACTAGCCGAGGCGCCGGGGCAGGGCCCAGCGTCCGCGCGGGGCTTGGCGACCACAACAAGGCACAACAACGGGCCTGGGCAGCCGCAGCAGGCCTTTCAAGACATGGACCAGAGGGGGACGGACATGACAACTGCAACGAACGGGTTTGTCATTCGCCGTATGGAGCGAAACGAGCTAGACTTTGCCGTGGGGCTGGCCGCAGGCGAGGGTTGGAACCCCGGCCTGGCCGATGCGGAAACCTTTTGGCAGGCCGATCCGGAGGGCTTTTTCCTGGGGTTGCTTGACGGGCGGCCCGTGGCCACGATCTCCGCCGTGCGCTACGCGGACGAGGCAAAAGGCCCGGACTTCGGCTTCGTGGGTCTGTACATCGTGGTGCCGGAGCTGCGCGGGCACGGCCTGGGCTATCGCCTCTGGGACGCCGCCCTGGGCGCGCTCACGGCCCCCACCATCGGTCTGGACGCGGTGCTGGCGCAGCAGGACAACTACCGCAAAAGCGGCTTTGCGCTGGCCATGCGCAACTGCCGCTACCAGGGCAATTCCCTGAGCCCCGGCAGCAAGGCCGGTGGAGCCGTGCCAGCGGGCCTGTCGCCTTTGGCGGAGTTCCCCCTGGCCGAGGTGCTGGCCTATGACCGGCGCTGCTTCCCGGCCCGGCGCGAGGCCTTTCTGCGGGCCTGGCTCGGCGCGCCCGGACACGCCGCCTTGGGGCTGCGGCGCGGCGGCAGCCTGGCTGGCTTCGGCGTGGTGCGGCCCTGCGGGGTGGGCAGCAAGATCGGGCCGCTTTTCGCCGACGACGACGCGGCGGCCCACGCCCTGTTCCACGGCCTGTGCCAGGCGGTGCCCGAGTCCGCCAAGGGCGGGCCGGTGTTCCTGGACGTGCCTGTGCCCCATGCCGGGGCCGTGCGCCTGGCCGAGGCCCACGGCATGTTCCCGGTGTTCGAAACGGCGCGCATGTACCGCGGCCCGGCCCCGGAGATAGACCTGGGGCGCGTGTTCGGCATCACCACCTTCGAGCTGGGCTAGCCCGCCCGGCACTCGCAGGCCCGCAAAAGCAAGGCCGGAGTCCCGTTACGCGCGGAGCCCCGGCCTTGTGCGTTGCCGGTGGGAATTGAAGTCCCGCCTACTTGCCGCCGTCTACTTGTCCCCGTCTACTTTCCGTGGGAACAGGGGCAGCCCGAGCCTGCCTGCCCGCCGGGCTCCTCGCGCACCAGGGCGATGGCCTTCTCCGGGCACATCTCCTGGCAGCAGAAGCAGCCGATGCAAAGCGCCGCGTCCACCACGGCCAGGGGGCCCCCCGGAGTGTCCACCAGGGCCAGGGCGCTGGCCGGGCACTGGGCCACGCAGGTGCCGCAGCCGGTGCAGCGGGCCGGGTCGGCCTTGGGGCGCTTGACGATGCTGCCCTCCAGCAGGTCCTGCAGCACCTGGGAGCGCTGAATGGCCCCGCCGTCCAGCGGCGGCAGCTTGAAGTCCGGGATGGGCGAGAGCTGGCCCAGCACCTTAAGCGATTCGTCCGAGAACTCGCCCAGGCCCAGGCCGCAGGCGTAGGTCAGCATGCGCAGGAGTGATGGGTCCACGCCCATCATCCGTGCGATGACGCCGTCCAGGGCCACGGCGTTGTCCGCAGCCAGGACCTTGCCTATCCAGCGCAGCTCCGTGCTTGCCGGGCCGTTGCCCTGCATGCCCACCACCGCGTCGACCACGAAGAAGTCCGGCGGGCGGAGGCGGAACACGTCCACGATGACCTCCTGGAAGCGCTGCGGCGAGCCCGAGAGCTTGTGCAGGTGCGCCTTCTGCGCGCCGGGCAGGATGCCGTAGCTGTTCTTCAGCGCGCCGGTGAGCACGGTGAGCCCGTGGGTCTTGAACTTGGGCAGGCTGATGAGGATGTCGGCCTCCAGCACCGCGCGCGACACGCTGACCCTGGGCAGGAGGTTCGGGTCGCCCAGGGTGGTGAAGGGCAGCTCCACGGCGTCCAGGCCGATGTTCCGGTAGTGGCCGAGAGAGGCCTCGGTGAGGCCGCAGAGCTCGAAGCAGGCCTCGTTGGCGCCGTAGCCCATGAGGCCCGGGTTGTCGCCCACGGTCAAGTCCGTGGCGCCGAGGTCGAGCAGGCATTCCACCACGGCGCGCAGAATGGCCGGGTGGGTGGTGATGGCCTCCTCGGGCACGCCGCCGCGCAGCACGTTGGGCTTGATGAGGATATTGTGGCCGCGCACCGGGCGCGGAAAGGCCTCGAACGCTGCCTCCACGGCTTTGCGGCAGTCCTGGTAGGTGGCGGGCTGGATGAGCACCTTGTGCATGGGGGAGCCTCCGGAGGGTCTGGGTGTCAGCCTGGAATTTTGCTCCTCCCGGACTGCCGCGTCAACCTCCGGGCCAAAGCAACGGAAAGGCCGGGGCCCCGTAGCAAAAGGGGGCCCCGGCCTGTGGTTGATCTACCTGCGCTGCGCTCTAGTCGCGGTCGTGCTTCTTGGCCTGGCCCGGAGGCATGCCGTTCTTCCAGCCCTTCTTCTTGCCATGGTTCGCGCCGTGCCACTTCTCAAAGCGCTCGTCGTCGTCATGGTCGTGCCCGCGGCGGTAATCGCGCTCGCCGTAGTGCCCGGTGGCGATGCCCACCACGAAGGGGCTCACGCGCAGCTCGTGGGCGATCCGGCCCCAGCTCATGCCGCGCGCGCGCATGCGCTCTACGCGGTGGCGGGAGATGCCGGCGGCGATGCTCATGGCGTGGACGCGTTCGCGCTCAAGCTGGAGTTCGGCGCGGTGGAGGCGTTCGCGCTCGCGTTCGACCTCGCTTGGCCTGTCGCGCATGATGCGCTGGATCTGCTCCACGTCGTCCAGCACCCGCTCAATGCGGCCCAGGGCTTCGTCGGTGCTGGTGTTGGCCAGGGCGGGCGTGGTCATAAGCAGCCCGGTGAGGCCGACCGCGGCCATCAAGGAGAGGAAAACATTTGCACCTTTCATGTGAGCGCTCCATTTTTTGCCTGTTGAGGCGCCCGCTCGCGCAAGTTTTTGCGCAGACTCGTAAGGCGGGCGTCCTGTGAGGGCATTAAAGCAACAACGATGCCAGAGCGTGTGGCAGCGGCGGCTGGTCTCAGCCCGGCCGACCCCGGCCAAGCTTCTTCTTCAGTCAGAACCCGTGGCGCTGGTACTCGCGGTCGCGGCGGTTGATGAACTGGGCGTACCGGTAGCCCTCCTTGACCTGGGCCTCCTCGTAGATGCTGTAGCCCAGGCTGCGGCAAGCGTCGCAGGCGCCGAGCGGAATCTCGATCCCTAAGCAGGCCGGATTCTTGGTGGTGCGGCTGACGACCTTCAAAAGCCCCCGGCAGGACCCGCACAGGAACAGCTCCTCGGTCTGGGCCTCGGTGATGTCATCGGTGTCGTAGTAGATGTCTTTGTGGCGCACGAACCAGTCGCCGCTGTTTTGAGGCACGATGAACCCGTCTGTGGCTTCCTTGGGCGGGTGGAAGTAAACGTCGGGGATGGTGTCGCACAGCCGCTCGATGTAGTCGGCCAAGTCTGGCCGCTGGCGGTGCTTCACGGCGTCATAGGCGGGCTCTCGCACGCCGGAGTAGTCCAGCCCGGCCAGCGACAGGGCGATGGCCAGGTTGACGTAGGGCAGCGCGCCCTGGATGGCGTAGCCGCCCTCAAGCACGGCCAGATCGGGCTTAAGCAGCTCGGTCATGCGCGCGTAGCCCTGGGCGGTCAGGTTCATGTTGGTGATGGGGTCGGTGAAGTGGTTGTCCTGCCCGGCGGAGTTGACCACGAGCTCCGGCGCAAAGTCCTTCAGGATGGGCAGCACGATGCGCTCCATGACCATGAGGTAGCCTTCGTCGCCGGTGCCGGGGGGCAGGGGGATGTTGATGGTGCGGCCCAGCGCCCCTGGCCCGCCGCAGTCCTTGGGGAAGCCCGAACCGGGATACAGCGTGCGGCCGTCCTGGTGCAGCGAGATGAACAAGACGTCCGGGTCGTGCCAGTAGATGTCCTGGGTGCCGTCGCCGTGGTGGCAGTCGGTGTCGACCACGGCGATCTTCTTTACGCCGTGCTTCTCGCGCAGGTGCTCGATCATCACCGCTTCGATGTTGATGTTGCAGAACCCGCGCGAGCCCTGCACCACCTTCATGGCGTGGTGGCCGGGCGGGCGCACCAGGGCAAAGGCGCGCTTGTGGCGTCCGGTCATGACCAGGTCGGCGGCGGTGATGGTGCCGCCTGCGGCCACCATGTGCGAGCGCGTGGCCACGGCCTCCACCTCGGGGAAGCAGAAGTGCGCGCGCTCCACGTCCTCGCGGGTGGCCACGCCGGGCTTGTGCTCGTCCACGCCCTCGATGTCGAACAGGCCCTCTTCCTTGAGCTGGTCCTGGGTGTAGAGCAGGCGCTCCTCGCGCTCCGGGTGCGTGGGCGAGATGCTCCAGTCAAAGGCCGGAAAGAGGATGATCCCCAGGCTGTTCTTCGCTCCGTGCATGGCTTATCCCCTCCCGCCCGTTTTGCCTGTGGCCTGGCCTGTCGCCTTCTCCAGGGATTCGCCAGGGGTCCGCCTGGCCGCCTGGCCCAGTGGCTGGCCGTTCAGAGTGAAGGCCACGCCGGGCTTGATCTGGCATTTGACGCGGATGTTCCTGCCCGTGGTGCGGCCCTCGTTCACCATGTTGAAGCTGGAAGCGTGGGTCACCTGCGCGTTGTCACGGTCGGCGAACACGCCCATCTCGGAGAGATGCGCCAGCATGTGGTTCATGGCGTCGCGCTCGGCGTCGGCCAGGCTGTATGTGCGCGGCACGTTTTCGCGGTGGCGCAGGGCCGGGATGAACATGACGCCCTTCTCGGTGTCGGCGAAGAGCTCCAGGCTGGCGGTGTTGCGCGTCAGCGCCGCGCCGATGGCGTTGGCCACGCCGAAATGCTCCGGCACCACGGTGAACAGCTCGAAGCGCTGGCGCACGGCCTCCTTCATGGCCGCCGCCGGGCCGCCCATGAGGTACACGCGGCCAGGGGCCACGCGTCGGCCCTCCAGAAGCTCGTGGATGGTGTACACGGGCTTGTCGTTGATTTCAGCGAGCAACTCCTGCGTGCTGGCGTAGATGGCCTCCGCCGCCGCCGCCACGGCTTGCCCGGCCAGCATGTCCGGCTGGATGGAGTGCCGGGCCGCGAACTCGGCCATGCCCAGGCGCGAGGCCTCGACATTGCCATGGGCGCAGGCCCCGGTGACGTTCAGCGCGTCGATCAAGGTGGGGCGCGAATTCACGGGCAGGCCAGCCCCGGCGGGAATGGAGTCGGCCAGGGAGGGTCCCAGGCGGTTTGGCCCCACGCGCACGGCTTCGCCCAGCACGTTGATGGCCGAGTCGCCGCCGATGCCGATGGAGCGTACCTTGAGCGCGCGCACCAGCGTCGGGTGGCTGCCGATGTTGATGCCGTCGTTCTCCACCAGCGGCTGGCCGTCCACGAACACCGCGATGTCCGTCGTGGTGCCGCCGATGTCCAGGATCACCGAGTCGCGCGTGATGTCGCACAGGGCGATGATGCCCATGACGCTGGCCGCCGGGCCGGAAAAGATGCTCTGCACGGGCATGCGCCGCGCCTGGGCCAGCGGGAAGGTGCCGCCATCGGCCTTGAGCGTGTTCACGCGCACGTGGCCCAGGCCCAGCTCGGCCAGGCTCTTCTCCACGGCGTCGGCAAAAGCATTGAAAACCCGCCAGACCGCGCAGTTGAAGTAGGCCGTGGCCAGCCGCCGGGGAAAGTTCAGCCGCCCGCCCAGCTCATGGCCCAGGGTAACGTAGTCGGAATCCACACCCAACAATTGGCGCAGGGTATTCTCGTGCAGGGGATTGCGCGTGCTGAACTTGCCCACGCAGCCGAACACGCGCACGCCGCTGGCGCGGCACGACGCGATGGCGGCCTTGGCCTGGTCCTCGTCCAGACGGTCGGTCTCGGTGCCGCGATGGTCGGTGGCCCCGGAAAGCACATGGTAGTCGCGGCAGAGCATATACTCGTCCGCGCTGATGCCAGGCCCAGGGATGACCAGCATGCCCACGTCCTCGGTGGTGCCCTGGACAATGGCGTTGGTGGAAAGCGTGGTGGAGAGGTTCAGCTGGCGCACAACCTCTGGCTTCACCGTCTCAAGAATGCTGACCAGCGCCTGGTTCACCGAGGCCAGCAGGTCCGTCTGGTCGGTCTTGACCTTCACCTGGGCCTTGATCCCCGTCTCATCCAGCGCCACGGCGTCCGTGTGCGTGCCGCCGACATCAATGCCGAGATACATGGGCAGCGCCCCCCCTCGTTTTTCGTCTTCTCTCGTCCTCTGTCGTCCCCCGACAGACCCCCTGCGGTCCGAATCCCATTAGCTAGCACCGCCCGGCAGCGTGCGTAAAGGGCTCGGACGCAAGCACTTCGGCGGGCGGTCGGTGAGCATCGGTGGATGGTCGAAAGGGGGCTGGTGGGATGGGAATTTACTCGTCCCGTTTTTGAATTATCAGCTTAAGCCGTATGAATTTTATACCAAAGTCAAGCGGTGCAAGCAACGACACAAAGATAGCCCACATTGATGATGAAACGCTGAAGCACATCACAAAAAAACTAACAGCTCTCCACAACATCATATTACTAAAAAAAGTATAATGTCGGGCGACACTCGACAGAATCGGATACAGAATTGAGATGAAAAGCAAAAAGAATAACAAGAAAAGAGAGATAACTAGCCTTTCTAGAATCCGCAATGCACGTTCAGCAAAGGCAACGCCGAAGGCGTTGCCTAATGCTGTTGGGACAAGAACCGCACACCAAGCCCCATTGACAGCGATAATCGCTATAACGCTTTGTCTAATAATCTCAAAAACCTTGATCTGCTCTGTAACCGGCAACAACTTACCCCACTGCAGAGCACACGCAGCTGAGGCAAAAATGGCTAACCCCAAGAATATTAAATGCGGACGTAGATTCATCTGGTATCAGAACCTAGTGCAATTTCACATGCGCGCAACAAGGAGCCTGCAGTATACACAGTAACGGCTCCGCCCCTGGTTTCAATATTAACATTAATCTCGCGGCGATCAATGATTTTGCTGAGCCAATACGTTTGGCTGCCACCTTTATAAACAACACCAAGCTCACCTTCTTGATTCTCAACCGAGAGAACATGATCAACCATCGCGGCGAACTCTGATTCGGAAGGACAATACTTTAGTTCTGTTTTAAACTCAAGGTCACGAGGCAGAGAGTTCGGGTCACCAACGCCAGCAAATCGCATAAATTTTTGCCAGAGGTCTTCTGTGACAGCATATTGACGCCTCAGACAGTCACGATAAATTACTTTAACAACCTTTGGCCGTGTACCGAGAAACATAGCCCTAGTTATATCTTTCAATTTCCTATGCATTTTGAAGCGTGGACGATAGCCTGGCCTAAGTTCACCAACATTACTATCAAAATATTGTACGCGCTCCTTATTGCCAACACTGATTTTACGTCTAGCAGGCGAAAAGTGCTTCATAAATGAATGAATGTATTTAGACATCCCGGCGGTACCAGAAAAAGAACCTTCCGTTCGGATTGTCGCAACGAAGTTGTTTGATGGAGAGATCCAAAAGTATGTTGGGACGCCGGGTATAACCCCATCCTCAACATTCGCAACCTCCAGCGGAGCGCCGCCCACTGGATCCGTCGCCCTGATTCCCGCTATCTTCGAAGAACCAGTTATTGTTTCGTTCCAAAGGACAAGAACATAGTTGCCAGTTACTGCATTGTGGGCCATCTCATAACAATAGACCGCGTGATCATTAGAATCTTCAGCACATTGGAATGTCGCAGTTTCAGAGAAATTTAACCGCCCGGCTACCCACTGTGCTAATTGGTCAAAAACTTGTTCCGATCCAGAGAAACTGTCCCCCCCCCCTCGCATAATACCCACACTCACCAATATCATATAATACAACGGCGGCACTCACGCTAAGTAAAGGCATACCCACCCCCATGTTTACGAGAAGCTATATAATGTGCCCGTTGTCCTGTCAATATTTGTTTCAACTTAGCAGATATATTATGTGATTGCCCCATGCTTTCAAGCGTTGCGCTTCGAGGCAACATGACAATTTGCTACATCGCCCGGCCTGGCCAGCCGGGACAGCCAGAGCGGACAGACTCGAGTGCTTCAGGGCTCAGTTCTTCAGGTCCGCCTCGGGCGCGGGTGCTGGTGCGGGCGGCGGTGCCGGGAGTTCCTGGCGGATGATCTCCACAGGCTGGGCGCCTGCGGGTGCGGGCGCAGGGGCAGGCGCGACGGCTGCGGGCGCGGTGGTGGCGGCAGGAGCCACGGCGGAAGGGGCAACGGCGGTGGAAGGCGGCGCTCCTGGGCGGCGGGCCTTGAACGCGGCCACGGTCTGTTCCTTGTCGGCCACGCGGTTTTTGAGGTCGCGCACGAACACGTCGGTCTGGTCGAGCTTGGCCTTGAGCTGGATGCGTTCGGTTTCGTTCTTGACGCTGTCTTCGCGCAGTTCGGCCATGAGCTTCAGGTTGTCTTCCTTTTTGCCCAGGTTGGCGGCCTCCACGGCGTTTATGCGCGCGGTGTCCAGCGCCAGTTCGGCTCCGGTGGCCTGGGTCTTGGCCAGCTTGGTGGCGATGGAGGCGTAATCGTTCTGGTTGTCGGCCAGTTCTTCCTTAAGCTTGGCCAGGGCCACTTCCTCGTTGGCCACGGCGAAGTCGAAGTCGGCCTTGTCGATGGCTGTGCGTTTGTCTCTGGGCACCTGGGCCACGAGTTCCTTGTCCACGCGCGAGCCGAACAGGCCGCCCAGGCTGAAGGCCTGGCCCGGTGCCGGGGCGAGGAGCAGGCTTGCGGCGAGGCCGGTGATGAGCGCTGCGGCGAGGAGATACTGGGTCGGGCGCATAGGTGCCTCCAGGATGGTTGGTTCGTGATGCTCGCAAGTTAGCGCAAAGCGGCGGGGGTTGCAACGTTGCCTGGGCAATGGCCTGCCAGCGGCGGCCTTGCGCTGTGCAGAAGCACAGGCTACGCAGGGGGTTGACGCTTGGCGTTGATTGCCCCGAAGAATCGTTTGGATCAAAGAACGCAAGGAGAAGCCTCATGGCATGTTCGCACTGCGAGGAGCATGCTCCGGTCGGCGCAACGGGCCATGACCGCGCATTGCCGTTTCTGGACAGGCGAAACCTGAAAACCCTGCTGCTTTGCCCGCAGGGCCGCCTGAACCGGGCCAGGTACTGGGCCGCTTTCGGGCTGCTGCTGGCCGGGGGCTTGGTGGCGGCCATGATTCTGCCCGCGCTGGGCCTGCTGTTCTGGTTCTGCGCGCTCTACCCGCACGTGGTCATCGGCATCAAGCGCCTGCACGACCTGGACAAGACCGGGCACTGGATGTGGCTTACCCTGGTGCCGCTGTTTAACCTCTACGTCGCCTTTTTGATCCTGTGCGTCCCCGGCACCAAGGGCGCGAACGTCTATGGCGAGGACCCGCTCTTGTAGCGGCTGCGCTGGCGCGGAATGATGCGGGGGGAGGGAGCGGTGCCGCTCCCTTTTCATTTTGCGGCGGCGAGCAGCGCCTTCTTGATCTCTTCGGCCTGGGCCGGGTCGGTGAGCCTCTGGCCGCCCTCGCTGCGTACGTAGAAGGAGTCGTGGATGCGCCCGGCAGAGGTCGCGATGCGCGCCAGGTGGATCTCCAGGTGCAGGGTGGCCAGGGCGCGCGCCAGGTCGTGCAGCAGGCCCAGGCGGTCGGGCGCGGCGATCTCGACCAGGGTGTAGAAGTCGCTGGCCTCGAAGTCCA
>JAHIUD010000029.1 GCA_018817515.1 Pseudomonadota bacterium
CCTCGGCGGCGCGGGAGGCGTTCTTGGCCACCTCAAGCACGGTGGCGTTCATCTCTTCCATGGCCGTGGCCGTCTCGGTGATGCGGCCCTTCTGAACGTCGGTGGAGCGGCCGATGTTCACGGCCTGCCCGGCGATCTCCTCCGAGGCCGAGGACAGCCGCTCGACCACGCTCTCCAGGCGGCCAGCCGCGGCCATAAGGCCCTCGGAGCGGGCGCGGATGGCCTGGGCCTTGGCCTCGTTGGCCTCGATGGTGGCCAGTTCCGCGGCGCGGGCCTTGTCTTCGGCCTCCTTGGTCTTGGCCTCAATCTGGGACATGTTGGTGCGCAGGGTGGCGACCATTGTGTTGAGCGCGCTTTCCAGCTGCGAGGTCTCGTCCTTGCCGGCCACGGTCAGGGTCACGGCCAAGTCGCCGCGGGCCACGTCTCCAGCGGCCTTGGTGGCGGCGCTCAGCGGCCGCACGATGCTGCGGAAAACCGCCAGGGATAGCGGCAGCACGCCCAGGATGAGCAGCACCAGGACAACGCCCGCGATGGTCATGCTGGCGGTGCGCACCATGCCGGAGATGGCCCCGTCGATCCTGGCCTTTTCCACGTCGATGTTGTCGAGGTAGACGCCGGTGCCGATCCAATAGCTGGTGCCCGGAATGGGCTCCGCGTAGGCGAGCTTGGGCACGAGGCCCTTGCCCGGCTTGTCGAAGACGTACTCCACGAAGCCGCCGCCCTTCTTCGCCGCTTCGCTCAAGGCCTGCACGAAGGCGACTCCGTTCTTGTCCTTGGCCTCGCGCAAGTCCTTGCCGGTGAGGTCCGGCTTTGGCGGCACGGTGACCACCACGGTGCCCTCATACACGAAGTAGTAGCCGGATTCATCGGCCTCGAAGCGGATGGTCTTGAGCTGCGCGCGAATCGCCTCAGCCCAGAGGGCCTTGTCCGGTGGCATGCTCTTGATGTTCTCGTTCAAGCTGACTGCGAGGCTGTGCACGCCGACCTTGAGCTTTTCCTTTTGCCCTTCCAGCATGACCCCCTGGGTCTGGCCGATGGAATAGCCCTTGAGCTGGATCATTTCGTAGAGAAAGGCGCCGCCGACCAGCATGGCAAAGACGACGGCGATGCAGATGAGCAGAATGATGCGCGCCCGGATGGTTATGTTCCGCATATGTCCCCCGATTCGGATATTCTCACCGTTGTCTCTACAGGTGAGCGATATGACCATATCGCCCATTTTCTATACAAACAAAAGGGGGTAACGCAATTATTTGCGCCTTCAACGATTTTACTTTGCTCTCTGGGCTCCGGCATCCCCCTCACATAAGTAAGAAGGCCGGGTTGCCCCGGCCTTGTTCATTCACATCAAGATGCGGCGGCTCGCTAGGCCGAGCCCTCGCGCTTCAGGTCGCCCACCAGCACCCGCAGATTTTCGGCCTGCTCGGCCAGTTCGTGAATGGCCACGTTGGTCTGCTGCATGCTGTTGGCGGTTTCGGTGGCGATGGCGTTGATCTGGTCCACGGCCTCGTTGATCTCCTCGCTGGCGGCGCTTTGCTCTTCTGCGGCGGTGGCGATGCTCGACACCTGCATGGCCGTGTCCTCGCTCATGTGCAGGATCTGCTCCAGGGCTTCGCCGGACTGGCGCACCAGGTCCGTGGACTCAGTGATGGCCCGGCCGGCCTCCTCCATGCTGTGGATGTTGCGGTTGGACACGTCCTGGATGCCGCGGATGGTCTCGCCCACTTCCTTGGTGGCGGTCATGGTCTTTTCGGCCAGCTTGCGGACTTCATCAGCGACAACGGCGAAGCCGCGCCCGGCGTCGCCAGCTCTCGCGGCCTCGATGGCGGCGTTGAGCGCCAGGAGGTTGGTCTGGTCGGCGATGTCGTTGATGACGTTCATGACCTGGCTGATGTCCTGGGCGCGGCGGCCCAGGGTGTCCATGTTGTCCTTCAAGTCGGCGGAGAGCTTGAGCAGGGCGTCCATGGCGGCCACGGAGCGGGTCACCACCTGGTTGCCCTCGCTGGCGCGCTTCTTGGCCGTGTCCGCGCCCTCGGCGGCGCGGGAGGCGTTCTTGGCCACCTCAAGCACGGTGGCGTTCATCTCTTCCATGGCCGTGGCCGTCTCGGTGATGCGGCCCTTCTGAACGTCGGTGGAGCGGCCGATGTTCACGGCCTGCCCGGC
>JAHIUD010000030.1 GCA_018817515.1 Pseudomonadota bacterium
ATGGCCACCATCGGCCAGGTGGGCAACATCCACCACGAAAAGATCACCCTGGGCAAGGCTGGCCGCAATCGCTGGAAGGGCCGTCGGCCTGAGGTGCGCGGCGTGGCCATGAACCCGGTCGACCATCCTCTGGGCGGCGGCGAGGGCAGAAGCTCCGGCGGTCGGCATCCGTGTTCCCCGTGGGGCATGCCGAGCAAGGGTTACAAGACCCGCAAGCCGAAG
Source organism: Pseudomonadota bacterium (assembly GCA_018817515.1). Lineage (GTDB taxonomy): Bacteria > Desulfobacterota > Desulfovibrionia > Desulfovibrionales > Desulfovibrionaceae > Humidesulfovibrio. The sequence goes on from JAHIUD010000030.1 coordinate 223, forward strand.
AAGTCGTCCTCCAAGCTTATCGTCAAGCGCCGCGGGCAGAAGTAGGAGTAGAACATGGCCAGATCAGTCAAAAAAGGTCCCTTTGTGGACGGCCATCTGCAGAAGAAGGCCGATATCGCAAGCGAAAACAAGGACCGCCGCGTCATCAAGACCTGGTCGCGCAGGTCCACCATCCTTCCCGAGATGGTCGGGCTCACGTTCGCGGTCCACAACGGACGCAAGTTCATTCCCGTGTTCGTGACGGAGAATATGGTCGGGCACAAGCTGGGTGAATTTTCGCCCACCCGCACCTTCTTCGGACACGCTGCGGACAAGAAATCCAAGGGCAAGTAGGGAGCGCAAGCATGGAAGCCAAAGCTATCGCCAAGTACCTGCGCATTTCAGCGCGCAAGGTGCGGATTGTGGCGGAGAACATTAAGGGCAAGCCGGTTGAGGATGCGCTCAACATCCTGAAGTTCACGCCCAAGAAATCGGCTCAGCTGATCAGTAAGGTGCTGTACTCGGCCATCGCCAACGCCGGACAGATGCCCGGCTGCGACGTGGACGCTCTCGTTGTGGGGAATGTGATGGTGAACGAAGGTCCGACCCAGAAGCGCATCATGCCTCGCGCCATGGGCCGTGCCTACCGCATCCTCAAGCGCACCAGCCACATAACCGTCATCGTGAAGGAAAAGTAGGGGGCGCCATGGGTCAGAAAGTACATCCGATCGGGTTCCGCCTGGGGTATACCAAGAACTGGCTTTCCCGCTGGTTCAGCAAGAAGGACTATCCGGCCTTCGTTCTCCAGGACGACCAGCTCCGTAAATACGTCAAGAAGAAGCTCTACCACGCCGGTCTCGCCAAGATCGAGATCGAACGTGCCGGCGGCAAGGTGCGCCTCGTGCTGCACACTGCCCGTCCGGGCATCGTCATCGGCCGCAAGGGCGCTGAGATCGAGAAGCTGCGCGACGACCTCAAGAAGGAATTCGGCCAGGACATCACCATCGAGGTGACCGAGATCCGCCGTCCTGAGGTTGAGGCCCAGCTTGTGGCCGAAAGCATCGCCACACAGTTGGAGCGCCGCGTGGCCTTCCGCCGCGCCATGAAACGCACCGTGGCCCTGTCCCGCAAGTTCGGGGCCGAGGGCATCAAGGTCGCCTGCGCAGGCCGCCTGGCCGGTGCTGAGATCGCCCGCTCCGAATGGTACCGTGACGGCCGCGTGCCCCTGCACACCCTGCGCGCCGACATCGACTACGGTTACGCCACCGCCAAGACCACCTATGGCATCATCGGCGTCCGTGTCTGGATCTTCAAGGGTGAGATTCTTGACAAGGTAGGAAAGTAACATGCTCTCGCCAAAGAAACTCAAATACCGCAAGAAGCAGAAGGGCCGCATCAAGGGCCCCGCTGTGAAGGGAAGCACCATCGCCTTTGGTGATGTGGCTCTGAAAAGCCTGGAGCCGGGTAAGCTCTCCAACCAGGAGATCGAGTCCGCCCGTATCGCCATCATGCGCCACATCAAGCGCGGCGGTAAGGTCTGGATCCGCATGTTCCCGGACTACCCGACCACCAAGAAGCCCGCTGAAACCCGCATGGGTTCCGGCAAGGGCGCGCCCGACGGCTGGTGCGCACCCATCCGCGCCGGTCGCATCCTTTACGAAGTCAAGGGCGTTGATCTCGCTGTGGCCAAGGTCGCACTGACCCGCGCCATGCACAAGCTGTCCGTCAAGACGGTCATCGTGGTCAAGGAGGGCGCTGAATAATGGACGCCAAGGAACTGCGGGCCCTGGACGCGGCCGAACTCAGCAACAAGCTGGTCGACCTGCGCAAGGAGCTCTTCAACCTTCGTTTCCAGCATGCCACTGCGCAACTGGAGAACACTCAGCGCATCCCCGCTGTCAAGAAAGTCATCGCGCGCATTCTGACCATTCAGACTCAGCGCGCAATGGGAGCATAGGCCATGTCCGAGACGACTCACGAAAGCAACAGGCGGACTCTCACCGGCGTCGTGGTGAGCGACAAGTGCGACAAGACCATTGTGGTCAGCGTCGCCACGCTCATCAAACATCCGCTGTTCAAGAAATACATTCGCCGCCGCAAGAAGTTTATGGCCCATGATCCCAACAACGACTGCGGGATCGGGGACACGGTAACCATCGTTGAGCACCGCCCCCTGAGTGCTCGCAAGCGCTGGCACCTGTCCAAAATCGTTGAGAAAGCGGTGTAGGTGCAGCCATGATCCAGAGCGAAACCAATCTCGACGTCGCCGACAACTCCGGCGCCAAGCTGTTGTGCTGCATCAAGGTGCTCGGCGGCTCCAAGCGCCGCTATGCCTCGGTGGGCGACATCATCGTCGTGTCTGTCAAGGAAGCCATGCCCCATTCCAAAGTGAAGAAGGGCGCTGTGATGAAGGCCGTTGTTGTCCGCACCAAGAAAGAAGTTGGCCGTCCTGACGGTTCCTTCATCCGGTTCGACACCAACTCCGCCGTTCTGCTGAACAACGCAAACGAGCCGCTGGGAACCCGCATCTTCGGACCCGTTGCCCGCGAGCTGCGTCTGAAGAACTTCATGAAGATCGTCTCCCTGGCCCCGGAAGTCCTCTAGGACGACCGTAACAGGGACGTAAGGACAAAGTCATGAACTGCAAGATTCGTAAAGACGACAAGGTTATGATCCTTGCCGGCAAAGACAAGGGTAAGATCGGCAAGGTGATCAAGATCCTTCGTAAGAAGGACCGTGTTCTTGTCGAGGGCGCCAACAAGGTCAGCCGCCACACCAAGGCTAACCCGTACGCCAATCAGCCCGGCGGCATCGTGGAAAAGGAAGCCCCCGTACATGTCTCCAACGTCGCCGTGGTGTGCAATGCATGCACCAAGGCCACGCGCGTCGGCTACCGGGTGAATGAAGACGGCAAGAAAGTTCGCTTCTGCAAGAAGTGTAACGAAACCATCCAGTAGGTTGCGCCATGAGACGCCTTGAAACAGTTTACAATGAGAAGATCGCAGGCGAACTCAAGAAAGAGTTCGGCTACAAGAGCAGCATGGAGATCCCTCGCATGGAGAAGATCTCCCTGAACATTGGCCTGGGCGAAGCCAGCCAGAACCCCAAGCTCATTGACGCAGCCGTCATTGAGCTGACAAAGCTCGCTGGTCAGAAAGCCGTTGTCACCCGCGCAAAGAAGTCCATCGCGGCCTTCAAACTGCGCGAGGGACAGCCCGTAGGTTGCCGTGTGACCCTGCGCGGAGAGCGCATGTGGGACTTCTACGACAAGCTCGTGAGCTTCGCTCTGCCCCGTGTGCGCGACTTCCGCGGCGTCCCTGACCGTGGCTTTGATGGCCGTGGCAATTTCACCATGGGCATCAAGGAACACACGATCTTCTTTGAACTGGAGATCGACAAAGTTGAATTGGTCAAGGGCATGAACGTCACCATCTCCACCACCGCGAAGACGGACAAGGAAGGCAAGCTGCTGCTCGACCTCCTTGGCATGCCTTTTAAAAAATAGGAGGAAACCGGTTTGGCCAGGACAAGTCTCAGGGTGAAAGCCCAACGCAAGCCGAAGTTCAAGGTCCGGGCTTACAATCGCTGCCCCATTTGTGGACGCTCCAGGGCATACTTGCGCAAGTTCGGCTGCTGCCGCATTTGCTTCCGCAACAAGTCCCTGGCCGGTGAACTCCCCGGCGTGCGTAAATCCAGCTGGTAAGTCCCAAGGAGATCTGATTATGTCTGTTTCTGATCCCATTGCCGACATGCTCGCCCGCATCCGCAACGCGCACAGCGCCTTCCACTCTAATGTGGAGATGCCCGCGTCCAAGATGAAGGCGTCCATTGCCGAAATCCTCAAGGCTGAGGGTTACATTTCCGACTGCGCCAGTGCTGAGGGCAAGCTGAAGCTGACCCTTAAGTACGCCGCTGGCAAGTCCGCAATCCGCGGGCTCAAGAAGGTCAGCACCCCCGGGCGTCGCGTTTACGTGGGCGTGGATGACATCCCCAAGGTCCAGAATGGACTGGGGATTTGCATCCTCTCCACCTCGCGCGGCCTGCTCGCTGGTGCCCAGGCCACCGCCGATAAGATCGGCGGCGAACTCCTTTGTGAAATCTGGTAGAAGAGGTAAACATGTCTCGTATCGGGAAAAAACCTGTTCCCATCCCTGCCGGGGTGGAGGTGAAAGTCGGCGCTGACGCCGTGCAGATCAAGGGCCCCAAGGGTTCCTTGTCCACCCCCGTGCATCCTTCCGTCACGTACGCGTTGGAAGGAAATGAAATGTTGGTGTCCCGGGTCGATGAGTCCCGTGTAGCCTGCGCTCAGCACGGTCTTCGTCGCACCCTTCTGGCCAACTGCGTCGAGGGTGTGACTGTGGGCTTCAAGAAGACTCTTGAGGTCATCGGCGTTGGCTACAAGGTGGCAGTGCAGGGCAAGAGCGTCGTGCTCACCGTCGGCTTCTCTCACCCGGTGGAGTATCCTCTGCCGCAGGGTGTTGATGCTGTGGTTGAGGGCAACAAACTGCATCTCACCGGCATCGACAAACAGCTTTTGGGTGAAGTGGCCGCGCAGATCCGACGTGTGCGTCCGCCCGAGCCGTATAAGGGCAAGGGCATCAAGTACATCGAAGAACACATCAGGCGTAAGGCCGGCAAGTCCGGTTCTAAAAAATAGCGGAGTGCGGCTATGAAGATGACCAAAGAACAGGCGCGGCATCGCAGGAAGCTGCGCATCCGCAAGAAGGTGAACGGAACCGAGAACAAGCCCCGGCTTGTGGTTTTTCGCTCCAACATGCACATCTACGCCCAGCTCGTGGACGACGAGACCGGTTGCACCCTTGTCAGCTCTTCCACGCTGACCATGACCCGCGGCGGCGACGCCATTCGGGCCAACCTCGAGGGCGCTGCCAGTGTGGGCAAGGACATAGCGGAGAAGGCCAAGGCCAAGGACATCTTGACCGTAGTCTTTGATCGCAACGGGTACCTTTACCACGGCCGAATCAAGGCCCTTGCCGACGGCGCCCGCGAGGGCGGCCTCAAATTCTAGGGGTGGGTCTAAAAATGGAACAGAATGATTCCGGCTTCATCGAGAAGATTGTGTATCTCAACCGCGTGGCCAAGGTCGTCAAGGGCGGCCGCCGGTTCAGCTTCAGCTGCCTGGTCGTCGTCGGCGACGGACAGGGCAAGGTCGGCTTCGGCCTGGGCAAGGCCAACGAAGTGCCTGAGGCCATTCGCAAGGCCACGGATCGCGCCCGCAAGGACATGATCACCGTGCCCGTGCTGGACGGCACCCTGCCTTACGAGGTCCTGGGACGCTTCGGCGCCGGCCGCGTCATGCTCAAGCCCGCCAGCCGCGGCACCGGCATCATCGCCGGCGGCCCGGTGCGTGCGGTCATGGAGGCCGTGGGCGTCCACGACATCCTGACCAAGGCCATCGGCACCTGCAATCCGCACAACGTCCTGCGTGCCACCATGTGCGGTCTGGCTTCTCTGCGCAGCGCCGAGAGCGTCTCTGAGGTGCTCGGCAAGACGGTCTCCACCCCCAGGAAGTAGACCCCAACCAGGGTCAGATAAGCGAGGTCCACCGTGTTTAAGATCAAACTCGTCCGTAGCCGCATCGGTTGCACGCCCAAACAGCGCCAGACTCTGGACGCACTGGGCCTGAAGCACATCCGGCAGGAAAAGTCCTTTGAGGAAGCCCCCGCCATCGCGGGCATGATCGCGAAAGTGAATCACCTGATTGAGGTTACCAAGTCATGAGACTGCACGAACTGTATCCCTTCCCGGAAGAGTACGCCCAGCGCAAGCGCGTTGGCCGTGGCCCCGGTTCCGGCACTGGCTGCACCTCCGGTCGCGGCAACAAGGGCCAGAACTCCCGCTCCGGCGGTGGTCGTCCGGCTTGGTTTGAAGGCGGTCAGATGCCTTTGGCCCGCCGTCTGCCCAAGCGCGGCTTCAAGAACCCGCACCGCGTGGTCTACGAGGCCATCAACCTTGATCAGCTGCTGGCGGCCTTCCCCGGCGTCGAAGAGATCACCATGGAAGCGGTCTACGCCCGTGGCCTGTGCAAGGGCGGCATGCCGCTCAAGGTGCTCTCCCGTGGCGATGTCACCGTCAAGGTGACCATCGAGGCCCACCGCTTCAGCGCAGCTGCGGCGGAGAAGATCACCAAGGCTGGCGGAACCGTCAAAGCTCTGGAAGGATAGTATCTGTGGCACTCTCCGGTGTTGAAAATCTCGCCCGACTGCCTGAGCTGAAGAAGAAGCTCATCTGGACCTTCGTTCTTCTGGCCGTTTACCGCCTCGGGATCCATATCCCGGTGCCGGGCGTGGACAGCCACGCGCTTACGGAGTTCTTCAACAGCGCTTCGAACACCCTGTTCGGCCTGTTCGACATGTTCTCCGGCGGCGGCCTGAAGAAGCTGTCCATTTTCGCACTGGGCATCATGCCCTACATCTCGGCCTCCATCATCCTGCAGCTCTTGTCCGTGGTCAGCCCCGAGCTGAAGCGCCTGAGCAAGGATGAGGGCGCCGAGGGCCGTAAGAAGATCACCCAGTACACCCGGTACGGCACGGTGCTCATCACCTGCATCCAGGGCCTGGGCGTGGCCGTCGGCCTTGAGAGCATGTCCAGCCCCACGGGCGCGTCCCTCGTGCTCTTCTCGGGCTGGGGCTTCCGCCTGGTGACCATGGTCACCCTGACGGCAGGCACCGTGTTTCTCATGTGGCTGGGCGAGCAGATGACCGAAAAGGGCATCGGCAACGGCATCTCCATGATCATCTTCGCAGGTATCGTGGCCGGGTTGCCCTCGGCTGTGATGAACACCGTGCGGCTGATGACGGCTGGTGAGCTCTCGCTCATCATCCTGCTGCTCATCGGCGCGCTCATGGCCGCCACCCTGGCCTTCATCGTGTTCGTGGAGCGTGGCCAGCGCCGCATCCCCATCCACTACGCCAAGCGCATGCTCGGACGTAAGATGGTGGGCGGTCAGACCACGCACCTGCCCTTGCGCATCAACACCGCAGGCGTCATCCCCCCGATCTTCGCGTCGAGCATCCTGCTCTTCCCGGCCACGCTGGCGAACTTCTCCAGTGTCGAATGGCTGCAGCAGATGTCGCAGTACATGAGCCCCTCGTCGGTCTTGTACAACGTGGCCTTCATCGGGCTGATCCTGTTCTTCTCCTACTTCTACACAGCCATTCTCTTTGACCCCAAGGGGATCAGCGAGAACATCCAGAAGCAGGGCGGCTTCATTCCTGGAATTCGTCCCGGGGCAAAGACCCGCGAGTTCATCGACCGCGTCCTGTCGCGCATCACCCTGTGGGGCGCTCTGTACATGTCCCTCATCTGCGTACTGCCCATGATGCTCATCAGCCAGTTCAACATTCCCTTCTACTTTGGCGGCACAAGCCTGCTCATCGTGGTGGGCGTGGCCATGGACTTCATGGGCAAGATCGAGTCCTATCTGATTTCGCGTCAGTACGAAGGTCTCATGGGCAACAAAGCCCGCGTCAAGGGCAGGTAACGGGTTGAAGAAAGCCAGAGGGATCTTTCTCAAGAACGAGAAAGAGATCGGTCTCATGCGAGAGGCCGGTCGCATCGTCTCCCTGATATTGGATGAAATCGGCCAGGCCGTGAAACCCGGCGTGCCGACAATGCTCTTTGAAGACATTGCCCGCAAGATGTGCGATCAGTTCAAGGTACGCCCGGCGTTTCTTGGCTACCTGGGCTTCCCGTTCGCCATCTGCTGTTCGGTGAATGAAGTCATTGTTCACGGTTTCCCTTCCAAGGAGCATATCCTGAAGGAGGGCGACATCGTGAGCGTGGACATGGGGGTGGTCGCCGGAGGGTTCCATGGGGACTCGGCGCGCACCTTCGCCGTGGGTAATATCAGTCAGGACGCCAGACGTCTCATGGACGTGACGAAGGAATCCCTTGATCGGGGCATCGCCCAGGCCCTGAGCGGTAAGAATCTCTACGAGATCAGTGCTGCCGTGCAGGACTGTGTGGAGAAGGCCGGGTTCGGAGTGGTCAGGCGTTTTGTGGGCCATGGAATTGGGGTGAAACTGCACGAAAAGCCGGAGATTCCGAATTTCGTGCCCAAGGGTTTGTCCGGGGTAACGCTCAGGCCCGGGATGGTTTTGGCCATCGAACCCATGGTCACTGAGGGCAGTTATGATGTTGAGGTTCTTGAGGATCGCTGGACGGCGGTGACCAAGGACCGCAAGCTGGCAGCCCATTTTGAGCATACTGTGGCGGTGACGGCGGACGGTCCTTTAATTCTGACCCGGAGTGGTTAGAAAATGCTTGCCTTTCTCTGATAAGGCATATATTTTCCTCCGTCTCAAGTTTGTGTGTGAAACGCTTGGCCCAAGGCCAGGCATAATGCTGAAGATTGGCGCTGGTTCTCAGTGCCGAGCAAAGTGGAGTAGGGCATGAAAGTTCGGCCTTCCGTAAAGAAGATGTGTCCCAAGTGCAAAATCATCCGTCGACGCGGCGTTTTGCGGGTTATCTGCGAAGATCCCCGTCACAAGCAGCGTCAGGGTTAAGAGAGGGGTACGAGAGTGGCTCGCATTGCTGGCGTTGATCTGCCCAGAAACAAGCGGCTGGACATCGCGCTGACGTACATCTATGGCATCGGCCATACGACGGCGCTTAAGATCCTCGACACTGTCGGGATCGATTGGACAAAGAATACCGATAATCTCTCCAATGAGGACGTAAACCTCATTCGCGTGGAGATCGAGGCCAACCACAAGGTCGAAGGTGACCTGCGCCGCGATGTGACGCAGAACATCAAACGGCTTATGGACATTGGCTGCTACCGTGGCTTGCGCCACCGCAAGGGCCTGCCCGTGCGCGGACAGCGCAGCCACACCAATGCCCGCACCCGCAAGGGTCCGCGCCGCACCGTGATGGGCAAGAAGAAGCCCACCAAGTAGTCTCGGCTCAAGGCCTGGGCTACGCTGGATGACGCCATGAGCGATCATGGCGCGTCCGCATTTCCTGAATGACGTACATCATCGCCTGCGGGCGAAGCGAGGACAGACATGGCTAAACCCCGTCGCACTGGGAAAAAGAAAGAGAAGAAGAGCATTCCTGTGGGCTTGGTCCACGTGCATGCCAGCTTCAACAACACCATCATCTCCTTCACTGACCTGAAGGGGAATGTGGTGAGCTGGGCAAGCGCCGGCGCCGCCTTCAAGGGCTCCCGCAAAAGCACCCCCTTTGCCGCGCAGATCGCTGCCGAGACTGCCGCCCGCAAGGCGCAGGATTGCGGAATGCGTCTGGTCGGCATCTTCGTCAAGGGTCCCGGCTCCGGTCGCGAGGCTGCCATGCGCGCCATCAACAACGTTGGCATGAAAGTTAGCTTCATCCGCGACGTGACCCCCATTCCGCACAACGGCTGCCGGCCTCCCAAACGCCGCCGCGTCTAAAATCAAGGAGGAATCAACTTGGCTCGTTACACCGAAGCGAAATGCAGGCTCTGCCGCCGCGAAGGCCAGAAGCTTTTCCTCAAGGGCGACCGCTGCTTCACTGACAAGTGCGCCTACGAGCGCCGTCCGTACGCCCCCGGCTTTGCCGGCAAGCTGCGCAAGAAGCTCACCGACTACGCCGTGCAGCTGCGTGAAAAGCAGCGTGTGCGTCGCATGTACGGCATCCTCGAAGGTCAGTTCCGCAACTACTTCGAGCGTGCTGAAGCCCAGAAGGGCGTCACCGGCGCGAACCTGCTCATTTTGCTTGAGCGCCGCCTGGACAACGTGGTCTATCGCCTTGGCTTTGCCAACTCCCGCGACCAGGCCCGCCAGATGGTCCGCCACGGCCTGTTCGTGCTCAACGGCCGCAAGGTCAACATCCCGTCCCTCATGGTGCGTCCTACCGACGTCATCGAGGTGCGCGAGAAGAGCCGCAAGGTTCCTGTCATTACCGAGGCCCAGCAGGTTGTTGCTCGTCGCGGATGCCCCTCCTGGCTCGAGAGCGACGGCGCGGCCTTCAAGGGCGTGGTAAAGGCGCTGCCGACCCGTGAGGATATCCAGTTCCCGATCAACGAGCAGCTCATCGTCGAACTGTACTCCAAATAAGCAGGGGTAAGCATGCTTATTCAAAACGGTGACAAGCTTATCAACACACGCAACTGGTCCGAGCTGGTAAAGCCGGAACAGCTCGCGCGCGACCCCAAGTCCACCGAGATGTATGGTAAGTTTGTGTGTGAGCCCCTTGAGCGCGGATTTGCCACCACCATTGGCAACTCCCTGCGTCGGGTGCTCCTGTCCTCCCTCCAGGGCGCGGCCATTGTCGCCGCGCACATCGAGGGCGTGCAGCACGAGTTCACCACCGTCAAAGGTGTCCTTGAGGACGTGACCGAGATCGTCCTCAACCTGAAGCAGGTGCGCCTGGCCATGACCAGTGTCGAGCCCCAGAAGTTGGTCCTTGAGGCCAAGAAGAAGGGCCCGGTCACGGCTGGCAACATCAAAGAGAACCAGAACGTCCGCGTGCTCAACCCCGAGCAGCACATCGCCACCCTGTCCGAGGACCGTGAGTTCCGCATGGAGCTTGAGATCCGCATGGGCAAGGGCTACGTGCCTTCGGAAATGCACGAGGGACTCGAAGACGAGATCGGGCTCATCACCCTGGACGCCAGCTTCTCGCCCGTGCGGAAGGTTGCCTACATGGTGGAGCAGGCCCGCGTTGGCCAGATGACCAACTACGACAAGCTCCTGCTCGAAGTCTGGACCGATGGTTCGCTGTCTCCCGAGGACGCCGTGGCCTACAGCGCCAAGATCCTCAAGGACCAGCTGTCCGTGTTCATCAACTTCGACGAGACCTCCTCGGACAAGAAGAAGAGCGCCGACAACGACCTCGACCTCAATCCGAATCTGCTCAAAAGCATTGATGAGCTTGAGCTTTCCGTGCGCGCTACCAATTGCCTCAAGGCCGCCAACATCGCCTACGTGGGCGAGCTGGTGCAGCGCACTGAAGCCGCCATGCTCAAGACCAAGAACTTTGGCCGCAAGTCCCTGGACGAGATCCGCCGCGTGCTCGAAAGCATGGACCTGCGCTTCGGCATGACCGACGAGACCTCCGAGAAGAAATTCCAGGAATTGCTCAAGAGGAAAGAAAGAAATGAGGCATAATAAGTCCGGAAGAAAGCTGAACCGGAACAGCTCGCACCGCAAGGCCATGTTCAAGAACATGGCGCGGGCGGTCATGGCCCACGAGACCATCCGCACCACCGAGGCCAAGGCCAAGGAACTGCGCGCAGTCGTCGACGGCCTTATCACCCTGGCCCTGAAGGACGATTTGTCCGCTCGCCGCCAGGCCTTCAAGATCCTGGGCAACCACAAACTGGTGCAGCACCTGTTCGACAACGTCGGACCGCGCTACGCTGGCGGTCAGGGCGGCTACACGCGCATCGTGAAGCTCTCCACTGTGCGCCCTGGCGATGCGGCACCCATGGTCATCTTTGAGTTGACCAAGCTTGCCGAGAAGAAGGTCGAGGCTCCTGCTGAGGCTCCCAAGGCCGAAGCCAAGCCCACGGAGAATTCCGCGGACAAGGCTGAGGAGAAGGCTGAAAAGCCTGCCAAGGTCGCCAAGCCCAAGGCCGCAGCCAAGCCCAAGACCGACAAGCCCAAGACCGACAAGCCCAAGGCTGAAAAGCCCAAGGCCGCACCGAAGACCACCAAGGTCCAGAAGAAAGCCACAGTCTAGTATCTACATTCAGTTGCAAGTAATTGAGGGGTGGCTATCGCCACCCCTCTTTTTTGTCTTGCGCCATCAGCTAAACTGATGTAATACGCTCCTCATATCGGAGGGTACCAATGGACTTTCGCAAGCTAGAGGCCTTCTGCAAGGTCTACGAACTGAAAAGTTTTTCCAAGGCTGGACTTGAGTTGCAGCTCTCCCAGCCAACCATCAGCGCCCACGTGGCCAACCTTGAGGAGGAGCTGGGCGTTCCCCTCTTCGACCGTCTGGGACGCACCGTGCTGCCGACCCAAGCTGGTGAAGTTCTCTATAGGGGGGCGAAGCAGGTCTTTCAACAGGTGGGGCGCATCAACTCCGAAATCGGCCTTTTGCGCGACATGGTCGTTGGCGATCTGCTCCTTGGCGGCAGCACCATCCCGGCCAACTACATCCTGCCGAACCTGCTCAAGAGCTTTCTGGCGCTGTACCCCTCCCTGCGCGTGCACCTGACCATCGGCGACACGGATTCCATCATCTGCCAGGTGGGACAGGGACGCCTGGAGCTGGGCATTGTCGGTTCTCAGCCGGAGCAGCAGGGCATCGCCTTCTACCCCTTGCGCCGCGACGAACTCGTGCTCGTGGCCGCCGCAGACATCGCCTCGGCCAGGCCGGCCCCCAAGTCCCTCAAGGACCTGCGCCCCTGGCCCTGGATCCTGCGCGAGCGCGGCTCCGGCACGCGCCGCTATCTGGAGACCCTGCTCAAGGGCGCGGGCATGTCCATTGGCGAACTCAAGGTGTCCTTGTGGGTGGAAAGCACCGAGGCGGCCTTGCAGTGCTCCCGGGCGGGACTCGGCGTGAGCGTTGTCTCGCGCCTGGCGGCGCAGCCGTATCTTGACCGTGGCGAGCTGGTGGCCTTGGACGTCATGCCCCAGGTGCTGGAGCGCTCCTTCTACCTCATCCAGCGCCAGGGCCGGGAGCTTCTGCCTGCGGCGAACCTGTTCATCGAACACGTGCGCAATTCCGCTGGCGGCTAAATTCGCTCGTAATCACTGATCTGGCGGCCGTCCCTCAGGCGGTCGCCAGACCTGTGATGTTCAGTCCAAAGCGAGAAATTCCAGCTTCGGCACAGACGCGATGACTCCGGTCTCGGCCAGCATCGCGTAGAACAGCTTCAGCCCAGCCAGTTCCTCCGCCCCCAGGTCGTAGACCAGCCCATCGAAGTAGGAGCGCATCTCCAGCTCTGTGAGGATGCTGTCTCGCGCCGCCACGGCGGAGATTTCCGGAAGATTCGCCTGTCCCCATTTCTTGGCCTCGATGAGCAGCCGGGCCCCGGCCTGGATCTCCCTCCGCCTCTTGTCCACTGCCTCCCTGCTGGCGATCCACAACCCGAAGATGAAGGGCTGGCCGGTCCATTGCCGCCAGGCCTCGCCCAGGTCCATGCGCTGCGGGTAGTCCGGGTGCTTGCGCAGGTTGAGGGCCTCGTCACCGATGCACAGGATGGCCTCGGGCCGCTCGCCCGCCGCCAGGAACGCTGTGGCGTCGCCGGTTTGGTAGCGCGGGGTCACGCCGATGTGGCGCTTGAGCAGCAGGTCCACCAGGGCCGCCGAGGTGTGCGTCTGGGCGCTGACCAGGATGGTCTGGCCGTCCAGGTCCTCGGGCCTGTTGCGGCAGAGCAGCAGCACGCTCTGCACCGGGCCCCGGCTGCCGATGGCCAGGTCCGGCACGATGAGGTACTTTTCCGGGTGGCGCGCGTACTCGATGCACGAGCAGCCCGAAAGGTCCAGCCGCCCCTGGTCCATGAGGACGTTGAGCGCAGCGGGCGGGCCGGGCACCAGCTCGAAATCCCCGGTGAGCACGCCGGTCTCCAGCGGATAATGCAGGGGCAGCACGTTCAGGTAGCCGATGCGGCCCAGCCGGATGCGGCCCTGTTGGACGCGGCCCTGTTGGATCAATGCGTTGGCGGTGGTCGTCATCAGGCCTGGCCCACCAGCCGGTAATCCATGCGCCGTTGGCGCGGCTCGAACCCAGCGGCGCGCACCAGCGTGTCGATCTCCGCCTGGGAGAGCCGGAAGCTCACCCCAGCGGCGCGCACCACGTTCTCCTCGATCATGGTCGAGCCGAAGTCGTTGCCGCCAAAATACAGCGCCAGCTGCGCGATCTTTGGGCCCATGGTGACCCAGGACACCTGCACGTTGTCCACGTTGTCCAGCACCAGGCGCGCCAGCGCCAGCATGCGCAGATACTCCGGGCTGGTGAGCGGCCGGGCGACGATGTTGGTGTTGTCCGGCTGGAAGGTCCAGGGGATGAAGGCCGTGAAACCTCCTGTCCTGTCCTGGCTCTCGCGCACGGCGAACAGGTGCTCCAGGCGCTCCTCTGGTGTCTCCTCGTGCCCGAACATCATGGTTGCCGTGGTGCGCAGCCCCTGCGCGTGGGCCTCTTCCATGACGGCGAGCCACTGGCCTGACGGGCACTTGTTGGGCGAGACCTTGCTGCGCACGTTGTCCACCAGGATCTCGGCCCCGCCGCCGGGGATGGAGTCCAGTCCAGCGGCCTTCAGCCGTTCAATGACCTGCGCCGTGGTGAGCCCAGAAATCTTGGCGAAGTGTACGATCTCCGGGGGCGAGAAGGCGTGCACGTGGATGTCGTAGTTGGCCTTGATGTAAGCCAGCATGTCCTCGTACCAGGACAGCGGCAGGTCCGGGTGGTGCCCGCCCTGCATGAGGATCTGCGTCCCGCCAAGGGCGATGGTCTCCGCAATCTTCTCACCGATCGCCTCAAAGCTGAGCACGAAGCAGTCCTCGTGGCCGGGCGCGCGGAAATAGGCGCAGAAGCGGCAGGCGCAGACGCAGACGTTGCTGTAGTTGATGTTCCGGTCCACCACGTAGGTCACGATGGGCTGGGGATGCTTGCGCAGGCGCACGCGGTGCGCAGCAAAGCCGAGGTCGTGCAGGCCGGCTTCGCGCTGGAGCAGCCGGGCCTCGTCCAGGGTCAGCCTGCGGCCCTCGGCCGCCTCATCGAGAATCTGCTGGATGTTCTGGCTCATGCCTTAGGCCTCCTGCACGGGATTAAAGCGCGCGTCACGTTCCACGGGGGTGAGGCCCATGCCCCGGATCATGTCCTTGAGCTGGGCCTTGGTCAGGCCCTGTCTGCTGGTGGCCCCGGCCATGTGGCCGATCTTCTCCTCCACCACGGTGCCGTCCAGGTCGTCGGCCCCGAAGAACAGCGCGGCCTGGGCCTGTTTCACCGTGAGCATGACCCAGTAGGCCTTGAGGTGCGGGATGTTGTCCAGCATCAGCCGACTGATGGCGATGGTTCTAAGCTCGTCCAGGCCGGTGAGCGGGCGTTCGACCTTGATGGCGTTGTTCTCGGTCTGGAAGGGCAGGGGGATGAAGCAGGTGAAGCCGTCGCTCCCGTTTTGGCGAGACAGGTCCTGCTGCCTGCGCAACTGGTGCAGGTGGTCCAGGCGGTCGTCGATGCTCTCCAAGTGCCCGAAGAGCATGGTGCAGTTTGTGGCCAGGCCCAAAGCGTGCGCTTCCCCGTGGATGCGCAGCCATTCCACGGCGTTGCTCTTCTTCGGGCAGATGCGGCGGCGCACCTCGGGCGCGAAGATCTCCGCCCCGCCGCCCGGCAGCATGGCCAGTCCGGCGGCTTTGAGAGTCTGCAAAACTTCAATGGTGCTGATGCCCTCCAGCCTGGCGAAGTGCGCGATCTCCACCGCCGTGAAGCACTTGAGCGTCGCGTCCGGCAGGGCCTTCTGAACGGTGGAGAGCAGATCCACGAAGAACGCCAGGCGCAGGTCCGGGTGGCAGCCGCCCACGATGTGCACCTCGCGCGGGGGCAGGGGGGCTGCCAGCAGACGGTCCACGGCGTCCTGGATGGACAGCTCAAAGCCGCCTTCCTGGCCCTTTTCGCGCTGGTAGGCGCAGAAGGCGCAGGCGTTGACGCAGACGTTGGTGTAGTTGATGTGCCGGTTGACCACGTAGTAGGTGCGGTCGCCGTGCAGGGCAGTGCGGCGCAGGTGCGCCAGCGCGCCCACGGCGGTCACGTCCGGGCAGGCGAACAGCGCGCGGCCGTCCTCAAGGCTCAGGCGTTCCCCGGCCTCCACCTTGCGGGCGATGGAAGCAAGGCCCAGGGCCTCGTAGCGTTTGAGATCAGGCATTGCAGTCTCCTTTGTGCGCTTCTGGAATCGAGAAACCCTGGCACAGGGCCTCGGCAAGGGCGTCCAGGCGGGCCTGGCGCGTATGCGGATCAGACGAGAGGCCCAGGCCTGCATCCAGCACGGGCGAGTCTTGGGCGGTGAGGGCGCGGTCCAGGGTGGCCTCGATGATGAAGGCGGCGGTGGCCGGGTCAAGCTCGGCGCGTACAAAGCCCTGTTGCTGGCCAAGCTCTATGAGCTCGCGGAAAAAGGTCAGGGCCTCGGCGCGCACCTCGGAGAGCAGGGTGGCGCGCAGCGGGAAGTCCTCCTGGGTCAGCATGCGCCGGTAGATGCCCCAGAGAAACGGGTGGGCCTTGGCAAAGGCCGCGCTGGCGGCAAAGACGCGCTTCAGGCGCTGTGGGAAGGCCTCGGCGGTGTCAGCGTCGCGGATGGCCCGCAAGGGGGTCTTGATCTCGTCCACTGCGCGCCGGAAGAGGTGCTTGAACAGCCCCTCTTTGCTGCCGAAATACTGGAACAGCGAACCCTTGGCGATGTCCAGCCGCCCCACGATGCGGTTGATGCTGGCCTGGTTGTAACCCCGCTCGGCGAACTCGCGATAGGACTCATCCAGCACGCGCCGCTGCTTCTGCGGGTCAAGGTTGCTGAAGGTTAAGCCTGTGGCCTTGCCTGCGGCTGCCTGTGGATCGTTCATGCACTGATTTCCCTCATTGAACGCGCTTGCCTCTCCGGCCTTGGCCGGTTACTCTGCCCGCAGAAATGACCGGGTGGTCATTCCTATGCCTGCAAGCTTTCACTGTCAACCGTCGACCTGGACTCCAGAGTCAACTGGCTGAAATGAAACATAAGTCTTGGAGTTTCGCCATGCGTCTGTCGCTTCACTATTCACCCTGCCCCAACGACACCTACATCTTCCATGCCCTGGCCACAGGGCTGGTGGAAGTACCGGGTGTCACCTTCGAGGTGACCTTGGCCGACGTGGAACGCCTGAACGAGGCCGCCGCCGCCAGGCTGCCGGATGTTTGCAAGGTGTCTGTGGCCGCCGCCGCCGGTGTGCTGGACCAGTACCGCCTGCTGCGCGCGGGCGGGGCCCTGGGCCGGGGCGTGGGCCCGGTTCTGGTGTCACGCCAGGGAACCCGGCTGGAAGACCTGCACGGGCAAAAGGTGGCCATCCCGGGCCGCCGCACCACGGCCAACCTCATCTTCGGGCTGCTCTGCAAAGAGCGCGGCATCACGCCTCACCTCGTCGAGCTGGTCTACGACCAGGTCATGCCCGCCGTCACCAGTGGCGACTGCACCGCTGGCGTTGTCATCCACGAGGGCCGCTTCACCTTCGCCGAACACGGCCTTTCGCGCCTGCTGGACCTTGGCGCTTGGTGGGAACAGGCGCGCAATCTGCCCATCCCGCTGGGCTGCATCGTCATGCGACGGTCACTCGGCCCAGACCTCGCCCACGCCGTCAACGCTGGAATCCGCGCCAGCCTGGAACACGCCCGCGCGCACCCCGAGGTCAGTCGCGACTACATCCGAAACCACGCCCAGGAAATGGATCCCACCGTCATCGCCCGGCATATCGAAACCTTCGTCACCGATGCCAGCCTCGACCTCGGACCCGAAGGCCAAGCCGCCACCCTGGCGCTCCTGGCCGAAGCCCGCCGCACTGAAGGCCTGGGCGCATTGCCTCAGGACGTGTTCCTGCCGGAATAGCCGCGTTGCTGCCCCTGGGCTCGGGATGTCTCCGATGGCCTGGGGCCTGAGGCCCATCTATGCTGTCGACAGCCGTAAGATTCGCGGAAAGACCGCTCATCATAACGGCTGACGCCTGGCCCCCCCATAGGGCCTGGGCCGGGGCGGCTTGGGCTGGTGCGTCGGCTTGGGCTGGCCTTGGCAATGTGCGCGAGATTTTGAGCGGAGACGCTCAAAATCTCGCGCACGGTTGGCCCTTTTAAGAGGGTTGGTGCCGAAGGCAAAATGAAAGACATTCTCCCGTGGCTCCCCCAAACAAAGCCGAAGGGGCTGTTTCAGGTTCCTCCTGAAGCAGCCCCTTCGGCGCAATGGGGATTCCAAAGGGCCTCAGGCCCTTTGGTGGGGGTCCAGGGGGCAACGCCCCCTGGTAGCGCTACTAAATGGGCACGTCGCGCAGGCGTTTGCGGCGGGCTTTCCAGTCAGGCATGATGGAGGCGAGCAGGCCGTAGAAACGTGCGTCGTGTCCGTGGTGGCACAGGTGGCAGAGCTCGTGCGCCACCACGTATTCCACGCAGGGCAGCGGCGCGCGCATGAGGTGCCGGTTCAGGGTGATGGTGCCGGAGCGGGAGCAGGTGCCCCAGCGTGTGGTCATGGCCCGGATCTTGAGCACGGCCGGGCGCGGCACGCCATGGGCCTCGACCACTGGCTGCATCTGGCGCAGCAGGCGCAGGAACAGCTCGCGCGCCTGTTCCAGGTACCAGGCGTCCAGGAGTTTCTTCACCTTGTCCGGGCTGGGCGGGAACACGGTGGTCACCAGCAGGCTGTCTTCCTCCAGGCGCACGGCGTTTCGCTCGGCTTGGCGCGCCTCCAGGACGTACCCGCGTCCGAGGTAGGCGTGCGTCTCCCCGCTCAGGTAGGCCAGGGGCTGTGGCGCGGCCTCGCGCAGGGCGCGGAAGCGCTCCAGGTGCCGGAGTATCCACCCGGCCTTGCTCTCCACGTGCTCGCGGATGCGGGTCTGGCTGATCCTGCGGGGCGCGCGCACGAGCACCGTGCCCTCGGGCCGGACGGACAGGCGCAAGGAGCGGAAGCGGTCGTAGCTGACCTGCACCAGGATTCGTTGATCTTCGTGGGTGATTTCGAGCAGCTCAAGCATGTCCGCAACTCGCACGGCGCAGGTCGTTTGTCTACAGGCTGGCCAGAGAGGGGCTGGGGGCTAGGCCACGATTTAGGACTCTGCCGCAGCCTCTGCCTCTGTCGCAGCTTGGGCCGCAGCCTGGGCTGCGGCCTTTGCTTCGGCCCGCCGGGCCTTCTTGTCCTGGCTCACGAACACGCCCACCAGCACCAGTCCCGAGGCCAGATATTGGCCCAGGCCGAAGACCTCGCCCAGGGTGAAACGGGCCATGATGACCGTGGCCACTGGGATCAGGTTGACGAAGGCCGAAGCCTGGCTGGCGGGGATCTTGCTCACCCCGTAGCTATAGAGGCCGTAGGCCCCCAGCGTGATGGCCGCGCCCAGGTAGATGACCGAGAGCGCGGGCACCAGCACGAATTCCGTGGGCAGGCGCTGGCCGGGCAGAAACATCAGCGGCAGGAAGAACAGGCAGCCGATGAAGGCCTGACTGGCGGTGAGGAACAGTGGCGAGTAGCGCGCGGAGAGCTTCTTGAGCATGATGGTGTAGCCGGTGGCGCAGCACATGGCCAGGAATTCCAGAAAGTTGCCCAGGGCAGGGTGCGGGGCGTTCTCCGTGGCGCCGGACTGCACCGAGAGCAGCGCAGCCCCGGTGACGGCCAGGGCAAAGCCGATCCAGGTGCGCCGGGTCACCGTCTCCTTGAGCAGGAAGTGCGCGCCGATGGCCACGAGCAGCGGCAGCATGGCAACGATCATGCCTGCCTGGGCGGCCTCGGTGTTCTTGATGGCCGTGGTTTCAAAGAGAAAATACAGGCAGGGCTCGAACGCGCTCATGAGCAGGATGGGCTTCCAGTCGCCGCGCCGGTAGACTTGGTTGCGGAAGCGCGCGGCCAGGGGCAGGAAGCACAGGCAGGCCACCAGCATGCGCGCGAAGAGCACGAACATGGGGTCGTAGGCCACGAAGGCCAGCTTGAAGGCGATGAAGGCGCTGGCCCAGAGAATGCTGGCTGCGGTGAGCGCCAGCACGGGCAGGAGCGCCGTGCGCCGCTGTTGGCGCTGCAAATCTGTCATGGATTCATCCCGTGTTGCCCAGCCGTTGCGCTGTCGTTGCTCAATTATTGTTGGCCGGGAAGGCAGGGGTATCACCCTTGCGGGCGGATGGGAATGGCTTCGTGCGGAGGAAATGGCGCGGGAGTCCTCACCCGCTGGAGTTCGCTACCTGGGGCCGAGTTCGCCGACCCGGCGGAAGTATTCGGCGCGGCAGAAGTGCTCCACGTCCATGAGGCTGGCGAAGGCGTCGCGGAAATCGACCGCGCCCAGGGTGAACAGCCCGTGGCCGTAGACGATGGCCCCGCGCTTCTCGCCGCTTGTGCCGGTGAGGGCCTGGGGCAGGGTGTTGCACAGGCCAAAGGGCCCGGTGCCCACCTCTCCGGGCACGATGGGCACGGCCATGCCGCAGGTGGCATCAACAACGGCGCGCGCGGTGTCGCAGGCGCGGTGGCACTCGCCCAGCTTGGGGCAGTCCAGGCGCGGGCAGTCGAGGGACAGAATCACCGAGAAGCGCGGGTGGCCGTGCAGGATGGCCCGCGCCCCGTTTTGGGCCAGCTCGGCCTCGTACACGGCCTTGTGCGCCGAATACTCGCTGGAGGCCGTGAGCCCGGCGCAGGAGCTGCCGTCCATGCGGCAGGGATCGATGCACGCGCCCAGCTCGTCGAGCGAGCTGCCGGTCTGGCTGATGAGGATGGTGTCGCCGAGTCGATACGAAATGTTGCCGAAGTAGGAGTCGACCAGGCCGTACTCCACGGTGCTGCGACCGGCCTGGATCATGGCCTCGCGCGCGGCGTCCTCGTCCTCAAAGGGGCCGGGCAGCAGGTCCGGCCTGTCGCTGCGGTCGTCCTGCAGCAGGGCCGTGCTACGCGCAAAGGCGGCGCGGCGTTGGTCCGTCATGGCTCCGGCGCGCAGGGTGCGCAGGTGGTCCGCGAAATAGGCCACGAAGCTGGCGAAGCACATGGAGCTGAAGGTGACGTACGCCTGCTCCGGGCTCACGGAGCCGAAGGCGGCCACAAAGGCCTCGCCCTCATGCAAAATGACGCAGCCCTTGCGCTGGCGCAGGGCCTGGATGATGACGACTGCGTGCAGACTGTCTACCACGGGCAGGTCGTGCAGGAAGGTGCGCGTCTCGCAGTCGCCAGGGGTGATGGACCTGCTGCCGTCGGCCAGGGCCTGGCGGGCCAGCTCGGCCATGACGGCCTGGTACACGCCTGCGGGCCGCGCCAGGAGCAGCGCGCTGATGCTCATGCCCGCGAAAATCTCTTCCATGAGCCCTCGGCGCGGGTCGCTGCTCTCGACCACCTGGCTCCAGCCCAGCTCATCGTCCAGGGCGGCCAGGAGCACGTCCCCGGGGGCGCACAGGCCGGTGGCGGTCAGCTTGGCGGCGTACTTGGCGAGCAGGGTGATCATGCGCCTCCCAGGGAAGCGGGCCAGGGCAGCCCCAGTCGCTCGGCGGTCTCTCTGGTCGGCAGGCCGTCCGGGGTCAGGCCACGGATGCGGTAGTACGCCGCGCGGCAGGCCAGAAAGTCCTCGCGCGGGACGGGCGGGATGGGCAGGTTCGGGCCGCTGGTGCCTTCCTCGGCAAAGAAGCGCGGCGGCAGGTCGTCGTGCCTGGCCGCAAAGCCGTTACGGGCGTTCATGAGCCGCTCCTGGTAGTCCACACGCTCGCCGACGAGCAGCAGGTCGTGGGCCGTGGCAGCTACACCCGTGACCGCAGAAAAGGCGCGGGCGTATTCCTCCAGGCTGGCGGCGAAGAACAGGAATTTGCAGGCGATGAGCGAGTCCACGCAAGCGTTGGCGTCCTCGGCGATCTTCACGATGCGCGCCTTGCCGGAGAAGCTGAAGCGGTCTGTGGCCACGGGCTTGCGCAGGATCTCGTGGCTGATGGGGTAGGCCCGCAAATGGCAGCCGCCGCGCGTGCTGGTGGCGTAGGCCAGGGCCATGCCGTAGGCCCCGCGCGGGTCGTAGGCCGGCAGCTCCAGGCCCTTGACGCTCATGGACAGCTCCGGGCGGCCCTGGGCGGCGGCGTACTTCGCCGAGCCGTTTGCCAGCTCCGCGCCCGGACCTGTGCCTGTGCCCATGCCTGTGAGCAGCTCCAGCACGCGCGCGCCGGAAAGCTCCTCACCGGAAATCTCCCGGTAACAGGCCAGGGTGGAGCCGGCGCTGATGGTGTCGAGCCCCAGGCGGCCGCACAGGTCGCCCGCCTGCATCACCAGCTCCAGGTCCGTGTTGCCGATGAGCGCGGTGAAGTGGCTCATGGTCTCGAATTCGGGCAAGGAGCGGCCATCGGCGGCGATCTTCTTGCACAAAACGTGGCAGCCCTGGCAGCCGTGGCGGCGCGGCTGGTAGCGCTGCTTGTAGGCGTGGGCGTTCAGGTTCTCGGCGCCAGGGAAGCGCGTGCGCGCGAAATTGTCCGTGGGCATCATGCGCCGGGAGTCCATGAGGTCGAAGATGCTGCCCGTGCCGAAGCAGGAGAACCCGTGCTGGCCCATGAGCGCGGGCGAGGCCGCAGTGAGCCGCAGGATGTCCTCGCGCGCGACCTTCAGGGTGGGCAGGTCGGCGACCTTGCGGCGGCCAGTGCCGTGCACGGCCAGGTACTTGAGGTTCTTCAGTCCGGCCACGCGCCCCAGGCCGCAGCGTCCGGCGGCGTGGTGCGTGTCGACAATCAGGCTGGCGAAAAGGCAGCCGGTGTCTGCTGCTGGTCCTGTGGCGGCGATGGAGCCCTTGGGGCGGCGCAGGCGCAGGCGGGCGAAGACCTCATGCGTGTCGCAGCCTTGAAGCGCGCTGGCGTCCACCAGGCGCACGGTGTCGTTGTCTATCTCCAGGCCGGTGGGGCGCTCGGCCCGGCCCACGATGACCACGGCGTCCCAGCCTGCGCGGGCCAGCTCCGTGCCCAGGCGACCGCCCGCGCTGGAGTCGGCCACGGCCCCGGTGAGCGGCGAGCGGGTGGTCAGGTGGCAGCGGCCCGAGGTGGGCGCGATGGTTGCGTTCAGCGGGCCCACGGCGAGAATCAGCGGCAGGGCAGGGTCATCGGGAGAGAGTGTGGCGAAGTCTCGCAGCAGGTATCCGCCCAGGCCCTTGCCGCCAAGGTAGTCGCGGTACACGGCCTCGGGCAGGCGCAGCACGTCCTGGGCTCCTGTGCCCAGGTCGACGCGCAGGACCTTCCCTGTCCACCCGAAAAAATCCTGGCCGATCATGCGTCTCGTCCTTGTGTCCTCTGAACTGGAGCCTTGACCCCGTGGCCGAAAGAAGTATGCTCTGCAGCCGGGAATCGCAAGGGCCAAGAGCTTCAAGACAGCAGTTCAGGAGGAGGGCGCAAGTGGGCAAGGAAGAGATCGACGTCAAGCGGCGCAGGCTGCTGTTCGGATTCGTGGACACCCTGCGCGGCAAAACAGAGGCCGTGCCCATGGCCGCCGCCTCGCAGACCGCGCCCATCCTGGCCGAGGCCAACGACGCCTTTGCAGCCGGGAGTTTTGAGGCCGCCATCCTCAAGTACCGAGAATTTTTGGAGTTCGAACGCGAGAACGCCGAGGCCCGCCAGCGCCTGGGCGAGAGCCTCTACGCGCTTGGCCGGTACATCCCGGCCAAGGTGGAGTTCGAGCGCATCATGCAGAAGAACCGCTCCAACAACCGGGCCATCGTCTACCTGGGGCTGGTCATGGCGCGGCTGGAGCGTGTGCAGAAGGCCGCCGTGGTCTGGAAGCTGCATTTTGATCCGCACAATGTGGCCCTCCAACGCGAGCTGAATCTGCAGATCGCCCTGGTGGAGAGCGTGGTGGAGCAGACCGAGGACGGCGAGGCCGTGGACGAGTCGCAGCTGCCGGACCCAGTCAAGGTGGCCGAGGCTGTGGAGCGGGCGCTCTTGGCCTAGGACCTGCTTCTAAAAGTGTCTTTTGCCCCCTGGACATCGACATGAGTCGCTTTGGCGCCAGGGCTGTACCGCATGAGTACTATCCCTGGCTCCAAAGCGGCTCTTTTCTCGCCAGGGAAACAAAATCCATCTTTTGGAAACAGGCTCTACGTTCGTTTCAGGCGGTATTGGCCGGGCCTGGGCCAGAAATCCCTATTGCTTCTTCGCCTTTTCGGCCAGGACGCCCAGGCGCGCGCGGATATAGCTGGCGGCCATGTCGGCCAGGGCCGGGTCCTGGCCCTCTGCGGCTGCCCCTGCTCCCAGCGCGGCCATGTCTTCGTCTATCTGACGCTCCATGCGTGCGGACTCCAGAAACATCACATAGGCCAGGGTCAGAGCCGCGGCGTTTTCGGCGCTGCCGTCGCACACCAGTTCAATCTGTGCCAGGGGCACCGTCTCCAGCAGCCGGTCGGCGAACATGCCGATCCACTTGGCGTAGAGCGCGGGCATGAGCGCCGGAATCAGGCCCGCCAGGGCCTCGGACGTGGCCGGATCGGTGGAGGCCTGGGTCACGTCCAGGTAGTCGCGCAGGGCCTCCTTGCGCCGGGCCTCGTCCTGGGTGGTGCGCTCGATGAGCAGGCCGGTGATGTGGGCGCGGGCGCTTTCGGCGGTCATGGGCATTAAAGATCCTCCTGATGATGCAGTGGGTTGCGCGGCGGCCTGGCAATATAATAGGCAGGCGGGTGAATGCTTCGGGCTTTTCGTCCGCGCGCAAAGGGAGTATCACCCGCACTTGCCGCTGGCAACGCCCGGCCTGGAGCCTTTTGTGACCGACGTCCTGCTCTCGTTTCTGCCCCTGGCCAAGGTGCTCGCCGCCTTTGCCGTCATGCTGCTTGGCCTGCGACTGCGCCAACCCCTGTGGCTGTCCATCTTGGCCGGGGGGCTGGCTCTGGCGCTGATGTTCGGCATGACCCCGCTGGTCTGGCTCCTGGTCTCGGCGGCGTCGACCATACAGCGCGGCACGATTTTCCTCGTCATCATCCTGGCCCTGATCCTGTTTCTTTCCGAGGTGCTGGACAAGAGCGGCCAGACCGCCCGGCTCATGCAGGCGGCCTCCGGCTATTTGCGAGATACGCGTCTGCGCCTGGCCTTTTTCCCGGCCCTGGTGGGCTTTTTGCCCATGCCCGGCGGGGCGGTGTTCTCCGCGCCCATGGTGCGCGACATGGCCCAGGACCTGGGCCTGACCCCGCGCGACACGGCCCTGGTGAACTACTGGTTCCGGCATCTCTGGGAGCTGTGCTGGCCGCTGTATCCGGGCATCATCCTGGCCTCGTCCCTGGCCGGAATCCCCCTGGCGCGGCTGGTCCTGTACACCCTGCCGAGCATCGGCCTGTGCATGGTGCTGGGCTGGGTGTTCGTCCTGCGCCCGGCCGTGGCGCACTTGCGCGGCGCTGGCGGGCTGGAGGTAGCTCCACGCGATGTTCGCGCCGTGCTCTCAAGCGGCCTGCCCATGCTGGTGGCCATCGTCGGCGGGTTGGGGCTGGAGGTGGGCATGACGCTTTTCGCGCCGGGCTGGCCGTTTGAGTTGGGCATCATCACCGCGCTGGCCCTGGCCATCCTCTGCGCCCTGGTGCAGAACCGAGTGGGGCCGCAGTTCGTGGCCGGGGTGCTGCGCAAGCCCGCGCTCTATGAGCTTGTGGGGCTGGTGGTGGCCATCTTGATGTTCAAGGACGTCATCGGGGCGTCCGGCGCGGTGGAGCAGCTCTCGCGCGTGGCCTCGGGCCCTGGCGCGCTCTTCACCCTGACGTTGCTCCTGCCCTTCCTGATGGGTGCCATTTCGGGCATCAGCGTGGCCTTCGTGGGATCAACGTTCCCCATCCTGCTCGGCATCCTCGGGGCTGGCACAGCCTCTGGCCTGCCAGCGGACAACCCCCAGTTCATTCCCTACCTGGTGCTCGGCCTGTTCGCCGGGTTCACCGGGGTCATGGTCTCGCCCCTGCACGTCTGCTTCATTCTGTCCTGCCAGTACTTCGGGGTCGACATGGCCCAGGTCTGGCGGCGGCTGCTCATACCCTGCACGCTGTTGCTGTGCTTCGGCATAGGCTGGTTCTGTGTGCTGAGCTCGTTAGCATCCTGAGACTATTCTAGTTCACCAGCCGGATTCCTTTTGACGGAGAGGCTTCGCCGACGCGCTTGCCGTTCCTGAAGAATTCGATATCCCTGGCCTTTCCGGTGATGCAGGCGTCCGAGTTTGCAAACGCCTGTATGAGCCCCAGCCGCTGTATGCGAGTGGCGCCATCCCAATCATTCTTCCAGAGAAAAATGACTTTGCCCTGGCTCGTCGACCATTCGCCCATCTTTGACATGACGACCAGCACATCCCGGGCGGATCCTTCATCGTAATCCAGCGCTTTGTCAGAGGCTGCCTGGGACGGTGTGCTCGCCACGAGGAGCAGAATGAAGAGAGTAAGAGAGGCAAGGCGTTTCATGCGCAACACCTCCAGTGAATTTTCGTGTTCAATATCAATGAAGGCGAGCAAAACGCAAGGGCAGGCGCGGCGTTACTGTTGCCCAGACGCTTGGGGAGCGCAAGGCTACATGACCGCCTGCCCCTAGGCCAGCAGCCAGTGCCACAGGGGCAGGGTGACGAAGGACAGCGCCGTGCCGATGCCCACCAGAAGCGCGGCCAGCTCCGGGTCCAGCCCGCTGTCCGTGGCCAGGATGGCCCCCAGGACCATGGGCGGCATGGCCGCCTCGAACACCGTCACCTGGGCCACGGGCCCGGTGTTGCCAAAGCCTTTTGCCGCCACCAGCCAGATGAGCGCCGGGGCCAGGATCAGTTTGTAGACCAGGCCCAGGGCCAGCGGTTTGGCCTTGGCCCCAGGCAGGCGCAGGCTCAGCCCGAAGCCCACGGTCAAGAGCGAAAGTGGCACCAGGGTAGCGCCGATGCGCGAAAGCCCGGCAAGAACCCAATCCGGCAGGGGTACGGGCCTGAGCAGCAAACCCAGCACCAGCGCCTGAAAGGGCGGGAAGAGCAGCATCCGCTTGAGCGCACCCGCCATGGCCGCGCCAGCGCTCTCCGCCTGGCCGTCCGTACGGCCATTCGCATGGCCATTCGCATGGCCATGCGAATGGTCAGTAAGGTGCGAGGCCAGGAGCACGCCCGGCACGGCCAGCACGATGCTGGTGCCGGGATTGTCGCAGAGGAAGGCCACAAAGGAGTACTGCGGGCCGTAAAAGGCCTCGATCATGGGCAGGCCGATGAAGATGGTGTTGCTCATGCCCCCGGCCAGCATCAGGCAGCCGAAGGTCTGGCGCGACAGGCCGAGAACCCGCGCCCCGAGTCCGAAAAACAGCGCCCCCCCGGCGAAGATGATCCAGGCCATGCTGCCGGGCAGGAGGATTTCGGCGGTGAGGGGCATGTTGCGCGCGGCCAGGAAGGCCACGGGCGGCACGCAGAACTGGATGACCACCCCGGCCATGACGCGATTGGAATGCTCCGGCAGCCGCCCGGACAGGCGCAACAGGATGCCGGCGATCAGGCTTGCGGCGGCGACGAAGAGGCTGTCCACGGGACTCCCGCGTTAGATTGATGCTGCCAGACCGGGCTAAACGAAGATCGTCCCGCGCAGGTACAGCGCTGCCCGGCCCGCGATGCGCACCCGGTCGCCCAGAAGCTCGCAGAACAAGCGCCCTCCGCGTGCAGACGCCTGGAAGGCGTCGAGCCGGGTCTTGCCCAGGCGCGCGGCCCAGAACGGCGTGAGCAGGCTGTGCGCCGAGCCGGTCACCGGGTCCTCGGGGATGCCCACCTCCGGGCAGAACACCCGCGACACGAAGTCGAACCCGCCGCCCGGGCGTCCCGGTGCGCTGGCGATGTTGCAGACGTACGGCAGTTCGTGGAAGGCGGCGAGGTCAGGGGTCAGGCCCCGCACCACGTCCTCATGGGCGAAGACGCACAAGAGATCGCGCAGGGCATAGGCCTCCAGCGGCTGCGCGCCAAAGGCCCGGCACATGGTCTCGGTGATGGCGATGGGCTCAGGCGGCCAGGACGGGAAGTCCAGGACCAGCAGGTCGCCGTCCTGGTTCGTCTCGCGCTCGACAAACAGCGGGCCGCTCTGGGACTCGAAGCGCAGGCGCGGCCCGGCAAAGCCCAGCTCGTTGAAAAGCACGAAGGCGGCGGCCAGGGTGGCGTGGCCGCAGAGGTCGATCTCAAAGGTCGGCGTGAACCAGCGCAGGTGATAGCCCCGGTCAGCGCCAAGGGGCACGAAGAAGGCCGTCTCCGAGAGGTTGTTCTCCGCCGCGATGGCGGAGAGGGTCTCGTCGGGCAGCCAGGACGTAAGGGGCACCACGGCGGCCGGGTTGCCGGAGAACACGCCCTCGGCAAAGGCGTCGACCTGGTAGAGCGGGAAGGCTTGCGCCATGGCTGTGTCCTTGGTTTCGGACGAGGGCTGGCCCTCGCGGCAAGAGGTGCGCCTCAAGCCGGGCGCTTGGCCAAGAGCGCCCACACACCGGCGCTGGTGAGCAGCGTGCCGCCCGCGCGGTTGAAGCGCCGCTGGGCCTGGGGTGAGGCCAGCAGGCCGCGCGCCGAGGCCGCGAATACTGCGTAAAGGGCCGCGTTGATGCTCGCCAGGATCACGAAGGTGGTGGCGAGAATCCAGAGCTGGCGGGCGTGATCCGCGCCCGGGTTGAGAAACTGCGGCAGGAAGGCCACGAAGAAGGCGATGCTCTTGGGGTTGAGGGCCGTGACCATGTAGGTGTTGGCGAACAGCCGCCAGCGGGACACGGACGTCTTTGGCGCGGTGATTTCCGTGGTGGGGGAAGCGTCTGCGCGCAGCATGCGCAGGCCCAGGAAGAGCAGGTACAGACCGCCTACCCACTTGAGCACGGTGAACCACAGCGCCGAGGCGGCCAGAAGCGCGCCCAGGCCCAGGGTCGACATGGCCAGGGCCGTCGAGTCGCCCAGGGCCACGGCGGCGACCAGCGGGACGTTGGCCCGGCGGCCGTGGGTCAGGGAGTAGCTGATGACCGTGAGGATGGTCGGCCCCGGAAGGACGAGCAGCAACGCCGACGCAGCCGCAAAGGCGAGCCAGAGTTCGATGGTCATGGGCTTCTCCCTCTTGCCTGCGGGGCTTCTCGCCCCTAGAACGCCTGCTTCATCAGATCCGCGTCCGAGGCGGCGGAGCCTTCCGCCGCGCCCACGTCGGTGACGCTGGGCTGGGTGCCCTCCATAAAGGGCAGGAAGTAGCTCTCGGTCACGTGCTCGCCCTTGGAGCTCACCGCCTGGCTGTTCTCCACGCGCGACCAGACGATGCCCTCGGGCGGGGTGAAGTCCTCGGGCGGGTAGCGGTCCTCGATGGCCTGGCGGTAGGCCAGCCAGATGGGCAGGGCCGATGACGCGCCGGTGCCGCCCCGGCCCATGCTCTGGAGCTGGTCGTAGCCCACGTACACGCCGGTCAAGAGGTACGGGGTGTAGCCCATGAACCAGGCGTCCTGTTCGTTGTTGGTGGTGCCGGTCTTGCCCGCCAGGGGGCGTCCGAGCACCTTGGCCGCGCCGCCGGTGCCCACGTTGATGACCTCTTTCATCATGGAGACCATGATGAAGGCGGTCTGCGGGCTCATGGCCTCCACGAACTCCGGCTCGGACTTGTACAGGGTCTCGCCCCAGGCGCTGCGCACCGAGAGCACCATGCGCGGCTTCACGTAGGAGCCGCCGTTGGGGAAGGTGGTGTAGGCCTGGCAGAGGTTGATCAGGGTCAGGGCCGAGGACCCGAGCGCAATGGATAGGTTCTCGGGCAGCTCGCTATCGATGCCCATGGCCTTGGCGCGTTCGATGACGGTCCGGATGCCGATCTTCTGGGCCACGCGGATGGTCACGAGGTTGCGCGAGCGGGCCAGGGCGGTGGAGAGCAGGGTGGGCCCGTAGAAGATGTTCTCGTAGTTTTCCGGGCGCCAGATGGTGCCCTGCTCCACGTTGGCGAAGACGATGGGCGCGTCCATGATCACCGAGGCGGGCGTGAAGCCGTTGTCCAGCGCCGCCGAATAGACGATGGGCTTGAAGGACGAGCCGGGCTGGCGCTTGGCCTGGGTGGCGCGGTTGAACTGGCTCTTCTCGAAGCTGAAGCCGCCGGAAAGCGCCACGACCTCGCCGGTGGACGGCATCATGGACACCAGCGCGCCCTCGGGGCCGGGCTCGCGTTCCAGGTTCAGGGTGAAGCGGTCGGCCTTGTTGTCGCGCACGGTGACCCAGACGATGTCGCCCTTGTGCAGGATGCGCGAGGGGTCGCCGGGCACGGGCGCGGCCGCGCCGGTGAGGCCCTTGACGGCATTGCGGCACCAGGTGGTGGTGCTGGCCGGGATGTCGCCGGTGTGCTGACCGAAGCGGACCGTGGCCTTGTCCTTGGCGGTGTCGACCACCAGGGCGCGCAGCCAGGCGCCGGGCTTCAACACGTCGCCGCGTCCTTCCTCCAGGAAGCGGGCGTATTCCTCGGGCTTGAGGTGTCCGGCCGGACCTTCCCAGCCCTTGCGCTTGGCGATGTCGGCCAGGCCGCGATGCATGGCGTTGTCGGCGGCGACCTGGTGCGGAATCTCGCAGGCGGTCTCCACCGTGAGCCCGCCCTGATACACCTCGTCCTCGCCGTACTTGTCCACCAGGAAGCGGCGCACCTCTTCGAGGTAGTACGCGCCGATCTTCCAGGAATGGTCCTCCATGCTCCTGTACACGAGCTTCTGGGCCAGGGCCTGGTCGTGCTGGGGCTGGGTGATGAAGCCCTGGGAGAGCATCTGGTCGAGGACGTATTTCTGGCGGGCCTTGGCCGCGACAGGGTCGGAATAGGGGTTGTAGCGGCTGGGGGCCTGGGGCAGGCCTGCCACGATGGCGCTTTCGGCCAGGGTCAGGTCCTTCACGTGCTTGCCGAAGTATTCCCGCGCCGCCGCCTCGACTCCATAGGCCTTGGAGCCCAGGTAGATCTGGTTCAGGTAGATGGTCAGGATCTCGTCTTTGGTCAGGTAGTTCTCCAGCTGGTAGGCCAGCATGGCTTCCTTGATCTTGCGCTCGAAGCTCTTTTCCGGCGTCAGGAGCAGCCGCTTCACCACCTGCTGGGTGATGGTGCTGCCGCCCTGCTTGATGCCCCCGGCCTTGAGGTTCATGAGCATGGCCCGGGCGATGGCCCAGGGGTCGATGCCGTCGTGCTTGTAGAAGCCGGAGTCCTCGGCGGCCAGGAAGGCCTTGGGCAGGTGCGCGGGCATGTCCTGCAGGCGCACCAGAAAGCGCTTCTCCTTGTAGAAATAGCCGAGCACCTGGTTGTCGCGCGCCAGTACCGTGGTCACCAGTGGCGGCTTGTAGTCGGTGATGGATCTGAAGCCGGGCAGGTCGTGGGACAGCCACCAGAACGCCAGGACCACCAGGGCGATTCCAATCAGGGGCAAGGATAAAAGGCTCCACAGAACCTTGCGTTTGAATCGTCTGCTGCGTCTCATGGCTGCGTTACTTCCGGGCTTCTTTTTCGTGTTTCGGCTCGTGCTCTTCGGCGGCATCTTCTTTGCGGGCATTTAGCGGCGCTCCGTGAGGCCCCAGGCCTCGCGCAATCGGTGGTACAGGTCGAAAACGCCCGTCTCGGTCATCCCCAGGCGTTTGAGCAGCCCGCCCCCGCCGCGACTCTCGCGCAGGGCCTGGCACTCCTTGAACTCGAAATACATCTGCCGGCCCGCGCGGATCCAGAACGGGAAGAGGCGGCAGTACAGGGGCCGGGCCTCACGCGGGAGGCTGCAACCCCGCGGCCCCAGGAGCAGGCATTCGCCGGTCAGGCTCACGGCCAGGCGGTCGTGGAAACCCTCGGTGGGGAACAGCGCGCGCACCTTTTCGCCCTCGCCCGGGAACAGGCGGCAGAGATTGTCCACAAAGCCCGCCGTGTTGGCCTGGCTGGAAAACATCTCCGGTGTGGCCCCGGCGGCCTGCATGGCAGTGCGCTCGCTGCCGGAGAGCGGGAAGCAGAACTCCTCCGAACCGGGCGAGAGGGTGCAGCAGGTGCCGGAGGATTGCGCGCAGCGGCTGCAGGCGTCTCCGGCGGGGGCAGGTGCTGCGAAGTTCATGTTCAGGGGCTACTCCGGGGCGAAGCGGACGTGGCCCTTGCCCAGCAGGTCGTGCAGGTGCACGATCCCGGCCAGGCTGCCGTCCTCGGCCAGCACCGGCAGCACGGTGATCTGCCGGGCCTCCATGAGGTCCAGCACCTGGGCCGCGGTTGCCGTTGTGCTGGCGCTGCGCGGCTCGAGCGTCATGAAGGCGGACACCGGCCAGGTGGGGTTGTAGCCGTTTTCATGGAACAGCATGCGGCGCACGTCGCCATCGGTGAGCACGCCCGTCAGCCGTCCGGCATCGTCCGTCACGGCCACAAGGCCGAAGCCCCCGGCGTTCAACGCGGCCAGCGCCTGGGAGACGGGGGCCGTCTGCGTCGTCACGGGCAGTTTTTGGGTGTGCATGAGCGCGGTCACGGGCTGCGAAAGGCGTGCGCCAAGAGCTCCGGCCGGGTGCACGCGCTTGAAGTCCTTGGTGCCGAAGTCCTTGATGCGCATGAGGCACACGGCCAGCGCGTCGCCCACGGCCAGGGCCGCAGTGGTGCTGGCCGTGGGGGCCAGGTTCATGGGGCAGGCCTCGCGCGGGACTTTGGCCTCGATGACCACGTCGGAGAGGCGCGCCAGGGTGGAGTCCGCGCCGGAGGTGATGCCCACCACCGACACGCCAAGCGCGCGCAGGGCAGGCAGCAGGTTGTTCAGTTCGTCGGTCTCGCCGGAGTTGGACAGGGCCAGCACGACGTCCTCTTTGCGGATCATGCCCAGGTCGCCGTGGGCGCCCTCCACCGGATGCAGGAAGAAGGCCGGGGTGCCGGTGCTGGAGAGCGTGGCCGCGATCTTGCGGGCCACCAGCCCGGACTTGCCGATGCCCGTGACCACCACACGGCCTTTGCAGGCGGAGAGAAGGTCCAGAGCCTCAGTGAAGCCGCCATTGAGCTGGCCGCGCACGGCCAAAAGGCCCTCCACCTCGATGTCCAGGACCTCGCGGGCCAGCTCAAGCCAGCCGCCGACCGGCGGTGTGCCGTTATGTGGGCAGTCGCTCATGGCCTTGCCTAGCCGACCACCTTGGACTCGGCCTCAAGGCACATCTTGCCCATGTGCGCGCAGGGCGCAATGGGGTAGTTGCCGTCGAAGCAGGCCAGGCAGTGGGCGTCTTTTTCCACCACGGAGTCCAGCAGGCCGGGGATGGACAGGTAGTGCAGGCTGTCCAGGCCGATGAACCGGGCGATGTCGTTGACCGGAGTCGTGGCGGCGATGAGCTCGCCCTTGCTGGAGAAGTCGATGCCGTAGAAGCAGGGGAAGCGGATGGCCGGGCAGGACACGCGCATGTGGATCTCGCGCGCACCCATCTCGCGCAGCTTTTTCACGCGGGTTCGGATGGTGGTGCCGCGCACGATGGAGTCCTCGACGATCAAGATGCGCTTGCCCTCGATCATGCTGCGCACGGGGTTCAATTTCACGCGCACGCTGAAGTTGCGCATGTCCTGGCTGGGCTGGATGAAGGTGCGGCCCACATAGTGGTTGCGGATCATGGCCAGCTCCAGCGGCAGGCCCGAGGCCTGGGAATAGCCCACGGCGGCGTAGTTGCCGGAGTCCGGGAAGGGCATGACGAAGTCCGCTTCCACAGGGGCTTCCATGGCCAGCTTGGCGCCCATGGCCTTGCGGCGCTCGTACACGCCCTCGTCAAAGACCATGGAGTCGGGCCGGGCGAAGTAGATGAGTTCGAAGATGCACTGGCGCTTGGGGGCCGTTTCCAGCAGGCGGTGGCTGGTGAGCCGTCCGCCCTCGATGACGATCATCTCGCCGGGCTCCACCTGGCGGATGTACTCGGCCTCGATCAAGTCAAAGGCGCAGGTCTCGGAGGCGAAGACGTAGTTGTCGTTCAGGCGGCCCAGGCACAGGGGGCGCAGCCCGTGGGGATCGCGCACGGCGATGAGCTTGTTGTTGGCCAGGATCAGGAGCGAGTAAGCGCCCTTCACCCGGGAGCAGGCCTTGAGGATGGCGTCCTCGATGGTGCTGCCGTTCATGTGCTTGGCGATCAAGTGGACAAAGACCTCGGTGTCCATGGTGGTCTGGAAGATGGAGCCGTCGTGCTCCAGCTCCTGCCGCAACTCAAGGGTGTTCACCAGATTGCCGTTGTGGCCCACGCCGATGTGCCAGTCCTTGAAGCGCACCAGGAAGGGCTGGGCGTTTCTGATGAGCGAGACGCCGGTGGTGGAGTAGCGGACGTGGCCCAGGGCGATGGAGCCCTTGAGCTCCTTGCCCAGGTGGCGTTCGCTGAACACGTCGTGCACCAGGCCCATGCCGCGCTGCTCGCGGATGCCCTGCCCGTCCCAGGTGACGATGCCGGCAGACTCCTGTCCGCGGTGCTGCAGGGCATAGAGCCCGAAATAGGCCATGCGCGCGGCCTCGGGGTGTCCGTAGATGCCGAATAGACCGCAATAATCACGCTTCATTTGGTGTGTCCTGTCCGGTGCTTGTCCGCCGGTTGAGCAAATGACATATCCGCCGGAGGGCACTGCGCCCCCCGGTCTCTGCCTCGGTCCTGTGGCGGACCGCTATTGCCTGCCGTAGTAGTCCTGTAGGCAGGTGACTCCGAGTCCCTGGCCGCGCTCCTCAAGAATCGCCTGGGCCATTGCCGCCGCCCCGGACACCGTGGTGGTGTAGGGCACGCCGTACAACAGCGCCGTCTGCCTGATCTCCTTGGAATCGTTGACCGTTCTCTTGCCGGATGGCGTATTCACCAGGAGGTCGATGGCCTTGTTCTTGATCAGGTCCACCACGTTGGGGCGGCCCTCCTGCACCTTGAACACGCGGGTGACCTCCACGCCGCCCTCTTCCAGGTGCTTGGCCGTGCCGCCGGTGGCCACGATCTTGAAGCCGAGATCGGTAAAGGCCTTGGCCACCGGGGTGATGAGCGACTTGTCGCGGTCATTGACGGAGATAAACACGGTTCCCGAACCTGGCAAGCGCTGGCCAGCCGCCAACTGGCCCTTCATGAAGGCCAGGCCGAAGCTCTTGTCGATGCCCATGACCTCGCCGGTGGAGCGCATCTCGGGTCCCAGCAGGATGTCCACGCCAGGGAAGCGGTTGAAGGGGAACACGCTCTCCTTCACCGAAACGTAGCCCGACTTGCGCATCTCCCAGGGCCTCAGGTCCTTCAATTTCTCGCCCAGCATGACGCGGGTGGCCAGCTTGGCCAGGGGCACGCCCGTAGCCTTGCTGACGAAGGGCACGGTGCGCGAGGCGCGCGGGTTGACCTCAAGGATGTACACCTCGCCGTCCTTGATGGCGAACTGGATGTTCATCAGGCCGATGACGCCGAGCTCGCGGGCGAGCTCCTTGGCCTGGCGCTCGATCTCGGCCACCAGCTCTGGCGCGATGGTATGCGGGGGCAGCACGCAGGCCGAGTCGCCGGAGTGTATGCCGGCTTCCTCGATATGCTCCATGATGCCGCCGATGTAGGTGTCCTCCCCGTCGGAGAGGGCGTCGGCGTCCACCTCGATGGCGTTCTCCAGGAACTTGTCGATGAGGATGGGATGCTCAGGCGAGATGATGGACGCCTTGCTGAAGTAGTTGTTGAACTCCTCGTCGTCGTAGACGATCTCCATGCCGCGTCCGCCCAGCACATAGGAGGGCCGCAGCACCAGGGGGTAGCCCAGGCCGTCCTTGATCTCGGCCGCCTGGGTCAGGGTCATGGCCGTGCCGCCCGCAGGCTGCTTCAGGTGCAGCTTGCGGATGAGCGCGTTGAACAGCTCGCGGTCTTCGGCGCGGTCGATGCTCTCCGGCGGGGTGCCCAGCAGGTGCACACCGGCTTTTTTGAGCGCCACGGCGAGGTTCAGCGGGGTCTGGCCGCCGAACTGCACGATGACGCCCAGCGGCTTCTCGAACTCCACGATGTTCAGGACGTCCTCGTAGGTGACGGGCTCGAAGTACAGGCGGTCGCTGGTGTCGTAGTCCGTGCTCACGGTCTCGGGGTTGGAGTTGACCATGATGGACTGCACGCCCATCTCCTTCAGCGCAAACGAGGAGTGGCAGCAGCAGTAGTCGAACTCGATGCCCTGGCCGATGCGGTTGGGCCCGCCGCCCAGGATGACCACCTTGCGCACGTCCTTGCTCTCGATCTCGCGGCCGGTCTCGTAGGTGGAATAGTAGTAGGGGGTGTAGGCCTCGAACTCCGCCGCGCAGGTGTCCACCAGGTAGTACGTGGGCTCGATGCCAAGCCCCTTGCGCAGGGAGCGCACGCCGTCCTCGCTCATGTTCCAGAGCACGGCCAACTGCCGGTCGGAGTAGCCGTAGGCCTTGGCGCGCTTGAGCAGGGGGGCGACTGCCTTGTTCTCCGCCGAGACCTGCTGCTTGAGCCCGAAGGCCTGCAACTCGTCTTCCATGATCAGAATGTCGCGGATCTGGCGCAGGAACCACGGGTCGATGAACGAGGCCTCGTAGATTTCCTTCAGGGTGAAGCCGCAGCGCATGGCGTTTCTGAGCGCGAAGAGGCGGTTGGAGTTGGGCTTGCGCATCAGGCGCAGGAGCTCCTCGCGCTCGACGGTGCAGGTCTCGAACTTCTTGCCCAGGCCGGGCATGCCCACTTCAAGGGAGCGCAGGCCCTTTTGCAGCGCCTCCTTGAAGGTGCGGCCGATGGCCATGGTCTCGCCCACGCTCTTCATGCTCGTGGTCAGGTAGTCCTCGCTGCCGGGGAATTTCTCGAAGGTGAAGCGCGGGATCTTGATGACGCAGTAGTCGATGGACGGCTCAAAGGAGGCCATGGTCTCGCGCGTGATGTCGTTGGGGATCTCGTCGAGCGTGTAGCCCACGGCCAGCTTGGCCGCGATCTTGGCGATGGGAAAGCCCGTGGCCTTACTTGCCAGGGCAGAGGAGCGCGAAACGCGCGGGTTCATCTCCACGATGATCATGTCGCCGTTTTGCGGGTTGATGGCGAACTGGACGTTACTGCCGCCGGTCTCCACGCCGATCTCGCGCATGATGGCCAGGGCCGCGTCGCGCATCATCTGGTATTCGTCGTCCGTCAGGGTCTGCGCGGGCGCCACGGTGATGGAGTCGCCGGTGTGCACGCCCATGGCGTCCATGTTCTCGATGGAGCAGATGATGACGCAGTTGTCCTTCTTGTCGCGCATGACCTCAAGCTCGAATTCCTTCCAGCCGAGCACGCTCTGCTCGATCATGATCTCGCTCTTCATGCTGGCGGCCAGGCCCTGGGAGGAGATGGACTCCAGGTCCTCCATGTTGTAGGCCACGCCGCCGCCGGTGCCGCCCATGGTGAAGGCCGGGCGGATGATGAGCGGGAAGGGCAGCCTGCGGCCGATCTCGCGCACGTCGTCCATGGTGCGGGCGATGCCGCTCTCGGGGACCTTGAGGCCGATGGCGGCCATGGCGGTGCGGAACAGCTCGCGGCTTTCGGCCTTCTTGATGGCCGGGATGGTGGCGCCGATGAGCTCAACATTGAACTTCTCCAGCACGCCCATCTCGGCCAGGGCCAGCGCGGTGTTCAGCGCGGTCTGGCCGCCCAGGGTGGGCAAAAGCGCGTCCGGGCGCTCCTTCTCGATGATCTTGGCCACGGTGCCGGGCTCGATGGGCTCGATGTACGTGCGGTCGGCCAGCTCCGGGTCGGTCATGATGGTGGCCGGATTGGAGTTGACAAGGATGACTTCGTAGCCTTCCTCTTTAAGGGCCTTCAGGGCCTGGGTGCCGGAGTAGTCGAACTCGCAGGCCTGGCCGATGACGATGGGGCCGGAGCCGATAAGCATGATCTTTTTGATGTCTGTACGCTTGGGCATTGATTCCGCCGGTGTGAGGTTTGAGTGGTTCTTGGCCGGGCGTTGAAACGGGAGTGATGTACGACATTCGCCGCCAGCAGGCAAGGGGCAAGCCTCCGCCGGTCCCGGCGCCCGGCAGCGGCGGCAGCGCCCGGTAGTTGACAGCATTGCCTTGATATCCTAGGTCGTTTAGACGTAGTAAAAATCAATCCGAGCTTGGGGGGAATCATGGCGCGAGAAAAATCATTCCCGCTTCTGCTGTGCGCTTGCCTGGCCTGTGTTCTGCTCTTTGCCTGCGCTCCCAGAAATCCCGCAGCCGGGACCGCGCCCCTGAAAGACATCAAGTTCATGGACACCACGGGCTTCGACTACAAGCTCTCGGCCTCCCTTGAAGCCAAGCTGCCGAGCGTGGACGTGACCTTCCCGGCTGTCATCACCCTGAACAACATCCCCGCGCGCATCGACAAGTGGCTCTCCGTGGTCGAGAAGTTCGGCGGCAAGGTGGAAATCCAGGCCGAACCCGAACCGGGCCGCGGGCTGATCACCGAAATTTTCTCCATCTTCATCAAGGCCTTCGAGGCCGCCGAGGAAAAGCTCATCTACGCGCCCGCCAAGGACTACAACGTCCTTGTCTCCTACCAGGCCCAGACCGGCATCATCACCAGAATGGCCTTTACGCGCAAGACCGGGCCAGGCCAGGCTGCGGCAAAATAGCGGCGAAATAACGGCGAAATTAGCCTAAAGGATCCGGCAAATCCGTCCGAAGAGATTGCAACTGACGAGATTGACCTCTCGAAAGAACATACCCTTGGCTCAAGGCCGCTGGCGGAAGATAGGCTTCTGTTGGCGGCCTTGAGCTGTTCTGGGCGCGGGCGAAAACCAGCAGATGTTCAGGGCCCCACAGGCGTGAGTGCGGCCATGCAGCGCTTGAAGAAAGCCCCCGGCCTACTGCACCACCCACACCGCGCAGTTCTTGGCGTTGTGCACCAGCTTGTTTGACACGCTTCCGAAGAGGAACTCTTCGCCCTTGGTCAGACCCCGGCGGCCCACCACAAGGGTGCCGAAGCCGCCCTCCTGTTGCACGTCCAGGATGGTCTGGGCGATGCTCGGCTCGGCGCTGCACAAGACCGTGCGCTCGAACACCGCCGAGTCCGGGATACCTGCGGCCACAAGCCTGCCTCGCGCGGACTTGAGGAAGTCGAAGACGCGCTCATGGTCCAGCCTGCACTGGTTCAGCCAGGCAGCTTCGTCCTCGTACCTGTCGCGGTTGGGCGCGCGTTCGATGTACAAAAGGGTCACGCGTACACCCTGGGAGTTGGCCAGGATGGTTCCGGCGTAGTCCACGGCGCGCATGGCGTTGTCAGAGGAATCGACGCTGATGAGGATGTTCTTGAAGTCCATGATTTCCTCCGTTCTTGCTCGTGAAGCCGGGGGCTACGTCCGGCGCAGGTTGTCGAGGCAGGGCTCCAGGTCGGCCAGAAGCTCCGGCACCGTCTCGTAGAAGACCTCGGACTCGGCGGAGTAGTGCATGAGCACGCGGTTCAAGTCCTCGGGGATGTAGGGGAAGAGCTTGCGCAGGTTCACCACGCGGTGACGGAAGAACAGGGCGCAGTCGGCCTCGGCGAGGCCGAGCGCGTCCGTGTCCACGTCCTGGATGGCGTGCACGCCCTTGCCGGTGATGAAGGACAAGATGTTGCCCAGGCCGAAGAGGTCCAGGCCGAAGGGGTTCTCCACCGAGTCGTAGCCGTAGTCGAAGTCGATCCAGCAGTAGTCCCCGGTTTTGTGGTCCACGTAGAGATGGTCGCGGCGGATGTCGCCGTGGGTCTCGCCATGCTGGTGCAGGTGGTGGATGGCCCGGCAGGCGGCCATGAATCGCCTGAGTATGTCGGGGTAGACATCAAAAAAATATTCTTGGTGGCTGCTGTGGATGTCCTCGATGTTGAGATCCAGCCTGCGTCCGGCCACGCGCTCCAGCACGCGCACAATATTGCCTGCCGAGTCCTTGATGCCCTGGCCTTGCATGAAGCGCGGGTCGCCGGCCACCAGGCGCAGGATGCGCGCCTCCTTGGTGGCGCTGCGGTGGCAGGTGATGGTCAAGGGCCCGATGTGCTGGTCGAAGCTTTCCATGAACTGGAGCTTCAGGATGCGGTACAGGCCGCACTCCAGTTCGATGCAGCGCTTGACCCAGAACTTCGGGTCCTCCATGCCGAAGCGGCGCTCGCTCTCGTCGCCCATGACAAGATAGTGCTTTCCGCCCAGGGCGATGACGTCCCCGTAGCCGATGTTCATGAACTCCGTGGTGTCGGTGAACACCGTGCCATAGTTGCGCACGCTCACAGGGGGCTTAAAACGTTCGACAAGTGCTCGCACGGTTTCGGGCATGTCGACCTCCTGGATGATCGTAGCTTTAAATAGATATATTCGTCCGTCCCGTCAAGGGGTTACAATCAAAAGAGCGCCCGCCGCAGCTGCGTTGCGATGTCCAATATCGGACTCAAGCGTCTCGCGCTGCATTGAAAGCCCTGCCTGGAAGCCTGCGAAGACAACTCCCTTCGCCGTCCCCCCTTGCCAATTTCAGCATTCGATGACATGCAGCGCATGGACAGCGCGCGTTGCGCGACCGTACCCCCTGCGGGCACGGGGGAGACGGATGCCATATTCGGCGCGCTGCCCGACAAGCAGTCGCGCAGGCATAGCCCAGGAGGGACCGACATGGTCAAGCAGGTCAAGGACCAGGAAGCGCTGAAAAAAGATGTGCTGGCGCGCATGAAGCGCATTGAGGGCCAGGTGCGCGGCATCCAGCGTATGATCGACGAGGGCAAGGAGTGCGAAGACATCCTGGTGCAGGTGCGGGCCGTGCGCTCGGCCCTGCGCGCAGCCACTGGGCTTATCATGCGCCGCTATCTCATGCGTTGCCAGGAACAGTCCGTGGCCACGGGCGATCCAGTGGCCCAGTACGAAAAGCTCGTCAAGCTCATCGCAGATTTCATCGACGGCTAACGATCTCCTGCACTCCCATACGCGAAAGGTCCCTGTCGACACAAACACGTCGGCAGGGACCTTTTGCATTGGGCAAGTCCTGGGAAGTCACGGATGAGCGGGCATCGCTCCGCGACAGCTCCTCAAGATTCTTGCGGAGAAGCTGACTGTTCGTGCCCGCTCGCCGCAGTGCCAGCGATCTGTGCGCAATGAGAGAAGTTTTTCAGAGCGCACAGGGAAAAGTGCGTGATGTGATCGGCCAAGCCGCTGATTCCTGCTTCGTCGAAGCGCAGGTCCGGGGCCAGGACATCGATGATGGCCCTGGAGCGGAAGATATACTGGCATTGGCCTACGATGCTCATGGAGCACTGGCGGACCAGCTTGTCCTCCGGCGAGATGCCGTTGCCGAGTATCTCGGCGATGATGGAGCGCAGATACGCGGACAGCGGCAGGATGTGGCGCTCCACGACCTGGCTTAGGGCCTGGGTGGGCTCGAACATCTCCCTGGCCATGAGCTTGCCGCACCAGGCGCCCTTGCCATCGCCCAGCATGCGCAGCAGGAAGGAGTGGATGAAGGCGTGCAGGCGCTCCTCGGCCGGGGCGTCTGCGGGCAGGCCCATGTCCGGCGGGTTGCGGCGCAGCCCGGTGACAAAGGCCTCGGAGAGCAGGGCCGAATATAGCCCGTCCTTGCCGCCGAAATGATAGTGCACGGCGGCCACGTTGGCTCTGGCCATGCGGCAGATGGTGCGCACCGTGGCGGCCTTGAAGCCCTGTTTGGAGAACACCTCCCCAGCCGCGGCAAGCAGCCGCTGCTTGGTGTCTTCACCGGAATCCTGCGTCATACACTCTCCTTGGGGATCGTTGAAACACTAGATTAAAACGCTTGATTGAGACTGTCAAATGGAATACTGACAGCGCACCGCATTGTGCACAGCATTGTTGCGGGGAGGGATATGCAGCACAAAGGACAAAGCGAACCGGCCGGGGATTGGCGGGCCTTCAGCGTGGCCGCGTCCGGGACCTTCATGGCGACCCTGGACTCGGGCATCGTGAACACGGCTCTGCCCACGGTGGCGCAGGATTTCGGGGCCAGCCTGCAGGAAGTGCAGTGGTGCGTCTCCGGCTATTTTCTGGTTATCTCCTGCCTGCTGCCGCTTTTCGGGCGCATGGGCGACATGTATGGCCGCAGGCGCTTGTACTCCTATGGCTTTCTCATCTTCACTGCGTCCTCCATGCTCTGCGGCGCCTCACCGAATTTGCTCACCATCATCGGCGCGCGCGTGCTCCAGGGGGTTGGCGCGGCCATGCTCATGGCCAACGGTCCGGCCATCATCATGGCGGCTTTTCCCGGCGCGACCCGCGGCCGGGCGCTGGGCATCGTCGGCATGACCGTGGCGCTGGGCGCGCTCACCGGTCCTGGCCTGGGCGGCCTGCTCATCCAGTCCTTCGGCTGGCGCAGCGTGTTCTATGTGAACCTGCCCATCGGCCTGGGCGGGCTGTGGCTCACCCGCCGTTTCCTGCCGCCGCTGGAGCGCCTGCGCGACGAGACCCTGGACCTGCTCGGCGCGGGCCTCTTCGCCGTGGCCATGACCGGCCTGCTGCTGGCCATGACCCATGGCCGCGACTGGGGCTGGTCCTCACCCCTGGTGCTTGCCTGCCTGGGGCTGGCGGCTGTGGCCTTCCCCTGCTTCGTGCTCTGGGAGCGCCGCACCAGCCATCCCATGATCGACCTTTCGCTCTTCCGCATCTGGCCGTTCTTGTCGGGCAACATTGTGGCCTTCCTGGCCTTCATGGCCATGTTCTCCAACGCCATCCTGCTGCCCTTCTACCTGCAAGGGCAGCTGCACCTCACCCCGTTGATGATCGGGCTTGTGCTCTCCACTCTGCCGCTCGTCATGGCCGTGGTCTCCCCCATAAGCGGGTATTTGTCCGAACGCATGAACTTCGCCACCCTGACCACCATCGGCCTGGCCGTCATCTGCACCGGGCTCCTGGGGCAGTCGCTGTTCAAGCCGGGCACCCCGCTGTGGCACGTGTTCCTGGGGCAAGTGGTCATCGGCCTGGGCGTGGGCATCTACATGTCGCCCAACAATAATTCCGTCTTGACCAGCGCGCCCCAGGACAAGATCGGCCTGGTGGGCGGTTTTTTGGCCCTGGTGCGCAACGTGGGCATGGTCTCGGGCATCGCCGCGGCCATCACCGTGTTCGGCGTGGCCCAGGGCCGGGCCGCGGCCTCTGGCCTGGACAGCCAGGAGGCCTTCATCAGCGGCTTCCGCGCTGCGCTTACCTCGGGGGCGCTGCTCTCCTTCCTGGCGGGCTGCGTGTCTTTCCACCGGCGCAGCATGTTCCGCGTGCGCAGGGACCAGGTGCACCTCGAGGTGCACAAGGACTCTTGAACTCGCCGCCAGCGATCGTCAGCCTATAGCCATTTCCGTCTTGCTTCCTGCGGAGCGTTTGATACACTGCGTATGAGTATCAGCCGTTTGCAAAGGAAGAACCCGGCATTGTGAACAAACTCCCGCTGCCTGACTGGATGCGGGGCGGCACCTTCAAGCTCGCCCTGGCCATAGTGGTGCTCCTTACCCTGAGCTCCATAGGCATCTATTTGCTCGAAAGCCGGACCACCGTGCCGGGACTGTTCGCGGCCCTGTGGTGGAGCGTGGTCACCATGACCACCGTGGGCTACGGCGACATCGTCCCCGCCACCAACTCCGGCAAGGTCATCGGCATCCTGGTCATGGCCAGCGGCATTGGCCTGGTCTCCACCCTCACCGGCAACCTGGCCTCCCTCCTGGTGGAGCGCAAGGCCGCGAAACGCAAGGGGCTCCTGGAAGTGAAAATCAACGGGCACGTCATCATCCTTGGCTGGAACTCCTCGGTCCCTGGCCTGGTGCGCGGCCTGCGCGAAAACGGCCTGCTTGAGCGCGACGGGCTGGTGCTGGTGACCGACCTGCCCCAGGAGCGCCGCGACGAGATCGCCTTCCAACTCGACCTGGGCGAGCGGCTCTTCTTCGTGGCGGGCAAGATCGCCCAGGAGAACGTGGTGCACAAGGCCAGGCCGGACAACGCCTCGCTCGTCTACATCCTGCGTCAGGACAACATGTCTCCGCACGAATCCGACCAGCAGAGCATCTACGCGGCGCTCACCGTGCGCGGCATGGCGCCCAAGGTGCCCATCTACGCCGAGGCGGCCATGGCCGAGAACCGCGTGCACCTCCTGCGAGCCGGCGTCACCGACCTCATCGACCGGGGCGAGATCTCAAGCGGCGTGCTGGCCCTGCTGGGCACCGCGCCGCAGGCCTGGAGACTGCTCCAGTCCATGCTCGGGCTGCATGGCCGTCCGGGCCTGGCCCTGCGCCTGCTCACGGAGGCGGACAAGGCTTTGAGCTGGGGCGAGTTCTCCCAGAAGCTGCGCAAACAGGACGGCAGCCTTGCCCTGGCCCTGTGCCAGACCGCGCGCAGCCTGGCCCTGGAGGACATCCTGGACGCGGGCTCGGCGCTGGATCAGTTCATCCTGGAGCTGTTCCAGTCCCACGGGCGGGAGACCAAGCTCGGCAACCAGGGCGCAAGCGTGCTGGTGAATCCCCCGGACGGCCAGGCCCTGTCCAGTTACGATGGGGTGCTCATGCTGCGGGCTGATGCCAGCACAGGGGCCGGTGGAGGGGAGAAGCCATGAGCGGCATGGATTTTTCAGCCATCCCGGTGTTCCAAGGCCTGAACCCGGCCGAACTCGGCAAGGTCGAGTCCATTTTCCATGAGGAGACCCGCACCGCCGGGAGCGTTGTGGTCACCGAGGGACAG
This sequence comes from Pseudomonadota bacterium, assembly GCA_018817515.1. GTDB lineage: Bacteria > Desulfobacterota > Desulfovibrionia > Desulfovibrionales > Desulfovibrionaceae > Humidesulfovibrio. The sequence goes on from JAHIUD010000030.1 coordinate 44,352, forward strand.
ACCGGCGAGGAGATGTTCATCCTGGTGCACGGGCGGGTACAGATTTCAAAGGCCATGCTCCTGGCGGGCATGAGCGTGCCGCTCTTGAACATGGCCTCCCCGCGCAAGGTGCTGGCCACCCTGGACGATACCAGCCACCCGGTCTTCGGCGAGGTGGCCCTCATCGATTCGGACCTGCGCTCGGCTACGGTGACGGCCATCACCGACGCCACCTTCCTGGTCACCAGCCGGGAGCAGTTCTTCGACCTGGCGCGGCGCGAGCCGGAGCTGGGGGTGAAGCTGCTTTTGACCCTTGGCAAGCGCATGGCCGCCACCATCCGCCGCTCCAACGCCGAGGTGGTCAAGCTGACCACTGCGCTGGCGCTGTCGCTACGCAAGAGTGTGAACTAGGTCCCGGCCAGCCGGGTCAGCCCATTGCTCCCGCGCCAAAAGCAAAAGGGCCGCCTCCGTTTGACGGAAGCGGCCCTTTTTGTGCGGGTACGCGCGCGGCCTAGTATTCCAGGTCGTGCTCGGAGTTGATGGGCTTGCCGAAGGTCATGATGGACCAGGCCTGGTAGCCGATGACCAGGGGCACGAAGACCAGGGCCACGCCAAGCATGATCTTGAGCGTCAGGGTGGAGGACGAGGCGTTGTGGATGGTCAGGCTCCAGGCCGGGTTCAGGGTGGAGATGAGGATGGCCGGGTACAGGCCCACCACGCCGAACAGGGCCACGCAGGCGATGAACACCGCCGAGCCGCCCCACGCCTTCCAGGCCTGGCCCTGGGCCAGGTACACGCGGGCCATGACCAGCCCGGCAACCGCGGCCACCAGGATCAGGAACAGGTGCGGGTTGGCCAGGTAGTTGGTGAAGAGCTTGGTGTTGACGAAAGTGTAGGCCAAGAACGCCAGCACCAGCACCAAAACCGCAGGCCAGAGCTTGCAGGCCGTGGCCATGGCGCGGTCCTTCAATTCGCCCGTGGCGCGGATGGACAGCCACAGCGCGCCGTGCAGGCAGAACATGGCCACGAAGAACACGCCGCCGAGCAGACCGTAGGGATTCAGCAGGTCAAAGAGACCGCCGGTGTTCACATGGGCCTCGTTGATGGGCAGGCCGTGGAACAGGTTGGCAAAGGCCACGCCCAGCAGCAGCGCGGGCAGGAAGCTTCCGGCGACCTGGCAGGCGTCCCAGACGCTCTTCCAGGTTGCGTTCTCCACCTTGCCTCTGAACTCGAAGGAGACGCCGCGCAGGATCAGCGCAAAGAGCAGCAGCATGAGCGCCGAGTAAAGCCCGCTGAACATGGTGGCATAGGCCTGGGGGAAGGCCGCGAAGGTCACGCCGCCAGCGGACAGGAGCCAGACTTCGTTGCCGTCCCAGAAGGGGCCGCCGGCATTGTACATGACGCGTTTTTCATACTCATTTTTGGCCAGGAAGGGCATGAGCGTGCCGATGCCCAGGTCGAATCCGTCCAGCACGAAGTAGACGGCCCAGAGCACTCCCCAGAGTAGAAACCATATTGTCTCAAGCATAGCAGACTCCCTTGTGTTGGCTTGCGGTGCGGACGGACTCTATGCGTCCACAGGGCCCTTGCGGGCGAAGGTGAACATCAGATAGGCCCCAGCCGCACCCAGCAGGGTGTACAGGAGCACCATGGCCACCAGCGAGGCTCCGGCCTGGCTTGCGGCGATGGGCGACACGGCGTCGGAGGTGCGCATGAGCCCGTAGACGATCCAGGGCTGGCGGCCGACCTCGGTGACGGCCCAGCCCGCCTGCATGCCCAGGTAGGGCAGCGGCATGGCCCAGATCATGGCCTTGAGGTACAGCGGATAGCTGGTGAGCTCATCGCGCTTGAGCAAGCCAAAGAGCATCAGGAGCGGCATGAGGGTGCCGATGCCGACCATGACGCGGAAGGCCAGGAAGGTGATGCTCACGGGCGGGCGGTCGGCGGCGGGGAAGTCGCGCAGGCCCTTCACTTCGGCGTTGAAGTCATTGTAGGCCAGGAAGCTCAGCAGGCCGGGCACGGGCAGGGCCTCAACCAGGTTCTTCTCGCCCTTTTCGTCGGGGATCTGCAAAAGGTACATGGGCGCGTTGGTCTGGGTTTCCCAGTGGGCCTCCATGGCCGCCAGCTTCGCGGGCTGGAGCTTGGCCACCAGGTTGCCGTGGATGTGTCCCTGGAGGACGACGATGGCCGTGGAGGCCATGCCCACGTAGAGCGCCAGGCGGAAGGATTTCTGGAAAAACTCCACGTTCTGCTTGCGCAAGAGGTGCCAGGCGCTGATGCCCATGATGAAGAAGGTGGCCACGCAGAAGGAGGCGGACACCGTGTGCACGAACTGGTTCCAGGCCCAGGGGTTTGTGATGACGGCCACGAAATCGGTCAGCTCGGCGCGCCCGTTTCTGATCTCATAGCCCAGGGGGTTCTGCATGAACCCGTTGGCGATGAGGATCCACACGGCGGAAAGATTGCTCGCCCCGGCCACCAGCCAGGCGGAGATGGCGTGGGCGCGGGGAGAAAGCTTGTCCCAGCCGAAGTGCCAGACGCCTATGAAGGTGGATTCGAGGAAGAAGGCCGCTGTGGCCTCGATGGCCAGAAGCGACCCGAAGATGTCGCCGACGTAGGCCGAGTAGCGCGACCAGTTGGTGCCGAACTGGAACTCCAGGGTGATGCCGGTGACGACGCCCAGGGTGAAATTGATGAGAAAGAGCTTGCCCCAGAACTTGGCCATGCGTTTGTACACGTCTTTGCCCGTGCGCGCGTAGGCCGTCTCCATGCAGGCGATGAGCACCGAGATACCTAGCGTCAGCGGCACGAACAGGAAGTGAAACATGGTTGCGGCAGCGAATTGCAGCCGTGAGAGCATGAGAACGTCCATTAGTCTCCCCCTTTAATAAGAATAAGAATGATTCCTGATAAAGGTATCGGCTGTAAATTGCAATACAAAACTAGTAGCAAGACCACGAAAAATTGCAACGCTTTTACAGGCGGACTTGCAAGACTTCTCCGACTATCTTAATATATGGTATTGATTGAGGAGGCAGAACATGGCCAAAAGCCAATGGGTGCAGTGGGGCGGCTTGGATGAGTTTCGCGAACAGATGGACAGGATGCTGGACGCGGCAGGGCAGGGACCGGCTTTGGCCGGGGCTTCCTGTCCGGGCTATGTCTGGACGCCACTGGCCGACATCACCGAGACGGCCGAGGCGCTGACTGTACGCATCGAACTGCCGGGAGTGACGCCGGAGCAGTTGCTCGTGGAGGTGGCCGACGGCGCCCTGGTGGTGCGTGGCGAGCGCCCCTCTGATTGCGCCTGCGGCGAGGACGTCGAAACGGCCTACCATCTTATGGAGCGGGCCCACGGCCCCTTTGCCCGGCGCTTCCCACTGCCGGAAGATGCGGACGGGGAGAGCATTTGCGCGCAGCTTCGCGAGGGGCTTTTGACCGTCACCGTGCCCAAGCGCCGCGCAACGCTCCCCCTGCGCCGCACTCTGAAGCTGGACTAGCCGGACAGCCATCACCTGCGTCTATTCCATCCATAAGCCGGGCCTTTGGGCCGGGAATAGATTTCGCCAACCTCAGTTATGCCCGCCATTCCAGGCCTGCCGCCAGTCAGCCCGAAAATCCATTGCATTTACGACGGAAGATGGTGTTCCTTTTCAGTGTGCTGTAAGTGCCTACCCGCCTGTGACTTTCTGGCCGCAACCGTTGGTATGTGGGAAGCCGCACAAATCCGCCGGGATTGGCCTCATAGCGCCAAGCGTGAGCAGGCGCGGTGTTTGCGGCAGGTGCCGCGCACCCCTGAATGTTTCACAGGTTTCATGCACCCTCGAAAATTGCCCTGTGCTGAAATATGCTTTAATTTTTCGAAATACATCGAAATTTGGACTTGACCATGTTTAAAATTCTTTACACAGGATTCCCGCAGGATCGCCACAGGGGGTATGTGAACCTAGGTGGAGCAAGCATTCCTGGTACGTATACGTTTTTGCCACCATGCTATTTGTATCATATGAATGACGTAAAATCAGGTGGTTATGTTGTAGAGAAACGCGGCCAGTCCTGGACAGCTTCCGGCCTGCGTCAGCTTTGTTCGATCGATCCCCAAAGCGTAGACCTCGCTTCATGAATGCGGACCTTTGGCAAAAATTGCTCACCATCCTCGAAAATCGACTGGAACAGGGGTTATTCACCCTCTGGATCAAGCCGCTTGATGCCAAGGTCGAGGACAATGTCCTGCACCTTTCTGCCCCCAATGAGTTTGTGGCGGCCTGGGTGCGCGACCGCCTTCTGGAGACCATCCGCGAGGCCGCTCTGGAACTGACGGGCCGCCGCATCGAGATCATGGTCAGCGTGGGACAGCGCCGCCCCCCGGTGCTAGCGGCGCCTTCCCCGGTTGCTCTCCAGGCTTCCCCCCAGTCCCGAACCCGCCCCGCAGCAGAGCCCCTGGGCCTGCCGCTCGGCCATGCGCCGCGCACCGAGTCCCTGAGCCGCTGGCGCTTCCGCTTCGACGACTTCGTGGTCGGCCCTTGCAACGAGCTGGCCTGCGCCGCAGCCAAGGGCCTGTGCAACAACTCACTGGATACGGACCACCTGTTCCTCAGCGCCGGGCCGGGCCTGGGCAAGACCCATCTGCTGCACGCCATTGGCCGCCACCTGGCCGAGCGCTCCAACCGCAGCCGGGTGTCCATCGCCTGCCTCTCGGCCGAGGAGTTCACCACGCGTCTGGTGCTGGCCATCAAGGCCAGGGAGGCCGCGCGCTTCAAGGCCGAGTTCCGCGAGTCCGTGGACGTGCTGCTCCTGGAGGACATCCACTTCTTCCAGGGCAAGGGCAAGCTCCAGGAGGAGCTCCTGCTGACCCTGAAGGCTCTGCAGCAGCGCGGCTGCAAGGTGGTGCTCACCAGCTCCTTCCTGCCCCGCGAGCTCTCCGACGTGGATCCGCAGCTGGTGTCCTGTTTCGCCTCGGGCTTCATGGCCCTGATGCAGGCCCCGGACTACGCCACACGCGAAGAGATCATCCGGCGCAAGGCCCGTTCGCTCCAGGTCCAGGTGCCGGACAACGTCACCGGGCTATTGGCCGAGCGCCTGACCACTGACATCCGCCAGTTGGAAAGCTGCCTGAACAACCTGGTGCTCAAGGCCCGGCTGCTCGGCCAGCAGATCACCGAGGAGTTGGCCTGGCAGGTGCTTGAGAACTACGCCGTGCAGGTCCCCATGCCGGGCGTGGAGCGCATCGTGGCCTTTGTCTGCAAGACCTACGGCATCGACGAGCGCGAGCTGAAATCGAAATCGCGCAGCCAGCAGACCGTCCTCGCCCGCAACACCGCCTTCTATCTTTGCCGCCGTCACACCGACCTCTCCCTCGCCGCCATCGGCGACCGCCTGGGCCGCAAGCATTCCACAGTGCTCAAGGGCATCATCCACGTGGAGCGCGAGATCGCCCACCAGACGCCGCTGGGCAGACAGCTCGGCAACACCGTGGACCGCCTCCTGGCCTAGCCGCCCCGGTCTTCCTTCCACATCATCAGGTTTTTGGACGTGCGCTTCAGAGGGGGCGGCTGCCCCGGTCGAGGATGGTCTGGGCGTCGGCTTCGCTGAGGCCCCGCCCGGCGGCGATGGCCGCAAGGTTGTCCTCGGCGTCCGAGGCGCGCAGGTACACGGGCTCCAGGGTTTGCGCCGAGTAGCTGGCGCGGCTGGCAAGGTCGAGCAGGGCGGATGGGCGCGGGGCGTCCCAGTGGGCGGGCAGCAGGCGCAGGCCAGTGTCATGTCCGGCCAGCTCCTCGAAGAAGGGCAGGTTCCGGCGCAGGCCGCCGCCCAGCAGGCTCAGGGGCCGGGGCAGGGTGGCGAAGAATTCCGGCAGGGACGCGAGAGCCAGCACCTGCGGCGGTCCGAGGGGCGCCGATTGGCTTTTGCCATGCTGGAAGGCCTGGACGTAGACCTGCCCCCGGCGCGACCAGACCAGGGCGGCTACGGCCCCAACGTTCTGCTCAAGGGTTTGCGCGGCCTCGCAGGCCAAAATCTCCAGATGGTTCAGCCCGGCCAGCTGCGCGCCGGTGGACGCGGCCAATCCTTCCGCCAGGGCCAGGGACATGCGCAGGCCCGTGAAGCTGCCGGGACCATCCACACAGGCGATGCGCCGGATGTCCTGGGCCGCCAGGCCCAGGGCCGCAAGCATCTGCTGGATGCCAGGGGCCAGGAAGCGCACGGCGGAGCCGGGCACGGTCCATTCCTGGGCCGCCAGGAACGAGACGCCCTGAACCCCGTCAGCCTCGCCGGGCGTGAGCGAACCCAGAGCCAGTTGCAGGCGCTCGTCGGCCCCGTTTACGGCCAGCAGGAGTCCAGCGTCACTGGAAGAGTCGGCGCAGGTCATTGTAGGTCGCCAGGAGCATGAGCGCCGCCAGCATGGCCAGGCCCACGCGGATGGCCACGGCCCTGGCGCGCAGGCTCAGCGGCTTGCGGGTCACGGCCTCCAGGCCGAAGATCACCAGATGCCCGCCGTCGAGCACCGGAATGGGCAGCAGATTCACAAAGCCCAGGTTGGCCGAGAGCGCGGCGGTGAGGGCGATGAGCCCGACCATGCCGCTCTGGGCCTCCTTGCTGATGAGCTGGGCGATGAGGATGGGCCCGCCGATGGCGTCGGCCGGGATGACCCGCTCGATCATCTTGATCAGCGCGGTGACCATGTTCACGATGGCGCGCCAGGTCTCCTTGCCCGAAACCTTGAGGCTCTGGGCCGCATTCAGCTCGACGGTGACGATCTCCTTGGCCGCCACCACGCCCATCATGGGCGAGGAAACGGTCTCGCCGAAGATGTTCTTGCGGGGCTTCAACTGCGGGGTCACGCCAAGGGTGATGCGCTCTTTGCCGCGCTTGAGCTCCAGTACCAGGGTTTGGCCGTTTGAGCCCTGGACAATCTCAGTCAACTCTTCCCAAAAGATGATGGGGTGGCCGTCCACGGAGAGCACGGTGTCGCCGGGGGCTAGGCCCGCCTGGGCAGCTGGGGTGTCCGGCAGCACCTGGTCGATGACCGGAGCCAGGCCCATCTGCCCCTGGGAGGCGAACAACGCCCAGAACAGGCCCCAGGCCAGCAGGAAGTTGGCCATGGGTCCGGAGGCCACAACGGCCATGCGCTGCCACACGGGCCGCGCGGAAAAAAGCAGGTGCTTGGGGATGGCCGGGTCTTCGTCGGCTTCCGGCGATTCGCCCGCCAGCATGACGTAGCCGCCCAGCGGCACGGCGCAGAGCCGGTACTCGGTCATGCCCCAGGAGAAGGAGAAGAGCCGGGGACCGAAGCCCAGGGCAAAGGCCTTGACCCCGATGCCCAGCGCGCGGGCCATGAGGAAGTGCCCAAGTTCATGGAAAAAGATAAGGCCCCCAAGGACCAGGATAACGGCTATGGCTCCCACGTATTACTCCTCATGCGACCGTATGGGGCGCACTGCTCTCGTGAATCAGTTGGCGGCGGCGAGCGTCTCGCGCCGCGTGTCGGAATCGGCGTTGATGAGTTCCGCCGCGCCGCAGTCTTGCGGCAAGGCCGCGTGCCGGGTGAGCGCGGCCTCGATGAGCCGGGGAATGTCCAGAAACTGGATGCGCCCTTGCAGGAACAGCTCCACGGCCACCTCGTTGGCGGCATTCAAGGCCACGGGATGGCTGTGGCTGGCTGCAAAGGCCGCCTTGGCCAGGCCCAGGCACGGGAACAGCGTCTCGTCCGGGGCTTCGAATGTCAAGTCCGATGCGCTGGCCAGGTTCAGCCGGGGCATGTTGAGGGCCACGCGGCGCGGGTAGCACAGGCTGTGCGCGATGGGGATGCGCATGTCCGGCACGCCCAGGTGCGCCAGTTGCGAACCGTCCACATACTCCACCAGGGAGTGTACGATGCTCTGCGGGTGCACCAGCACGTCCACGCGCGACACGGGCAGGCCGTAAAGGTGGCAGGCCTCGATGACCTCCAGGCCCTTGTTCATCAGCGTGGCCGAGTCGATGGAGATCTTGGCGCCCATGCTCCAGTTGGGATGGTTCAGCGCCTGGGCCGGGGTGACCTTGGCTAGGAAACTCGCGTCCTTGCCGCGGAAGGGCCCGCCCGAGGCCGTGAGGATGAGCCGGGCCAGGTCCTCGTCGCCGTTATGACCGCACAGGGCCTGGAACAGCGCGTTGTGCTCGGAGTCCACGGGCAGGATGATGGCGCCCGACTCCCGGCAGGCATTGCGGATGAGCCGCCCGCCGAGCACAAGGCTCTCCTTGTTGGCCAGGGCGATGTACTTGCCCGCCTTGGCCGCAGCCAGCGTGGGCAAAAAGCCCGCCGCGCCAACGATGGCCGAGAGCACGAGGTCGACGCCGGGCAGGGCCGCCACGGTCTCGTAGGCCCCAGGGCCGATGAGTATCTCTGGCGTGTAGCCTGCGGGCAAAAGCCCCTTGAGCTCCCGCGCCACGGTTTCGTCCAGCACGGCCAGCACACCAGGCCGGAAGATCGCCGCCTGCTCGGCCAGGCGGCGGGCGTTCCTGCCTCCGGCCAGGGCGGCCACGCGGAACAGGTCCGGGTGCTGGGCCACCACGTCCAGGGCGCTGACGCCGATGGAGCCGGTGGAGCCCAGGATGGCCAGGCTGCGCGGGAAGGGCAGCTGTGCAGCGTGCGCCGGCCAGAGGGAGATGTAGGACTTCATGGGCGCGCCTTACACGAAGTAGGGCTGGATGAGCCGCAGCAGCACGTAGCAGGGCAGGGCCAAGAGCAGGCTGTCGATGCGGTCGAGCAGGCCGCCGTGGCCGGGCAGAAGCGTGCCCGAGTCCTTTACCTCCAGGCTGCGCTTCAGCGCGGATTCGAAGAAGTCGCCCAGCTGGGCGGAGAGGTTCAACAGCGCGCCCAGGAGCAGCCAGGCTGCAAGCGGCGCCTGGCCGAGGCTCAGGCCGTAGGCTGTGATGACCAGGGTGCAGCCCACGAGCCCGCCGATGCTGCCGGCCCAGGACTTCTTGGGGCTCACCTGGGGCCAGATCTTGCGCTTGCCCCAGAGAGTCCCGGCGTAGAAGGCCGCCGTGTCGGACACGGTGGTGGAGAGCACCACCAGGATGATCTCGCGGGTGCTCAGGGCGAGCAGGAACTGGAGCATGAGCGGGATGTAGGCCAGGGAGCAGAGCAGGATGAGTTCGTCTGCGAATTGTGAGGAGTTTGCGCCCGCGCCCGCAAGCTTCTGCTCCCGGCTGAAGCGAAAGAGAAAACGCAGGGCCAGTATCCAGAAGCACGCGGCAAAGGCCCACAGGGCCGCGTTTGTGCCGCCAGCCTGGGCCGCCAGCACCAGCACGGCGCCCAGGCCCACACCGAAAATGCGCAGGTTCTTGTGCTCTGGTTCGGGCCGGAACATGGCCGTGAACTCCCACTGGCCAAGGCCGCACAGCACCAGGAGCAGCAGCGTGACCAGCACGCCGCCAAGCCAAAGGGCGAGGGTCACAAGCGCCACTGCCAGGCCTGCGGTGAGGATGCGTTGCTGATGGGGGGATGCCTGCACGTATGCTCCTGTTCGGGGATGAGCGCCTGAGCGCAAGTGTCGTTTACTCTATTCCGTTGCTGCGGGCAACCTGGGGCTTTCCTCTTTCCTTCCGCTGGTGGGCTGTGCTACGTATGAGCATGCGCGAGCTATGTTGCTGGCATTGTATTTCCTATGACTTTGTGGGGTGAGCATGATTGAGGAACCCAAAGATCCCGCGGTCGCCTGCGCCGGACCTGCGAATGAGCCAGGGTCGGGCAGCATCGAGGAACTGCGCGAGCAGATCGCCCGGCTGAACCGGCAGATGCACCACCTCTCGGAGATCGGCCTGGCCCTCTCGGCCGAGCAGGACCGCAACCGGCTCCTGGAGATGATCGTGGAGCTGGCGCGCAGCCTCACCTTTGCAGACGCTGGCACCTTGTACATCGTGGACCCCACGGGCATGAAGCTTGAGTTCGTGGTGCTCCAGAACGACACCATGAACGTGCGCCTGGGCGGCACCAGCGGCAACCCCGTGACCCTGCCCCCGGTATTGCTCTACAAGGATGGCGGCGTGCCCAACCACGCCAACGTCTCCTCCCACGTGGCCCTGACCCGCGAGTACGTCAACATCGACGATGTCTACTGCGCCGAGGGCTTCGACTTCACCGGCACGCGCGGCTACGACAAATCCACGGGCTACCGCTCCCAGTCCATGCTGGTCATGCCCATGGTCAACCACGAGCATGAGATCATCGGCGTGCTGCAACTGCTCAACGCCAAGGACCAGAACAGCGGCGAGGTGGTGGGCTTCTCCCAGGAACGCCTGGAGGCGGTGAGCTCCCTGGCCTCCCAGGCCGCCGTGGCCCTCACCAACACCCAGCTCATCAACGGCCTGAAGGAGCTCTTGTACTCCTTCATGCAGAGCATCGCTGCGGCAATCGACGCCAAGAGCCCCTACACCAAGGGCCACATCGACCGCGTGGTGGACCTGACCATGCGCATCGCCGAGACCATCAACGCCCAGGCCGACGGCCCCTACGCCGACGTCCATTTCAGCGAGAACGAGATGGAGGAGCTGAAGCTCGCGGCCTGGATGCACGACGTGGGCAAGATCACCACCCCCGTGCACGTGGTGGACAAGTCCACCAAGCTTGAGGCCATCGTGGACCGCATCGAGTTCATCCGCACGCGCTTCAAGCTCATCGGCAAGTCCCTGCAGGTGGAACTGCTGGAAAAGCTTTTGGAAATGGCCGGACGCGGAGCCGCGCGCTCGGAGATGTTTTCCGTCACCGAGGAGATGGAGAAGCGCCGCCAGGACCTGGAGGAGGACCTCGCCTTTGTGGAGTCCTGCAACAAGCCTGGCGAGTTCATGAGCGATGAGCGCATCGCGCGGGTGAAGGAGATCGCCGCCCGCACCTACGTCGACAACGGCGAAGAGAAGCCCTGGCTCTCCGAGAACGAACTGCTGAACCTCTGCATCCGCAAGGGCTCGCTCACCGATGCCGAGCGCAAGATCATCGAGGACCACACCGTGGTCACCTTCGACATGCTCGGTCGCCTGCCCTTCCCCAAGCGCCTGTCGCGCATCCCGGAGTTCGCGGGCAGCCACCACGAGAAGCTCGACGGCACGGGCTACCCCAATCACCTCACCGCCGAGGCCCTGTCGCTGCAGGCGCGCATTCTGGCCGTGGCCGACGTGTTCGAGGCCCTCACGGCCAAGGACCGGCCCTACAAGGAGCCCATGAAGCTCTCCCAGGCCATGAAGATCCTGGGCTTCATGTGCAAGGACAAGCACGTGGACCCGGACGTGTTCGGCCTGTTCCTGCAAAGCGGGGTGTACAAGGACTACGCCGAGCAGCACCTCAACGCCGAGCAGATCGACGAGGTGCCCATGCCGGGCAGCCCGCCGCCCGCGCCGGCAGGCGAGGCCGCCCCGGCCAAGGCCTAGCAACGGGTTTTGCGCCAGCAGGCCAGCGCTCGCGCAGGCCGGAAACATGAAAAAGCCAGCAGGTCGTCCGGCTGGCTTTTTCATTGGCGCAACGCCCGCAGGCGCTAGAGCAGCTTCAAATACGTCTTGACGATGACCTTGAGCCCGAAGCCGGGGAAGTTCACGCGGAACTTGTCCGGCGGGATCTCGGCGATGATCTTGCCCTGGCCGAAGATCTTGTGCTCGCACAGGCCGAGCTTGGTGGTGGCGTCTTCCATGGCCGACCTTGGCGCCGGGGCGGCGGCGTAGGCCGTGTGCGGTGCGGCCGCTGCGCTGATGGGCCGCGCTCCGGGCTCGTAGGCCGGGCGCTGGGGCGGCGCGGGCAGCACCACCGGGGCCAGGCGTTCGCCGGTCCTGTCGACGACCCTCTCCCCATCATTGGCCTCCAGCACAGCCAGCAGGCGCTCGTCCTTGCGGCGCAGCCCGCCGGTGAAGGTCTCCACCATGCGCTCGGCCACCTGGTCCGGAAGCTCTTGCACAAAGGGGCTCGGGGTGGCCGGTTCGCGGCAGTTGTTGAAGCGGTTGTAAAGCGTGCCGGGCACCAGCAGGGCCAATTCGTCCTTGGCGCGGGTGCAGGCCACGTACATCAGCCTGCGCTCCTCCTCCATGTCCTCCTGGCGCTGCATGGCCTTCTTGGACGGGAAGCGCTCCTCCACCAGGTCGATGAGGATCACCGCGCGCCATTCGAGCCCCTTGGCCGAGTGCACGGTGGAGAGCACCACGGCTCCGCGCGCGTCGTCGTCCTCCGTGGGCGAGCCGTCCAGGCACAGGTCGGCCAGAAATTCCTCGATGTCCTTGTAGTTCACCGCGATCTGGGCCAGCTGCTCCAGCCCTGCCTGGCGTTTGGGGTAGTCGTCCGGGTAGGCCTGGATGAGCAGCGGCGCATAGTGCGTCATGGCCCGGTCGAGCGCTGCGGCCGGCGCGTGGGTCAGGCGGCGCAGGGCGTCCAGCTCGGCGAGCAGGCCCGGCAGGTCCGGGAAGCGCTTGGCGTGCTTGTCCAGCGTCTTGCCCTCGCCCGCCAGCACGGCCTGGGCGATCTTGGCCGCGGTCTTGCCGCCCACGCCCTTGAGCAGGCCCAGCACGCGCTGCCAGGCCAGCATGTCCGCCCAGTTGGCGGCCAGGCGCAGGTAGCACAAAACGTCCTTGATGTGCGCGGCCTCGTGGAAGCGCACCCCGCCGTACTTGCGGTAGGGCAGGCCAGCCCGGGTCAGCGCCACTTCCAGCGGGTAGGACTGGTACCCGGCGCGGAACAGCACGGCGATCTCGTGCAGCGGATGGCGGCTGGCCATGTCCGCGATGAGGCTCACGGCCTGGGCGGCCTGGGACTGGTCGCTCAGGGTCTGGATGATGCGCGGGCGGGCCCCGCCTTCGCGGGCGGCGTAGAGGTGCTTGTCGAACTTGTGCTCCGCCCCGGAGAGCACGCAGTTGGTCAAGTCCAGGATGGGCTGCACCGAGCGGTAGTTCTTTTCCAGGCGGATGAGCTTGGCGTCCTTGAAGATCTGCGGAAACTCCAGGATGTTGGCCACCACCGCGCCGCGGAAGGCGTAGATGGACTGGGCGTCGTCGCCCACGGCCATGACGTTGCCGCTGCGGCCTGCCAGCAGGCGCACCAGCCGGGCCTGCACCAGGTTGGTGTCCTGGTACTCATCGACCATGACAAAGGGATAGCGGCGGCGTAAGGAGTCCCTGATCTCCGGGTGCTCCACCAGGAGGCGCTCCAGGCCGAAGAGCAGGTCGTCGTAGTCCATGAGGCCCTGGCTGCGCTTGGCCTTCTCATATTCCCGGCCCAGGAGCTCGATGTCCGCCTGGTAGGGCAGCAGGTGGTAGGCCTCGCGGTCCAGGATGGCCGCGATGTCCAGCTCCTTGTTGCGGGACTTGGTGATGGTGTCGGCCAGGGTGGCGCGCTTGGGGTAGGAGCGGTCGCCCCGGCCCAGGTCCAGGTGGGCCTTGAGCTCGCCCAGGAGGTCCTCGCAGTCGCCCCGGTCCATCAGCGTCAAGCCCTGGGGATACCCGGCCTCAAGGGCGTGGCGGCGCAAAACGCCGTAGGCGAAGGAGTGGAAAGTGCCGCCGCTGGCCCCGGTGAGGGGGCGGCCCATGATGCTCCCGGCCCGGTGCAGCATTTCCTGGGAGGCGCGCCGGGTGAAGGTCAGAAGCAGGATGTTCTCCGGGGAGACGTGCTCCTGCACCAGCCGGGCCAGGCGGTAGACGATGGTGCGCGTCTTGCCGCTGCCTGCGCCCGCGATGCAGAGCACCGGGCCGTGGACGTGCATGACCGCTTCCAACTGGGCCGGGTTCAACTCGCGTTCGAAATTTATGGTCATCAGTTGCGGCTCATATGTTGGGGCTCATGCGTTAGTGCTCATGAAAGGATTTCTGTGGCCCCGCAGTCTGGGGCGCCCAGGCCGAAATGTTCCAGCACGAGCCTGCCCACGTCGCGCACGCGCACCGGTTTTTCGGCCAGCCCGGCCTCGCTGCTGTCGATGAAGAATGCGTCCTCGGGCCGGTGCATGCCGTGGCGTCCATAGAGGCCGAACACGCTCTCGCGATCGAACTTGGCCTTGAGGTCAAAGCCTGGCTCCGGCACGCAGACCAAATCCGGTTGCCCGTCCGGTTGTCCATTCAGCGCGTCGCCTGCTGCGCCCTCGCCGTATAGTTCGCGTGCGTCGAGCACCCTGTTCATGACCCGGCGGCCCTCCCAGGTCAACCCCAGGAGCAGGTCCGTGAGGTCGCGCAGCAATGCCGGGGCCTCGGCCTCGGCAACCCCTCCGCGCGCGAAACGGCCTTGGCGGTGCAGGTACACGCGGCCAGGATCCAGGGCAAAGGCGCGGGTCTCCGGGCTGATGACGCCCGCATCCCATTCGTCGCGGGCCGGGCGGCACAGGCTGAGGAACCCGGCCTGGCGCAGCACGCAGTTCAAATCAACCTCCTGCGTGAGCGCGCAGAAGCCGTGGTCGGCCAGAGCCAGCAGGCGTTTGGGCTCGGGCAGGGCATCAAAGCGCGCCAGCACCTCGCCCAGCAGCGCGTCCCACTCGGCCAGGAAGGCCAGGCAGGCCGCGTGCAGCGGATGGTCCAGCCGCTCCACCGCCGGGAACAGGAAGTGGAACAGGCGGTCGGTCTCGGTGAGCACGCACACGAACAGATCCCAGGCCAGGTCCGGCCAGAGGAGATCCAGCGCCGCCCGGCGTGCGGCAAGGGAGAGCCGCAACTGGTCGAGCAGGTAGCCGGGATCGGCTGCGCCGCGCGTGGTGTCGCCCTCAACGCGATACCCTGACGCCTTGAGCGGGCCCAGCAGAAACGGCGGGTACACGGCGGCCTCCAGGCTGGGGGCCACGAATCCGGCCACGAGCATGCCGCGCAAAGGCCGCGCCGGGGCCATGTTCGGCAGGTTCAGCACCCGCGAGACCAGCCCGCGCTCACCCAGGCGGTCGAAGATGGTCGGGCAGCGCACGTCGGTGAAGTTGGCGATGCGCAGAGCGTAGCTTGACGGGTCGAGGATGGTGAAGCCGTACACCCCGTGCTCGCCGGGTCCGACCCCGGTGAAGAAGCTCGTCCAGTTGACGGGCGACAGCTCCGGCAGTTCGGCGCTGATGCTTCCAGCCTGGGCCGTGAGCCGCGCCAGGTTCGGCAAGCGCGGGCCGTTGGCCCGGACAAGCGCCTTGGCCAGAGTAAGAGGCAGGCCGTCCAGGCCGAGGACGACCAGGCGCGGGCGGGTCATGAGGTGGCGCGGGCGGTTTGAAGAGAGCCTCCGGCGGCCAAGGGGCCTGAGGCCCCCTGGAACCCCCCGTAGCGCGAAGCCAAGGGGCAAGACCCCTTGGCTTCGCGGAGATCCAGGCTGTCTTGCGCCTTCAGATGGGGATTCCAAAGGGCTTCAAGCCCTTTGGCCCCCGGAGGGATATTTTCCAAATTACACAAGGTCGACTTCATGCTTTTTTAGAAACGACAAGGGGTTATAGGACATCTTGGCCTTGCGCAGGCCCTCGTCGCCCAGGTCCTGCTCGCGGTCCACCAGGCTGAAGCGGTCCTCCTGGGCGGCCAGGAAGTGCTTGTTGATGGCCTGGTACACGCCTTTGAAGCGGGTGTCGCCCTTCTCGAAGTGGATGACGATGGTGGAGGGGCTCAGGCATTCGCCCACGGTGTAGGCGATGACCTTGCCGCCCACGCGGATGGTGCCGCCAATGAGGCTGCCCAGGCGGTCGAAGTTCTTGAGCACGCGGGAGATGGCCTGGTTCTCGGCCACCAGTGCTTCGGAGGGGTGCTCCTGCCAGCCGTGCCATTCGGCCTGCATGTCCAGCACCTCTTCCACGCAGTCGGCCTGCATGGGCGTGTACTCGAACATGTTGGACTTCTCGAACTGGTTCAGCAGGTTCTTTTTCTTATGGAACTTGTTGCCCTTGAGCTCGACCAGCTCCGGCACTGAGTAGATGTAGTCGAAGTGGTCGCGGGCCTCGGTGGCCTGAATGCGTTGGCCGAAGGCCCCCTGCCAGATGCTGAGCAGGGTCTCGGGCACGCGGGTGAAGCGCTGCGGACCGCCCAGGCAGGGGAGTGTGGCCCAGTCCACCTTTGTCCAATCGCCCACGGGCGCCCAGAAGATCTCCTGGGGCAGGGTCTGCTTGATCCATACGAGGCCGTTTTCGAAGCGCCATTTGAGACCGTAGTGTTCGGCCCAGCCGTAGAGGTTGGCGAAGGCGTAGTCCGAGGTCACCTCGGGACAGGCGCACAGGGCTTCCTTGAAGGCGTCCTGGTGCTTCAGACAGATGTCTTCGAATTTCTCGCAGGTGCTCATCTGGTGTTTCCGTTGCGTTTGTTGGTCATGGCGAACCGCTGCCAGTCCCAACGTGTGAAGATATAGAGAAGGATGGCCGCCTGGCAAGCCTGGGAGACCAGCATGGAAATCCACACGCCCGTGGCCCGGCCCAGCACCAGGTGTCCCAGGACGAAGGCCAGGGGCAGGCGCACCAGCCAGGTGCCCGTGCCCATGCCGAGCAGGTTGTACAGCGTGGCGCCGGCCCCGCCAAGGGCCCCGGCCAGGATCATGGTGGTCAGGGTGAAGGGGATGGCCAGCATATTCCAGATCAGGTAGTCCAGGGCCTGGGCCTTGACCTCGGGGTTGGGCGCCAGAAATCCGGTCATGGGGTCGAGCACGGTCCAGAGCAGCAGCGTGAGCACGCAGATGCCCACCAGCCCGATGCCCAGGATGCGCAGGCCCACGCGCCGCGCCTCGTCGGGCCTGCCCGCGCCCAGGAAGTGCCCCACCAGGATGCTGGCCGTGAGGTTCAGGGCAAAGGCGGGCAGAAAGAGGATGGACTCGATGCGCGTGCCCGCGGCCATGCCCGCCAGGGCCATGACGCTGCCCTCGGGCAGGCTCGCGGTGATTGCGAAGAGCACCAGGTAGCCTGAATGCCAGACGATTTGCATGAGTCCGGCGGGCCAGGCCACCTTGAAGAGATAAGGGTAGGCGCACCGCACCCAGCGCCAGGGCGCGAAGATCTGGCGGCGCAGGGTGCCGTCGCGGCGAAGCATGTACAGGCCGTAGAGCGCGCCAATGGTGATGGACCAGAAGGTTGACCAGACCACGCCCGTGACCCCCAGGCGCGGCAGGCCGAACCAGCCCAGGCCGAAGCCCAGGTCGCCCAGGGTGTTCACCAAGGTCACCAGCATCATGGAGTAGAGCGGCACCATGACATTCTGGCGCGAGCGGAACACGGCGTTCTGTACGATGAGCATGTAGTAGGGCGGCAGGGCGTACAAGAACACCTTGAGCACGTATTCGGTCAGGGGCGCGATGTTCTGGGGCACCTGGAGCAGGCTCACGAAGAGGCCCCGGGCGGGCAGGCCCACCAGCGGGAAGATGAGCCCGAAGACAACGGCCACCTGGAGGCACAGGCCGATGTAGCGCTCTGCGCGGAGCTTTTTGCCCGCCCCCAGCGACTGGCTGATGGCGGCCACGCCGCCGCCCGCCACGGCCGTGGCGATGACCAGGAAGAAGAACAGGGACTGGGTGATGATGCCCAGCGATGCCTGGAGGCGGTGGTCGATCTGCCCGGCCACCCAGACGTCCACAAACCCGATGAGGAAGTGGAAGACCATCATCAGCGTCTGCGGCCAGGACAGGCTCCAGATGAGGCGGGTGGTGCTTTGTGTGTGGGTGATCTGCATGGAGTCCAGTGGTTGCTGTGCAGTTGGGCGGCGCTCGCTCGCAAACGGGTATGGTAGGCACGAAACGCGGCCTGCCAAGGGGCAGGCGGGATTTTCTTTACCTTAATTTTGTTTTATGCCAGTAAATAGCGAACAACTCATGTCAGAGAGACACAGGTCTGGAGGGAGCATGAAAACCAAATCCGCAGAGCAGACGGAACAACCAGGCGGACAGGCCGGCGGACAGGCTGGCGGAAAACCCGGCACATCCATGCTGCGTGTCCACCTCTGGCTGGAGTCCGAGAGCGGCATGCTCTTTGGCCTTGGCCGGGTGCAGTTGCTTGAAATGGTGGCCCTGCATGGCTCCCTCAACCAGGCCGCCAAGGTTTTGGGCATGAGTTACCGCGCGGCCTGGGGCCGCATCAAGCGCACCGAGGAGGCTCTGGGCGAAAAGCTTCTGGCCCAGGCCAGCGGCCGCAAGGGCTACGAGCTGACGCCTCTGGCCAGCGAACTGGTGCGCAATTTCACCGCCTGGCATCAGGAGGTGGAGGACTTCGCCCTGAAACGCGCCCGGCAGCGCCTGCCCTGGGATATCAAGGGCTTTGCCGCCGCGCCCGCCAAGGACCCAGACAGCTGACAGGCTTTTGAAATACGGCAAGCTGCTGCTTTGCCGCAAAAAGTTCAAATCCTCGCGTGCGAAAAGTGCGCTTCGGCTTTGAACTTTTTTTTGCGCCAAGCCGCCCGCAACTTCTGAGCAGCCTGGGATTCCACCGTCTTTAACGGTCCGTTGAACCCATCCTGCGGGGGGCAAACAAAAAGGGCTGCCCCTGACGTCCGGCTTTACGCTGTTGGACGCCGGGGGCAGCCCCGTCTAGTTCTGTGGTCTAGCGGCGGGGGCCACGGCCACGGTCACGGTCACCGCCACGGCCGCGGTCACGGTCGCGATCGCCTTCACGGGCGGGCGGACGGCGGAAGTCGTCGATGTTGACGGTCTCGCCAGCCTGCTCCATGAGCCAGGCCTTGCGGGACAGGCGGATGCGGCCATTGGCCTCAAGCTCGATGACCTTGACCCAGACTTCCTGGCCCAGCTGCAGCAGGTCTTCCACGCGCTCCACGCGCTCCATGTCCATCTGGGACACATGCAGCATGCCCTCGGCTCCGGGCAGGATCTCCACCAGGGCGCCGACTTCCAGGATCTTGCGCACGGTGCCCAGGTAGTTTCGGCCCGGCTCCGGGGTCTGGTCGTAGTACTGCACCATGGCCTTGGCCTTCTTCAGGCTCTCGCTGGTGGGGGCGAAGATGGCCACCTTGCCGGAATCCTCGATGTCGATGGAAGCGCCGGTCTCTGCGGTGATGGCCTTGATGTTCTTGCCGCCGGGTCCGATGACGCTGCGGATCTTCTCAGGATTGATGAACACGACCTCCATCTGCGGAGCCAGCTCGGAGAGCTGCGGACGGGGCGCGTCCAGGCACATGGCCATGTGCTCCAGGATGTGCTTGCGGGCGTCGCGGCTCTGGGCCAGGGCGCGGCGCAGCACGTCGTAGGGGATGCCGCTCATGATCTTGATGTCCATCTGGATGCCGGTGATGCCGCGGGCGCTGCCGGCCACCTTGAAGTCCATGTCGCCCAAGGCATCTTCATCACCAAGGATGTCGGTAAGCACGATGTACTCGTCGCCTTCCTTCATCAGGCCCATGGCGATGCCGGCCACAGGCTCCTTGATGGGCACGCCCGCGTCCATGAGCGCGATGCTCGCGCCGCAGATGGTGGCCATGGAGGAGGAACCGTTGGAGTCCATGACCTCAGAGACCACGCGCAGGGTGAAGGGGAAGTCGTCGGGGTTGGGCAGCACCGGGATGATGGAGCGCTCGGCCAGGGCGCCGTGGCCGATGTCGCGGCGGCTGGGGCCGCGCAGGATGCGCACTTCGCCCACGCAGTAGGGCGGGAAGTTGTAGTGCAGCATGAAGCGCTTGGTGTCTTCGCCCACCAGGGTCTCGATGCGCTGCTCGTCGCGGCTGCTGCCAAGGGTGACGACGGCCAGGGCCGTGGTCTCGCCACGGGTGAACAGGGCCGAGCCGTGGGTCATGGGCAGGGTGCCCGCCTCGATGGACAGGGGGCGCACGGTGGTCAGGTCGCGTCCGTCGATGCGGATCTTCTCGGCACGCACGCGCTCGCGCACGATCTTCTTCTCAAGCGTGCCGATGATGTTTCCGGCCTGGCGCAGGGCCTCGGAGTCATCCGGGAACTTGGCGGCCACGGCTTCCATGGCCAGATCCTTGGCCTTGCCCTTGGCCTCGCGGCGGGGGCCCTTCTCGATCATGGCGAAGGCGGCCTTGAGGCCCGGGGTGGCGACTTCCTCGACAACGGCCTGCACGGCCTCGTCGACAACGGGAGCCACCACGTCAAGCTTGGCCTTGCCCACCAGCTTGCGCAGTTCGTCCTGGATGTCGAACATGGGGGTAAGCTGCTTGTGGGCCCATTCCAGGGCGTCGACCACCAGCTCTTCGCTCACGAACTCGGCTCCGCCCTCGACCATGACGATGGCGTCGCGGGTGGCGGCGAAGATGAGGTTCAGGCTGCTCTCGTTGGTGATCTGCTTGTAGCTCGGGAAGAGCACGAACTCGCCGCCCACGTAGCCCACGCGGGCGCCGCAGATGGGGCCCTCAAAAGGCATGTGCGAGAGGTGCAGGGCGGTGGAGGCGCCGGTGATGGCCAGCACGTCCGGGTTGATGGTGTCATCGGCGGAGAGCACCGTGGCGATGATCTGGACCTCGTCGCGGAAGCCCTTCTTGAACAGCGGGCGGATGGGCCGGTCGATCAAGCGGGAGACCAGGGTCTCGCGCTCGCTCGGGCGGCCGATCTCGCGACGGAAGTAGCTGCCGGGGATGCGGCCTGCGGCGTAGGACATTTCCTGATAGTTGACGGTGAGCGGGAAGAAGCCGCGGTCGACTTCCAGGTGCTGGTTCACGGCCGTGACGTGCACCACGGTGCCGCCGCACTGGACCCAGACCGAGCCGCTGGCCTGCTTGGCCATCTTTCCGGTCTCCATGATGATGTCAAGGCCGCCGACCTTTGTGGTGAGGCGTGTGGGTGCAAAAGGTACTAGCATTGAAGCTCCTTATCGATTTGCCGCCCTGACGCTGCTCGTGCCCGGAAATCTAGCCGGCTTGGGGAAGGGCTGTTGCACGCTGGGGCGGGTTGCCGGTGGGCGCGTGCAAAAACACTTTCCGCAGCCAACTAAAGGGGGGGCGAGGTTGAGTCCATGCGTCATGGGCGAGGTTTCAGCGGACGCGACTTTCGCGCCCGTGGTGGTTGGTCCGCACGGGCAGGGGCCGAAGCCCCCGCCCGCACGGGTCGTTTTCTTGGTCCTACTTGCGCAGACCCAGGCGCTCGATGAGCTCGCGGTAGCGCTGGACGTCTTTGCTCTTCAGGTACTTCAGAAGCTTCCGGCGCTGGCCGACCATGCGCAAAAGGCCGGTCTTGGAGTGGAAGTCCTTCTTGTGAACCTTGAAGTGATCGGTGAGGTAGGTGATGCGCTCGGTCAAAAGCGCAACCTGGACCTCCGGAGAGCCGGTGTCGCCATCGTGGGTCTTGTAGTCCTCGATGACCTTGGTCTTTCCTTCAGGCGTCATGACCACAGCAGTGTCCTCCTTGGCCGGATGCCGAGCATTGCGGTATCCGGGTTATGCCGGGAGTTCCCCCGATCAGGTCGCCGCGTCGCCTTCCTGCCACAGTCCACGCAGAATCATCCAGCGCAGCATGCCGTCCTTGGTCGTGGCCTGCGCCAGCGCAACCGGTTCGCCGCTCTCCTCGACCAGCATGACCTGCTCTTCGGGCTGTCCCTCAAGCTCAGGTCCGCTAGGTCCGCCCACCGGCAGCCAAGCCCCGTTCTTCACGAGGCCGGTCAGGGTGGGGGGGAGCACGATGGTGCGCCAGTGCGGGAGCATCTTGGCCAGCGGAATGACCCGCTGGGCAAAGAGCTCCGGCTCGCCAAGAACCGCATCCAGGCTGTGGGCGTCTGCAAGCACAAAGGGCTCGCAGGCTTCCCGCGTGAGCTGGGCCAGGCTTGCGCCGCAACCTAGCCGTATCCCCAAGCTGTGGACCAGGGATCGAATGTACGTGCCTGCCTGGCAACGCACCCTGAATCGTGCTGTGGGGAACTCAATTTCCAGCGGTTCAACCTCGTGTATCTCGATGCTTTTCTCTTTGACCGGCACGGCCTCGCCTTTTCGGGCGAGTTCGTAGAGGGGCTTGCCCTCGTGCTTGGCCGCAGAGTAAGCGGGCACTTCCTGTTCCGTGAGGTCCTTCCAGGACAGGATCGCCGCCCGCACATCGTCTTGCGAAATATTGTCCAGTGGCGCCTCGGCCACCACCTTGCCCTGCATGTCGAAGGTATCGGTGGTTATGCCCAGTCGCAGCTGCCCGGTATACACCTTGTTGCCGCTGGTCAGGTACCCGGCAACCTTGGTGCCACGGCCCAATAGCACCAAGAGGACGCCCTCGGCAAGGGGGTCCAGGGTCCCGGCGTGGCCGATCTTGCCTTGCGAGAGCCCGTGCTTGATGCTGTTCAGGCACCCGGCGGAGGTCGGCCCGCTGGGCTTGTTCAGCACCAAGAGGCCGTCCAGTTGGCCTTCAGTCTTCTTGCGCCGTCTGCCCAAGGTCTACACCAGTCCGAGGCTTTCGCCAAGTGCCTTGACGAGGCGCTTTTTGGCCGTGGAAATATCGGCGGCGATGGTGCCGCCCGAGGCGTTGCGGTGGCCGCCGCCGTCGAACTGGGCCGCCACGATCTGCACGTTGTCCGCCCCGGAAGAGCGCAGGCTGAACTTGTAGCCGCCGTCGGGCTCCTCGCCCAGGATGACGCCCGCCCGC
>JAHIUD010000031.1 GCA_018817515.1 Pseudomonadota bacterium
AAACCTTCGTGGTCAGCGAGGCTCAAACTCTGCGCGAAGCTGGTCTGCCTCTCACCGTACACAGCCTTTACGGCCCTATCAACGCCGGGCTGACCATGCAACCGGAAGGCATGACCGTGGAGCGCCTGGGCTTGGGGCACGCACCGCGCATCATCCTGGCTTTTCTGCTAAGCCTCGTGGCCCAGCCCGTGACCACGCTGTCGCTCTTGGGCCGCGCTTTGTGCTCTCCCGGCGGCGGGCTTGAAAAATACGGTGAGAACCTGCTGGCAGTACTTTGCGGCGTATGTCTGGCGCGCCGGTTCAAAGAACTTGGTGTGGAGCACGTGCACGCAGCCTGGGCCAACGGCTCGGCAACCGCAGCTTGGTGCGCAGCGGAACTCAATGGCCTGACCTTTAGCTTTTCATCCCGCGCGGGCGACGTGCATCCGCCGGACGGGTTGCTGGGCCACAAGCTCGCCAAGACATCCTTCGCCCTGTGCGAGTCCTCCTTCCTGTTGCCGCACCTGCGCAAGTACATTCCCCACACGCCGGACAAGGTTTGCCTGCTCTACGACGTGCTGACCCTGCCACCGGCTGCAGAGGCCCCGGTGCGCATGAATACTCCGGTTAAAATCTGCGCCGTCGGTCGATTCGTGAAGACTAAGGGTTTCCAGCATCTGGTGGAGGCGCTGTCCCTGGTGCGGGCGCGCGGGCTAGACGCTCGGCTGACCCTGGCGGGTGATGGTCCCTGGATGAAGCCCCTCAGCACGCTGGTGGACCGGCTGAACCTGCGTGAGTCCGTGCGTTTCACCGGGTTTCTGCCCCATAGTCAGGTGCCCACGCTGTTGCTGGAGTCAGACATGCTGGCCATGCCGAGCATCCGCAAACCCAACGGCGATTCCGACGGCCTGCCCACCGTCATTATAGAGGCGCTGCTGCACCGCGTACCCGTGGTCGCTACGTCCATCGCTGGCATTCCCGATCTGGTCATCGACGGCCAGACCGGGCTACTCACCTCGGAGGGCGACAGCGAGGCACTGGCCCAGGCCATCATGCGCTATGCGAATGACCGTGAGGGCGCCATCGCTATGGCAGCGCGCGGCCGCGAATTGGCCATGACCATGTTCGCGCCGAGGCGCTACGTTAAAACATTTTTCGAGCTGCTTGCAACGCACAGGCAGACCGCAGGGAAGCGCTAGCCATGTGCGGCATCGCGGGCTTCGTACTTGGCGAGGAGCACGGCACAGGCCTTCCCGCCAACGCCGAAGCGGCTCGGGCGCAGCTTACGGCCATGACTGACACCATGGCCACGCGCGGGCCGGACGGCCAGGGCCAGTGGATCGAAGGCCCTGTGGCCCTAGGCCACCGCAGGCTGTCCATCATCGACCTGGCAACCGGGGCCCAGCCTATGCAAACCGCGAGCGGCCGCGTGGTGGTGACCTTCAACGGCGAGATATACAACTTCCGCGAACTGCGCGCCGAGTTGGAGGCCAAAGGTTATCCCTTCGCCACCAACTCCGACACCGAGGTGATTTTAAACGGCTGGCTGGCCTGGGGTGAAGCCTGCCTGGATCGCTTCGAGGGCATGTTTGCTTTCGCCCTGTGGGACCGAGGTACGCGTACGCTTTTCGCCGCGCGCGACCGTTACGGCAAAAAACCTTTTTTCTACACCCTGCAGAACGGAACCCTAGCCTTCGCCTCGGAGCTCTGCGCCTTGCGTGTCCTGCCTTTTCTGCACTTCTCCACCACGCACGCGGCCCTGGCCCGCTTTCTCACCTACGAATACTGCCCCACGCCGGAGAGCATCTATAAGGAGGTGCTGAAACTTCCACCTGCGCACTTCCTCATCTTCAAGCACGGCGCAGTGCACACAGCATCCTACTGGACCCTACCCGTACCGAACGAGACTGCCCAGGCCTCGGAAGCGGAACTGTCCGAACGGTTGCTGGAGCTTTTGGACAAGGCCGTGGCCCGGCGCTTGGTGAGCGACGTGCCCCTGGGTGTATTTCTGAGCGGCGGGCTGGACTCATCCCTGGTGGCAGCGCTCATGGCCCGGCACTCGGACCGGGTCAAGACCTTCAGCATAGGCTTCACTGAGGGCAGCTACGACGAATCCAGTTATGCGCGACTGGTTGCGAAGCGCCTGGGTACAGACCACTACGAGCGCATCCTCTCCGCACGCGACTGCGGTGCGCTTTTGCCCGACATCGTGTCACGCTTCGACGAGCCCATGAGTGACCCATCCATCGTGCCGACGTACTTGCTCTCGGCCCTGACGCGGGAGCGGGTCACAGTGGCACTCAGTGGGGATGGCGGCGACGAGCTCTTCGCCGGCTATGAGACCTTTTACGCGCTGCGCCTGGCCGAGTGGTACAACCGGCTACCAGGTTTCTTGCGCACCGGCGTGGTCGAGCCCCTGGCCCGGCACCTGCCCATGTCTTCGGGCTATGTGAATCCTAGGCTTGCGGTGCAGACGTTCCTCGACGGTGCAGGTGCCACGCCCTGGCAGCGGGTGCAACGCTGGCAGACTCCCTTCCGGCCCGAGCTGCTACGCCAAGTCATGACCGATACACCGGGCCTGAACCTTTCGCCCGAGGTGGTTTTGTCCACCACACGGCGCATCTACGACGCTTACCCGGCGACCACGCTCCTGGGCAAATGCTTCGCCATGTATGCACGCCAGTTCCTGTTGGACTACATACTGGTGAAGGTGGACCGCTGTTCCATGATGCATTCCCTTGAGGTACGCGCGCCGCTGCTGGACCGCGACGTGGCAGAATTCGTTTGGCGGTTGCCGCTGGACATGAAGCTGCGGGGGATGACCGGTAAGTATTTACTGCGCAAGGCCGCGGCCGGGTTAGTGCCGGATGAGGTGCTGCGCAGGCCCAAGCGGGGCTTTCTCATCCCCGTGGCCGAGTGGCTGCGCAACGTACTGCGCCCGCTGATGGAGGACCTGCTGAGCGAAGCGGCGCTCAGGCGGCAGGGGATCTTCGAGCCCAAGGCCGTGGCGCGGCTCATGGATGAGCACCTTCGCGGCCAGGCGGACCACCGGCGGCCCCTATGGACGCTCCTAGTGCTACAGCTGTGGCTGCGCAAGAACACGCCGACCATAGTTTGAATGCACCTAGCAAGGGTGACGCTAGGCTCAACCGGGCAATAGACCCTTTTCACGGCACCAGTCGATGGTCTCGGCTGCGCCTTGCGCAAGCCCGCGCCTGGGCGTGAAGCCGATGGCGCTCTCCGTCCGAGTGCAGTCCAACAGCCAGCCGGGGGCTAAGGCCTCGCGGCATTTGTCAAAGGTCAGATGTGAGGTAGGCAGGCCCAGCATGTTTAGCAGGGTGTTGCTTAGGGCCACAATATATAGCGCCGGGGCAGGGGGGTGCAGCACGCGCACACGCCGTCCCAAGGCCGAGCCGAATACCTCGGCGTAGTCTTCCCATATGAGTTTTTGCGGCCCGGCGAAATGCAGCACACTCCCGCCTGGCTTCCTGCCCGCAATATTCGCCAGTACCAGGCACAGGCCGTCAACCAGATCGTCCACGTGCACAATGCTGAAGCGCTGCCCCGCAGGGCCGGAAGTGGGCAAGATCCCTTTGACCATACAACGGTAGAGCGGTACAAAGGCCGTGTCACCTGGGCCGTAAACCATGGCCGGACGCGCCACCACCACCGGACGATGGCCGGCCAGCTCCAGCACGGTGCGTTCGCCCAGCAGCTTGGAGAATCCGTACCGCGACATCGGCGCGGGCTGGTCCGTTTCCCGCAGGCCTGGCAGCTCGTTGCTGGGCCCGACCGCCGCTTGGCTCGAAACATATAGCAAGGCCGTGTGCTTCGGTGCATAGCGGTCCACCGCGTCGGCCACGGCCTGGGTGAGGACCTCGTTCACGCGCAGAAATCCCCGCGCAGTGAAGGCCTTAGTCTGCCCGGCCACATGGACCACAGCGTCGGCTCCGGCGACGGCTTGGCGCAGGAACTGCCCGTCGGACAGTTCGCCCTGGCGGCGTACCACTGCGGCAGAAAGCAGCGGAGCCTCGCGCCGCACCAGAGCTGTAACGATGTGATTGGCTGCCGCCAGGCGGTTGGCCAATCGCGTGCCAATGAACCCCGTGGCCCCGGTAATGACGATGTTCACGACGTCCGCCTACAGGTCCTGACGGTAAATGCGGTAGCGCTTATTCTGCCTGCCGCCGAAGTCCTTAAGCAGCAGGTTGATGGAGTCGTTGTCCTCCAGGGTCCAGCCCGCCTCAAGGTAGTGGTACTGCTGCTTCTTGTTCTGCAATTCCATCACGTAGTCCAGCAGCACGAGGGGCAGGCCCAACTGCCGGAACTCCGGCTTGATGCCGAAGAGTAGCGCGCGCGTGCCGCGTATTTCGTTCTTGTACAGCAGATATTTCACCACCCCGGTGAGGCCCAGAGAACCATCGAACCGTTTAAGCAGTGGATTCACGTCAGGCAGCACCAGGGATATGGCCACGGGCTCACCCTCAACGTTGATGAAGAAGGCCATGTCCTCGTCGAGGATGGGCATGAGGCTTTCGGCCATGAGGGACACTTCATCCGGACTCATGGGTGTGAAGCCCCAGTTCTGCCCCCAGGATTCCTCGTACAGTCGGCACATGAGCTCCACATCCGCGTGTAGGTCCTTCTTGCTGGCGTGGCGGATGGTTATCTCGCCCTTTTCGCGCAGGCGCCGAGCGGTATTGGTCAGAACATCCGGTGCATTGTGCCCGCTCAAAAACATAAATGTCAGAAGGTCCTTCTCCTTGACCTGCCCGCAGTCCTCTACCAAGAGCGGGTACCAGGGAGGATTGTAGGGCATCATGATGGTAGGAGGAGTGTCGAAACCCTCGACCAGCATGCCTATCTCATAATTCGTAGAAGGGTTGAACGGCCCGCGCATGCAAGCCAGACCTTTGGACAAGCACCATTGGCGCGCTGCGTCGAAAAGCGCCGTAGCGACCTCCTGGTCCTTCTCGCACTCGAAAAATCCCCAAGCCCCGGCAAGCTCGCCTTGGTACTCAATGAAGGCCATATCCATGATGGCCGCGATGCGGCCCACCACCGTGCCCCCACGGTCAGCCAGAAAGAGCTCGCGCTCGGCCTTGGCCCACACGGGGTGCCCGGCCGAAAGCAGGGTGCGTACTTCCTTGCGAAGCGGTGCAACCCAGTTGGGATCATTTTTCTGCACGCTCCAAGCCACATCGATGAACGCGGTCAGATCCGCATCGGTGCAAACGGTTCGCACGCGTAAATCACTCATTGCTCGACTCCATAATGCTCCGGCTTTAGCCCACCTGCAACGGCCACGGAAATCCAGCCGTTAGGCAGGCGTTCAGCAAGGGCTGGCAGGATCAAGGCTGGGGCGCGCACCTCACAGGCGAAGCCTTGGAGGGTTGGTTGAAATACGGCGGCGGTGAGCTCGATGGGCTCCACGCGGTTGAACCCGATGCCCAGTGCCTTGGCCGCGGCCTCCTTGAGGCTCCAGAGCAAGCTCAAAGCATCGGGGACTTCGGGACAAAAGGCAAGCGCGGCCCGGCGCTCCTCGGGGGTGAACACGCGGTCTTCGGGATAGGGTGGGACAAATTCAGCGGCGCTAGCCGCGTCCACACCAAGGCCCGGCGCGGCGGATACCGCCGCCCAAAGCTGCCCGGCGAGGCTGGTGTAAGAGACGCTAAAGCCAAGTGGTGTGCCGTCTACGGCTAGCAGCAGAGGCCGGCCCAGGCTCGAGCGGCCAAGCTTCAGACCCAGTGTAGCTGGGTCGGTTGAGGTCAAGCCCAACTCAGCCAAGCCCAGCCCGGCCAGGGCCGCCCGGTCAAAGGCAAGACTCCCAACTCGGCCGATCCAGATGTCACATCCAGCAAGGGTTCTAAACCGCGCCTTTTCCGCCAGCATCACGCGCGCCGTCCTATTTGCGGTCAATGAAACGCATGGCCAGTCCCTCGACGCACATGAGCGGTTCGCCGCCCGCGCTGAAGCCGCAAGCGTCCCACAACTGGTGTCCTAGATTGTCCTCGCGCAGGCTGGCCTCAAGGCGCAGGGGCTCGCCGTCGACGCAGCGCCGGGCCACGGCCAGCTTCCCGATGCCCACGGGCAATGGCTGCACGCGCTCAGCTCCGCCGCAAACTAGGCGCTGCATGAACACTAGCTGCATGAGCGCCTCCAGAAGGTAAGGTGAATATGCGAAGGGTGCGGAGGTGCCGGCCACGTCCTGAGAGATGCGGTAGGTCATAGTCGCGGCAATGCGCTCCGGCGTGGCGCCCAAGAGCTCGTCGATCATCCTGTAGCGCTCGGTCTGTCCGGTATTGGCCTCGTAGATAGCTAGCACCTCAGGTTTGGACAGCGCCACGCCTACGATCGGGGCGTTCGCGTCGAATCCCACAGGCGGGCTCAAGAGCGCGCGCGCGCCCGCCAGCACAACGCGTCCCTCGTAATTGGTAGTCCAGCGGCCTAGCTGGCGGCCCTTGGGCGAGATATCTTCACTCTCGAACCGAACCTCGGCCCGCAACTGCGGCCCGTTCGGATCGGCCAGACCAGCCTTGATGCGCACGTTGCGAGTCAGGCCTGGCGCGCAGGGCAGCATGTCAAGTAGGCGCAGGTTTTCCATACCCACGGGCACAAGATGAGGCGCTAGGGTCAGCGCCGCCTCGAAGAAAGTCTCCACCACCATGACGGCGGAGAAGATGGGCGCGGGCAGGGATTTGAACGGCCGGTGGTCCTGGAGCCAAAAGTCTCGTTTATGCGACACCTGGCGGGCGCACACTGCCGCCACGGGCGCCAGGGACGTCAAACGCGCGGCGTCGAGCATAGGCGCATGGGCCACACCGAGCACGCGTCCGGCATCGGCCTCGCTGACGGGTGCGGCCAGAGGGGCCACGGTGAGGGCGCCGAGCATTCGTCGGGCGAAGAGCACGTTAGGCGTGGCGGCGTCAAAGACCGAAAACTCCCGTGTGAAGAGCGCGGCCAACTCGTCGACCTCCACATAGGCCTGACCCATGCCTTTGCGGTCCATGAGTTTGCGAATCTCCGCGCCGGAGGCCATGCCAACGCCGCCCACGGGTGGCAGCCAGAATGTTTTAACCGCCACGCCCACGCGCGCAAGCCCGGCCAGATGCGAGGCCATGGCGCGGTTGCCACAGCAGTAGTTGGCCTGGCCAACGTTACCGTGCCAGGCCGCCACAGAGGAAAAGGCCATGACGTAGCGCAGGCCCGGGCCAGCGGCCGCAGTCAGATTACGCAGTCCGCCGAGCTTCACAGCCAAGACGTCCGCAAACTCGCTCTCGCTCATCATAGCCAGGAATTTATCGCGCAGAAAGCCCGCGCCATGGATCACGCCGTCGATGCAACCGTGGGCCTTGGTTACCTCGGCCAGCACCCGCGCCACTGTTTTGGCGTCGGTCACATCGCAGGGGCGGTATTCGGCCCGGGAACCCAGGCGCTGTAGACGCTCCATGGTCTCGCGCTCGATTTTACCCTCCGATCCGCGCCCCAGGAGCACCAGCCGCACGTCCAACGGCGCGAGGCATTCCAGCAGCCGGGCGGTGACGCCCTTGGCCCCGCCGGAGGCCACCACAACATCACCGGAGCGCACGGTCATGTCCCCTTCACCAGGCAATTGTCCAGGCAGTGGACCGGGGATAAACTGCGGCGTCAGCACCGCGCCGGCGCATACAAGGCGCTCCACCGGGCCCTGTTGGACCAAGGCGTCCAGCGTTGCCTGGGCCGGGTCCGCACCCTTGGCTACGCGCAGACACAGGCAGCGCACGGCCTTGTACTCCTGTGCCAGTGTGAGCAGCATGCCGAGCACGCCCTCGAAATACAGGCGTAGCGGCTCACCGTGATACGCATCCTCAACCAACACGACACAAAACTTGCGCTCCGGGCTAGTGACGAACTCCTTCAGCCGGGCGAAGGTCTGCGCCAAAAGCGCGTCCAGATTGGCGCTGCTCACCTGCCTGAACCCGGCCGTCAGAAGCAGTCCTGCGGGCTTCGCCTCCTTGTCCAGATGCCGGGCCACATCGGCCGTTGCGGACCTCATGCCCAAGCCCTCCGCCAGCGCGTCCGCCAGGGCCGAAACGCCATCCCCTGCGGGGCTTGCGGCTAGCAGGGTCTTGCCTTCAAGCCCTTCTGGTAAGGCGCAGGGGGACAGGGCGCAAGGCGCGTCCTCGGCGTGGTAACGCGCCACAGGCTGGAAGCCGCCCGTACCCGTCTCGACTTCGCCGCCCTTGACTTCCCCGCTCAGGGTTTCGCTGTTGACAACGTCGGTCACGGTCGCGCCGTTTACGACAAAGCCGGAGCTAGCTGCGGCCGAACGCTCGGAAATCCGCTCGGCCAACTCCCGCACGGTCTGCACGCCCACAAAGTCCTCAATGCGCAGCTCGATGCCGAAGGTCTGCTCAGCTTGCTCCATGATCACCGGAAGTCGGCTGGAGCGGATGGCCAGATCCTGACGGATGTCCATGCCCGGCTCGATCTCTTCGCGTTCGTAGCCTGTGGCTTCCATGATGATGCGGATGATGCCTTCAAGGTGGTCGGTGGTCTCATCGTGGCCGGCTGCACCGCCGGCATTGCCGCTTGCGGTGGCGACAGCGTTGGCGGGTCTGACGATGTCGGTCATTGTTTCGCCACGGGCAACACCGGGCGCGCCTGTTCCATTCACTAATGTGCGGGGAACAGTATCGTCAACGCGTCCGCTTATGCACGCGGCAAGCTGGCGCACGGTCTGCACGCCAACAAAGTCCTCAATGCGCAGTTCGATGCCGAAGGTCTGCTCAGCCTGCTCCATGATCACCGGAAGTCGGCTGGAACGGATGGCCAGATCTTGTCGGATGTCCATGTCTGGCTCAATCTCGTCACGCTCGTAGCCCGTGGCCTCCATGATGATGCGGATGACGCCTTCCAGGTGTTCAACACCCGCGCCGGCTGTGGCCGGACTCGGAGACGTTTGCCCCGAAGGTGCCTGTCCCGCTGTAACACCTGCAGGGGCGTCCGCTGGGCCTAGGTCAAGAACGCCCGGCTGCTCCGCCGGGGTCAGCGCACCGTAGGAATACAGCGCTGCGAGGCAGGAGCCGAACGCTGCGGCCTCGTCCTTCTTGGTCGCAGTGTGCAAGGTCTGTGCGGCCTCGCAGATGTCGGTCACCAGACCGGAGAGTACATCGCCGGGACCGACCTCGACAAACCGCCGGATGCCCAACTCACACCAAAGATAGTTGACGTTCTGCATCCAGTGCACCGGCGTTTCCAAGTGCGCCACCATGATCGTGCGGATGGCGGAAGGGTCGTCCGGAAAGGGGCCTTTGACCACGTTGGACATAATGGGGATGGTCGGGCTGTGGAATTCGACGCCGTCCAGGAAGGCTGAAAATTCGTCGCGAATGCCCCGCATCACCAACGAGTGGAAGGCCATGCTGACCCTGAGCAATGTGGCTCGATGGTTCTGAGCCTTCAGGCTCTCCACCAAGGAAGTCACGGCTCCGGCCTCGCCGCCAACCACCACCTGCCTCGGCCCGTTAAAATTGGTGATGGACAGGGTGGGGAACTTCGCCAGCTTCCACTCCAGAATATCCACCGGTAGAGCCACGGCGGCCATGGCGCTTGGAGTAGCCGCCGTGCGCGCAGCATTATCCATAAGTTCTGCACGCTTGTCCACCGTGCGGAAGGCGTCCTCTGGCGAGAGCACCCCGGCGGCACATAGGGCCGAGAATTCGCCCAGGCTGTGCCCGGCCACGGCCTGGGGCGCAAGGCCTAGGTCCATCAACTGACGTGAAACCGCGTACTCCAGAGCAAAGAGCGCGGGCTGCTGCCAGCGGGTTTCGCGCAGGGTGGCCTCGTCGGCCTCAAACAGCAATTGCCGCAGGTCATAGTCCGCGCAGGCGCACAGCCGCGCCAACGCCCGTTCGATGGCTGAGTGGCGGCGGGCCAATGCGCGGCCCATGCCCTGGTAGAAGAGCCCTTGGCCGGAGAAGATGAGAGCCAGGGGTGCGGCGGATTCAGCATCCTCGTCAATCGGTGTGGCGAATACACCCTTACGCGCTAGCCGAGTTAGGGCAGTGGGGCTCAAGCTATCGGCAACCTGCGCGGACAGCAAGGCCTTGGCCGAGTCCACAGAGCCGTTTATGCCAACGCGGTAGCCGCGCCCGTCGATTTCCGCCGTGTGGAACGAAGCGCCAAGGCCAGATGTCATACCTGCGGACGCGTCGCCAGCGGCAATGCAGCCTTGCGGCAGGTCGCAGGGGAGGTCGGGCTCATTGTCCGGGCCTTCCAGGTGGATTACCACGCAGGCACCGCCGAAGCCGAAGGCGTTGACCTGCATGCGCCGGGGGCGGCCCTGGGGCGCGGGCCAGGGCGCGGGCTCACGCAATACGCGGAAGCCGGCCTCCTCAAGCCCGATTGCCGGGTCGCTGTTCTCGTAATTCAGGGTGGGCGGGAACAGGCCGCGGCGCATGGCCCCGATGCCCCGGATCATGCTGGAGATGCCGGACGCGCCAAGGGTATGGCCGATCTGCGACTTGAACGAGGCGAGCACGGTCTGCCCGCCCTTGCCCGGAAACATAGTCTTGAGCGCACGCACCTCTTCGCGGTCGCCCTGCACCGTGCTGGTGCCGTGGCACTCCACCAGGTCCACTTCGCCCAGGCTATAGCCCGCGTCGTCCTTGGCGGCGCGCAGGGCCACCAGTTGCGACTGCGCCACGGACTCCACAATGCCTTGGTGGTTCGTGCATGCGCCCACGCCGGTGAGGAAGGCGTGGATGGGCGCGCCGTGCGCCCGGGCCACGGATTCGCGCTCGATGACCACCACCGCGCCGCCCTCGCCCAGGACGAAGCCGCCCCGGTCGCGGTCGAAGGGGCGGCTGTGCTGGCTGGCGGTCCAGCCCTTGACGCTCACTCCGGCCAGAGCCCGCAGGGCCGAAAACTCGCAGTAGTGCACCGGAGTCAAGAGCTCCTCGCCGCCACCCACCACCGCCGCATCGATGACGCCCGCCCGCACGAGCTGCACGGCGTTGTACAGGGCGATGAGGCTGGAGGCGCAGGCCGCGCCCACGGAATAGCTGGGCCCGCCGAAGCCGTACATGTTGCACACGTGCCCAGAGGCCGTGCAATTGAGCCGCCCGATGAGAGTGGTGTCGTCCACATGCATGCCCGACTCGCGCATGCCCTTGACGATGGCCGCCCGTTGCTCCGCGCTCAGCGCGGCGGAACGCCAGGCGATCTCGCCCAGGTCATCGGCGTGGACGTGGAAGACCACAGGCCGGATGGTGCTGGCGGCCTCGGCCGAGTTCTGGGAGGTGAGCACCGCCACCCGCGCCCCGGGCACGCGCGCGGCCAGGCCGGATTCCTCCACCGCGCGCCGGGCCAAAAGCAGCGTCAGCCGGGTGGAGTGCGACATGGTGCGGAAGTCCTGCGGGCTCACGCCCAGGTCCTTGCGCGTGCACTGTAGTCCCATGAACGCGCCAACGTCAGTATAGGAGAAGCCGGAGCCCACCTGATTCGGGCGGTGGTAGACCGCGTGGTTCCAGCGCTCCTTGGGCACGGTGCCTATGCCGGTCTTTCCAGAAAGGGAGGCCTCGATGATGCCCACGGTGTCGTTGCCGAGCGAATTGGCCATGGCCATACCAGTGACGGCGATGCGCTCCCGGCCACCTGTGCCAACGACCGCGCCTGAAGGTGAGCCCGCGAGTGCTGTGGACGTGGACGCAGGTGCGGCCACGGGGCGCGCGTCGGCGAGACTCGCATGGATCTGCTCCAGGGTGCGCACGCGGGCGACATTGCCCGCCACGGCCCCGCTCATGAACTGGCCCTCGGCCCGGCAGACCTCCACGGGCAGCGCCGCGCCGCCGGGAGTGCGCACACCCTTGGCGGCGATCAGAAGCGACCTCGTGCTCATGGCCTCCAGCTCGTGTCGAAAAACATCCTCGGCCTTGGTCCCGGCGGCCTTCTCGCGCTCCAGCGCACAGATGGCGCAGACCTTCGGCGTATCCAGCGCACGCACGCGCAGGCCCACGCTCTCGCCGGTGATGCGCGTGCACGCTGCCCCAGCGGCTAAAATCTCCTGCTGGTACAACGCGCTCAGCGCACCCGTCGCGACGATCTCCCGCGCGCTCAAGTACACAGTACCCATCTGCACGGCGTCGGCACCGAGCATGGCCGCGCGCAGAGTCCCCGCGCCGTTGCAGATGCCGCCCGCTAGCACCAGCCGCACGTCCTTCATGAGCTCTGGCTCGGTGCGGCGCAGCTCAAGCGCCGCCTGGGCCAGGGCCAAGCCGGTCTGCCGACCCACGTGGCCACCCGCCTCGCAGCCCTCAAGCACGATGAACCGGATGCCCGCCTTGGCCGCCATTCGCAAAAGGCCGATGTCTGCGGCGAGGTAGATGACCTCGTGCCCCTTGGCGCGCAAGCCTGCGGCGAAAACCGGCGAACCTGCGGCCACGACCACGAAGGGCGGCTTGTGCGCCTCCAGCCAGGCCAGCTGGCCATCGCGCCGGAGGTTCTCGTCCAGCACCAGCACGTTCATGGCATAGGGAAGATCGCCCATGACCGTGGCTGCGGGGGCGAAGTCGCGGTCCATCTGTTCCGGGGTGCGCATGCCCGTGGCCAGGGTGGGCAGCGCGCCCGCCGTAGCCACGGCTTTGGCGAAATCGAGCGAATCGCTGATCCAAGACATGGCACCCTGGATGAAGGGGAAGCGCACGCCGAGCTCACCGCTGGCCGGGCCTTCCAGAAATTTGCGAAAGGTTTGCGGGGCCTGGGTCCACAGGGCGAGGGTCTGCTCGGCGAAACGCTCCAGGGCCGGGCCGGTCTGCGCGCCGAAGCGCTCAACAAACCCAGCGGCAAAGGCCGCGTCCACGCCAAGATAGGTCAGCTCGGTGGCGGACAGGCTGCTTGCGGCCAGCCCGCGCGCCTGCGCCCGGACGGTCTGCGCGGCCTCGGCCTGCAGCACGCCCGCGCCGGTCACGGCGGTCAGTTTGCGCAGCTCGCGCACGGCCTGGGAATTGCCCTTGTCGAAAAAGCGCCACTGCAGGCCAGGCGCGGCGTCCACCACGGAGCCGGACTCCTGTTTAAGCCCGCGCAGGCGGTCCGCCACGGCCGGGTCGAGGCCCATGGCATCGGTGAGCCAGTGGGCGTGCTCCACGACGACGAAAGACGCGCCGGTGGCGAGCAGCGCCGCCGCGGCCTCCGGCGTGGCGATGCCGCCCCAAAGGCCCAAGGGCAGGGCCTGCGGCCCGAGGCGGCGCAGGGCATGATCCAGCAGCACGCCCGCCGTCTCCGTGCTGCCGAGACCGCCAGCCTCGGCACATTTGAGCACCAGGGCGTCCGGCGCGCCCGCCTCGCCCAGCAGGGAAAAGGCGAATTCCAGGTCGCCCGTGACCAGGGTCAGCTTGCCACGCGCGTCGCACCGGGCGAGCCCCGCGCGAAAGTCCCCGGCGCTCGGTGCGTCCAGGCCGGGATGATACTCCACAAACAGCGGCGCGTTTGCAACGACGGTGGGATCAAGAGCGAGAAAGGTCGCGGCGTCGAGCAGCAGGGCAGCGCCCTCGGCCGGGACGAAACCGGCGCCAGGCTTGGCATCGGACTCGGCCCGGCGGCCATCCACAAGGAGGCCTGCGGGCTGGTGGGAACAGGGAAGGACGTTTTGCGCCGCGACTGGAACAACGAAGATGACCGGATTCAGCATGGGATCGGTGCTCACTTGTTAGCTTGTAGTCCGCAGGCCGGGGGGAAGCATCCGACGTGCCGCACAAAATACACAAACGTCCGGGAAGGGAAAAGCCTCCCCCGAAATGCGCCGCAGCCTCGCTACGCCAGGCCTTCACAGCGCTGGCGGGCAAAATGGATGCGGCATATTTTCCCTTGTCCGTTTCCCCCTTCTGATGCACCACCCCGCGCAAATTGGCAAACCGCCAGGGGTGCTCGCCCCCAGCAACGACTCCCCGCGCCAGAATGATTCCACCACAGGTCCTTCCTTCGCCACCGTCGGCTATTGCGCATCAGAGCATTTAAAAACCGCAAGGGGGGTTTTCAACAAGATATACATATCGAGCCAGAAGGACCAGTTTTTGATATAGTAGGCGTCGAGCTCCACCCTCTCCGCATAGGTCAGGCGGCTGCGGCCGGAGACTTGCCACAGGCCGGTCATGCCCGGGCGCACCTTGGACACCATCTTGTAGCTCTCGCCGTACTTCTCGATCTCCGCCTGCACGATGGGCCGCGGCCCGATAAGGCTCATCTCACCCCGAATAACGTTGAACAGCTGTGGCAATTCATCCAGGCTGGTGTTGCGCAGGAAGCGGCCCACCGGCGTGATGCGAGGGTCCTTCGCCAGCTTGTGGCAGTTCTCCCATGCATTGAGCATCTCCGGGGACCTAGACAGCATGTCCTTGAGCACGGCGTCGGCGTTGGCCACCATGGTTCTGAACTTCCAGGCCTTGAACGGCTTGCCGCCGCGCCCCAGCCGCCCGTGGCGGAAGAACACCGGCCCGGGGGTGCTCAGGGTGATGATAAGCGCCAACAGGACAAACACTGGGAGCAGCACGACCAGCAGGAACAGGGCTAGCAGCACGTCCACACAGCGTTTCGCAGCCAAGCGCTTCGTGTCCAGCAGCCGCTGCATCACCTCAAGGCCAAGGTGCTGCCCCAGGTCCACGGGCTTGGCCCATTGGTTCCCGAAGTTCAGGCTCTCGTGCAGGATGATGGTTCTGGAGAAGCGGTTCTCGGCCTTGCGCAGCACCGTCCTTGCGCCGGAGCCCAAATGTGGATAGCCAAGGAAAATGAAGATGCTGTCCACACGCGGACATTTTTCAAAGAGAAAATCAGGCCCGTCGAGAATCGGAACGCCCTGCACAATCTCGCCGTCGAGCAAGTCGGAGCGGTGCCGCAACACCAGCACGGGACGGAGGCTAAAATGAAGCCGTTCGATCATCAGCCGAATAAAATGCACTTCCTTCTTCTCAAAGACGTAGAAGATCGTGCGGTATCCCCACCAACTGAACCGGGAAAAGAAGCTCTTGACGCAGAAATGCGTCGCCGGAAGCAGCACCATCAGCATCAGGCCAGCGAACAGAATCACCACGCGCGAGTGAACGAGGGGCAGACGCACCCAAAACGTCAGGGAGGAGAAAGCGCCGACGATCAGCACCGTGGCCAAGCTGCAGGCGCGCATCTCCTGCGCCGGCGTGATAAGTGCGTCATAGCCGCCGAAGCTGGCGAGCACCAGGGCGTAAAGCAGCACCACCGGCCACTGCGCCCAGTAGAACTCAAGGTCGAAGCTGCCGCCGGCCCAGTGACGCACATACACGCTCACAGCGAAGGTGGCTGCGACGATGAGAATGTCAAACAATACGAGTACGACCGCCATCAGCGAGGACGTCCGACCCGAGAACAGGTTTCTGTATATATCTGCGTGTCGGAGATCCATGGACTCTCACTTGCCCTGACGGCGGTCACTATACTAAATTAAGACTTTATCAGAAACACCATCTGGAATCAATCACAGTTCCGCACGGCCATGCCGCGCAGTCCCATGCCGAAAACCCGCGTTGAGCATGGAGCTACTGACCCTACCCCGGCGAAAATACGTAAAGGCTGCAAGCGGGCAAGCAAAAAGATTTTACCTCGTCCCCTGGCCAATCCTTCTTGTCATCCTTGATCTCCCCAACGTATTTCCAGCCATCGGGGAAAGTCCGCTCGCCCTGGCCGTTCGGCTTGTCGTCCTTGAACTCCCCGGCGAATTTCCCTCCACCGGAGAAAGTCTGCGTCCCCTGGCCGTTAACGCAGTCCCCAGAAACGCATCGACTCGTAATGGCACATCCGAAGCAGGCAAGGACGCAAATCAATAGTGAAACGCAGAAAGTTGGCGCATGGAACACCTCACTACGTAGGGCCATGCCTGACATGTGGTGAAGAATGCAATGACGCGGCATTGTGGCTCCCACCGGGTCATCGTGCCCGGACCGGACGACAAACCCATCGCCGCCGATCCGCTACCGCCCACAGGTGATGAACTTGCCGCTGCCATCCGCACCGATCGCAACGCCAGGCTTTCGGCCAGCGACTGGACGCAGCTACCAGACGCGCAGCTGACCGCCGAGGCCAAGGCGGCCTGGGCCGCCTACCGCCAGGCGCTGCGGGACATCACAGAGCAGGCGGGCTTTCCGCAGGTGGTGGGATGGCCGGAACAGCGGGGGGGCTAACTAACGCTTGAGGGCGTTGCACAGGTCCGGGATGGACCGGGAGATGGTCAGGCAAGAGCCTTCGATCATGGCATTGGCTATGGAATGCGGGGTGTCTCCGCTTTGGCGGGAATCCGTACGGAGAGCGTGAATAGGTTTGCCCTTGGCGTAAGCGTAGCCGACTTCCCAGGCCGTGCCGTCATCCACCTGAGCGCCGTCAATCCAGGCCACAACGTGGCTGCATTTGTCCAGGGCGTCCTTGCAGCGCTCCATGATGCGGCGCGGCGCGATTGGACCCCAATCGGAAATTTGACCATCTTTGAAAAGATCAAAGGGCCAGCACACCTCATTCCCCTGTTCGAGCAGCGTGGCCTTGAGGCTGCGCAGCCAAGCTTGTTCAGCGCCGGTAAAGAGCGGTCCAGCAAGGTAGATCATGCACGGTTCCTTTTGAGAGCAAGGACTTTTTCAGGCGGTGCGGCCATTTGAGCCGCCCCGCGCCTAAGTGAGTCGAGAGGCGGGGGAGGGTCATGAGGCCCCCCCCACTAGCCGGATACAGGCCCTATCCGACCACGGCCCAAGCCGCTCTCTGGCCCTAATCAGGGGTGACGGAGAAGTAGCAGGCAAAGGCGCAATCGTAAAGGATCAGGGTGCAGAAGGAGATCAGGTGCGGCAACTGTAACCGGCTTCTGGCCAGGGGCGAGGACTACGTGCTCCAGGCGGCCCTGGCCAGCGTACCGCACATCGACGTTGGCCCCGGCCCGCTCTACCTGGACGGAGTGGCCTGCTGCCGGAGCTGCCAGTATTGACCCTACCCCGCCGAGTATACCACCCGTAAGTTTGGACTCTGGGCAGTCAGGTTTTCCTCATTTATGGCTCTTCTGTATTCCTTTGGGGCTAACCCGCCAAGTGCGCTGTGTGGCCGGGCCGTGTTGTAGTCCTGCCGCCAGGCCTCAATGATGGCCCTGGCCTAGGACATAGACCGCAACCATAAATGTCCGGCTAAGAGCCATTGGTCTCCGCATGAGCGTATCTTTTGCGAATGAGTGCCGTTCTATGGACATATTTGACAGGCTTCAAAAAGAAAAATGCACAAAAACTCC
Source organism: Pseudomonadota bacterium (assembly GCA_018817515.1). Classification (GTDB taxonomy): domain Bacteria; phylum Desulfobacterota; class Desulfovibrionia; order Desulfovibrionales; family Desulfovibrionaceae; genus Humidesulfovibrio. Next base: position 17,243 of record JAHIUD010000031.1, read on the forward strand.
CATGGATTCGCCCAACCCAGCATGCGTCTCAATCTTACGCAGACATTATGATGACGAAGCGGTAAACTCTTTGGTTTGGCAGCACTTCCGCCGACCATCGTTGCGGCTCCGGCGTTCAGATATCTCTGAGTGGGGCACGACACCTTTTCAACAAATAACCAAGACCGCCAAACCTCAATTGGATCTCGCGTGGCGGAAGCCCACGATGAAATTCCCGGAGCCGGGAGCGGCATCGTTACGGCTGGTTGTGCGCACGAACCGCTGCCCACCGCGCCAAGCGCCGCCACGGGTTACCCTGGCTGACTTCTCGTTGGTCGCATACACAGGGTTGTCTCTTTGATGGGACGAATAAGCACTCCCGCTGTAAACATCCTCGCACCATTCCCAGACATTGCCGGACATGTCATACAGTCCAATACCGTTCGGTGCCTTGGTGCCAACCGCATGCGTGCCGTTGCCGCTGTTGCCATCATACCAAGCCACCCTGTCAACATCGTTTCCGCCTGCATAGTTTTCTAGATTCCCGCCGCTACGCGCCGCGTATTCCCACTCCGCCTCGGTCGGCAGGCGGAACTTCGCAGAGTTCAGGGCGTTCAACTTGGAAATGAATATCTTCGCATCGTTCCAAGACACCGACTCCACAGGATAGTTGTCGCCCTTCTTGAGGCGGGAAGGGTTGTTGCCCATGACCTTCTTCCATTGCCCTTGTGTTACCTCAAACTTGCCCAACCAGAACCCGTTCACGCGTACCGTGTGGACCGCTTCTCCTCATCATAGCACTCGCTCGCCCAGGAACCGCACCCCATCTCAAACAAGCCACCTGGCAACCATACGAACTCCATTCCTGTCACTGAATCGCGCCAGACGTCGCCCTTTTTCGACTCTGCGCTCGCAGGGGCGGAGCAGAGCAACACAAGCACGACGACCCAGAATGTCAGCATCCGTTGCATACACCCTCCCATGATATTGGCTCTGCGTATTTGCGCAATCAGTACATGATCGAGGGTTGTTTGCGCAAGTGGCTGAGCAGCCTTGCGGACGCTCACATTTCACAATACAAGGGAAGAGGCTGCCCCAGCGCGGGGGGAATCATTGCCCCCCGTTCTCTCCCTAGCGGAACGTTTCAAACCAGCCCCCCACCTCAACGCAACATGCTAAACTAATTCAGCTTTTCTTGAAGATCTTGCGCCGCGGATTTTCCCTGTGGCAAAGTTGTTCCTTTCGCCAATACGCAGGACGTTCTTTGCCTATCTCCTTGTGTAATTTCCTGATGGCTACGACAGGGCGAATGTCCAGCGGCGGAACTCACGCGGCGCTTCTCTCATCTTCTTCGACCAGGGCCGAATTCTCTTCCTGGCCTAGTCGCCACTCCGCCCGGTCGACGAATATACGCGCGATGTCCAGCTTGTCTGAAGGGGCCGAAGGGCCCTGCTCGACGATCCTCCACTGCCTGCCATTGCTCCACAGCTAGCCCTTCGTTCGCCCCTTGTAGTGCCGAATATACAGCAAGAGAATCACCGGGCCCTCCCCGTGCATAGCGAGTAACCGTAACGCCCTGCGGCACAGCGAATGGGCCACCCCCGGAGCCGACCGAATGACATCACACGACTCCATGTTCACTACAACAACGTGCGACCCACAAATGGTTGCATTAATGCATTAACTCTCAGTAATAACTAATATAAAAATATCACCACTGGTATTGACTTTGCATATTAATATGATATAATTTTTGAACGATTTGCCGAAATCGCGCCGGAGGCAAAGAAGGACGCAGCAGCATTCATCGCGAGCCTGCCCACGATACGCAAGTGGGCAAAGACGAACCGGGCATTCATACAATGGTTGCAGGCCTGGGCCAGGCGCGAGGGCGTAGACGCTGAAACTCTCATGAGTCTCATGTTTCTGAACGCCTTGGACGTGATCGACAGTACACGGACTTTCCGCAAACACCTCGACCTCGCCGAGGAGGTTCTGCCCTAGGCTAAAACTGTCCAAAACGAAGCCCCCGAGGCTGGCTCCGGCAAGCGATGATGGCAACAATAGACAGGCTGAAAAGCAAGTGGATCACAAGCCGCGGCGAGTTTCAGCTCGCTTCGGAGAAGAACTGCACAAGCTCTGGCATCGAAACAATCAACATACAAGGATACGACATGAACCCCCTCTCAACAATGTCCACCGAAGAACTCACAAATTTGCAAGCGCAGATAGCCGAAGAGATTGAACAGCGCACGAACACGAGCCGCCCACAGCGCATCGCGGTTCCCTTCGGAAGCTACAACGCGAGACGTTACAGCAAGCCTTGGCTCGCTAAGGTCGTCTCGTGGACCGTCGGACACCGCCCGGAACTTCTCTTCGGCAGCTACATCGGCACTGACGAGGGCGGCGAAGCGGAGATCATGGCACGCCCCGGCGATATCGTGCGCTTCGGGCAAAAGGATAACCGCAGGAACGCCTCTGAGAACGACTGGGGCGTTGTGCAGGACGACGGAACCATCCGAAAAATCACCCAGGTAGAAGCTCGTGCTCTCTTTGATGCCTAGCATCTCATCAGCCGCCCCGAGGTTCATGCTTCGTGGCGGCGAGAGGAGGCGCTAGCGTGGTCACCAGTGCCAACAACCTCTAACGACAAGGGCAAGACAATGGAATGGACTGAAATGGTTCGGCTCGGAAAGACGTATATCAGCAAGAACATGTATCAGACGCACTGGCGCCTCCACGATCGTGAGTCTAACACGCCCCTCAAGGAGTTCGACTTCGCACAGCCCACAAGCATTGACGACGCCTGGGACGCCATCGACAAGCAGGCACAGGAAGAGGCGGGAGCGGAATGGGTCGGCATCAACTTCAGGACCTTCTCCCGCATCACCACCAGGACCGTGGCCATGCGCGAGAACTGCCGTTGCGTCTACGAGCCTTTCACCGACCGGCCCAAGTTGTCGCTCGTGAGGGGATGGGTCTGCGTGCACGGTGCCACTAGCATCGACGATGGCATCCGCATCGGTCGCGAGTTCTTCGCTGAACTGGAAAAGGAGGCCTATGCATGATCGATATCCTGAAGCGGTTCTTGTTTACGGACGGCATCTCCGACACGAGCCACGACGCGTTCTGCCAGACGACCCGCAGAGCATCCGCGACAACTTCGTGAGCAACGAATGACGAAACATATTCTCACTGACCAACTCCCCGTTCGTGAAGGCCTGGCGGACTACGAGACGGCCTTGATCGCCTTAAGTCGCCCTGGCTGTGGGACCGCTCGACAAGAACACGTACGACGCCGTGCAGTGCATGCAGGTAGGCCTCCACGACGTTCTCTTCGAATATGAGGGCTTCAACCCCTCGCTTGACTCCGCCGAGGACCAAGTCGTGCGCATCAAGCAACTCGAAGGCGACATCTTGACTGCGGCTCTTGAGCACATGATGTTCAACTACATCCTGTCAGTACTGTTCTAGCATCAACACGACAAGGAGCATGCACATGAAGATCACCAACAAGCAGATCGACGCCCTCATCGCCGAGAACGTCCGGAGCAAGCGCCTGCTCAACCCCGGCAAGTGGGAAATTTTCACGGCGCCGCTCAACGACCCGTTCGAGGCTCCAGAGGGCGGACCGGAGTTGGATATCTTCGGAAAGCGCGTCAAAGACTAAGACGACTAGCATAGTCCCTTGCATGTTTCACGAGCGCGGCCCTGGTTCGTGGGACACATCAGGCGATTGTGCCTCTACATACAAACCAAGGAGATACTACATGTTTTTCCCACATAATGCGAAAGCAGCGTTGAAGATTTACGAACTGCACAAGATGCTCCCGGAGACGTACCCCGAGTTTTACCGGGTATTTATGACCCTCGGGGCATCTCCAGGCCAAGCTCTGGACTTCACTGACGTTCAGGATCGGACTGCCACAGCGGCTACCACGGCCGCCCGCATCCTCTACCAGATGAGCGACTACGGCATAGTCTCTGTCGAGATGTCGCCTCGTGACCGACGAAGGAAACGCGCTTCGATGACGCAGAAGGGCAAGCGCTTGTTAGGAGAAATCATGCGTCAGTTTCTCGAAACCGCCATCGAAACTTCGAGGGTATATCACAATGGCAATACGCAGGCACAAGGACCGCTGGTTGATTGATGTTTCGGTCGACGGCAAACGCAAGACATCAGTGCTGCCGTTCGAGACGGCGCCGGAAGACTTGGAACTTGTCGAGACCCGCCTGAAGCTTGAACTGATGGAAGAGCGGGCGTCAGCGATGCGTCAGTCAGCTGACGAAAAATCGAACAAGGGCTGGAACCTCGAGCAAGCTTACAGGCACTGCCTGCGAGTGCGTCCAAAGTGGAAGTCCGACGAACAACGCAAAAACGTGGAGAAGCAGTGGCGCGTCGTCTCTGCTTACATCCCCGGCACGACCTTGCTCGCCGAGATTGACACAGATCGGCTGGACGAGTTCGTGCAAGAAGCTGAAGAAGAACGGCACGTCTGCGGAGCGACAATCAACAGATACTTGTCGTTCATCTCGGCCATCCTCACCGAAGCCGGGCGCCGTGGAAAGCTCAAGGCCATGCCGTTTCTCCCTAAACAAGAGGAAGGCCTCGGACGTATCCGCTGGCTGAACGACTCCGAAGAGGAACTCCTGCTCGCCAACGCGTTGCGCATGGAATACAAGGACATCGCCGAGGCAATCTGCGTATTCATCGACACGGGGATGCGGATGGGCGAACTGTGGCAAATCGAAGCGCACCAAATCGACTTCGACCGCGGCGTGCTGACCATCGAAGCAGACCAGACGAAGACGAAACGCATCAGAGTGCTGCCGATTACTGACCGCATGGCCGCCATCCTGCGGCCCCGATGCACCTCGCCGTCAGCCTTTGTCTTCCCCAACTTCTCGTCCGAAGGCTTCTACCGCAAGTTCGTCAAGATTGCGAAGACCGCTGCACTCGAAAAGGTCATTCCTTACACCCTGCGGCACACCTGCTGCTCACGCCTGGTCCAGCGCGGGGTCCCCTTGGTGCACGTCGCGGAACACATGGGCCACAGCAACCTGCAGACCACGAGGCGCTATGCCCATCTGGCGCCGCAGGACAAGGACACCCTGCGCGCGGTCATCCAGGGTGCCGAATGGGGTCAGGCCAGAGCGCAGGGGATTATTCCGCAGTAGTCCCCTGCACGAATTTCGGTTGCACCGGGGTTGCGGAAAGTGTAGCAAATGGGCTCGCCGGGGTGGTGGAATGGTCTACACATGAGACTTAAAATCTCACGGCCTTTCAAGGCCTTGCGGGTTCAAATCCCGCCCCCGGCACCACTTTCCCATGGGACTTAAAATCCCTCAATCTTCGGATTATGCGGGTTCGAGCCCCGCCCTGGGCACCAAGGAAGCCTTTCCAGCGCATGCGCCCGGAGGGCTTTTGTTGCGTTCTTCGGCACGACGCTGCATGCCCTATCTCAGCCGAGCACGCAATGGAGTTGCCCCGCCCTGCGCGGCACGGCAAAAGGCTCAGGTCAACGCATATTCCTTCAACAGGGCATACAGCCGCGCGCGGGACAATCCGGACATGGCGCAGGCCTTCGGGATATCGCCGCCACACGCGGCCAGCAGTTCCCGCAAATAGCGCGACTCCACCTCGGCCACGGCCTGAAGCCGGACCTGGCGTAATGGCTGCAGGGGCTGGCCAACCCGCAGACCTTCTTCCACACGAGGTGGCTCCCGGGCAGGGAGGGCGGACCGCGCCAGGTTGACACGAATGTTCGTGGGCAGGTGGGCGGCCACGAGCACCGGGTCGTTCATGGCCGCAGCCAGGGAATGCTCCACGGCATGGATGAGCTCTCGCACGTTGCCCGGCCAGCCGTAGGTCTCCAGGGCGTCCAGGTAATCGGGCGAGACACGCTTGGCCGCAAGCCCTTGCTGGCGGCATTGCCGGGCCACGAAATGGCGGCACAGCCGGGCAATGTCGCCGCCCCGCTCCTTGAGCCTTGGCAGGTCTATGGTCATGGTCCGGATGCGGAAGAGCAGATCCTGGCGGAAGGTCCCGGCGTCGGCCAGGGCTTCAAGGTTGCGATTGGTGGCCACCAGCAGACGGAAGTCGCTCTGCAGCTCCTTGAGCCCACCCACCGGCCGGTAGCGGCCATCCTGGAGCACGCGCAGGAAGGCCTTCTGCACAGTCATGGGCAGCTCCCCGATCTCGTCCAGAAACAGCGTCCCCCGGTGGGCCTGGTGGACCATGCCCTCAAAGCGACGGTCGGCCCCGGTGAAGGCGCCGCGCTCGTAGCCGAACAGCTCGCTCTCCACGAGCTTTTCCGGCAGGGCCGCGCAGTCCACCACCACGAAGGGGTTGTCGGCCCGGGCGCTGTTGTCGTGAATGGCCCGGGCGAAGAGCTCCTTGCCCGTGCCGGTCTCGCCGGTGATGAGCACGCTGGCCTCCGTGGCCGCGGCTTGGGCCACGAGATCCATGCAGGCGTGCAGGGCCCGGCTCTCGCCTATGATGCCGCTGCGTTTGAGCCCCAGCGGCAGGACCTTCTGCTTGCCCCGGTGGTGCTCCATGGCGCGCTGGATGGGCAGGCGGATGGTGTTCAGGGTCGGCGGCTTGGCGATGTAGCTCCAGGCTCCGCTGCGGATGGCCAGTTCCGCGCCGTCCGGGTCGCCCGCACCGGTGAGTATGATGACCTCCGGCGCCGAGGGGCATTCCTGGAACCCCGGCAGGCTGTCGAGCCCGCTGCCGTCAGGCATGCGCACGTCCAGCACGACCACGTCGAAGTCTCCGGCGCGGGCCTTGCGCAGGCCGTCTTTCAGGGTTCCGGCCGTGTTCGCCTCATAGCCCATCTGCTGCACGGCAAGGGCAAGGGCCTCGCAGAGCATGGGGTCGTCGTCCACGATAAGCACGCGCGACATGGCTCAGACCTCCTGTGCGGCAGAGCCTCTGCGTTTGCCGGGAATCAGCTTGCGCAGCAAGGCGGCCAGTTCGTCCATGCGGAAAGGCTTGGCGAGAAATTCCAGTGCGCCGATGCGCCACGCCTTCTCCCTGTTGACCAGGTCGCTGTGCCCCGTGGTCAGGATCACCGGCAGGTGGGGATCAATCTTGAGCAGTTCCCGGACCAGATCCGGACCGGCCAGGCCAGGCATGGTCGTGTCGCTCAGCACCACGTCAATCATCCCCGGACTCGCGCGAAACAACTCCAGCGCTTCCTCGCCGCGCAGGCAGGTGCTGACCTCGTAGCCATAGGCGTTGAGACCCATGACGCAGGCGGCCAGGATGTCCGGCTCGTCATCCACCACGAGCACATGCCCGGTGCCCCTGAAATCCATGCGGGGCTCCAGGGCTTGGGCCTGCTGATCCACGGGCGGAAGGTCCGAGCGCGGCAGCAGGATTTCAAAACAGGTCCCCTGCCCTTCACCGCTGCGCACCTGGATGGTCCCGCGCAGCCGTGTGACGATGTTCATGACCACGGCTAGGCCGAGCCCAGTGCCCGAGCCGTCTGCCTTGGTGGTGAAAAAGGGATCGAAGATGCGCTCCATGTGCTCCGGGATGATGCCGTGTCCGCTGTCCTGCACGCTGAAGAGCACATAGCTCCCCGGCTGCGCATCGGGAAACACGGCATCGCCCCTTGCGCCCACACCGCGTTCCTGAACGCGCAGATCAAGCGTTCCGCCGGAGCCGCGCATGGCCCACGCTGCGTTGGTGCAGAGGTTCATGAGCAGTTGATGCACCTGGGCGGGGTCGGCCAGGACCACGTCGCGCTGCGTTTCCGTGGCCAGGGAGATGTCGATGGTGCTGGGCAGGCTGGGCCGCAAGAGAGTCAGACACTCCAGGATGATGTCCGAGAGGCGCAGAGGGACTGGCTGCTCGGACTCGTGTCTCCGGCTCAGGCTCAAGATCTGGCGCACCAGGGCCTCGGCGCGCTTGGCGGACTTGAGGATGCTTTTGAGGGAACCGCGCAGGGGGTCGTCCTGGGCAAGCTGGGAGAGGCCGAGGTCCGCCATGAGCACGATGGGCGAGAGAATGTTGTTGAAGTCGTGGGCTATGCCGCCAGCCAGGGTGCCCAGGGCCTCCATCTTCTGCGCCTGGCGGAGCTGCCGCTCCAGAGCCTCCATGGCGGCCATGTCGCGCCAGACACTGACGTAACCCAGGATGCAGCCGCCCTTGCCGCGGATGGGCGAGACCGTCTTGTGGCAGCAGATGACGCTGCCGTCCTTGCAGGTGTTGCAGGTCTTGCCGGTCCATGCGTCGCCGCTGGCCAGGGTCTCCAGTATCTGGTTCAGGCAGGCCTGCTGCTCCAGTCCCTGATAGAACGTCGCCACGGGCCTGCCGCGCACCTCGTGCAGCGGGTAGCCGGTCATGGCCTCGAAGGCCTGGTTGATGTAGGCCACGCGCATCATCTCGTCATACAGAATCACGGGGTCGGCGGTCTGCTCCAGAGCCGAGGCCAGGCGGGTGCGCTCCCGCTCCGCCGCCTTCTGCGCGGTGATGTCCCGGCAGAACACCGCCACCCGGTCCACAGCCCCGCCCTCCGTGGACACGGGATGCACGCGCACCTCAAGAGCGCGGCCAGGGAAAAACGACTCCTCGAAGCACGAGGGCTGGCCTGATTCCACTGCATGTTGCACGGCCTTGGCCCACGTTCTGACCACAACGGAAGGAAAGAAGTCGTAGAGGCGTTCGTCGACCAGACGCTCCGGCGGCAGGCGAAAGAGCCCGGCCATGGAGACATTGGCCACGAGCACCGTGCTGTCCAGGCGCATCAGCAAGGCATGCTCCGGGCAGGCGTCCAGCAAGACGCCGACCATGTCGGCCTCGCATCGCCTTGCCTCCAGAGAGCCAGTCGCTTTACGGTGCATAGTCCGCATGCATCCCGCCTCATTTGCAAGTCATTCGATTGCACATCGAGTTTACAGCCACTATTTCCAATCTTACTGTGCAAGATTATGTCTCGTGTCGCAATACTTTAATGCAGAGCAGCAAAGCCATACCTCACGCATAGCAATTACACATTATATTAATATTACAAATTAAATGCGCAATGCTGAGTTGCGGCACAATTTTTGAGTAAGACGCGGCAAGATGATCCTTCGCGTACATCCTGACGCGGAGGAGGCAACCGCCCTCCACAAGGAGCGGCAACAGACCCGGGGAGGCCGCCATGCCCAGCAGGATCGGAGTGTACGTCTGCCACTGCGGCACCAACATTGCCGGACGCGTGGACTCGGAAGGCGTGGCCCGCCATGCCAGCGGGCTGAAGAACGTGGCCGTGGCCAGGGACTACAAGTTCATGTGCTCCGACCCCGGCCAGGACATGATCATCAAGGACATCCGCGAGATGGGCCTGACCCGCGTGGTGGTGGCGTCCTGCTCGCCCCGGCTGCACGAGAAGACCTTTCAGAAGGCCTGCCAACGCGGCGGCCTGAACCCCTTCCTGTTCCAGATGACCTGCATCCGCGAGCACTGCTCCTGGGTCGTGGCCGACCCGGCCGAGGCCACGGCCAAGGCCAAGACCCTGGTGGCCGCAGCGGTTTCGCGCGTGAATGAGCACGAGGAGCTCTACTCGCGCGTGGAGGCCGTGCACCCGGACGTGCTGGTGGTGGGCGGCGGCATCGCAGGCATCCAGGCGGCGCTCGACATCGCCCGGTCCGGGCACAAGGTGCACATGGTGGAGCGCGGGCCGTCCATCGGCGGGCACATGACCCAGTTCGACAAGACCTTCCCTACGCTGGACTGCGCCGCCTGCATCTCCACCCCGAAGATGGTGGCCGTGGCCCAGGAGCCCAACATCAACCTCATGACCATGAGCGAGGTGGTGGAGGTCAAGGGCTATGTGGGCAACTACACGGCGCGCATCCGCACCAAGCCGCGCTACATCAACCAGGACCGCTGCACGGGCTGCGGCCTGTGCATGGAGAAGTGCCCCAAGAGCGTGCCCAGCGAGTTCGAGGAGGGCCTGGGCAAGCGCAAGGCCGTGCACCGCAACTCGCCCCAGAGCGTGCCCAACACGCCGGTCATCGACCCGGCCAGCTGCATCTACCTGGTCAAGGGCAAGTGCGGGGCCTGTAAGCAGAACTGCCCGTCGGATGCCATCGACTTCGAGCAGCAGGAGAGCTTCCTGGACGTGCAGGTGGGGACCATCGTTCTGGCCACCGGCTTTGACATCCTCGACCCCACGCCTCTGTCGCAATACGGCTTCGGTCGATATCCGGAGGTCTACACGGGCCTGCAGTTCGAGCGCCTGAACAACGCCGTGGGCCCCACCGGCGGCAAGATCCGCATGAAGAACGGAGAGGCCCCGGAGAGCGTGGCCATCATCCACTGCGTGGGCAGCCGCGACAAGAACCAGCACGAATACTGCTCGCGAGTGTGCTGCATGTACGCGCTGAAGTACGACCACCTGATCAAGGACAAGGTGGGCCACCACGCGCGGGTCTATAATTTCTACATCGACATGCGCTGCTTCGGAAAGGGCTACGAGGAGTTCTACCGTCGAGTCCAGGAGGAGGGCGTCACCTTCATCCGGGGCCGCCCGGCGGAGGTCACGGACCAGGCTCGCAGCGAGGATGAGCAAGGCAAGCTCGTCGTCGTGGCCGAGGACACCCTGCTCGGACGCCCAGTGCGCGTGGCCGTGGACATGGTGGTGCTCTGCACGGCCATGCAGGCCCGCAAGGACGCCTCCGAGGTGGCGAGGGTCTTCGGCGTCAGCTGCGGCCAGGACGGCTTCTTCCTGGAGGAGCACCCCAAGCTCGGGCCGGTGTCCACGGCCACCGACGGCATCTTCCTGGCCGGAACCTGCCAGGGCCCCAAGGACATCCCCGACGCCGTGGCCCACGCCTCGGGCGGGGCGGGCCAGGCCCTCAGCCTGGCCGCGCGGGGCGAGGTCAGCATCTCGCCCACGGTGTCCTGGATCAACCCGGACATCTGCATCGGCTGCAAGATGTGCGTCGGCCTGTGCGCCTACTCGGCCATCGAGTTCGACGAACGCCGCCGCGTCTGCGTCATCAACGAGGCCATGTGCAAGGGCTGCGGCAGCTGCGCCGGGCATTGCCCCAGCGGCGCGGCCCAGATCCGCCACTTCAATGAGAAGCAGGTCTTTGCCGAGCTGGAAGGACTGACCCAGCGCATAGTGCCGGTCCGGCAGCCAGCCGCAGCGGACCTCACCTGATAAATATTGCCGAGGGAGGAGCACATGCAAGAACTCATCGTCACCCCAGAAGCACAGGGCGAGCCCATGCCCGGCGCGGCCTTCGAGCCCGCCATCGTGGCCTTTGTCTGCAACTGGTGCACCTACACGGCTGCGGACCTGGCCGGAACCTCGCGCATGGTCCAGTCGCCCAACGTCCGGCTGGTGCGCATGATGTGCACCGGCATGGTGGACCCCAAGTACATCATCAAGGCGCTACTCGGCGGGGCCGACGCGGTGCTGATCTCGGGCTGCCACCCGGGCGACTGCCACTACATCAACGGCAACTACAAGGCCCGGCGGCGCGTGAAGCTGCTCATGGAGATCTTGCCGCGCTTCGGCATCGACAGCCGCCGGATCAAGCTGACCTGGGTGGGCGCAAGCGAAGGCAACGAGTTTGCCGCCACGGTGAACAGCTTCGCGGCGGAGATCAAGGAGCTGGGACCCATCGACACCCGGCGCTTGCCGCTCCTTTGAACCTTAGTATTTGCGGAGGCACGTCATGGGAAGCATCGCACGAATCGAGGTCAAGGACGCAAACCCGGTAGCCGCGCTCCAGGGCTTCTGCGCCCGGCTGCTGGCGGACGGCGAAATCTCCGCCGTGCTCGCGCCCCGGCGTCTGCCCGGCAATGGCGGCACCATGCCCGCCCTGGTGGCCGACCCGGCGGAATTGCGCGACGTGGACCCCCTGGCCCCGTCCTTCCGCCTGAACGCGGCACGCATGCTCACCCGGCTGACCCGGGGCACGGACGAGGGCGGCCTGGTGGCCGCGCTGCTCCGGCCCTGCGAGGTCCGGGCCTTCATCGAATTGTGCAAGCTCAACCAGGGCAGCCTGGAGAACACGCTGCTCGTGAGCATGGACTGCCCCGGCGCCTTCACCAACGTCGACTCCGCCAGATTTTCCGGCAACCGGGGTGACCTGGACGCCCTGCTCGGGTTCCTGCGCGCGGACGGGCGCGGCGCCTTCGACGGCGTTGAGGTCGCCCGGGCCTGCCGCACCTGCGAGCACGCAACCGGTGCCGAGGCGGACCTGACCATCGGCCTGTTCGGCCAGGATGTGGAGAACGGCCTGCTGCTCATGGCCAATACCCCCAGGGGCGAGGGCTTCATAACCCGCCTGGGCCTGCCCGAAGCCTCGGACGACGGCTCACGCGGCAGTGCCCTGGAGGCTCTGCTCGCCGAGCGCAGGGCCACGCAGGAGAAGCTGTTCGCCGAGACCACCGCAGCCACCTCGGACATGACCAAGCTATCCACGTTCCTCTCGGCCTGCGTCAACTGTTACAACTGCCGCGCTGCCTGCCCGGTCTGCTACTGCAAGGAGTGCGTCTTCTTGACCGATGTTTTCGAGCACAGGCCCTGGCAATACTTGTCCTGGGCCCGCCAGCGCGGCGCCCTCAAGATGCCCACGGACACGGTGTTCTTCCATCTCACGCGGCTGGCCCACATGAGCACCGCCTGTGTGGGCTGCGGCCAGTGCTCCAACGCCTGCCCCAACGACGTGCCGGTGATGGAGCTGTTCAAGACCATCGCCGCCAGCACACAGAAGGCCTTCGAGTACGAGGCGGGCAGGGACCCCGGCGAAGCGCCGCCGCTGTCCGTGTTCCGGGAGCGGGAATTCCCAGAGCTCACCGGAGGACTGGACTAGCGGGTCCGCCCGAGCGGGCTTGCTTGACGCTGGCGGACGCATTGAACGCGGGAGGCTCAGATGAAGAAGGAATACGGAGCACTGGTAGTCGGGGCTGGCATCGGCGGCATCCGGTCCGCCCTGGACCTGGCCGAGACCGGCCTCAAGGTTGCCCTCATCGACGCCCGGCCCAGCCTGGGCGGCATCCTGACGCAACTGGACCACCAGTTCCCCTCCGACCACTGCGGCATGTGCAAGATGCTGCCGCTGACCCAGCGCGACCAGTCCAGCCAATACTGCCTGCGCAAGGGCCTGTTCCACAAGAACATCGACATCTACCTGCACACCGAGCTCACCGGCCTGGAAGGCGACCCAGGCAAGTTCCAGGCCACCCTGCGCCGCCGCTCGACCTTCGTCGACCCCACGCGCTGCGTGAGTTGCGGGCTGTGCGCGGAGGTCTGCCCGGCGCGGGTGCCCAGCGAGTTCAACGCCGGCCTGGCCCCGCGCACGGCCGTGTACCTGCCCGTGCCGCACAACATTCCCAACCACTACGTGGTGGACCTGGACAACTGCCAGCGCTGCTGGCGCTGCTATGAGGCCTGCCCGACAAAGGCCATCGACTTCAAGTTCGAGCAACGCAAGGATTTCCACATCATAGTGGCCACGCCGGACGAACGGATCACCCAGGATCTTCCCCTCTGGTTCAAGGACGAGAACTTCCCGCTACACCCCACCGCCACCGGCGAAAAGGCCCTGGAGCTCCTGGCAGGCGGCCTGGAGTGCGGCCTGATGCTGCTGGACCTGGACCTGCCGGAGGCCGAGGTCGAACGCACCCTGCGCCGGGCGCTGGAGCTGCGCCCGAATCTCGCCGTGGTGCTGCTGGTTTCCAAGGACAAGGATGGGGCCAAGAACGAGGACGAGGGCAAGGACAAGGCCGTGGCCGCGCTCTTCAAGCAGGGCGCGCGCGAGGTCCTGGCCAAGCCGCTCAAGCAGGCCCAGGCCGTGCCCTGGCTGGACAAGCTGTTCATGCGCCTGGTCTCGGACGAGAGCTTCAGCCTTGAAGTGGGCGCGGTGATCCTTGCCGCCGGGTTCGAGTGCTACAACCCCGGCGACAATCCGAATGGCTGCGCGGACCTCATGCTCTACGGCAGCCACCCCGGCGTGCTCACCTCGCTGGAGTTTGAGCGCTTGGCCAGCCCCACCGGGCCGAGCCAGGGCCTGCTCACGCGACCCGGCGACGGCAAGCCGCTTCACCGCATCGCCTGGCTCCAGTGCGTGGGCTCGCGCGATGTGAAGAAGCAGGCCGACTTCTGCTCCTCCTTCTGCTGCATGATCTCCATCAAGCAGGCCCTGCTGGCCAAGCGCCGCAGCTGCGGCGAGGCCGAGGCCACCATCTTCTACATGGACATGCGCACCAATGGCCGCGACTACCAGCGCTACCGCGACGAGGCCGAAAACACGGCCGGGGTGCGCTTCATTCCCGCCCGTCCGCACAGCATCCTGCCCGGCCCGGACGGGGACCTGCTGATCCAGTACTATGACTATTCCGGGGAGCTGCGCGAGGAGGTCTTCGATGCCCTGGTCCTGGCCGTTGGCGCGCGCCCGCCCAAGTCCATGGAGCGCCTTGCCCTGGCCGCCGGCATCGAGGTCAACGACAGCGGCTTCTGCGCCACCAGGTATCTTTCCCCGAACCGCACCAGCCGCCTGGGCGTGTTCGCCGCCGGGGCCTTCGGCGAACCTGCCGACATCCGGGGCTCGATGATCCAGGCCGGAGCTGCGGCCATGGGCGCCTCGCGCATGATCCGGGTCTATCACGGCCCGCGCGACGAGACCCCGGAAGCCGAGCCGGAGTATACGGACGTGTCCCGGCAGGTGCCGCGCGTGCTCATGGCCCTGTGCTCCTCCTGCCCGACCCTTGAACTCAACGTGAATGCGGACGCCCTGCGCCAGCGCATGGCCATCCTGCCAGGGGTGGTCAAGGTGGTGGACGTGAAACGCGCCTGCACCCGCGAGGGCTGGGACACCCTGCGCCAGGAGGCCGAGGCTACCGCGCCCAACCGCGTGCTCATCGGCGCCTGCCTGCCCTATATGCATGTGCCCCGGCTGCGCGAACTGGGCGAGGACCTGAAGCTCAACCCGGCCCTCATGGACGTGGTGGACATCCACACCGCCAGCCTTGCCGGGCGGGCCACCAGCTTTGGCGGCCACGCCGCGTGCCGGGCCAGTTGCGCCGCCGGTCGTGGTGAGGAACCGGGCGCCAGCCCAGGCGTCTGCGATTGCGGCGAGACCGCCCGCACAGACGAAATGAGTTCGCTTCTGGCCATGGCAGCGGCCAAGCTCCTGGGCGCGGACCCCTCAAGCCTGCCGCAGGCCACGCCGGTCTCGCCCCAGGCCTTGGTGGTGGGCGGCGGCCTGGCGGGCATGACCGCGGCCATGGGCATCGCCGACCAGGGCTTCAAGGTGGTCCTGGTGGAGGAGGCCGAGCAGCTGGGCGGCCAGGCCATGAACCTGCGCTACACCCTGGGGGGCGACGATCCTGCCCGCTTCATGGAGGACCTGATCGAACAGGTGGAGAAGAACCCCAACATCCGCGTACTCAAGGACTCGCGGGTGGTGCTCTCGCGCGGCAAGGCCGGGCGGTTCGTCACCGTCGTGGCCACGGGCGAGGGAATGGCCCACACCCTGCACCACGGCGCCACCATCCTGGCCACCGGTGGCCACGAGGCCAAGGTCTACGAGTATGGCAATCGCGTGCGCAAGTGCGTCCTCACGCAGCTGGAATTGGAGCAACGCCTGGCCGCAGGCTCTGTGGACGCCTCCAGCCTCTCGGGCGTGGCCATGATCCAGTGCTGGCGCTCGCGCGAGGAGTCCCGCAACTACTGCAGCCGGGTCTGCTGCCAGGGCGCGCTCAAGAACATCCTGATGCTCAAGAAGCGCAACCCGGGCCTGCCGGTCTATGTCTTCTACCGTGACATCATGACCACCGGCTTCGCCGAGCACTACTACACCGAGGCGCGTCGCAGCGGGGCCATCTTCATCCGCTACACCCCGGACACCAGGCCCAAGGTGGAGTTCAAGGACGACAAGCCGGTGATCACCGCGCTGGACCCGGTGCTGAGCGCGCAGATCGAACTGCACCCGGACCTGCTGGTGCTCTCCAGCGGCGTGGAGCCCAACGACTCCGCCGAAATCGCCGACCTCTTCGGGGTGAGCCTCACAGACAACGGCTTCTACCAGGAGGCCGAGAGCAAGTGGCGGCCCGTGGACTTCCTCAAGCACGGCGTCTTCGCCTGCGGCCTGGGCCTGGGCCCCGCCACCATGCGCGAGACCCTGCTCTCGGCCAAGGCAGCGGCCCAGCGCGCCGTGCGCATCTTAAGCGAAAAGCAGCTGTCCTGCGGCAACGTGGTGGCCGAGATCCGCGACACCCTCTGCTCGCGCTGCGGGCGGTGCATCTCCGTATGCCCGTATGGCGCGCGCGCGCTCGACCTGGACCGCGACAAGATCGTGGTGGACGAGCTTTTGTGCCAGGGCTGCGGCTCGTGCATGGCCGCCTGCCCCAACAGCGCCACCGTGCTGCGGGGCTTCCGCGACGAGCAGGTCATGGCCGTCATCGACGCGGCCCTGGCCGTACAACCCGCCGCCGCAGCCGGGCTCTGAAAGTGAGGAGACAGCCATGAAGAACACGCACAAGCCCATCGCCTTCGTCCCAGCCCCGCTGGTCTTCCAGGACGAGACGCTGGTCGAGGTCCAGAACATGGTCCGCGCCTGCATGCAGTGCGGCACCTGCACGGCCTCCTGCCCCAACGCCTTCGCCATGGACCTGACCCCGCGCCAGATGTGGCGGATGCTGCTCTTCGGCCTGAAGCAGGAGGTTTTGCAGAGCCGCACCTTCTGGCTCTGCTCGGCGTGCTACTCCTGCACATTGCGCTGCCCGCGCGACCTGCCCCTGACCGCAGCCATGGCCGCGCTCAAGCGCATGGCTGCGGCCGAAGGCGATTCCGCCAACAGGAAGAAGGCCCTGTTCTACCAGGAGTTCATGCACAACGTGGAGCAGAACGGGCGCATCCAGGAGATGGGCTTCATGTGCCACTACTTCCTGGCCATGCACGACCCGCTGCTGCCGATGGAATACGGGCCGCTGGGCCTGAAGCTTTTGGCCAAGGGCAAGCTGCACCTGGGCGGCAGCGGCCAGCGCGGCAGGCTCGGCCCGCTCTTCGCCAAGGTCCGCAGCATGGAGGGGGCATCATGAAGTACGCATACTATCCCGGCTGTTCTCTTGGAACCAGCGCCGAGGAGTACGATGTCTCCAGCCGCGAGGTGCTGAAGCGCCTCGGCGTGGAACTCTCCGAGATACCGGACTGGACCTGCTGCGGCGCCAGCGCGGTGGAGCCCGTGAGCAGCCTTTTGACCCTGGCCCTGCCCGCGCGCAACCTGGCCCTGACCGAACGCGAGTGCCCGGGCCTGGACATGCTCGTGCCATGCAGCGCCTGCTATCTGAACCACCTGCGGGTGGGCCGCGAATGTGCGGCGGACCGCGCCCTGCCGGGCCGGATCAACGAGGCCCTGGGCACCGAGGGCCTGAGCTACGCCGGCAAGGTCCGGGTGCGGCACCTGCTGGACGTGCTGGCGGGGGACATCGGGCCGGAGGCCGTGGCCGCCCAGGTCAGCCGCCGCCTGGAAGGGCTCATTGTGGCCTCGTACTACGGCTGCCAGGCTCTGCGGCCCTATGCCCTGTTCGACGACCCCGAGCGCCCCCGGTCCATGGAGCCGCTCATCAGCGCCCTGGGCGCAACGGCATTTCGCTGGGATATGGGCGGGCGTTGTTGCGGGGCCTCGCTCATGGCCACCAGGCGTGACGTGGCCCTGGTCTCCGTGGCCGCCATATTGGACGCCGCTGCCGGGGCCGACGCCATCGTCACGGTCTGCCCCATGTGCCAGATGAACCTGGAGGCGTACCAGAGCCAGGCGCACCAAGCGGACACGATCTCGGTCCTGTACCTGCCCCAGCTTCTGGGGCTGGCTTTCGGGCTTTCGGACGAGCAGACGCTTTTGGACAAGAACCTGGCGGTGACGGATGCGCTCAAGGGCAAGCTTCGCGCCTGCGAAACCGCTAGTGCTTGACAGGTAAGGACAATCCAACCGGAGGGTAGGCACATGTTCAAGGACATTCTTCTCGCCATCACACCGTCGGAGTTGTGCGACTGCGCTGCCGAGGCGGCTTTCCACTTCGCGCAGCGCTTCGAGTCCCGCCTGGTCATCGCGCACGTCTGCGGCATGGCCCAGGGCTGGGGTGAAATGGAGTTTCTGGAGTCCTCCGGCGAGGTGGCCAAGATCAAGGCCTCGGTGGAGGAATACTACAAGGAAAAGCTGCGGGGGCTGGACAACTACGAGGTCAAGGTCGTGCCTGGCGTGCCGCACGTGGAGATCCTGCGCATCGCCCGCAAGATGAATGCGGACCTCGTGGTCATGGGCCCCCACACCAAGGAATACGCCGAACAGCGCTCGCGCATGTGGGGCATGACCGGCAGCACCCTGGAGCAGGTCAGCCAGAAGGCCGCCTGCCCGGTGATGATCGTGGCCAAGTCCACCCCATACGGCGAGCACAACTTCCTGAACATCGTGGCGGCCACGGACTTCTCCGACCAGGCCGACTGCGCGGTGCACTACGGCGGGCAGATCGCCCGGCACTACAAGGCCGGCCTCACCGTATTCCACTGCGTGGACTTAAGCGGCGAGAATGGCCGCGTGTCCCTCGGGCATGACGAGGTCAAGCGCGCCATCGCCCAGAGCAAGGCCAACTTGGAGGAGCGCTACGGCGACAAGCTTCGCGGCATCAAGAGCAGCACCTTCGAAGCCTGGGAAGGGATGCCCGCCATGGAGATCCTGAAGCTCGCCCGCATGCGCGAGGCCAACCTGATCCTCATGGCCCACCACACCCGCGAGCGAGACCCGGAAAAGGCGTTCCTGGGCTCCACCGTGATCCAGGTGGCGCTGAACTCACCCTGCCCGACCATCAGCGTGAACCGCCACTTCGACCTGCGCTGCGGCCTGATGTACGACCAGACCGGCGAAGCCGTCGAGACATCGCACAAGGCCGCCGCCGAAGCCGGAGGGTGAGGTCATGTCCGAGCCGACCAAGGTGCTTGTGGTGGACGACGAGAAGCGCTTCGCCGACAACATGGCCAAGCTGCTGGAGGTGAACGGCCTCGTCGCCGGGAAGGTATACAGCGGCGAGGAGGCCCTGGAAGAGCTGCGCAGGAACGACTACGACGTCGTGCTCCTGGACATGCGCCTGCCGGGGCTCACCGGCAAAGGCACCCTGGAGCGCCTGCGCGAGGCCAAGGTGGCGGCCAAGGCCATCGTGGTCACCGGGCACGCCTCCACCGACGATGCCGTTGAACTCATCCGCCTTGGGGCCTTCGATTATATTCTCAAGCCCTGCAAGACCGAGCGGGTCCTGGAGATCATCGACAAGGCGCACAAGAAGAAGTTGGAGGAGGAGCGCGCCGGTTAGCCCCTGAGGCGGCGCGCCCCTTCCAAGGGGGACATCATGGAGACCGTTGTGAGCACGCCGGGCGTGATGCAGCCCGTTATCCCCAGGAGCCTGGCGGACGAGATCCGCCAGCACCTGGCCAAGTTCGACTTCAGCGCCTGCATGGCCTGCGGGGCGTGCAGCAGCGGCTGCCCCACCACCAACGCCCCGGACAACGAGGGCTGGAACATCCGCAAGGTGCTGCGCATGCTGGCCTACGGCATGGTCGACGAGGTTATGAACTCCAACTTTCCCTGGCTCTGCACCGGCTGCGGGCGCTGCGCCTACGCCTGCCCCATGGGCATCGACATCGTGCCGGTGATGCTGCACATGAAGCACCTGCGCCCGCGTGACCAGGTGCCCGGAGTGCTGCAAAAGGGCACAACCAACAACCTGGAGTCCGGCAACAACATGGCCATCCCCAGGGACGACTACCTCCAGGGCATGGCCGAACTGGGGCAGCAGCTCTCCGATGAGGACTGCCCTGGCTTCTATGTGCCCGTGGACCGGAAGGAAGCAGACATCCTGTTTTTCCCCAACTCCAAGGAAGTCTACGGCGACTTCGAGGACCAGTTCTGGTGGTGGAAGATCTTCTATGCCGCCCACGAGAACTGGACCGTGCCCTCCGAGGGCTGGGAGGCCGTGGACTGGGCGCTCTTCACCGGAAACTACGAGGGCATCCGCGCCCTGGCCGAGCGCAAGATCAGCTACATCAAGCGCCAGGGCATCAAGCGCATGATCATGCCGGACTGCGGTGGCGGCTCATACGGCTGCCGCACGGGCATGAAGTCCTGCGTGGAGCTGAACGAGGAGAACCGCGTCAATTTCATCTACCTCTACGAATACCTCCAGGAGATCATCCAGCAGGGCCGCATCCGGCTTGACAAGAGCGTGCACGCGGGCAAGCGCTTCACCTGGCACGACTCCTGTAAGCATGGCCGCGAACTTTTGAAGCACTATGGCCAGGCCTTCTTTGACGAGCCGCGCTGGATCCTCTCCCAGTGCGTGGACGAATTCGTGGAGATGACGCCCAACCGAGAGGCCAACTACTGCTGCGGCGCGGGCGGCGGCAACTGGCCGGGGCCGTTTGAGAAGCAGTCGGCCTTTCACGGGCGCTACAAGGCGGACCAGATCCGGCGCAGCGGCGCGGACGTGGTGGTGGTGGGCTGCTCCAACTGCCGCGACCAGATCATGAAGCGGCTGCCCAAGTACTACAAGGATCTCAAGTATGAGGTGAAGTACCTCTGGCAGGTGGTGGCCGAGGCGCTGGTCATCGAGCCCTGGCCTGACGAGGAGGTCGAACGGGCCGCTGCTGAGGCCAGCGCCCAGTGGAAGACCTTTGGAATCGACCCCGACGCTGGTCTGTGAAACACTGTCTGCGTAAGCATCATGCGTGAAGCAAGTGAGGTACAAACCTTGCTCCAATTTTGCTCCACTGCGAGTGCAAACCAGTGATCATTCGTGAATACGCATGCGTACGCAACCGTCAGGAATCATTCACAGTGCATTCATAATACACTGTAATAATTAGCATAAAATAGAGACTTAAAATCCCTCAACCTTCGGGTTATGTCGGTTCGATTCCGACCCTGGGCACCAAGCATATCAACAAGTTAAAAGGACGGCTCGACGTGGGCCGTCCTTTTCCATTCCCCAGCATTCTACTGAATCGTAGCCATTCATACGTTTGCCATCGTATTCCTGGAAATATCATTGGAAGTGCTCCCTAATGTACGCATGCGGCATGCGGCATCATGCAACAGAACTGGGCATTATGCTCACGACTTGTACAAAGCAAATCCTTCCTCACAGGATATTCCGCTCTTATGAGCGGCACCGCACCGACACATCCACCACTCCCTGCAATTGTCACTATACCGAGACCTCGCAAACTCGCGTGTTACGGGATGCATTGGGAGATCATCATGGAAAGGCCTTTAACAAAAGGCCAGGGCAATAGCCGCACAGCCCCTATCGCCAACCCCGCCCACGTTCGGCACCGCGAGACTATCGCCGAAACGGTTCTTCCCCCCCACTGCCCCCAAAGAAGCGTTCAGGGTGCTGACCATCCCGTAAGCATAGCTTGATTCAATGCGCTCAGCGCAGGCGAACTCGGCGTTACGCCTCACGGAAGCAGCAGACCGAAGCCCACTCGCAACACATCTCTTACCCTTTGGAGCCACACCATGCATCCGCATTCCCGCAAACTGATCCTCATCACAAGCCTTGTGCTTGCCATGGCGGCACCAAACGGCGTGGCCGCCGCGGACACCGTGTCTCAGGAGATCGTCGACGCGCGGCAGGAGACCCAGATATGGACGACCTATGCCCTGAGCCCCTATCTGCGCGCCAACAACCTGAGCGTGTCCGTGCAGAACAACAAGGCCACCCTGACCGGCACCGTTGAAGAGGATGTCAGCAAGGAACTGGCCACGGAGATCGCCCTGGGCGTGGGCGGCATCAAGGAAGTGGACAACCAGATCGCGGTCCAGGCCGATTACACGCCCGTCAAACCGTCTGCGGACCGCAGTTATGGCGAGGTTGTCGACGATGCAATCATCACCTCCGCAGTCAAGTCGAAGCTTGCGTGGAGCAAGAACACGGATGGCCTCAACGTCAAGGTCGACACCAAGTTTGGCCGGGTGCTGCTACGCGGCACCGCCGACAGCGCCGCAAGCAAGGAACTCGCCGGGCGCCTGGCCCTCAACACCCGAGGCGTGGCGTCCGTGGACAACCAGTTGGCGGTCGCCCCCATGAAGCCAACGGCTGTGCAGAGCGCCAAGGCCTCTGCGCATGAGGCCAGGCAAGACCTCGCCGACAGCTGGATAACCACCAAGGTGAAGTCTACTTTCCTTTACTCCAGCAACGTGTCTGGCTCAGACATCACCGTCAACACCAACCAGGGCGTCGTCACCCTGAATGGGAAGCTCAAGAGCGGAGCCGAACGCGCCTTGGCCATCGAACTTGCGCAGAACGTGCGCGGCGTGAGGAGCGTCCAGGCCAAGGGCCTCAGGTTTTAAGGCGAACGAAGACAAGCGGGAAGAGATTCCAGGTATTGCCCATGGCGCGCCAGGACAAACTCCGGAGCAGTTGTCGTTTGAAAAACGCTCCCGGCTCCTCCTCCTTCTTGGTGTCGGACAGGGCCTTGCACACAGGCAGTAACAACAGTCCATGGAGAACGTCGATGAAATTCAAGGCAACGACCATCCTGACCATAGCGACAGCGCTTCTTCTGACTGCCTCACTTGCGGTTGCCGAAATGGTGCAAGACTCAGACGGGATACGCAGCCCTCCGCCCATGAACCAGGTGGGCCCCATGGGGGGGAACAGCATGGGCAACATGGTCATTCCGCCCGAGAAACTGGAGGCCATACGGATAATCCAGAGCCATTACGCGGAACAGCTGTTCAGCCTGCGCCAGGACATCCGCGCAAAGCAGGTTGAGCTCAATGCCATCATGCTCAAACCTCAGCCCGACACGGCCAAGGCCAAGAATACGTTCAGGCAGATCGCCGCCCTACAGATTAAGGAAACCGACACCCTCATCGACATGCTCGCCAGGATCTCCATAGAAACGGACGTGCGCCTGCCCATGCTGCACACGGGCCAGGGTGGAGTCCAAGCGAAGAGAGAGTGAAGAGAAAGTGTAAAGATCGCGGAATCAACCTGGCTTGCTTAGCGAGGAGGACCCAGTGATTGCCCCGTCAACGCACGCATTTTGAACACGTGTCCACTGAAACCCCGTAGGCCGCAGATCCTCTCACGATGTGGCCAGCGCCTGCACACACTGTAATTTCAAGGAGATTAGTTTATGAACACAGGCAAGCGTCTTCTCTCCATCGTCCTGTTGACCGCCCTCGCGGTGTTCGGCATGGCCTTCGCGGCCCAGGCCGAGACCCTGCGCCCCAAGGTCGACAACTTCATCCTCTTCTTTGACCACTCCGGCTCCATGGTTCAGGACAACGAGATGTTCAAAGCCCACAAGCTGGTGCTGGCCAAGGCCCTTGCGCTCAAGATGAACGACGAAATCCCCCTGCTTGGTTACCAGAGCGGCGTGAACACCTTCGCGCCCTTTGATACCCAGCTGACCCCCAGAACGTACACCCGGCCTGCGGTCGCCTCTGCCGTGACCGCCATCGACACCAAGTACGACATCTACGGCCGCAACACCCCCATGGGCTTTGGCCTGGACAAGATCGACCCGGTGCTGGCCAGCATGAAGGGCCGCACCGCGCTCATCCTGTTCACTGACGGCAACTCCAACTACGGCAACGATCCTGTGGCCGAGGCCAAGGCCTTGTACGCCAAGTACCCGAACCTGTGCATCCACATCGTCAGCTATGCCGACAAGGCCCACGGCAAGGAAGTCGTTGCGCAGATCCGCGCTCTGAAGGGCTGCACCGTCGTGGGCGACCCCATGGTCATGACCAGCGCCGCCGGCATGAAGCAGTTCGTGCGCGACGTGTTCTACGAGACGGCGCCCGAGCAGGCAGCCGCCCCGCGCGCCATGACCCCGGCCCCGGCCCCGGCTGGCACCTGCGAGAGCATCACCCTGGGCAACATGAACTTCGCCTTTGACAAGTACATGATCGTCCCGGACATGGTTCCCGCCCTGGAGCAGGCCTTGAGCGTGCTCAAGAACTCCAGCTGCAGCAAGTTCACCGTCACCGGCCATACTGACAGCGTCGGTCCTGTTGACTACAACCAGAAGCTCTCCGAGCGCCGCGCCAACGCCGTGACCAAGTGGCTCATGGAGAAGGGCTTCCAGGGCAAGCTCAGCACCGAGGGCAAGGGCAAGCTTGAGCCCAAGTTCGACAACACGACCGCTGATGGCCGCCACCTGAACCGCCGCGTGGAAATCTCCACCAACTAGACCAGTGCGCGACTAATACAGCAAGGGGCTGCGAGACCAAACGGTTTCGCAGCCCCTCTCACATTCAACGGGTGTCGTTCAAGCGGGTGTCGTTACGCAGAGCGATTATGCCACCTTGCGCCCCGCCATTCCCTTTACTTGCCCTTGCGCGGCGGCAGGTAGGGCAGCAGGCGGTCGGTTTCCTTCTTGACCACAGCGTAGCACTCACAGCACAGCGCCTCCAGCTTGGGCCTGTCCAGCACCGTGATATGACCGCGGCTGTAAGAGATGACCCCGAGGTCTTGCAACTTGCCCGCAGCCTCGGTGACGCCTTCGCGGCGCACGCCGAGCATGTTGGCGATGAGCTCCTGGGTCATGATCAATTGGTTGCCTGGCAGGCGGTCGAGCGACAGCAGGAGCCAGCGGCAGAGCTGCTGGTCGATGGAGTGGTGGCGGTTGCACACCGCTGTCTGGGCCATCTGCGTGATCATGGACTGCAGGTAGTGCAGCATCAGCACCGTCAGCTGGGAGTGCCGGTTGCACTCGTCCATGAACCTTTGTCCCAGCAGCTTGTATGCCCAGCCGGCGCTCTGAACAACGCTCCGGCTCGTGGTGCTCCCGCCGCCCATGAACAGGGACACGCCGATGAAGCCCTCGTTGCCCACCACGGAAATCTCCGCCGAGGCGCCGTCTTCCATCACGTACAGCAACGACACAATGGAGTCTGTGGGAAAATAGATGTGGGTCACGGTGTCCCCGGACTCGTACAAGACCTTGCCCAGGGGCATTTCCACCAGCTTGAGGTCAGGGAACAGGCGCTTCTGAACCTCCGCCGGCAAGGCGGCCAAAAGATGGTTTTGCCAAGGCGTTGGTGTTTCTTGCATGCGGGCCTCCTTCGTTGGGCTCGGAATCCAGCACGGGCTCTTCCAGAGATCACGCCATCCGTACGCTAGCACACATATGGACACAAGATATTTTTTTTTGCGCCGTGCCTGCGCATACAAAAATGTTGCAAAATATAATCCCTTACGTGCACTATCGCACAGACGCATTTCGGCTGTCAGGATAGTACTTACATCGTGAGGATTCCCCCTCATGCAGCATGAGGAGACAGCGTTATGCTCGAAATTATTGCAATAACATTTATTGTCCTATGGGCACTCGGACTTGTTTCGTCATACTCCATGGGTGGATTCATTCATATCCTCTTGGTCGTGGCAATTGTCATGATCCTGCTCCGGCTCATTCGCGGCAGACGGCTGTAGCACCACCGGCTTCGCGCACTTTCCGCAGCAAAAGGTTGTGGACAGGCAGGACAGCGTTCCGCGGAAGTTCCCCCCGAGATTCTCTCCGACACAACCAACCCTCTGGAGAAGCACATGTCACTTGGCTCAATACTCTTGCTGCTGATCATTCTGATGATTCTGGGCATCATCCCGACATGGCCGCACAGTAGGGCCTGGGGCTACCGGCCGAGCGGCGTCCTGGGAGTGGTGCTCGTGGTGGTGCTGGTCCTGTTTATGATGGGCAGAATATAACGAAACGGTTTTCCCCTCTCTGTTTCCTGGAGCCTGGCAAAAGGCCAAGCATGGCGCATGAACACCTCGTACAACAACCCGCGAAGCGCAAAGCCCTCGCCCTCATGAAGCGTTGAACAGAGCGGTCGGCTTGGCCTCGTCACACCTCCGGAGAATATCATAATGAAGAAACGCAACCGCATTATGGCCTTTATCCTGACCGCCCTGATGGCCCTTTCCCTGGGCTGCGCCTCCACGGCAAAGCACGAGGGCACGGGTGAATACATCGACGACAGCGTCATCACCACTAAGGTCAAGGCCATGATCTTCGACGAGCCCACCCTGAAATCCGGTGAGATCAACGTCGAAACATTCAAGGGCGTGGTCCAGTTGAGTGGTTTTGTCAGCTCTCAGGCCAACATCAACAAGGCCGTGGAAGTCGCGCGCAAGGTCAATGGCGTGAAGATGGTCAATCAGGACATGCGGGTCAAATAGCCAAGACGTAAGCGCGCAAACGCCGTGACGGGCGGCTGGATTCAATGCCGCCCACTGTCACGGCTTCATCACCCAACCAACCCCGACATGGGAGAGAATCATGAAAAAGTTCAACATACTGGCAATAACGCTGGTCGCAGGGCTGCTGTTCTTCGCGGTCAGCCCGGGCAGAACCCAGTCCACGCAGATTTCACCCGAACTGGACGGCAATATCTGGCTGGACTCCTCCTCGGCTGAGAAGCGCGCCTTCCTGTACGGCGTGGGCAGCGCCACGGTGCTGGAATTCCACATCCGCACCAAACACGACGAGCAGCCCTCCAGGTTCGTTTCCGGCTGGGTGGAGGTCTTCAAGGACCAGACCTGGGCCGACGTGGAGAAGGCAGTGGACAAGTACTACGCCAACAACCCCGGCAAGCTCGATGAGAATGTTCTGAAGGTCATCTGGCAGAACATGATCAAGCCGAACCTGAAGAACTAAGGAGTCAAACATGAGAAAGATACTCGCACCGCTTATGATCGTGGCGTTTCTCGGCCTTGGCAGCTTTGGCTGCACAAACATGAGCCGCACCCAGCAGGGCGCTGTGTCCGGCGGCGCCATCGGCGCCGGCGTGGGCGCGGGCTTTGGCCTGCTCACGGGCGGCAGTCTTGTCACCGGCGCCCTGGTGGGCGGCGCCCTGGGCGCCGTTGGCGGCGGCCTCTACGGCGACTCCAAGGAAAAGAAGTAAACGTAAAGCACCGACGGCAAGGGTTCGGGCAATCCGATCCCTGCCAGGCACTTCTTCCGGCAGGCTGCAAGCCAGTCTGCCGGAGGCAGTGAACCCGACAAGACTCTCCTTTCCGGCAACTGGGCACCCCAGCGCACTTCCCTGACACCTGCCGACCCCACCACCAACAGCGCCTCGGACGACGTTCCGAGCCCGCAGGGAGCTTCCTATGAACCGCAAAGCCCTCAAGACCATCTTCGCTGCCGTATTGTGCCTGGGCGTGATGGCAACGCCAGCCCTGGCGCAGATGAGCATCAGCATCGACATCGGCCGTGCGCCGCCGCCGCCGCGCCATGAGGAAGTCCACGTCGCGCCCCACGGATACTTCTGGCTGCCCGGCTACTGGCTATGGGATGGCGGCCGCCACCAGTGGAACGAGGGCCGCATGGAGCGCTCCCGTCCAGGCCAGCACTGGAGGCAGGCGCAGTGGGAGGACCGGGGCCAGGTGCACCACTTCGAGCCCGGCCGCTGGGAACGTGATCAGAAGCAGTACAAGGGCAAGAGCAAGTACAAGAAGGAAAGCACGGCAGGGGCAATGGCAGGGGGAACGGCAACGGTAATCGCGACGATTCCCGTGGTGGCCATGGCCGAGGCAACTAATCAGGTCTGAAGATCATCTGGCCTGAAGGGTCCGGATCAACGGCCCCATTGCATTCACCAACACACCATAGTCCGCGCCCCAACCACTGGTCCGGGCAAGCAAGGAGACGCACCATGAAGCGCATCGCCCTTAAGACACTCTTCACAACCCTGCTCTGCGTGGGAGCCCTGGCCTCACCTGCCCTGGCGCAGTTGAATGGCGGCTTCGAACTGTGCATGGGGCAGTCCCCCCAGCGCTATGATGGGAACCGGGACCACCGCGGACCGGACCGGCCCGGCCACCACTGGCAGGAAGGACGCTGGGAGCGCCAGGGCCAGAACAACCACGACGGGCCGGACCGCTGGACGCCGGGGCGCTGGGAGCCGGACCACAGGGACAACATGATGGACCGGCGCGACGACAACAGGCGCAATGACAATCGACGCGACGACTCCCACATGGACAACAATCGCATGGATAACAATCGGCGCGAGGATCCCCGCAAGGACTCGAACCAGCGCGACAGCCAAGGCGATGAACGAAAGAATGATTCCCGCTGGGGCAATGGGCGAAGCTAGTCCCCAATGCGGCAAGCAAAAGGGGAGAGGCAACGTCCCGCTTACCCCCTTTTGCACCACATGGGGCGCCCAGCGCCAGGAGCAACATTCTCCAAATGTTTGCTCCAATTTTGCTCCACTGCGAGTGCAAACTGGTGATCATTCGTGAATGCACATGCGTACGCAACCGTCAGAAATCATTCACAGTGCATTCGCAACATGCTGTAATAGTTAGCATAAACAGAGATTTAAAATCCCTCAACCTTCGGGTTATGTCGGTTCGACTCCGACCCTGGGCACCAATTATATCAGCGCGTTATAATGACAGCGGCCTGCCCCTTAACATTCGCCAGAGATTGTTAATCTCTGAGCCATGGCGGTAACGACCGAGGCCGATCGTTGGCTTCAATGTCTGGTCGCGCGAACGATGCATGCACAGAACAGGCGTCTGGACCAAGGCATGAACACCTTAGCCTGAGCCCCGGTCGTTCTCCAAGACTAGGCGAGCCTCGGCAAAATGCTGGAACGTGAGCACAATTCCCCCCAGAAGCATGAGCCAGAGCCCGGCCTGGTAGCACGGCACAAACAGGGCCCGCAGCCCCATGAGCACGGCGGCCAGCACGCACAGCCCCAGCCCCAGCATCTCCAGGCGGCCTTGGTGCAGCCCCAGGCACAGGGGGCAATCCTCACCCTCGGGCGGGGGATAGGTAAACCAGACCCGGTTCCAGGCCAGGGCGCAGAGCACGGCGATGACCGCGCCCCAGGCCATATGCAGGGGCAGCAGCAGGGGCGCCACGGGCAGAGGCAGGATCACCGGGATGGCCGCCGTGGCTGCGGCGGGTGGATGGTCGGCATCGAAAATCTGCATAAATACTGCGGCCAGCCCCACGGCCAGCCCCAGCTTAAACGGAATAATGCTTGCTTCGGGCAACGTCTGGACAAGCGCGTCGCCTGCCAGAACAGCCAGCAATCCGGCCACGCTGGACACCAGATGCCCTACGACCACCTGCCGGGGCCGGGCCACGCGCAGGTACACGCAGGTGGCGTTGATGAAGCAGGTGGCGGCCAGCGGCGGATAGAGCACTCCCACCCCACTGGCCCGGGAACATAGGGCGATGACGGCCAGCGTCAGTCCGCCCCCAAGGGAGCCCCAAACCAGGCGCGAGAGCGAAATGACCCCCGGCCTGTAGACATCCTTCTCGAATTCCCGCCTGCACGGCGCCCTTAACCGTATCTGGATCATGGCGCCCTCCAAGCGAACCGCTCGTTGGCCGGGCAGCGCCGCAAGAACGCCACCCGGCCCAGTTTTTCGCCTCAGCTTCAGCTCTTGACGTAGAGAATGGACTGGGTGCTCTTCTTCTTCACGACCTTCTTGCCTGCAGCGTCGGCCTGCATCAGCAGGATCTCCTTCTCGCCAAAGGAGAGGGCGTCGGCCAGGCAGACCTCCACGCAGACGGGCTCCAGTCCGTGGATGACCCGGTCGTAGCACATGCTGCACTTGTGGGCGAACTTGCCCGGCGCGTCGAACTGGATGACGTCGTAGGGGCACTTCTCAATGCACTTCTTGGCCCCCACGCACTTTTTCTTATCGATGAGCACGATGCCCGTCTGCACGTCCTTGGTGATGGCCCCATTCTCGCAGGCCCTGATGCAGGGCGGTTTCTTGCAGTGCTGGCACATGACCACCCAGTAATCTTCCTTGAGGTCCGGGTAGCTGCCCGTGCACTCGCTCTCCACCCGCAGGTAGTGGCTCATGGTGCCGGGCATGGACTTCTCGTGGTCCACCAGCCCGTAGTGGTTGCGGCAGGCCACGATGCAGGTCTTGCAGCCGATGCAGCGGTCGAGGTCGACCATTATGCTGAGTTGTTTCATGTCCGCCCTCCTTTACTTCACGATCCGGACACGGGTGGAGACATGAGCCTCGCCGCCGCGCAGATCCTGTTCGTCCAGATGCGAACCCGCGTCAGCGATGAGTTCGTTGTCGCCAACCCACTTGCCGCGCGAGGCAACCTTGCCCATGGTCTGACCGAAGCCGTGGATGAGCCCCGCGCAGCCAGGCTTGATCTTCTCGGTGAACAGGACCGGAATACGCACCTTGCCGGTGCTCGACTCCACGGTCACGGTGTCGCCGCTGGCAATGCCCAGCTTGGCCGCATCGATGGGGTTGAGCAGCAGCGGATTGGCGTCCAGGCCGGAGACGGAGTCGCGCAGCTGGGCGTTGTTCTGGGACCATGCCCCGGTATTGTTCAGGAAGATGGTGCGGAAGTTCACCAGGATGAACGGATACTTGTCCGCGCCACGACGGAACTCCAGGGGCAGTTCCGGGCTGGGCCACTCCTGCCCGATGTCCTTGTACATCTTCCACTCCAGTTCGATCTTGCCGCTGCCGGTATTGAACTTGCCTGCGTCCTCATATTTGCGGAACCCCACCGTGCCGGGCGACCAAAGGGCGCCACCATCGAGCACCTTCTGCATGCTCATGCCCACGCCCGAGAGTTCGATGTCGTAGTACTCCACATCGTCCTTGAAGGCGAAGTACTCCGGGAACATGCGCTTGCCGAGATCGATCATCACGCGGTTGGCGTGGCGCGACTCGCCGATGGGTTTGACCACGGGCTGGCAGACCGCCGCCGTGTGCCCGAAGTTGTACCACCAAGGCATGTACAGAAGCTCCCAGCGCTCGAAGTTGGTCTGGTCGGGCAGGACCAGGTCCGCCCACTTCATGGTTTCCGAGGGCAATATCTCCGTGACCACGAAGAGCTCCAGCAGGTAGTTGCCCTTCTTGTCCTTCATGGTCATGGCCTTGCGCCACTCGCCGGAACCCATCTCGCTGAGTGCCGGGTTGCATTCCGAGGCGAAGAAGACCTTGAGGTTGCCTTCCTTCACGGCCTGGGCAGCGTACCAGGTGGGCTCCAGGATGAAGTTGTAGTGGTTGAACTTGTCGCGGTTTGGCCCGGTGCGGTGGTAGCCCAACTCCTTCAGGTTCGGAGCCGGGGGTGCTGGCGCGACCGCAGCCATGGGCGCGATCTCCGGCATGGGCTGTCCGCCAGGGTTGTCCAGGTTGCCGGTGATGACCAGGAAGATGGACCAGGCGTGGCCCCAGTCCATGGCGTTGCCGTACATGATGGACTTGAAGGCGTCGACGCTGACGCTGGGGGCCTTGGCGCACATTTCGGCCAATTTGACGATATCCTTGGCCGGGACCTCGCAGATCTTGCTCATGGCCTCCGGGGTCTTGTCCTTGAGGAAGGCCGCAAGACCCTCCATGTCGCCCTCGCGCACCCACTTGTCGCAGAAAGCCTTGTTGTGGATGCCCTTCTTGAGCATATGGCTGGCCATGCCCAGGAACAGGGCCGCGTCGCCACCGGGCTTGATGGGGATCCACCAGTCGGCCTTTGCCGCCTCGGTGCGGAAGATGGGGTCGATGACGATGAGCTTAGCCCCACGCTCCTTGGCGTCAAGGATGTGCTTCGGCACGCAGGCATCGTCCAGACAGCCGAAAGGATGACGTCCTGAGAGGATCATGATGCCGCCCCTGGGCACCGTGTAGTACATGGGCGCGATGTGGTGGTTGGGAAAACAGCCGAAGGTGTGCAGGTGGGCCATGATCTTTGCCGAGTCGCAGTGCGGCAGACCCGTGCTGATGAACCCGCCCACGGCGTTGACGAAGCGCCACTTGGGATCCGTGGTGGAGTGCGGGAACATGGAGTAGGTGAACTTGTGCGCCTCGCCGCGCTTGATCAGCTCACGCAGCTTCTTCTCCATGATGTTCATGGCCTCGTCCCAGCCGATGTCCACGAACTTGCCCTCGCCGCGCTCGCCCACCCGCTTCATGGGGTGCTTGAGCCGTTCCTGAGAATAGAGCGTGGTGATCCCGGCCATGCCCTTGACGCACATCTTGCCGCGCGCCAGGGGATTGCCCTTGACCTCCTTGACCACCCCGTTCTCCACGCGAGCCAGGATGGCGCACTCAGCCTTGCATTGATAGCAGACCGTGGGAATCCATTTGTTCTCGTGCATTCTGCTGCCCTCCGTTCAAGGTGTGGCACTCCATCGAGCGCCGCTAACGCCCGCTGGTGTCCCTATCATGGTAGAGCATCCAACAGAGAAATTAGTTCCCAGAATAGGAATGGAAATTGGAATATTCGTGACTCAGGCCGAGGCCTGGGCGAAGAATTCCGTCCGGGCAAAACCGCTGGCGCAGCAACTCTCCGGCAAGACGCCAGCCTGCCGGGCCAGATGCGCGAATGTGTCGAGACGTCCCTGCTCCGGGTCCAGGTCGTCGAAACTGATGATCCTTTCGTCCAACACCTTGCGGGCCACGTCCGCCTCGATGCTGCTGTAGGCGGCCTGCACCGAGGCCGCAAAGGCCGTATCCCGGCGCACGCGGTCCCTGGCGGCGAGCAGCAGGCGCACGTAGTCGGTGAGCACCTGGCCCTGGCGCTGGGCGAATTCCTCGCGCACGGCCAGGATACAGCAAAGATGGCCGGGGCTGATGTCGCGCGAGCGCAGCAGCGTTTCCCCCAACCCCTCGTGCGCGCACTTGGCGCTCCAGGGCTCGCCGCAGAAGAAGGATCCGATCACGTTCTGCCGCAAGGAGGAGATGGTTGAGGACGGATTCACCACCATGGTCGGCAGCTCCGAGAGCTCGGGCCGCTCCTGCACAAGGCGATGCAGCAGCACGCGGTGGGTCGAGCATTCGCCGGGCAGGCCCATGCGCCAGCGCCTCGCCGCATGCTTGGACAGCGACAGGGAACTGCCGTCGTGGTGGCCGTCCATGACGTACACAAGCGGGGTTCCGGCCTGGCGCAGGCTGAGCGCCAGGGGGGCCATGATGAAGGCCGCGTCCAGCCTGCCGCGCCGGAGGTCGCCCGCCAGGGCGGCCCAAGAGAGGTAGCGTTTTGAGCAGAGCGGCAGGCCGCGCCCTTGGCTCAGGTGGTCGGCGCACATGGCCAGAAGATGGTCGCTGATGGGCATGTAACCCACTCGGAAGATTGTCTCGCAATGGAAACGCGACAGGCGCGCCTGGAGCAGGGGCCGAGCCGTGAACAGCCGCTTCTTGACCGTTCCCTCAGGTAGGCAGCAGGCCAGGGCGGCCTCCGGCACGGACAGGCCGCGCCGGTAGTGCAGGCGGCAGACATCACGCAGATGCCCGGGTAGTTCCTCTATGGCCGCATCACAGGCTGCAAGCAGCTGCATGGTGCATAGGGCGTCCTCCGGGTCTCCTCCCTGCATTGGCGGCAAAAGACCACAGAGCTCCAACTGGTCGAGGGAGACCTCCGCAAACCCACTCACCCCCAGGCGCGCGCACTGCGAGACGATGATCGACGCCAGCCAGGCGGGAAAGGCCGCTGGCTCGCGCAGTTGATCCAGCTTGGCATAGGCGATGAGGAAGGACTCCTGAACGGCGTCCTCGGGCGCGACACCATGTGGCAGGCGGCGGCGGGCCAGACGCAAGGCCCAGGGATACAGTCGTTCCACCAGTTGCCGCCAGACAGCCGTATCACCGGCAAGGGCTCGGGCTGCAAGCGCGTTGAGTGAAATGCGACCGGCCACAAGCGCACCGCCTTCTATCAATATAATGGAGAAGCCACCCTGTGAATATTATCACAAGGCGCAGTGTCGTCAATATGTTAGGATAAGCATAATTGACGGCCTGGGCGTATGGTCAAAGAATATAATTCACCACAAACACCCATGATCAAATGGCTTGATACGCAGATGATGCTGTGGCCAACCCGGAAACAGCGAGAGTCACTTCTCTCAGACCCATGATGTGGCCTTGTAAGCATGTCCGATAGATACACTATACAACAGAGAGCCACACGGCTTGGGTGACCCGCTCCCAAATATTTGGTCCAGTTTTGGGAGGCAGGTCAGGCTTAGCTGGGCGGTTTGACCTGAAAAGCTTGCTCCAATTTTGCTCCACCGCGAGTGCAAACCAGTGATCACTCGTGAGTGCGCATGCGTACGCAACCGTCAGAAATCGTTACAGTGTCTTCGCAACATACTGTAATAATACCCACAAAGTAGAGATTTAAAAAACCCTCAACCTTCGGGTTATGTCGGTTCGATTCCGACCCTGGGCACCAACTATATCAGCACAGCATAAGGCGCGATCTCTCGCGTTTTTGCTTTTTGGCTTAACTGCAGTGGGACGTCCTCGTCTGGACATACTGGCGCAGTATGAGAAGGCATCAAGACACAGCCTGGCGTGGAGGACAGAACTCCCGCATCCGGGCCTCAGGCTTGGTCCCGGGCACCGGACGGCTAATCGCGAGGCCCGCCGGTCGACTTCGTCCCCATGCGCTTCATGATCTTCTGCAGGCTGACGCGCTCAATGCCGGAAATGCGCGCGGCCTCGCTCACATTGCCGCCGGTCTTCTCCAACACGTGGTCCAGATAGCTCCTGGTGAATTCATCCAACACATGGGCCTTGGCCTGCTTGTAGGGAGCCAGGGGCGCTTCCTGCCGCGGCGCGCACCCCTCAACCCGTCCGCCTTCGGCCTGGTGCAGATGAGCCATGCCCACCTGCTCCACCGGGCAAAACACGGTCAGGCGGCGCACAAAGCTCTGGAGCTCGCGCACGTTGCCCGGCCAGGGCCGCGCCGACAGGCAGGCCATGGCCTCTGGACTGATGGTTTTGGACGGCAGCCCCATCTCGCGACAGGCCTGCTCCAGGAAATACGACGCGAGCAAAGGAATGTCCTCGCGCCGGTCGCGCAGCGGCGGTGTCGCCACCGTGAGCACGTTCAGGCGGTAGAACAGGTCCTCCCGGAACTGGCCGGACTGGATGCGCGCCTCAAGATCCTGATTCGTGGAGGCCAGGATACGCACATCAACCTTCACCGTTTCGCTTGAGCCCACCGGCCTCACCTCGCGCTCCTGGAGCACGCGCAAAAGCTTGGTCTGCACGCTCATGGGCACATCGCCGATCTCGTCGAGCAGAATGGTGCCCCCCCTGGCCGCCACGAACAGGCCTCGGCGGGCCTTGTCCGCGCCGGTGAAGGCGCCCTTGACGTGTCCGAAGAGCTCGCTTTCCAGCAGGTGCTCGGGAATGGCCGGGCAGTTCACGGTGACGAAGGGGCGCTGTCCGCGGGGGCTCAGGCGGTGGATGCTGGCGGCGACCAGCTCTTTGCCAGTGCCGGATTCCCCGCGCACGAGCACGGTGTAGTCCGAGGCCGCCACCGCGGCGATGGCTTCCTTCATACGCAGCATGGGCGGGCTTGAGCCCACGAGGCTGCGGTCCAGTTCGGGCCGCCGGGCCAGTTCCCGCAAGGAGCGGTTCTCGCCCAGCAGCTTCGCGCGGTCCAGGCCTTTGGCCACGGCCCGCAGCAGGTCGTCGCGATTTACTGGTTTGGTCAAGAAGTCGTAGGCTCCGGCCTTGAGCGCAGCAACGGCGGCCTCAACGCTGCCGTGCCCGGTGAGCATGATGACGGTGAGCTGGGGGTCGGTTTCCAGGGCCTGACGCAACAGTTCCTGCCCGTCCAGGCCGGGCATGCGCAGGTCCGTGAGCATGAGCTCCGCTTCCCCGGCCTCAAGGAGTTCCAGGGCCTCTGCCCCGCTGGCGGCGAGAACGCATTCGGCATCCGGAAAGCCCGCCTGGATGTGCCGGGCCAGCCCCTGGGCGAAGTCGCGCTCATCGTCCACGATGAGGATGCGCTGAGCCATCTACTTCACCTCCCCCATGTTCTGGGTCTCCGGCCCGTCCGCAGGCAGGCGCACTGTGAATGCCGCGCCGCCTTCAGGCGTGTTCTCAACCGCCAGGGCCCCGCCGAGTTCGTGTACCAGCCCATAGACCACGGCCAGGCCCAGGCCCGTGCCCTTGCCCACCTCCTTGGTGGTGAAAAAGGGGTCGAACACACGGTCCAGGTGCTCCTCCGCGATGCCCGGGCCGTTATCGCTCACGGTCAGCCGCACGAAGCGGCCATCCGGCTCGGCCACGATATCCACGCGCACCCTGCCCGACCCCTCAGGCATTACGTCCAGGGCGTTCAGCAGCAGGTTCGACAGGATATGCTCCAGGGCATCGGCCCCGGCGCAAACCAAGGGCAGGTCGGGCGGTGCGCCCAGCGACACCTCGACCTTGGCGGCCTTGGCTCTTGGCCGCAGCACCTCGATGATGGAGGCGGCCACGTCGGCGGCCGAACTGGGGCCGGTGGAGGCGGGCCGGGGCCGCGCGAAGTCGAGCAGGTCGCGTACCACCCGCTGGGCCTGACCCGTGTGGCGCAGGATGACGTCCAGATCTGCCTGGGGACCAGGACCGGACAAGGCCGGGCGCAGGAGCTCGGCATAGCAGAGGATGACGCCGAGGGGGTTGTTGATCTCGTGCGCGAGGCCTGCGGCAAGCTGACCCACGGCCACCAGGCGTTCGTTCTGGCGCATGCGGCCCTCCATGCGGCGCTGGGCCGTGACCTCCCGCAGGTAGGCCACGCTGCGCCTGCCGCCGGGGCTTTCCAGCTGGTACAGGCTGGCCTCGAAGATGCGGTCGTCCGGGAGCTCGAACTCGCCCGGACCGCCCTCGCCCGTGGCCGTGGCGATGAGCGCGGGAAGCGTCGATGCCCCCCCTGCGGCAATTTCTGCGGCCAGGCGCTGGGCCGTTGTGTTTGCCAGAAGCACCGAGGCGCTGGCGTCAAGGAGCAGAAGCGGATCAGCAATGCCCTCGAAGATGGATGACAGGGTTTCGTTCTGGCGCAGCAGGCCGTCCAGAGCGTCCAGGTTCTCCATGGCGATGCCCAACTGCTGACCGATGGCCTGGGCCAAATCAGCCTGGCGGTCGCTCGACTCCTGTTCGGCGTCCCAGAACAGGCAGAGGATGCCCCGGCTGGTGCCATTTGTCTGCACGGGGATGTACCAGGCCAGGGGGGTGAAGCGCGGCCGCTCGGCGGAGACCAGCTCGTGCCAATCCGCTGGCAGCTCGGGCCTGGCCTTTGGGTCGGGCCAGGCGGCGTAGTCCGAGGCCGAGAGGACACAGACGTAGGCCGCCCGGGCCGCCTTGAAGCGCCCGGCCACAAGGGCCAGGGCCGCCGCCAGGAGCTGAGGCTTGGCCTGGCTCTCGTTCAGGCTGTTGAGGAGCGAGACAAACAGGGCCACGTCGGCGCGGCGCTCCTCGGCCTGCCGGGTCAGCTCCACGGTGCGGTCGGCCACCTTGTCTTCCAAGGTCGCGGCATAGTCCTTGAGATCCTGCCTGGCCTGACGCAGATGCTCCGCAAATGCCTCGAAACCGTGCAGGATGTCCTCGATCTCGTCCTCACGCGCATGAAGGCTGGCAGGTGGCGCGCCGACGGGAGGCCCCTCCGCCGGAGCCTCCTCAGGGAAGATGCGGTGCATCACGCCCGTAACACGCCGCAGGCTCTGCACCACCAGGCGGTGGAAAAAGCCCTGAATAACCAGGAACAACACCAGAATGCCCACGGCGAAGAACGTCGCGAAGGAAAGGGTGGCGTCGCGGATGCCGCCCACGTCGCGCTCCACCTTGAGGCGCACCAGGTCGATGCCCGCCAGCTCACCGACTTTGCGACCAAAGCCGCGCACGGCCCCGTAGCGTTCGAGGAGTTCCTTCGGGGCCTGCTTCGGGTCGCCGTGGCAATGCAGACAGGAGGCTTCAAAACGCTGGGGCCGGGCGGTGACGAAATGCCGTTCGCCATCGAGCTTGACGAACTCCTCCACACGCACAAGGGAGTGGTCCGCCTCGAAACGATGGATGATCTCCTGTTCCAGGTGGTTGGCTTCGTAGTCCGGGTTGCGCGCGCCTATGCCCACGCGCCTGTAGGTAAAGGAATCCTTGGCCAGATTCAGATCGCTCATCACCGAACGGGTGACGTAGGAAGTGCTCATGGCCTCCAGAACGAACTGGCTCTCGGGCAGCACTCGGTACATGGCGGGTCTGAGCTGGGTGCGTACGAAGCGCTGTACTGCCTCCACCTGGGAAAGGATGAGCGCGGCCTTCTCCCGGGCCTCGCTCTCCATGAGCCTGCCCAGGTGCATGCTGAGCGTGACGGCAAAGAAGGCCACCATGGCGGCCATGACCAGCCCCAGCCCGGCCAGGAATTTGTTCTGTAGCGAATGTGGTTTCAGGCGCATCGGCATAGCCCCTTTTGCGGCTACCATAAGCACAGTCGGCAGCCCTGGCAACTTTCGTTTGCATCCATGCTTCCTTAAATTTGCAAGGTGCAAACTAAAGTTAGCACATGCAGCCCCGCGCCATGGTAAATTGTTTAAATATTTTAGTATGTTGTTGAAATTCAGAATGCTGGCACTGTCCTTGCTCAAGGCCAAACTAATCGTAACGGGAACCGCCACGGGTGGCGGTTCAAGCAAGACCGAGATACCTGGAGGAGTCACATGGAAGAAAGAAAAGGCATGGCGCAGATTCTGGCCATCATCCCTGGCCTGGCCGTCATGGTCGGTACGCTGTACCTGCTGCGCACCTTTGTCGAGCCCTGGATGAAGGATGCCGTCGTATTTGGCCAAAAGGGATGGCTCGTTCAGGTTCTGAGCCTGAACTACATCCTGTTGTCCATCATCGCGGGCATCATCTACCGCAACGTCTTCTTCGGCGGCAAGATCCCTGACTGGGCCGAGGCTGGCTTCCGCACCACGCGCCTGTTCATCAAATCCGGCGTCATAATGCTGGGCTGCCTGTACACCTTGCAAAAGCTGGCCAAGGTGGGCGGCATCGCCATCACCCTCATCTCCGTCTTCGTGTTCGGCACCGTGCTCTTCGTCATCTGGTACGGCAAGCGCATCGGCATGGAGCGTTCCATGGTCGGCGTCATGGCCGCGGCTTGCGGCGTGTGCGGCGTGTCCGCCGCCGTGGCCACCAGCCCCGGCGTCAAGGCCAAGCCCTCCGAGGTCGCCCTGGCCATCGCTACAATCCTGGGCTTCGGCATCATGACCATGTTCATCAGCCCCTTCATCGGCAAGGCGCTTTCCATGAGCGACTACCAGTTCGGCGCCTGGGTGGGCACCGGCATCCTGAACTCCGGCCAGGTGCTGGCCACCTGCCTGGCCTTCAACCCCACCTTCGCTCCCGGCACGGCAGTGGCCTATGGCGAGATATGGAACGTGGTGCGCGTCATCTCCATCCCCTTCGTGGTCTTCATCGTCACCACCTGGGCCTGCAAGGCCGAGGCTGCCGAGAGCTGCGCCACCGGCGCCGATAAGATGAGCCTGGGCAAGGTCTTTAAGGACCGCTTCCCGGTGTTCGTACTGGGCTTCTTCGGCATGACGGCCTTGTCCTCCCTAGGCTGGCTCGGGGCCGAGGGGTCAAACACCCTGCACCTCATCCGCGACGTCATGAGCTGGATCTTCGGCATCGGCCTTGTGGGCCAGGGCGCGTACATCGACTTCCGCGAGCTCAAGACCGCGGGCGGCAAACCGCTCAAGGTCGGCCTGGTCGCAGGCACGCTCAAGTACGTCGTGGCCCTCTTAGTCATCATGTTCTTCGTGTCCAAGGACGCGAGCTTCTAACCGGAGGTTCCCATGTCAAAAGGAAAGATGACCGTCTTCAAGACTGATCGCCACGAGGACATGGCGGCCATGGTCTTCGTCAGCCTCGTCACTGTAGCCGTGCTGCTCTACATGGCGTACATCGTCCCAAACATCACCATCACCCCGACCCAGGACGGAAAGCTTGTGGCCCTGAAGGTCGCCCCCGACCAGGAAATCAAGAAGGGCGACCTGCTCTACACCTTCGAGTACAAAGACAAGAAGTTCGTTGACGGCAAGCTTGAAGAGAAACTGGCCACCAAGGACGTGAAGGCTTCCACCAACGGCAAAGTGCTCTCCGTCGATGTCAAGGAAGGCGACACGCTGAAGAAGGGCAAGACCAAGATGCTGGTCCTGGACCACGAGAAGGGAACCCTGCCGTAATGAGGATCCTGCTGGCCCTGGATGACTCGGCCCAGGCCATGGACGCGGCGGTCAGACTCGCCTCCGAACGGGGGGCGGGCCTGACGGCCCTGTTTGTCCTGGACACCGGCTGGAGCGTATACATCGGCTCGGATTTCCTGCTGGGAAGCCACGCCCGGGGCGATTTCCTGGAGTACACACGCGACGACGAGTATTCGCAGGAACACAAGGCCCTGGCCGAGATCAAGAAGCGTGCCCAGGTTGCCGGCGTGGCCTGCGAGGTCAAGACGGTGGCCAGCAGGCACATCGCAGATGAAATCATCAAGGAAGCGGCTCAGGGCTATGACCTGCTGGTCATGGCCGCGCCCTTCCGCCGCGGCCTTGAGGTCATGCGCGACGCCCCCTCCGCCATCCTCAAGGCCGCGCCTTGCGATGTCCTCTTCGTGCGTGGCGGCGAGTAAAAACCGAGAGCGATCGTGTCTCATGCTCCTGACCTGCCTGCCCCTTTTCGGACCAGCTGAAACTTGAGAGAGTGACCCCCAGAGAAGAAGGGGGAGCCATGAGGAAGGGAAGATTTTCCGAGGAGCAGATGGTGGGCATCCTGCGCGAGGCTGACCGCGATCCGGTGAC
>JAHIUD010000032.1 GCA_018817515.1 Pseudomonadota bacterium
AGGCGGGGGTACACCCGATCCCTTTCCGAACTCGGAAGTTAAGCCCGCCATCGCCGATGATACTACGGTTCTAATCGTGGGAAAGTAGGTCGCTGCCAGGACTTTATTTAAAAGGCTCCTTCGAAAGAGGGAGCCTTTTTCATTGGGTGCTTGGTCGTTCCTCGTTGACTCATCCAACGCTCAGGGGTAACATTCCTAGTGGAGAACAGCCGCCTTGACTAGCAAAACGCCTCAATTAACGGAATATGCACCTGCCGTACGCGAACCGCTCGATGTCGTTCTTGGGCAGTTCCGCTCCTTTGTCGGCACCCATTGCCGTGCCTTTTTCGATGCCTTGCCGACCATGGTCATGGCGCTCAACCGCTACCGGCAGGTGGTCTTCGCCAACCAGGCCATCGTCACCTTCCTCGGGCATAAAGCCGTGGAGGAGATGCTCGGGAGCAGGCCGGGCGAGGCCCTGGGGTGTATCAATGCCGATGCGTTCAGCGGCGGTTGTGGAACTTCCCGGCATTGCCGCGGGTGCGGTGCGACAAGAGCCATCCTTTCAGCCATCAACAAATTGGTTCCCGCCACTGGGGATTGCCACCTCCTGCGCCGGATAAGCACGGATATCGAAGGTCTTGATCTGCAGGTGAGCGCCTCTCCGTTTACCATTGATGGACAGGATTTTGTGCTCTTCTCCCTGACGGACGTTACACACGAGTCGCGTCGGCGCAGCATGGAGCGCATCTTTTTTCATGATGTGCTGAACCTTGCTGGAGGCATCAGCGGTTTGACTGAGATGCTTTCAGAGATGGTGCCGCCCGAGGTGAAAGGCGAGTTTGAAATTTTACGCACCGCCACAAACAGTCTTGTGGACGAGGTGATGGCCCAAAGAGACATCGCCGCCGCAGAACTCAATGAGCTTAAACTCGTTGTCGATCGCCACGACACTCTCGATCTTCTGCGTAAGC
The DNA here is from genome assembly GCA_018817515.1 of Pseudomonadota bacterium. Taxonomy (GTDB): domain Bacteria; phylum Desulfobacterota; class Desulfovibrionia; order Desulfovibrionales; family Desulfovibrionaceae; genus Humidesulfovibrio. Next base: position 954 of record JAHIUD010000032.1, read on the forward strand.
TGCGCGGCTTTTATGCGCACTCTCCGGTGGCTCAGGGACGCATCATCGCCATCGACCCGGAGAGCAACAGCGTGACGGTCCGAACTGATGCGCGCCTGGTCCAGCGCGTGCTTGGCAACATGCTCAAGAATGCCCTGGAGGCCCTGCCCCTGGGGGGAACCGCTCTTCTCTCCTGCAAGGAAGAAAGTGAGCATGTCGTCTTTTCGGTGCAGAACCCTGGGCATATTCCGGAGGCCTTGCAGGACAATATCTTTCATCGTACATTCAGCACAAAAGGATCTGGCCGCGGCATGGGCACCTACAGCATGCTCCTTCTTGCTGGGAGCTACCTAAACGGCACTGTCGGTTTTCGATCCAATGAGGTTGAGGGAACTGTGTTCTATCTGCGCATACCCAAGACGATTTCCACTGGGCAGGACGATGCCTCGTCCATCTCCGCCTAGCCCCCCCCACAATCGTCTGAGGAGTCGATCGTAATGCGTGATGCTGCTGCCGTCACTTTGTTCAGCGGTGGAGCCAAGGGCTCAGAAGCCGCCTTTGGTGCTGCTGCCGAAACCTTTGGAATCCACGAAGTCACCTTCACATTCGCTGGCAATGAACCCCAGCGCAGCCAGGGCCTGCGCGTGCTTTCCGACGAGGACCTGGCCCTGCGCGACGTCAGCGTGCAGTATGTTTCGCGCCTCATGGGCCGCAGCTATCCCAGCCATACGGACGAGCTGAGCTTCCGCAATCTATTGCAGTGCATCTGCTGGCAGGTGGCCTCCGGCAAGGAGGTCTTCGTGGTGGGGGAGATTTTGCCCGACAACACCGTCCGGGGCGGCACAGGCTGGGGAGCGGAATTTGCCAAGATTTGCAACAAGCCGCTCTTCGTCTTTGATCAGACCCAGGGCGATTGGTTTCGTTGGGACAAGACGCGCTGGATCCCGGCGCGCGGCGTAACCATCACCCGCGAAGCGTTCACCGGCACCGGCACCCGCTCCCTCACCGATTCCGGGCAAGCCGCCATCCTTGAACTTTTCGAGCGCAGCTTCTATCGTCGCTAGTCCGGCCCGACGCTTCAGTTCCGGCGCAGCCGAAGCCCCTCCACCAGGCCAAAGGCTCCGGCGAGCATCATGTCCCCGCCGGGCGCGGGGTATTCGACATCCAAGCCCTCCAACATTCCCCGGCGTGGGCCGAGCACCAGCGTTGGCGTAAAGCCCTGCGCGGCCTGTGGCAATTGCAGACGCAAGGTCCCGTGCCCCTGGTCGTCGAAAATCTCCTCGAATTCAAGTTCGCCCGAGCGGAAACGCGCCAACTGTGACCACAGCCGGTCCTTGTCCAGCAGGCCGGTATGGTGCTCATACACCCCCCAAATTCGGCCCTGGAACAGGAGGAAGGCGACGGTATGGCTGTTGCCGATGTTCACCAACGTCAACCCGCGCGTTTCGGCACGCTTGCGGATGGAAGGCTCAAAAAGTCCGCCCAGCACCGCCGCTGCTCCCGTATCAGCCACTGGACCCCCGCCGATGGAGCGTTGCAGATCCTTCAACCGTGTGAACTCCGGCGGCACAATGTCGAACAGCAGGCTCTCGGGCTGGCCGTGTGCCTCATGCAGCAGTCGTTCCCAGAGCACGAAGCGCCCGCGCCGGTTGCTCCTGCCCGGATGGAACCCGTGATCCTGGACGCAGGCCGTGATCAGGCCTGGCCACGGTAGCCCAAGGGCAGCCAGGGCCGCGCGCCAGAAGGCCGGGTCAAAGTCCGCGCAGAGCAGGGCCTCGGCCCCTTCCGGGCAGTCCGGGGTTATGACGTAGCCCTTGGCGCGCAGGGCGTCCAGGTCGTCGGCCAGGGAATAGGCCGCAGATTGCGTGAGTGATACCGGAAGCTTGGCCTCCAGGTGCGCACGAACCGCTCCTCCGAACCCTCCGCCCATGTTGCAGCCATGGAGGTGCAACGCGCGGCCACGGGCGGTGACTTCCCGGATGCGTTCGGCGAGCACGCGGGCCGGGGCGGGCAGCACCAGCTTCGGGCAGTTCTCCACCTCTCGTTCAGGGTAATACAGCAGCACATCCTGCGTGCCGGAGCCGATGTCGAGGCAGAGAGTGGGAGCGGGAATGGGAATGGGGGCCTTGTCGAACATTTACAGCTGCTCGCTAGTGGATGCGCTCACCATCGGGCGCATAGGCGTCCGGGGCGAGCAGGGTGATTGAACCATTCTGAGTGGCGGCGCCAAGCACTAGGACTTCGGAGCGAAACCCCGCCACCTTGCGCGGCGGGAAGTTCACCACGGCCACCACCTGCCGACCCACAAGCTCCTCGGGCTGGTAGAGCTCCGTAATCTGCGCGCTGGATTGGCGGACACCAAGCTCGCCAAAATCGATCCAGAGCTTGTAGGCTGGCTTTTTGGCCTCGGGAAAACCCTCGGCGCGGATTACAGTGCCCACGCGAATGTCGATGCGGAAGAAGTCGTCAACGGAGACGTTGTCCGGGGCTTGCGGCAGTTGCATATATTCCTCATGATGACAGGCGGTTTCGTACATGGTACACGCTTCATGGCCGGGCAGGCAAGCCCTGCCGGGAGCATGCATGCGTTTTCTCTACTCTTTCGCCTTCATCGTCGTTGCCGTACCGGTCTTTTCCTACGCCATTTTCCTTGTGGAGAACGGCCGGGCAGGGTTGTTGCCGCGCGTGCGCGGACTCTGCGGCGGCAGGCTGGTCCTTCCGCTCGTGCGCGCAGCCTGCAACTCCGCCTGGAGCATCGGGCTTGTGATCCTGGCCTATCCGCTGGGCTGGCTGCCGAAGCGCAGCCCGCGTCCTTCCGGGCCGGGCGGTCTGCCCCCGGTGATCCTGACCCACGGTCTTTACCACAACGCCTCGGCCTGGTTCCTGTTCCGGCGGCGGCTCGCCCGCTGCGGGTTTGCTGATGTTCGCACCTACGCCTATGCCAGCTTTTTCCAGTCATATGAGGATATTGTGGAGGGGCTGGTGCAGACGGTGCAACGAGCGGCAGCAGAATCGCCGACAGGTAGGGTGCTGCTGGTTGGACACAGCCTGGGCGGCATGGTGATCCGTTCCGCTTGCGTCAGTGAGGGAGTGTGCGGGCGCGTGGCCGCAATCGTGACCCTTGGGACGCCGCATCAAGGCAGCAATCTGGCCGGGACCTTGGCTCTGGGGCTGCTGGGCCGTGGGTTGCGCCAGGGAGGGGAAGTGCTGGCCAGCGTCCGCGGAAAGCCAGTCTGCCCTGGGCCGGCCTTGAGCCTGTACTCGCCCGTTGACAGCATGGTGCTGCCCCTTACCGGCTCGCTTCTTGAGGAACGTGAAAAGTGCGCAGGCTGGCTGGAAATATGCCTGCCGCCCACGAGTCATGTGGGCATGCTGTATGACAGCCGGGTGGTGGAGTTGAGTGCGGAATTTCTGCTGCGGGCTGCTAGCCGTCCAGCATCTCCATGAGCTTGGCCCGGAGCGCGTCGGGCTTGAAGGGCTTGGTCAGAAACGCCGTGACTCCGGTCTTGGAGGCCATCTCGCGCTGGGTGCCTTCGGACTCGGTGGTGACCATGAGAATGGGCACGTCCTCGTAGCCTAGCGCGCCGCGCAGCTTGCCCACCAACTCCATGCCGTCCATGACGGGCATGTTCATGTCCGTGATGACAACATCGGCGAATTCACCGGCCTCGACAAAGGCGAAGGCCTCCTGCCCGTTGGCGGCCATGAGCGGCTCAAAGCCAAGCTCGGTGAGGATGCTGCGGTATAGCGCCAGCATGGACTTGGAGTCGTCTGCAGCCAGGGCCTTGCGGGTGGCGGTCTTGGCCTTGGGCAGGCTCAGGGCGTCGGCCTTGGAGCGGTCCGTTCCGATTTCGTCCAGGCGCGTGGCGAAGTCGCCCAAGATTTCGGAGTCCTGGGACTTCCGCAGCTCGACCATGAGCGCATTGCCGACGTTCTCGTCCTTGTAGAGCTCTTGGAAAAGGCGCAGGGCGCGCGAGGCGATGACCGCGTGGGCGATGCGCGAGCTGCGCTCGTCGCCTGCGGCGATGCGCTCGGAGATGGTCTTGAGGATGCCGGGCGCTGCGTGGCGCTCCAGGCCTGTGACGACCGACATGAGGATGAGCTCGTCGGTCTCCATGAGGCCGTCCACCAGGCAGACCAGGCCCTTCAGGGTGCCGATGCGGCCAAGGGCCTCGAAAGCTGCGTAACGCACGTTGGGGTCGGTGAAGTAGCCCTTGTCAAAGCCCTGCACCAGGCCGTCCGCGCCCTTGCGCGAGCCGATGAAGCCCACGATGTTGCTGGCCAGGATGCGTTGGTCCACATCGCCGTTGCCGTAGAGCGGCTCAAGGTGGGGGATGGCGGCCTCGCCCAGGCGCACTAGGGCGTCGGTGATGATCCTGCGCGCCGTGGGGTTTTTGTGGTGCACGTTGGAGGCAAGAAAAGCGATGGTCTCCGGGGTGGCCATGGCCGCCAGGGCGTCGATGGCTTTCCAGGTGGTGATGTCGCACTGGTCATATGTCTGCGCGGCGTCCGTCGCCTCCACCGCGGCCTTGAGGAAGACAACGGCCTGCGCGTCGGCATAGGCTCCGGCCATCTCCATGGCCAGGGCGGCCAGCAGGGCGTCCTCGTGTCCCAGGAAGGCGCGGAATACGCTGGCGCCGTCGACGGGATGGATCTTGGCCAAGGCAGCCAGGATCTCGGCCAGGCGATCCGTGTCCGTCTCATCCTCGGCCATTTCCGAGAGGGGCTCGGCCGCGTCCGGGAAGGCGTATTCTCCAGCGGTGCGGATGCACAGGGTGCGGAAAGCGGGGTTCTGGCTGTGCAGTCCATTGATGACGGCGTCTTCATTGGCTCCAAGGACTGCGTTCAGGGCGTTGACGACCATGTAGTCCACGCCGGTGTCGCCCGTGGGTTTCTCGAAGAGATCAAGCAAGCCGGGCAAGGAGCTTGAATCCCTGCTGCCCGCGATTTCGTTCAGGATGGTGACCTGTTCGAGAAAATCCTTGTCGTGAAACCCATCAAGCTTGCTCATCTCTCCCCCATCGACGTGCTTCGTGAGACGTTTGCGGCGCTGCGTATCTACTCGAAACAGAACTCGATGGTGAAAGTGCCAGCATCGGTCTCAAAGGGGATGGCCATGATGGGGGATTTGGACATGTGCGAAATGCTGTGGTTGTCACCCATGATAACCGTTGGCGTTGATCCCTGGAATACAAGGCCTTTCTCGGAAAGACCGGCGCGTGCCTGCCCGGAAACCATGTTTGTGATTTCGCCAACGGCGTCCTTCACGTCCGAGATGATGTCCTGAATGTCATCTCCCAGCATGTTCTTGACCATGGCCACGGCGCAGGCTTTGCTGAACGAAATGGAAACGCTGCCCTTCTTGCCGTCGCCAGTGAGGCCCACAAGTCCGGTCACGTCGCCAGTGGCGATGGAGTTCTTCTTGACGAAGGGTTTACCAGGCCGCGGTGTGATGAAGGCCATGGTGCCGATGACATCCATAGCGGCCTTGACGAAGGGCTTTGCCAGTTCCACGTCCATGCGCAGGGTCTCCTTAAGCGTGATCACGGCCAGGCGGGTATCCTTTGAAAATACCTGGCGCATGTAGGGGTTAACTTGTGCTTGGCTGCTGTTGTCAACATACCAAGAGCGTGCAGTTTTTTAGTACGTTCTTCCTCTAGGCCGGTCAAGAACTTTGGAAAAGTAAGCTTGATCTTAAGTGGTATTCACATGTTGATGGGGTGTGTTCTACCCGAATACCAGTGTGAGAACCACCACGACCAGTAAGGAAGGCAACAGGTTGGAGAGGTTGATGCGCTTGATGTCCAGCAGGGTGATGCCGATGCCCAGGATCAAGAGGCCGCCGGTGGCGGTCAACTGGCTGATGACAAGCGGCGAGAAGTGCTCCTGAAACATGCCTGCGAAAACGGTCAAGCCGCCCTGGTAGAGTAGCACTGGTATGAACGAGTAGAGCACGCCGGAGCCGTAGGTCGCGGCCAAGGCCACGGAAGCGAAACCGTCCAGGATGCTTTTGGTGTAGAGTACCGTGGCGTCGCCGCGGATGCCCTCGTCAAAGGAGCCCACGATGGCCATGGCGCCGATGCAGAAGATGAGAGAGGCGGTTATCAGGCCTTCTGTGAAGTCCGGGTTGGCCGAGCGCAGGGTCGCCTTGGCGCGTTCGCCAAACGCCTCGAACATCTGGTCCAGACGTAGCGCTTCGCCCAGCAGCCCGCCAAGCAGGATGCTGAAGATGAGGATGAGCGGGTTCTTCACGGTTAGCGCCATCTGCAGGCCGATCAAAAGTACGCAAAGGCCCAGACCCTGGAAAACGATGCGCCGGAAGCGCTCTGGAAAGCGGCCATGCAGGGCCATGCCGACAGCGCTTCCGAGTATGATTGCGGCGGCGTTGACCAGCGCGCCGGAGGGCAGGACCATTGCGTCTCCTCATGGGAATGTGTGTGCAAACGAAGGCGAGGGCTAGCACGCCGACCCCTGGGTGGCAAGTCCTGCATCCTTGACAGCGGAGGTCGGTTCTCCTATGAATTCCAATCTCGTGCCGGGATGGCGGAATTGGTAGACGCAGTGGACTCAAAATCCACCGGTCGCAAGGCCTTGGGGGTTCGATTCCCCCTCCCGGTACCACAAGAATGACAGCGGCTTTCAGGCGATGCCTGGAGGCCGCTTTGCTTTCTGTTCGGCGCATTGCTCCAGCTTGCTCAACATCTCTTAAGCTGCTATTGGAATATAATTATACAGGTGGAGTCAAAATTAATTCCACTCTGTGGCTTTGCTTGAAGATGCTTATTGAACGTCTTGAATCATATTGATGCAGCAATGCCACAAGAGGCGGTGCAGGTGCTGCGCCAACATCTGGATTTTTTGTGACGCTCAACAAGGCAGCATCTTTCAACTCGCATTGATATCCGCTTGTTCTGCGACCAGCCAGATGGCATGGCCATGTTTCGCATTACGCCTCCCGAGTGCTGCAGCGATGCTGGCACGTCCCCTGCACAACCCCACGCATGACAGCGGAACTCCAGGCTCAGCATACTTTTCAATACAATTTCCTGGAAAATCGGAGCAATCATCCAGGAGATCAGGACTCCGGCGACATTTCAGCCGACATTTTTCCTTGCTCAACACCACTCCGTGTCCCTTTGGAGGGTATCATGTCCATACGGCCCGATCCGCCACTTGAGCTATTCTTCACCTTGGCACTGCCTTTGGGCTTCATCCTTGCCGGGCTGGTTGCCCACGCAGTGCTTTTGCGCATCCTGCGGCTCATGGCCAAAAGACAGGGCGAAGAATTCTGGGTCGTGGCGCTTAACCTGGTAAAGGGCCCCACGGGCTTTGCGGCTGCGCTGCTTGGCCTGGACATAGGGCTTGCAGGCATCGACGTTCAGGCCCTGGCCCTGCCTGTAAACATCATTGACCTGGCGCATAAGCTCCACGCGCTTGCCTGGATAACGGTCTTCGCCTGGGCGGTGTTGGCCAGTGGCGGCATACTCGCCCAGTGGTTCCAGCGTTCAAACGACATCCTCTCCGATGACAATCTGCGCGCGCGCAAGATTATCACCCAGGTGCGCATGTTCCGCCGGGTGTTCTCGGTCATCGTGCTCGTGGTGTCCCTGGCCGCGACGCTCATGGTTTTTGATGTCACACGCAACATTGGCGCAAGCGTTCTGGCCTCGGCAGGCATCGCCGGAGCCGTGGCCGGCTTGTCGGCCCAGAAGTTTTTGTCCACCATTTTCGCCGGGATGCAGATCGCTATCACCCAGCCCATACGCTTGGACGACGTGGTGGTGGTGGAAGGCGAGTGGGGGAGGGTGGAGGAGATCACCCTGACCTACGTCGTGGTGCGCATCTGGGACCAACGCCGCCTTGTGGTGCCGGTCATGTACTTCCTCGACAAGCCCATACAGAACTGGACGCGCTCCTCGGCGGAGATTCTGGGCAGCGTGTTCCTCTGCGTCGACTACCGGGCTCCTGTGGCCGAGCTGCGCTCCGAATTGGAACGGCTTTGCCGTGAAGAAGCCGGTGAGCTTTGGGATGGCCGTGTCTGTGGTCTCCAGGTCACGGATTCCGGCCCGGCCACTGTGACTTTGCGCGCCCTGGTCAGCTCTGCGGGTTCTTCACGCAACTGGGACCTGCGTTGTCTGGTGCGCGAGCGATTGGTGTGTTACATTCAAGAAAAGCATCCTGACATACTGCCCCTGACGCGAATCTCTTTTGACAAGTCAGGGCCTGAAGAATCCAAGGAAATGAATGATGGCTAAACGCGCCTCAGAGACTCTTGACCCCTCCTGGTACAAGGACGCCGTGATCTACGAGGTTCACGTGCGTTCCTTTTTCGACACCAGCCAGAACGGCCATGGCGATTTCCACGGTCTCAAGAGCAAGCTGGACTATTTGCAGGATCTTGGCGTCAGTGCCCTTTGGCTGTTGCCCTTCTATCCCTCGCCTCTGCGAGACGACGGCTACGACATCGCCGACTATTGCGACATCCACAAGGATTATGGAACGCTGGCTGATTTTCGAGGCCTCTTGCGCGAGGCCCACAGCCGGGGCATCCGTGTCATCACCGAGCTTGTGCTCAACCACACTTCAGACCAGCACGCCTGGTTCCAGCGCGCCCGCCTGGCCAAGCCCGGCTCGCCCGAGCGGAACTTCTACGTCTGGAGCGACACCCCGGCCAAGTATTCCGAGACCCGGATCATCTTCAAGGATTTTGAGACATCCAACTGGAGCTGGGATCCTGTGGCCGGGGCCTATTACTGGCACCGCTTCTACGCCCACCAGCCGGACCTGAACTTCGAGAATCCCCAGGTCGAGGCCGAACTGCTGCGCGTGGTGGATTTTTGGCTCGGCATGGGCGTGGACGGCCTGCGGCTTGATGCCGTGCCCTACCTTTACGAGAGCGAGGGCACCAACTGCGAGAACCTGCCCGAGACCATCGACGCCCTCAAACGCCTGCGCGCATATGTGGACGCCAAGTATCCCGGCCGTATGCTCCTGGCCGAGGCCAACCAGTGGCCCGAGGACGCGGCACGCTATTTTGGCGAAGGCGACGCCTGCCACATGACCTTCCACTTCCCGCTCATGCCGCGCATGTTCGTGGCGCTGGAAATGGAGGACCGCTCGCCCATCGTGGACATCATGGAGCAGACCCCGGAGATTCCCGAATCCTGCCAGTGGGCCATATTCCTGCGCAACCACGATGAGCTGACGCTGGAGATGGTCTCCGAGGAAGAGCGAGACTTCATGTACCAGGTCTACGCCCATGACCGCCGGGCGCGCATCAACCTGGGCATCCGCCGCCGCCTGGCTCCTCTTTTACGCAACGACAGGCGCAAGATCGAGCTGATGAATATGCTGCTCATGACCATGCCCGGCTCGCCCGTCATCTACTATGGCGACGAGATCGGCATGGGCGACAACTATTACCTGGGCGATAGAAACGGCGTGCGCACGCCCATGCAGTGGACCCCGGACCGCAACGCCGGGTTCTCCCAGGTCAATCCGCAGCAGCTCTACCTGCCCGTGGTCATCGACCCGGAGTACCACTACCAGTCCATCAACGTGGAGAACCAGCAGCGCAACCCTTCCTCGCTTTTGTGGTGGATGAAGCAGCTCATCGCCCTGCGCAAACGGCACCTGGCCCTGGGGCGCGGCGGCATGCGCTTTTTGCGCCCGGACACGCCCAAGATCTTGTCCTACGTGCGCACACTGGATGACGAATGTCTGCTGGTGGTGACCAACCTCTCGCGTCACCCCCAGTCCACACGGCTTGATCTCTCGGCCCACGCAGGGCGCACCCCGGTGGAAGTCTTCGGGCGCACGCACTTTCCGGTCATCACCAGTCAGCCCTATCCGCTGACCCTGGGGCCGCACGGTTACTACATACTGGAGCTGTGCGGCGTGAGCCAGCCGCATGGGCCTGCACTCACGCCCCAAGTCTTGCGCAGGCAGGACTCCGGTGGTTGGCGCTTCCTGGACGCCAGGCTCAAGACCGCGCTTCAGGGGGTCATCCTGCCGGAATACCTGCGCCGCAATTCCGTTGTGGCCGGTTACTCACCGCAAATCATCTCCACCACCTTGCGCGACGCCTTGCCTGTGGGATCCCTGCGCGCCCCCTCCTGGCTCGGCGTGCTGGATGTGAAGTTCGCTGGCGGCGGCAGCGAGAGCCGCACCCTGGTCCTGTCCTTTGTGGATGCGGAGCAGGGCCGCCGCGTGTTCCGCGAAGACCCGCGCCGCTACATCTGCGCTTTGGGCAAGCCCCGGGGAGAGCTGCAGAGCGGGGCTTTGGCCGAGGTGCATCCGGACCTGGATAGCGATTACACCACCAGGGAGCAGGAAGTCCGGCAAGATACGGTCACGGCTAAAGAGGGTAAGGACGACGTGGCAAAAGACGAAGTGGAGGGCGCCCTTGTGGAAGGGGCCGAAGAGCGCCGCGCCCACGCCGGTCTGCTTCGCTTGTTCACCCAGCGCCGCCGCATCCGCGGCCGTGCGGGGGATTTCGTGGTTCTCCACGGCAAACGCGGAAAGGAGATACGCGAACTGGCCAACAGCCAGCCTGAGTCCGAACTGCTGCCGGACGACTCGGCCAACGCGCTCATCGCCTATGGCCGTCAGGTGCTGCTGAAGATCTTCCGGCACACGTCGGAGGGCGGCAACCCGGACCTGGAGGTGGTGCGCCACCTGACGGAAAAGGTCGGCTTCAAGCACACGCCTGAGTTCTTTGGCGCGCTGCAATACATACGTCCAGGCCACGAGCCCGTCGTGGTGGCCATGCTGCGCGGGTATGTGCAGAGCGAATCCACGGCCTGGGACATCTGCGCCACCGCGCTTGGGCTGTACTTCAACCGCGTGCTGGCCGAGGAGCATATCATGCCGCCGCCCAGGCTCCGGGCCACGGCTCTAGCCAGGGCCGAGGCGCACGAGCTGGCTGCGGAAACACCGGCGCAGCTCCTGCTCGATGAGCCGACCATCGCCGCCATGACGCGCATCGGGCGGCGCACGGCCCAGATGCATCTGGCACTGGCCCAGGACGCCGGTGATCCAGCCTTCACGCCGGAGCCCTTTGACAAGTCATACAGGCGGGCGGTGTTCCAGGACATCCATGGAAAGGCGCGGCGCATCCTGGATCAGTTGGAGCACGCCCGGCCATCGCTGTCTCACGAGGATGATCTGCTGGCGGAACTGACCTTGTCCCTGCGCGAGCGGCTCGCCGAGTTGTTGCGCCGCTTTCGGGACACAACCGTTCACGGCCTCAAGACCAGGGTCCATGGCGAGTACGACCTGCGCCACCTCCTGTTCACCGGGCGCGATTTCATGGTCGTGGACTTCGAGGGGCGCACCACGCGGTCGCTCTCGGCGCGCAGACTCAAGCGCTCCCCCCTGCGCGACATCTGCGATCTGCTCAGTTCGCTTGAGCATTTGGCGGAAACTGCGCTACACAACCACTGCCTGATGCGCCCGGAGGACGCCGCGCGTCTGCGGCCCTGGGCAGAGCATTGGCACACGCGCATGGGCGGACGTTTCCTGCGCAGCTATCTGGAGACGGCAGAAGGGGCGCAGTTCCTGCCCCAGGGCGAGGCCAGTCTCGACCTCGTGCTCACCACGTTCAGGCTCGATCAGACCTTCTTCGAGCTTGGCCGGAACCTTGAGAAAAGACGCGTCGGATCTGAACGGGAGAATGCGAGCCTGCGGGGCCTCCTGCGCACCATTTGCTGGCTTTTGTCCGAATCGACAGGCCAAACGGAGGACGACAAGCCATGAAGGATTGGACACAACTACTCAGGTCCCTTGAGCTGAGGGCGTTTCTTGCCGCCCGGCACAAGCTGTTGATGCTTGACTACGACGGCACCTTGGCTGCCTTCACCGCAGACCGCAACAAGGCCTACCCCTATCCTGGCGTGCGCAAGCTGCTGAGAGGGCTCTGCCAAAGCCCCGGCTGGCGCGTGGTCATCGTTTCCGGTCGGCCCACCGCCGATGTTTCCGCGCTGCTCGGCCTGGAGCATGGGGTGGAGATCTTTGGCAGCCACGGCGGCGAGCGCCTTACTCCGGCAGGTCTTGTGGCGCGCACAGCGCTCGAGCCCGGCATGGAGAAAGCCCTCACTGACGCCCGCTTCTGGGCCGAGTCCCAGGGGCTCGGCGAAGCGCTGGAGCTCAAGCACGGCTGCCTGGCGCTGCATGTGCGCGGCATGCCGCCGCCGCGCGCCGCCGAGATCCTGGTCGAAGCCAGCCGCGCCTTTGGCCTCATCGCTCATGCAGCCGGTGCGGACGTTCTGATGTTCGACGGCGGGGTGGAGTTGCGCTCGAACACCTTCAACAAGGGCCGCGTGGTGGAAAGGCTGCTGGCGGAGGAAACAAAGGTTCACGGCAGCGACTTCACAGCAGCCTACCTGGGCGACGACCTGACCGACGAGGACGCCTTCCGGGCACTGGGCGGGCATGGGCTTTCACTGCTCGTGTCGCGCAAGCGCAAGACGAGTCAGGCCCGTTACCAGCTTCGGCCGCCAGGAGACCTGCTGGAGTTCCTGCAATCGGCCCTCATCTCCAGCGGCCCGCCTCAGGGCTTTGGCAGCCCCCTGCAAAGCGGCAAGAACGACGGAGGGGAGGTCAGCGGTGAAGAGGAAGGCCCGCACAATCTGCGTGGACGCCTCATCGTTGTGTCCAACCGGCTGCCGGTGACCCTCAAGCGCGAGGGCGACTGCTGGACGGTCAAGGCCGGGACGGGCGGACTGATCACTGCCCTGGCTCCTGTCCTGCGCGATCGCGGCGGCCTGTGGGTAGGCTCTTCCGGCCAAACGGGGGAGGGCGATCCAACGGCAAGCTTCGCCAGATTCTCCAAGGAGGCAGGCTACGACCTCTTGCCCATAGAACTTACCGAGGCCGAGCACCGCAACTACTATGAGGGCTTCTCCAACGAGATCATCTGGCCCTTGTTCCACGATTTCCAGTCACGCTGCAACTTCCAGCCAGACTACTGGACCAGCTACCTGGACGTGAACCAGAAGTTCGCCCGCACCGTGGCTGAAAACTCGCGCCTGGATGACTATGTATGGGTCCAGGACTACCACCTCATGCACGTGGCCCAGTTCCTCAAGGAACAGGAATCTCACAGACGTTGCGGCTTTTTCCTGCACATCCCTTTCCCCGCGCCGGACATCTTCCTCAAGCTGCCCTGGCGCAAGGAAGTGCTCCTGGCCCTCCTGGAATTCGAGCTTGTGGGGTTTCAGACCCTGGCCGACCGGCGCAACTTCGTGCGTTGTCTGCAGGTGTTGTTCCCGCACACCGAGGTATGGGGACGTGGCTCCGTGGTCACCGCCGGTGTCGAGGGCCGCAGCGTGCGCATCGGTTGCTTTCCCATCAGCATCGACTATTCGTCCTTTGCCAGGCTCGGCGCCAAGCGCGAGACCGTCGCGGCGGCGGAGGCCATCCGTGCGGCCTTCCCCCAGCGCAAGATCGTTCTCGGCGTGGACCGCCTGGACTATTCCAAGGGCATTCCCCAGCGTCTTCAGGCCTTCCGGCGCGCGCTCATCCGCTACCCGGAGCTGCGCGGACGGGTCAGCTTCATCCAGGTCCTGGTGCCCAGCCGCGAAGGCGTGGGCGAATACCAGGACCTGAAGAACGAGATCGAACAGTTGGTGACGCAAATCAACGGGGAGTTCACAGTTCCTGGCTGGGTGCCCATCCACCACCTCTACCGCAACCTGCCGCGGGCCGAGCTCGTGGCCAACTATCTGGCGGCGGACATCGCCATGGTCACCTCCCTGCGTGACGGCATGAACCTCGTGGCCAAGGAGTATTGCGCCAGCAACGTGCCAGAGACCGGGGCGCTCATCTTAAGCGAATTCGCCGGAGCAGCCGCGCAGTTCCAGCGTCTGGGCGCATTTCTGGTAAACCCTTACGACATCGACGAGGTGGCCGACGCGCTTAACGCCGCCTGCCAACTGCCGCTCACCGCGCGGAAGATGCGCATGCATAAGCTGCGTGACAACGTCCGGCGCAACAACATCTCCGTCTGGGTCGATTCGTTTCTGGGCGCGGCTTTCTCCCGGCACCTGAAGGACTTTGCCCCGCAGGAGACCGTACAGTTCCATGAAAAGGAGCCGCTTGCGCCATCCTGCTGAAGCACGGTCGGGCCTGACGAGTTGGCCTGGCCACACAAAAAAAGCCCGGAGCGGACTCCGGGCTTTTTGTTTTGCGGGTGAGCGGGGGCTAGTAGGTGTAGCCGATGGAGAAACCGGCCATATAGGCCCTGCTGTTCGACACCTCATAGGCGCCGACGTTGTTGATGCTGTTGCTGTCGACGCTGCGGTGGTTGTTCACCAGGTACATGAGCGAGACGTCGTATGTGAACGCGCCATCCGTCACACCGAAGCCGGTGCTGTAGATCTTGCGGTCGCTGGAGGGCAGCATGTAGTCCTCATACCCTTTGCGCACGGGGTCCTGGTCCCACACAAAGCCAGCGCGCAGGGCCAGCCAGTCAAGGGCCTGGTACTCGGCGCCGCCCTGGAAGCGCCACACGTTGCGCCAGTTCTTGTCGCGCTCGATTTGGCCTGGGGTAAGTGAGAGTGGCTTCTTTTCGTAGTCGTAAACCAGCTTCTCGTAATCCTGCCACTGCGTGAACACGGCGTCGACTTCGAATTTCCATTTATCGTTAGGCTTGTAGGCCACGCCAAGATTGTACGAGGCGGGCAGGGTCAGGCTCATGGTGATGTTGCCGTCCTGCAAGCCAGCGTTCTCGGTAAACTTGGCGCGTCCTTTGTCCACGTGTTTCTGCGTGCTGTGGTAGGTGAAGCCTGCGGACCACTGGTCATTGAATTTGTAGTGCACGGCAAGCTGGCCGCCAACGCCGAAACCGGAGACACTGATCATCTGGTCAGTGGTGGAGGTGGGGCGGCTGCGGAGGTCGCCACTACTGTACATCAACTCCGGTCCAAAGGCGATGGACAGGGAATCCGTCAGCTTCAGGGCGAGGTTCGCGGCCAGGGAATATGTCTCAAGCTCCGAACGATAGAGTTTGGTGGTGCCAGCCCATTCGTAACCGTACTGGGTGCCGACGCCGAAGCGGGTGTACAGGCCGATGCCCAGCCAGGCGCGCTCACCGGCCTGGTACGAGATGAAGGCATGCGGAGGCGTGTAGATATTGGCCTGGGTGGTGGTCTTCTCATTGGCTGTCTGCACATCGGCCGTGGGTGCGATGGCGGTCAAGCCGAACATGACGCGAGTACCCGGCAACTGTGTGATGCCGGCGGGGTTGTAGGCCACTGCCGAGGCGTCGTCCGCCAGGGCGATGGTGGCTCCGCCCATGGCGTTGCCGCGGGCGCTATACTCGTACAACGCAAAACCGCCTGCCGAGGCGGCGCCGGGCAGGCAGAGCAGGCAGAGCAGGGTGAGAACGCAGAGTGAGAGGCGGGCTTTTGCTCGGTCTTGTTTCATGTGTCTTCCTCTTTGACGGGGGGTGATGTAACTCTCGGCGAGTTCTTGTCTGCAACTGCTCGCCGAAAGGTGTTTCTAGTTACCTATACATTCAAAGAAAGTAAACACCCATTTAAAACAAGGCGTCTTGGTTGGGGGTAGAAAACAAAAAAGGGCGCATTTCTGCGCCCTTCTTTCAGGGAAACCGGACACCCGGGCTCGGACCGTTACCGCTGCTCCCTTTCGGGCCTGACGGGGTTCACGGCGAACCCGCCGTCCGGCTTCCCCGGGGTATCTTGAAAAAAAAGTGGCGGAGAGGAGAGGATTTGAACCTCCGGTACCCTTTCGGGTACACACACTTTCCAGGCGTGCTCCTTAGGCCGGTCTCGGACACCTCTCCGCGAGGTCGAAACGATTAATACGAAACATGTGGGCTGGCAAGCAAAAAATGCGTCTCAGCTCAAGGCAGTTTCAGACTTCCCCGCAGCTCCGCCAGGCTGTCGCTGCGCGCCTTGATCATGGCCCTGGGCAGATCATCCACAATGCGGAAGCTCTGGTCCGGCCTGAGAAAATTGGCCGTGCCCACCTGTACGGCTGCGGCACCGAGCAGGATGAATTCCAGGGCATCCTCGGCGCTGACGATGCCGCCGATGCCGACGACCGGGATGGAAACCTTGCGGCAAACCTGGTGGACGCAGCGCAAGGCCACGGGCTTTATCGCAGGACCGGAGAGCCCGCCGACCACGTTGGCAAGGGTTGGCCTGCGCGTAGAGATGTCCACGGCCATGCCCAGCAGGGTGTTGATGAGCGATACAGCGTCGGCTCCGCCGTCCTGTGCGGCCTGGGCGCAGGAGGCGATGTCCGTGACGTTGGGCGAGAGCTTGACGATGACCGGCTTGCCCTTGGCCTTCTTCTTGACTTCCTCGGTCACCTTGCGGATCTGCGCCGGGTCCTGGCCAAAGGCCGAGCCGCCCTGGCTGACGTTGGGGCAGGACACGTTGACCTCAAGGGCCGCCACGCCTTCCTCACCGGACAGGACGTCGGCCAGTTCGCCGAACTCCGGCACGGTGCAGGCGTACATGTTGGCGATGATGGCCGTCTCGCGCCAGGGCAGAAGGGGCAGCTTGTCGCGCAGGAAGGCCTCCACGCCGGGATTCTGGATGCCGATGGCGTTGAGCATGCCGCAGGGGGTCTCGGCCACGCGCGGCATGGGGTTGCCCTCGCGGGGCTTCAGCGACAGGCCCTTGACCACGATGCCGCCCAGGCGCTTCAGGTCGCCGAAGGATGAAAACTCCAGGCCGAAGCCAAAGGTGCCCGAGGCGGTGATGATGGGGTTTTTCAGCACCAGTCCGGCGAATTCAACACGCAGGTCAATCACGGGTCCTCCTCGATCTATGCGCACGATCTGGAACTAGAGCTGGACATCGGCAGCGGCGAACACCGGCCCGCGCGCGCAGACCTGAACATGCTTGCCCTGGCCGTCCTTGCACACGCAGCCAAGGCAGGCGCCCACGCCGCAGGCCATGGTCTTCTCAAGCGAAACCTCGGCGCGGATGTTCTTCTTCAGCGCGTGGGCCTGCACGGTGCGCAAGAAGGGCGTGGGGCCGCAGGCCAGCACCAGGCCGCCGGAATATTCTTCCATGGCGGCCTCGATGCGCGCGATGATGCCCGGCAGGTCGTCGCTGGAGTGCTCCTGGATGGCCTCGGCGCCCACCTTCTCGGACATGGCCAGGTAGGGGTAGAAATCAAGGGCGGGTCGGTGGGCGAAGAGCAGGTGCAGCGCCTTGGGGGTCGGGTGCTTCTCGATGTAGCCGCGAAACGGCGCGATGCCCATGCCCCCGGCCAGAAGCAGGGTCGGGGTGTCCGCCGGGGCGCTGAAGCCGTTGCCCAGCGGTCCCCAGATGATGACATCTTCGCCTGCCGTCAGCCGCGACAGGCGGGTGGTGCCCCGGCCCACGACCTGGATGAAAAAGGTGAGGCTCTCGGCGTCCACGCGGGAGATGGAAAAAGGGCGTCCCCAGGGCAGCTCCAGGCCCCAGCGTTTGGCCCGCAGCATGGCGAACTGGCCGGGCCGGTAGGAGTCCCAGCCGGGGTTCTCCAGGGTCAGCTCCACAAAGTCGCTGGGCTCGTCCCAGGTGCCCAGGAAGCGGACCTCCCTGACCTTGACTTCACGGCAATTTCTCTCCAACATATTCTCCCTTTGTCCCGCTGGATTGTGCGGGGCTCCCCATCCACCTTTCGAGGACTTCTTGAACAGCACTGAAACATTCCGACCTGAAATAATGGCTCCAGCGGGCGACCGTGCGAGCTTCCTGGCCGCCGTGGCCGCTGGCGCGGACGCCGTGTATCTGGGGCTGAAACATTTTTCCGCGCGCATGCAGGCGAAAAACTTCGGCCTGGGCGAACTGGCCGTGCTGGTGGACTACGCCCACGAGCGCGGGGTGCGCGTCTATGTCGCCATGAACGTCCTGCTCAAGCCGGACGATGCGCGGGCCGCAGGCAGCCTCATGGAGCGCCTGGCGCGCATGGTCAAACCCGACGCGCTCATCGTGCAGGACCTGGGGCTCATCCAGCTTGCCCGGCAGGCCGGGTTCAAGGGCGAGATCCACATCTCCACCCTGGCCAACGCCACCCACCAGGCGGCCCTGCAGGTGGCCAAGGACCTGGGCGCCACCCGCGTGGTGCTCCCGCGCGAGCTGGATCTGGACGAGATCAAGCTCATGGCCGAGGCCTGTCCGGAGGGCCTGGAGCTGGAGCTGTTCGTCCACGGCGCGCTGTGCCACTGCGTTTCCGGGCGCTGCTGGTGGAGCAGCTTCTTCGGCGGCAAGAGCGGCCTGCGCGGCCGTTGCGTTCAGCCCTGCCGCCGCTTGTACAGGCAAGGCGGGGCCAAAGGCAAGCCTGAACGGCTGTTCTCCTGCCAGGACCTGTCGCTGGATGTTGTCACCAAACCCTTGCTCAGCGTGCCCCAGGTGTCCTCCTGGAAGATCGAGGGACGCAAGAAGGGCCCGCACTACGTCTATTATATTGTTTCAGCCTACCGCATGCTGCGCGACCACCCCAACGACGCCCAGGCCCGCAAATCGGCCTATTCGCTCATCGAGCAGGCGCTTGGGCGGCCCGGCACCCATGGCCGGTTCCTGCCGCAGCGGCCCTTCCCGCCCGTGAAGCCCAGCGAGGAGACTGCTTCCGGCCTGCTCATGGGCCAGGTGAAAAAGGAATCCGGCGGCAAGTCGTACATCCAGACGCGTATGGACCTGCTTCCCGGCGATCTGCTGCGCCTGGGCTGCGAGGACGACGCCTGGCACCAGACCATTCCTTTGCGCCGCCGCGTGCCCAAGGGCGGTCGCCTGGACATCCCACGGCATCCCAGCGGGCATCTCTCGCCAGCCAAGGCCCCGGTGTTCCTCATCGACCGTCGCGAACCGGAGCTCATGCGCATCCTGGCCGACATGGAAAAAGAACTGGCTTCAAGGCCCGTGCCGCCGGAAAAGGAGGCCTCGACCTTCACGCCCCGGTCTTTTGCCCCGCCGACCCGGCACCTGCGCCTGGACATGGGCGTGTACCGCGCCCTGCCAAAGGTGGCTGCCAAGGGCAGGGCAGGGGATGTGGGCGTGTGGCTGGAGCGTTCGGCCCTGCTGGATGTGCCCAGGCCGGTCAGCTCGCGTATTTGGTGGTGGCTGCCCCCGGTCATCTGGCCAGGCGAGGAGGAGCGCTACCGCAACCTGCTGGCCGAGGCCCGGGATCGGGGCGCGAAGATGTTCGTGCTGGGCGCGCCCTGGCAGATCGGGCTGTTTCCGTCACGCGAGGGTCTGCACCTTATCGGCGGCCCCTTCTGCAACCTGGCCAGCGCCGACACCGCCGCCCAATATGCCGAACTGGGCATGGAGGCGGCCTTTGTGAGCCCGGAGCTCTCCGGCGCGGAGCTATTGTCCTTGCCGCGCAACAGCCCCATCCCGCTGGGCATCGTGGTGGGCGGGTTCTGGCCGCTGGGCATCACACGCATCCTGGCCGAGGAAGTGCGCCTGGAGGAATCTGTCCTGAGCCCGCGCGGTGAGATCGCCTGGGTGCGCAAGTTCGGCCCCAACCACTGGATCTTCCCTGGCTGGGAGCTTGACCTTTCCGGCCACCGGCGCGAGCTGGAGCAGGCCGGGTACGGCCTGTTCGCCACCATGCGCGAGTACTGGCCGAAGTTCCTGGACCAGAACAACACCCGCACCAGCGTCTTCAACTGGGACCAGGGACTGCTGTGAGCCTCGCGGCGGGCCAGCCCGATCACCCCCTGCTGGGGGTGAGCCGCTGCCTGCTGGGCCAGAAGGTCCGCTACGACGGCGGGCACAAGCTCGACCATTACCTGACCGAGGTCTTGGGCAGGCATGTGGACTACGTGCCGGTATGTCCGGAGGTGGAATGCGGCCTTGGCGTCCCGCGCGAGGCCATGCGCCTTGTGGGCGAGGTGGATTTCCCCAGGCTCGTGACCATTCGCAGCGGTATTGACCTGACGGAGCGGATGCGCGCCTGGACCGCATCGCGAGTGGAGGAGCTGGCGGACCAGCCCCTTTGCGGCTTCATCTTCAAGTATGGTTCACCCAGCAGCGGCATGAGCCGGGTCAAGGTCTATCCCGAGGCGGGCGGTTCACCCCTGCTCAAGGGGCGCGGGCTCTTCGCCGCCGCCTTCATGGAGCGCTTCCCGCTGCTGCCCGTCGAAGATGAAGGCAGGCTCAATGATGACGTCCTGCGGGAAAACTTCATCGAGCGCGTGTTCGTCATGCAGCGTTGGCGCGCACTGGAGGCCGAAGGCTTCAGCCTGGGCCGCCTGGTGGATTTTCATACCAGGCACAAGCTGCTGGTCATGGCCCACAGCGTTGAGCACTATCGCAGCCTGGGGCGGCTGGTGGCCACGGCTCGCGATTTGCCTGTTGAAACCCTGCGCACGCAGTATCTGACCGGCCTTATGGAGGCCCTGCGCCTGTGCGCAACCGTAAAGAAGCAGGTCAACGTGCTCTCTCACGTCATGGGCTATTTCAAGCGCCAACTTACTCCTGACGAGAAGGCCGAGCTTCTTGAGGTTCTGGATGGCTACGCCCGAGAACTGTTGCCGCTCATCGTTCCCGTGACTTTGCTCAACCACTACGTGAGGAAATTTAGGGAGCCGTATCTGGCCGGTCAGTGGTATCTCAACCCCCACCCGGCAGAGCTCAAGCTGCGCAACCACGTCTAAGTCCCTGACTCGGAGCCTTCCGGCAAGACTTGCTCTCAGCTGTTGATCTGGATACTGTCAGAGCATGGAGGATCACCCATGACCGGCAACATTCCGCAGATTTCCGTGGCCGAGGCCAAGATTGTGCTCGACTCCGCGCGCCTTGGCCAGCGCACTCTGCTCGATGTCCGTCAAGACTTTGAGTACGCCGAGGGGCACCTCCCCGGTGCGACGCTTATTCCTTTGCCAGAGCTAGCCGACCGCGCCAGTGAGCTCGACCCTGCTTTGCCAGCCGTGGTCTATTGCCGTTCGGGCATGCGCAGCCTGGCCGCAGCCAATCTGCTCTCGGGCCTGGGTTTTCAGGATGTGGTCAGCATGCAGGGGGGCATCATGGCCTGGGAGGGCGCGCAGGCGACAGGTTCCGTGGATCTTGGGCTCTCGATTTTGCTTTCCGCCGCCAGCGCCCCGGAAGTGCTGGAGCGCGCCTGGGGCATGGAGCTGGCCCTGGGCGAGTGCTACGGCGCGTTGGCACGACGGTCCAAGGAGCCTGAGGTCGTGGCCCTGTTCAACCGTTTGGCCGGCTTTGAGGAGAAGCACCGCCGGACGTTGACGGAAATTTGGAAGCGCCTGGGCAACAGCGACGTGGCGGACTTCGAGTCGCGCGCGCGCCAAACGGTGGCGCCCGGCACGGTGGAGGGCGGCATAAGTGCGGAGGATTACCTGGGCCAGCTGGGCGATCCCACGAGCACCTCCGAAGCCCTGGAGCTGGCCATGGCCGTGGAAGCCCAGGCCATGGATTTGTACCTGCGCCGGGCCAAGGCCGAAGCTGACCAAGACCTGCGCCGCACCCTGGTTCTGCTGGCCGAGGAGGAAAAGGCCCACCTCAAGGTTCTGGGCAGCTTTGTGGATGGCCGCAAGGGGTTCTAGACGCCTCGTTTTTGCAGGAGATTTCCGCCCAGAATGAGCACCAGCCCGGCGTAGGTCGTGGCGTGGATGCTCTCGCCCAGGAAGGAGCTGATGAAAAGCAAGGACAAAAACGGCGACAGGAAGATCAGGTTGCCGATCTTGGCCGCGCTGCTGGTCAGACGCATGGCCGACAGCCAGAGCACGAAGCTCACTCCCATCTCAAACACCCCCACATAGGCCGCAGCGAGCAACCCTTCGACGTTGGCGGGCGGCATTTCGCTGAACAGGAGCGTGGCTCCCAGCACCAGCGGCAGCGCGAAGGCGAAGTTCAGAAAAAGCGCCAGCACAGGGTCTGTGGCGCTTTTGGTGTTGCCGATCCAGTACAGCGCCCAGATGAGCGTGCTGAACAGGGCCAGGCCCACGCCGAGCGGATTGCCGAAGTCGAGCGCCGTGAGCCTGCCCTGCGTGGAGAGCACCACCACGCCCGCATAGCTTACGCAGATGGCCAGGAGGTCGCGCCGGGTGAGCTTTTGGCCCAACAATGGAACGGACAACAAGGACAGGGTGATGGCCCAGGTGTAATTCAACGGCTGAGCCACCTGGGCGGGCAGCAGCGAGTATGCCTTGAACAGGATCACGTAGTAGAGGAAGGGATTGAGCGCGCCCAAGAGCGCACAGCGCAGCGCCTCGCCACGGGTCAGTCCGCGCAGCAGCGGCAGCTTGCCCTGGGCCGTCAGGATCAGCGCCAGGGTCAGCACCGACACGGCGTCGGCCACGAGCAAAAGCTGCAGGTGGTCCAGGTGCCGCAGGGCGATCTTGAAGGCCGTGGCCACGGTGCTCCAGATGAGCACGGTGCCCAGGCCGTACAGGTACGCCCGGCGTTGCCGGCTTATGTTGTCCATGTCGCTTGGTGTCGCTACCAAAGTCCCGCTGGTGTGGACGGCTAAATGACCACGTGGCGGCGGATGTGCTCCACGGCCTCTTCGTTGGAGTCGGTGAGCATGAACAGGTCCATGTCGCGCGGGCCGCAATAGCCGTCGGCCACGAGCCTGTGCTGGAACCAGTCCACCAGGCCGCCCCAGAAATCCGTGCCCAGGAGCACGATGGGAAAGGCCTTGATGCGCCTGGTCTGGATGAGCACAAGGGCCTCGGAGAGCTCGTCCAGGGTGCCGTAGCCGCCGGGCAGGGCTATGTAGGCCATGGCGTACTTGATGAACATGAGCTTGCGCACGAAGAAATAGCGGAAGTCGCAGCGCACGTTCAGGTACGGGTTGTTGCGTTGCTCCAGCGGCAGGTGGATGTGCAGGCCCACGGACTGGCCTCCGGCTTCGTAGCAGCCCTTGTTTCCGGCTTCCATGAGCCCGGGGCCACCCCCTGTGATGACCGTGAACCCGGCGTTGGCCAGCTTTGCGGTAAGGTCGAGAGTCTTCTCGTACCAGGGTTCACCGGCCTTGACCCGGGCCGAGCCGAACACCGACACGGCCGGGCCGATGTCGTTCAGGGTCTCGAAACCGTCCACGATCTCCGAGAGGATCTTGAACAGCCGCCACGACTCCTGCATAGAGAGATCGTCAATGAGGTACTGCTTGGAGTTGGGCATTGTCACCTCGAGCGTGCATGATTTAAGGGTTGCGGCTCTGTGCCTTCTTTGGCAAACATCAGCGAGTCCCGGCGCCATGCGCCGCAGAGTCCACATGTACACGGAAACACGCGCCACCGGAAGAGCGGGCTTGCACCCTGCGCCGCCAAACCGAGCGCAAACCCCAAGGCGGGCAGAGGCATCATATGAAGATCCACTTTATGGGCGCAGCTCAGGCTGTCACCGGTTCCTGCTACATCCTCGAAACCGGCGGCCATCGTTTCTCTGTCGACTGCGGCATGCATCAGGGCAACGTCGAGATCGAAAAGCGCAACCTGAACCTGGAGGGCTACCGGCCCGCCGAGTTGGACTTCATCCTGGTGACCCACGCCCACATCGACCATATCGGGCTCTTGCCGCGCATCGTGGCTGACGGCTTCAAGGGCCAGATCTACGCCACCCCGCCCACTCGCGACCTCATGAAGATTCTTTTGCTCGACAGCGCCCACATCCAGGAGATGGAGGCGGAGCAGCGCCACCGCAAGGGGCAGCGCCGAGGCCACAAGACGCCGCAGTCGCCCTTCGCCGCAGGAGAGCGCCGAGCCAAGGGCGCCAAAGCCGCAGCACACGCCCCGGTTGAGCGCCGCAGCACCGAGCTGGACGAGCCTCTCTATGTCACCGCCGACGCCCTGGCCACCCTGCCGCTGATCCAGGCCATCGAATACAACAAGCCCTTTGAGCCCGCGCCGGGCATTCGCGTCACCTATCGCGACGCCGGGCATATCCTGGGTTCGGCCTTCATCGAGATCGAGTACATGGAGGAGGGCAAGTCCACAAAGCTCATCTTCTCCGGCGATCTGGGCCGCCCTGGCCAGCTCATCCTGCCCGATCCGAGCACCGGCGGCCACGCGGACTACGTGTTCCTGGAGTCCACCTACGGCGACCGCAACCACAAGTCCGTGGAGAACAGCCGCGAGGAGCTGGCCGCGGCCATCGCCTACAGCTACAAGAACCACGAGAAGGTCATCATCCCGGCCTTTGCCGTGGAGCGCACCCAGCAGATCCTGTACACGCTGTTCCTGCTCAGCGAGGAAGGCAAACTGCCCAAGGATATGCCGGTGTACCTGGACAGCCCGCTGGCCATTCAGGCAACGGAGATCTTCCGCAAGAACCCCAGCTACTTCGACGAGACCACTCAGGCCCTGCTCAAGTCCGGCAAGGACCCGCTGGCCCTGCCGAACCTGCGCTTCAGCCAGACCGCCGACGAATCCCGCGCCATCAACAACGAGGCCGGTTCGGCCATCGTCATCTCGGCCAGCGGCATGGCCAACGCCGGGCGCATCCGCCACCACCTGCGCCACAATCTCTGGCGCAAGGGCGCCAGCGTCGTCTTCTGCGGCTACCAGGGCGAGGGCACGCCGGGCCGCAAGATAGTCGACGGCGCCAAGAGCATCAGCATCTTCGGTGAGGACATCGCCATCGAAGCCAAGATCTTCACCATCGGCGGCTTCTCCGCCCACGCCGGGCAGGACGAGATTCTCCACTGGCTCAAGAGCTTCGACGGCAATGACACCAAGGTTATCCTGATTCATGGCGAGGTGCGCGCTCTGAAAACGCTCAGCGGGCTGATCAACGAGAAGCTGGGCATGGAGGTGCACGTTCCGACCTATCTTGAGGAGCTGACCCTGGAGCCCGGCAAGGTCATGGTGCCGGTGGTCGATGTGGAAAAGGCCCTGCCGAGCATCGATTGGGACTTCCTGCTCTCGGACTCCCGCACGCTCTTCGCCGAGTTCCAGAAGCGCATGGCTCTGGCCAAGGACAAGCCCTGGGTGGCCCAGACCGAGATCCGCGACCGCTTTCTGGACGTGAACCGGAAGATCGTGGAGCTCATCTCCGAACTGTAGCGGGGACCACAGGTGCGCATCATTGCCGGAACATATGGCGGGCGGTCGATCCGCACCGTGGAGGGCCCGGGCTACCGCCCGGCCACGGCCAAGGTGCGCCAGGCCGTGTTCTCCATGCTTGAGGCGCGCGGCGTGGACTGGACCTGCGCCCGTGTGCTCGACCTCTTCGCTGGCAGCGGCAGCCTGGGCATCGAGGCCCTGAGCCGTGGCGCGCAGTTGGCCTGGTTCGTGGAGAAGAACCCCCGCGCGGCGGACTGTCTGCGCGGCTCCCTGCGCGACCTGGCCGTGCCGGAAGGGCGTGGCCGCGTCTTCCAGGCCGATCTCTTGAAGCTGCTCGGCCGGCCCGCCAAGGACGCCTTCGACGTCGTGTTCATCGACCCGCCCTACGGGTTGGATTTGTTGCCGCCCGCGCTTCTCAAGGCCGTGCGCGGCGGCTATATCGCACCAGACGCCTTTGTGCTGGCCGAAGTCGAAGCCAAAACCGACTTCGCAGGCCAGGTCCCGGCGCAACTCATCCCGCAGGCCGACAGGCTCTACGGTCAGACGAGGATCATGCTATGGCAGAACAAGACCCCAGACTCGCCGTCTATCCCGGAACCTTCGATCCCCTGACCAAGGGGCACGTGAGCCTCATCAGCCGGGGGCTCAATGTCTTCGAGCGCGTTGTTCTGGCCGTGGCCAAGAGCACGCCCAAGAAGACCTGCTTCACCCTGGACGAGCGCGTGGACATGGCCCGGGAAGTCTTTCAGGACGAGCCGCGCATCATCGTGGAGCCCTTTGACGGCCTGCTCATCGATTATGTGCTTCAGCGCGGTGCCGGAGCCATCCTGCGCGGTCTGCGCGCGGTGAGCGACTTCGAGTACGAGTTCCAGATGGCGCTTATGAACCGCAGGCTCTCCCGCGACGTGCAGACCGTGTTCCTCATGACCGACTACAAGTGGATGTATTTAAGCTCCACCATCGTCAAAGAGGTCTCCCTGCACGGCGGCAACGTCAAGGGTCTGGTGCCCGAGCCGGTGCTGCTCAAGCTCGCCGCCAAATACAAAACCCTGAACGGGGATTGCTAGGCCCAGGCCATGACCAGCTTGCGGGCAGTCTGCATCCTTGGCCCCACCGGGTCCGGCAAGACCGGCGCGGCCCTCGCCCTAGCGGGCTCACTGCCCGTTAGCGTCATCAATTACGACTCCCGGCAGGTCTACGCCGACTTCCCCATCGTCACGGCCCAGCCAAACGCCGCGGAACGCGCCGTGTGCCCGCACGAACTCTACGGCTTCTTGCCCACGGCCGAGGCCATGACCGCCGCGTGCTTTGCCGAGCTGGCCAGGGCCGAGATCGCCAAGGCCAGGGATCAGGGCAGGGTGCCCGTGCTGGTGGGCGGCACCGGGCTGTACCTGCGGGCGTTGGAGCAGGGGCTGGCGGACATTCCGCCCGTGCCCCAGGAGGTGCGGGACTGGGTGCTTGGCCGCATGGAGCGCGAGGGCTCAGCCGTCCTGCACGCCGATCTGGCCAAGGCCGACCCGCCCACGGCCAAGCGCCTGCACCCCAACGACACCCAGCGCATCACCAGGGCCCTTGAGGTTTTCCTGGGCACGGGCAGGCCGCTCTCTGCCTGGTTCGAGGACCAGAAACTGGGCCAGACCGGGGTGGAGCTGTGCAAGCTTGGGCTGTCGTACACCCTGCGGGAGCTGGAGCCGGGGCTGAAAAAGCGCATCGACGCGATGCTCGGCCTTGGGGCCGTAGACGAGATGCGCCGGGCCTGGGAGGCCACGCCGGAGCGCACCGCCCCAGGCTATTCCGGCATCGGCTGCGCGGAGCTTTTGGGGCACCTGCTGGATGGCGTGGATCTGGCCGAGACCTGCGGGCTGTGGTTCCGCAACACTCGCGCCTACGCCAAGCGCCAGCTCACCTGGTTCGCCAAGGAGCAGCAGGTTCACTGGGTCCGGCCCGAGGGTCTGGGCCGCCTGCCGGAGCTGGTGCGGGCCTGGGATTCCGGGTCGGACTGAGCAGCCGTGAGCGTCGAGCGCCTTCCCGGCTAGCGCTCAAACACTCCTTCGAAGATGGCGCGTACATCGGCCTCGCCCATGGGCACCGGCGTGTTCAGGAACTGGCGTGAGCCCATGAGCTTGAGCGCGGCCTGAACATACTCCTCCACCGACTCCTCGTGAAAGCCCATATCCTCGGGGCGCAGGTCGCCCAGGCCCACGGCCTCAAGCAGTGCCTCCAAAGCGTTGAGGAACGGATGGCCGTCCTCGTCGTCGTCGCCACTCACGCCAAAGCCCATGGCCACGGCCAGGTTCAGCAGCCGGTCGCTGGTGTCCTCGTTGTTGCGGGCCAGCTCGATGAGCCTGCTGAAATAGGAACGGCAGAGCAGCACCAGCCCGGCCCCGTGCTGGGACTCGTGGTTGGAGCCGCTGAAGGAGTATTCCAGCGCATGCTGGGAGATGGGCGAGGCCAGGGTCAGGCTCATGCCCGCGGCCAGGCTGGCCCAGGACAACGCCGTGCGGGCGTTGAGGTCGTCGCCGTCCTCCACGGCGCTGGGCAGAAAACGTGTCACCAGGTGTGCGGCCTCCAGGCAGAGCATGTCGCTCATGGGCTGCCGGGCCTTGGACAGGAAGCACTCCACAGCGTGGAAGAAGGCGTCCATGCCGGTGATGGCGGTGAGGCGCTGTGGCACGGAGCGGGTCAGCTCCGGGTCGATGATCGACAAGGCCGGGTAGAAGGCCGGGTGCACGAAGCCGCGCTTGCCCTCGGGCCCGCAGAGCACGGCCACGGCATTGCCCTCGGTGCCGGTGCCGGAGGTGGTGGGAATGGCCACCACGGGCAGGCCAGTGAGGCCCTCGAACTTCTGCGCGGCCATGTTCTCCCAAAATGGTCCCTCAGCCGCCGTGGCCAGGGCGATGCACTTGGCTGAATCGATGACGCTGCCTCCGCCCAGGGCCACGAGGAAGTCAACGCCCATTTCCTTGGCCTTGGCCGCTGCTGCGTCCACGTCCTCTGCGCGCGGGTTGGCGCGCACGCCGTCAAAGACGATGCTCTTGACCCCATGGTCGGACAGGAGGCCCTGCACGCGCGCCAGATAGCCCTGGCGCAGAATGTTGCCGCTGGCGCCGATGACGACCATGGCCTGCTTGCCTGCTGGCAACAGGGGGGTCGTGGCCAGCTCGGCCAGTCTGCCGGGGCCGAAGACAAGGGTGGTGGGCAGGCGGAAGGTGAATGAAAGCATGGGGGGTCTCCTATTGCTTCGCGGCGTTGGCCACGGCTTCTTCGAGCTGCTGGGGGGTGAACAGGTCGCGCAGGACAACGGGCTCCTGCGGGGAATTTTTGGGGAAGATGGCCAAAAGCGGGATGCTCTTGCTGCCCAGGGCAGCGAGCAGGGCATCGGCTTCGGGGTTTCCTTCGGTCAGGTCGGCCTTGAGAAGCTTGAGGCCATAGGTGCTCTCCAGCTCCTGCATGCGCGCCGGGGTCAGCACGGTCTGCTCCAGCACCTTGCAGGTGGGGCACCAGTCCGCCGTAAAGTCGACCAGCACCAGCTCCTTTCCGAGTTCGGCCGAGAGCGTCTGCGTGGAATAGCGTTCCCACTGCGTCTTGACCCTTGGTTGTAGCACCCAGTAGGCGCTGGCTGCGATGAGCAGCACCGCCAAGGCTTTGAGCGCTACGGAGCGCCGTGTGTCGAAGCCCGGTCCGGCCAGGCCCCAAAGCGTGCACGAGACCGCCGTCACCAGCAGCAGCACCAGGGTGGACACGAGCATGGTCTCGGGCAGGATGTTCAACAAATAGATGCAGGTGCCCATGAGGAACAGGGCCACCAGGCGCTCCACGTAGCCCATCCAGGGGCCGGGCTTGGGGGTGAAGCGCACCAGGGCCGGGAACACGCAGATGAGCAGGTAGGGCGAGGCCATGCCAAGGCCGATGCTCATGAGCACTGTGGTGATGATAAAGGGCGGCTGCAACAGCGCCCAGCCGAGCACCCCGCCCAAGAACGGGCCGCTGCACGGCGTGGCCAGGAGGGTTGTCAGCATGCCGGTGAAGAACGATTGCAGCTTGGGGTGTGTGGTCATCTGGTCGAATTTCAGGTCGATGACCGGCAGGCTGAACACTCCGAGCAGGCTCAAGCTCAGGGCGAAGACGATGACCGTTAGGGCCAGGACTACGCTCGGCTGCTGGAAGAGCTGCCCCCAGGCCAGGTCCGTGTAGCCGAAGAGCGCGGCCAGGAACATGAAATACGTCAGCGCGCCCAGGGCCAGGTACAGGAAGTGCTCGCGGATCTTGTGGCGGCGCGTGTTTTCATTGTCACCCCCGCCTCCAGCCAGGAGCGAAGAAAGCTTTATACTGATAACCGGCAGGGCGCAGGGCATGAAGTTCAGCACGAAGCCGGCAAGAAGGCCCAGCAGGATGGCCTTGGCCAGGCCGCCGACCTCCAGGCCCGGTTGCAGATAGCGCGGCTTGAGGCCCTGCCACGGGCCCGCTTCGCCCGCAAGCGGGGCTGTAGCTGCGGGCGCCGCAGCAGAGAGCGCCGTGGCCTGGCCCGGGGGAACACCGCCAAGCTTCAGCGCGGCGAGGAAGTTCGGCCACCAGGGCTGCCTGCTGGCATCGGGCAGCTCGGCACTGCCGGAGACGGCGAAGCGCAGGTCCACCCGCGTCGGCAGACATTTGTCCTTGGTGCACAGGAGCAGGTCCAGGTTGGCTGTTATGGCCTGGGGCAGGTTTGCGGCCTCTGGCAGGGGCAGGAACAGCGGTGTTCGCCCCATATAGGCGTTCACCATCATTGTGGGGTCAAAGGCGTCCTGCTTGGGCTTGCCGGGCGGGTAGTAGGCCGTGAGCGGCGTCTTGGCTATGTCCAGGCTAGCCGTGAGGCGCGTGGGTTTACCGAAACCGCCGGGGTCCTGGGCATAGGTGTACCACCCGGCGTCAGGTTCGACGAACAGCACCACCATGTGCGCGGAGGCCAGGCCGGACTGCGCGCGGGCCTGTCGGCCTAGACTGTAGGCCTCCCACTTGGTGGACATGGGATAGTCCGCATGGCGCTCCTGAGCCTGTGCCAAGCCTGTGTTCAGGACAACTTGCAGGCTCAGGCTGAGCATGACAAGAAGAACAAGTCGCAAGAAATTTCGCATCTTTTTTCCAGGTTCGAAGATTTCGTGTTGACAAAAGCAGGCCAGCCCGTTTAAACGCTTCTTCGCCGCAACGAAACGCGGCGCACGTGGGTCACTAGCTCAATTGGTAGAGCAGCGGACTCTTAATCCGGAGGTTCAAGGTTCGATTCCTTGGTGACCCACCACGTAAGACTTGAAAAGCCGCTTCCAACTGGGAGCGGCTTTTTTCTTTGCCCTGGTGCTGGCCGCAAATATACTGAGCCGGGCGCGGCATGGCGCGAAGGCAATTGGAAACTGCGATTTTCATCATTGAGCAACTGTGCGCAATTAGAACAGGGCTGTCAAGAAAGGCCAATAATGATGTACGTGGGCCCCAAGGTTAGGGCTTGGCAGAATCATAGTGGCGAGGTAGAAAGACAAAATTAAGCTTGCGGAGCGCAACAGCGCCCCTGCGGACCGGAACGCTGACCAAGCCGCCAAAAGGAGAGCCCATGGGCTTCAGCTTTTTTCCCAAGGAAATCCAGTTTTTCGACCTGTTCATGGAGCAATATGCCAAGCTCTCCGAGGCTGTGGCCGCTCTGAACTGCATATTTCAGGAATTTACGGACTGCGAGAACATGTGCAAGACTATCAACCTCCTGGAGGAGAATGGCAACCACGTCTCGCGCAATATAGCCAAGCAGCTCTCGCTGACCTTCATCACGCCCATTGATCGCGAAGACATCCATGACATCAACATCGCCCAGGAAGACCTGCTGAACCTCATCAAGGCCATCAGCACGCGCATCGGCCTGTACGACTTCACCGTGCTCAAGTTCCCGTCCAAACGTCTGGTCAAGAACCTCGCGTCCATGGTCGATGAGGTCGGCCGCATGCTCGACCGCCTGCGCGAGCGCAAGTCCGTCGACGACAACGCCCAGAAGGTCAAGTCGCTCAAGTACGAGTGCGAGATGATCCTGCTGGTGGCTCTGGGTGAGCTTTACGACCTGAAGGGCAAGGATTTCGACACGGTCATGGAGATAGTCAAGTGGACGCACATCTACGACCGCATCGAGCAGGCCGTGAACAAGGCTGAAGCCTTGGCCGACATCATCGAAGGTGTGGTGCTGAAAAATGCTTGATGTCCCGCTGTTGCTCGTGGCCATCGTGGCCGTGGCCCTGTTCTTCGACTACACCAACGGGGCCCACGACAGCGCCAACGCCATAGCCACCATCGTTTCCACCAAGGTCCTTTCGCCCAAGGTCGCCGTGATCATGGCCGCTCTGCTCAATTTTGCGGGCGCCTTCATGGGCGACCAGGTGGCCAAGACCATCAGCAGCGGCATCGTCAACGCCGACATGGTCTCGGGTTCCCAAACCCTGGTGCTGGCGGCGCTTTTGGGGGCCATCTTCTGGAACGTCCTGACCTGGTACCTGGGCCTGCCTTCGTCCTCTTCCCATGCACTCATCGGCGGGCTCATGGGCTCGGCAGTCTGCTACGGCGGTTTTGACGCCCTGAACTACATGTCCATCGCCAAAAAGGTCATCCTGCCCCTGGTGCTCTCGCCCATGGGCGGCTTTTTCGGCGGCTACCTGATCATGGTCCTGCTCACCTGGATGTTCCGCAATCACAAGCCGCGCAAGGTCAACGGCCTGTTCCGCAAGCTGCAGATCGTGTCCTCGGGCTTCATGGCCGTCAGCCACGGTCAGAACGACGCCCAGAAGACCATGGGCATCATCACCCTGGCCCTGTTCATTTTCCATATGATCCCCGGCACCGAGATTCCCCTCTGGGTCAAGATCGCCTGCGCGCTGGCCATGGGCCTGGGCACGGCCACCGGCGGCTGGAAGATCGTCAAGACCATGGGCCACAAGATCTTCAAGCTGGAGCCCATCCACGGCTGCGCAGCCGAAACAGCCGCCGCCATAGTCATCACCGGGGCCAGCCACTTCGGCGCGCCCATCAGCACCACCCACGTCATCTCTACCTCGGTGCTCGGCGTGGGCGCGAGCAAGCGCCTCTCCGCCGTGCGCTGGGGCGTGGCCGGGAGCATGGTCATGGCCTGGATCATCACCATACCGGCCTCGGCCATGGTGGCGGCATTGTCCTTCTACGCCCTGAAGTTCATCGGCGTGATCCACTAGCCACGAGTCTTTTCGCGTGCCGCCATGCTTCGGGCCATACCCTTGCCTGATACACGACATTATTAAACCCGATGCAATAACCGTTTGAAGCAATTTGAGCGGCATGATATCTTTCTCCTGCCCCGATTCATCAGGGCAGGAGGATGCATGGACCAACTGCACGATGGGTTGCGCTCCGACATCGCGGATCAGGTGCGCGAGCGCTTCCGCAAGGCCGCAGTTAACCCGCGCGGGCTCTTTGCCTATCCGACGGGCCGCGCAGCCCTGCTTGCCCTGGGCTACCCCGAACAGGCCCTGTGCGTCCTGCCGGAGTCCGTTCAGGAATGCTATTGCGGCGTGGGCAATCCTTTTGCCGCCGGACTCCCTGGCGTTGGCGACGACGTCCTTGACGTGGGCTGCGGGGCCGGAGTGGATGCGCTTGTGGCGGCGCTTCAGGTAAAGAACCAGGGCCAGGTCATCGGCCTGGAGTTCTGCCCGGAGATGCGTGAACGCGCCCAGATGAATGCGGCCTTGTCCGGCATCGGCAACGCAACCTTCGTGGCTGGCGATGCGGAAAAGCTGCCTTTTGCCGACGCCAGCTTCGACCTGCTCCTCTCAAATGGCGTGTTCAACCTCGTGTTGCGCAAGCACCAGGCCCTGGCCGAGGCGTTCCGGGTGCTGCGCCCCGGCGCCAGGCTCCAGGTGGCGGACCAGATCCGTGAGCAGGACGAGCCCCTTCAGGCCTGCAGCCTGGAGGCGAAAGGCTGGGCCGCCTGACGTGACGGCGCGGTTCCGGGAAAGGTTTTCCTGGAGATGCTCCTGACCGCCGGTTTCGTTGAGCCGCGTCTGCTGCACATTTCAGGTTTCAAGAGTTCAACCGTCACGGTTGGAGCGGTCTTCTCCGCGCGCAAACCCTCCTGATTACGCACGAGTTTTCGAGCCATTCGGCTCGATCCCTTGACACGCACCTCCCGAAAGTCCAAAGTTCACAGCATGGAACATGGGCCCTAATGGTCCTGCTTTCGTCAATTTTTGCCGACACGTTGCGCACATACGGAGTTGATGGACATGGAGCAGGGGTTGGGCAGGGTGCTGGTGGTGGACGACGAAGCGGTCAACGTGGCCGTGCTTCGCGGCATCCTGGTTCATGCCGGGTACGAGGTCTTCAGCGCCATGAACGGTGCCGATGCCCTGGCCATGACCACTGCCAGCCGACCGGACATGATCCTGCTGGACGTGATGATGCCGGGCGAGTCGGGCTTTGATGTCTGCAAAAAGCTGAAAGCCGACCCGGAAACCGCCCATCTCCCCATCATCTTCGTCACCAGTCTTTCGGATGTCTCGCAAAAGCTCACCGGTCTTGAACTGGGGGCCGTGGACTACATCACCAAGCCCTATTTTGCGCTTGAGGTCGTGGCGCGCGTGCGCTCGCACATGGATTTCCAGCGCCGCCAGGGCGACATCATCCAGAAACAGTCCGATCGCCTGGGCCAGATCCAGGCGGCGCAGCGGGCCCTGCTCGTGCGACCGGACCAGCTGCCCGGCGTGAATTTCGCCGTGCATTTCGTGCCCGTGCTTGAGGCCGGGGGCGACTTCTACGAGGTGGTGGATTTCGGCCAGGGCCGTGCCGCCTATTTTTTGGCCGATGTCAGCGGCCATGACCTGGGCGCTTCCTTCATCACCTCCTCGCTCAAGGCGCTCTTCTATCAGCACGCCGCGCCAGAGCGGCATCCAGCCGAGACCTTGCGGGCCATGAACCGCGTCCTGTGCGCCATCACTCCGGAGGAGACCTACCTCACGGCCGTGCATCTGCAGATCGACAGGGAGCGCGAAACCTACGCCCTGAGCGTGGCCGCGCATCCTCCGGTGCTGGCAGTGCTGGCGGGCGCGCCGCCGGTTTTCATCGATCTGCCGGGCTCGCCGCTGGGACTTTTCGACGATGTCGAATTCGCCAGCGCTGAAGGCCGTCTGCGCCAGGGCGACCGTTTCTTTCTCTACACCGACGGCCTTGCGGAAGGCATCAACGGCGGTCTGGCTACCTCGGCTTTGTTCCGTGCAAAGCTCCTGGACGTGTGCGCCCAGACCTCGGACCTGGGTCTGCCCGATGTTGTCCGGCGCATGGTTACGACCCTTGTGGGCGAGAGCGCCCTGGGCGATGATGTCGTGCTCCTTGGGGTCGAGGCATGAGCGCCGCCGCGCCTGATCCTGCTGTAGGCCTGCTCGAGCGCTGCTTTCCGGCCAGCATGGATGAGGTCGAATCCTATGTTGCTGAAATGCATGCCTATCTGCGGGGATGTGGTGTTGAGGACTGCGGCTTTGAGCTTGAGCTCATGGCGCGCGAGGCCTTGGGCAACGCCGTGCGCCACGGCAGCCGCAATGACCCCGCGCAGTCCGTCAGCGCGCGCTTGGCAGTGCATCCTGGCCGGGTCGAGCTGTGCGTCACGGACGGCGGCGCGGGTTTTGACTGGCACGCCAAGTCAATCAGCGTGCCGAGCCCCGACAGCGAGACAGGGCGCGGCCTGTGTATTCTGAAGCTCTATGCGGATACCATGGAATTCAACGAAGCTGGAAACAGCATATGCATTTCCAAGGCATTGCCTGTTGAGGAGGAATTGATGAGCAAGGACAACGACGCTACGGTGCGGCTCACGCTTGAAGCCAACGTCTCCGCCAAGAACACCGAAGAGCTGCGCAGTTTGTTCAAGCAACACGTGAACGAAGGCGCCAGGAATCTTGAGCTGGATTTCAGCAAGGTGGGCAGCATCGACTCCGTTGGCATCGGCCTGCTGGTTGCCACGCACAACTCCCTGGTCAAGACGGGCGGCAAGCTGTCCCTGTGCAACGTAAGCCAGGACATCTGCCAGCTCTTCACCCTGATGCGCCTGGACAAGCATTTCCACATCGCGCAAGCCTTGGTGGAGGGGTGAGCCATGATGCTTGAAGTTAATGACCTGATGCAGGGCTTCGTGGAAGACTGCCTGGAGCACCTGGATCATATCGAGTCGTCGCTCATGGACATCGAGGCCGCTGGAGACAATCAGGACCCGGAGGTGGTGAACAGCGTGTTCCGCGCTGCGCATTCCATCAAGGGCGGGGCGGGCATGCTTGGCCTGGACAACATCAAGGCGCTTTCGCACATGCTCGAAAATGTCCTGCACATGGTGCGCAGCAACGAGATGACGCCCTCGCACGCAGTGGTGGACGTGCTCCTCAAAGGCTTCGACAAGCTGACGGAGATGGTCCACAACGTGGCCGACAGCGAGAACATCTCCATCGCCGCCCATGTGGAGAAGCTGGTTGCGCTGACGGCCCAGAAGACCGCAAACGCAGCTGCCGCGAAGGAGCCCGCCAAGATCGACGTCGGGAAGTCGCGCATCTTCACCGTCGACCCCGTGAGCCTGGAGCAGGCCAAGTCCGGCGGCAACGAGATCTACCTCCTGGAGTACGACCTGCTCCACGACATTCACGGCAAGGGCAAGATGCCTTTGGAGGTGCTGCGGTCGCTCACGGACACCGGGCGCATCGTGGACTGCAAGGTCGACTTCGAGGCCGTGGGCGACCTGGACGCCTTTGGAAACAGCATCCCGTTCTATGTGCTCTTCGCAACCATCCTTGAACCCAAGTATGTCTACGGCCTGGTCAAGCTGCCCGAGGGGCGCATGCGGCACATCGATGACGCTGGCGACGCCATTCATGTGGAGCCGTTGTCCACCTTCCGCGAGGAGTTCGGGTCGGTGGTGCTCAATGTCAAGGACAGGGCTGGACGCATCAGCGTGCCCAAGCATGTGGAGGCGCATGTCCTGGCGAATCTGCGCGTGGCCATGCTGGGCGCCATTGGCCGGTGCACCAGCCTGGCGGTGGATTTGGGAGGCGTAAAGGATTGCGATCTCTTCTTCTATCAGCTGCTGTGCTCTGCAATGCACACCTTCACGGAAAAGGGTGTTCGACTGACCATCGAGGGGAGCCTGGACGCCGATCTGCACAAGGCGGCGGCCTCCATGGGCTTTGGCTGCCATGAGGTCAGGGGCTGCTTGTTCAACGCGGCCTGAAGCGCAGCCTACGAACCACAAAGCCCCTGCCTGGCCACGATGCCTAGCAGGGGCTTTCGTTTTGCGGCCTACGCGACGCGAAGCGACAGGTTGCGTGCAGAAAAGAAAAACCCTTGCGTCATTCGATGCAAGGGTCAATCTTTTCTGGAGCCAGCGAGGAGAATCGAACTCCTGACCTGCTGATTACGAATCAGCTGCTCTGCCGTCTGAGCTACGCTGGCAAGGTCGGCTTGCTTGATATCCGAGGGGTGTCCCATGGGTCAAGGGGTTTGTGCGTCAATCGAAGCGGTGGCCGCGCCGATGCTCCCAGATGGGGATCATGGGCAAGAGTTCGCCAGGCTCCTCCAGACCGGAGACGATGAGCAGCCCCTGGGCCTCGATCATGTCCCGGCGCATCTCGCGGCCCCTGTCCAGCAGGGGGGTGGCGTGCAGCTCCGAGCCGTGTGGCGCGATGGTGCAGGGCACGAGCTTTTCCCAGCCGGGCTGGGCCGGGGCAGGCGTGACCAGCGGCCGCGCCAGCACGGGGCTGGGCACGGGCAGTGTGCGCCCGCGCAACCAGCACACAGCAGGAAGCACAAGGGCGTGCAGCAGCGCGAACACTGCCCAGGGCGTGCCGGGCAGGGCGAAGAGAATGGTGCGCTCGCGCACGGCGGCGAAGAAGCTCTTGCCCGGCGTGAGCGCCACGCCGTTGAACAGCGGGGTGAATCCGGCCAGGCTGGCCGCCCGCAGGATGAAGTCGCGCTGGCCCGGGCCGGTGCCGCCGGTGGTCACGATGCAGTCGCAGTCCGACAGTTCGCGCAGGCGATCGGCGATGTGCTCAAGGCTGTTGGCGCAGACCTCGCCATGCACCTGGTCCACGCCGCGCAGGCGGAGCAGCCCCGTTGCCATGAGCAGGTTGTCCGCTGGCAGACGCGTACCGCTTTCGTCTTCAAGGGGGGCCAGCTCGTTGCCGATGGCCAGGACGCGAGTCTTGGGGCCCAGGTAGGCCACCACCCTCATGATTCCGGAAACGGCCAAGGCCGCCAGCACTGCCGGGGTGAAGTCCTCGCCGCGCCGGATGATTCGCGATCCGGCCTTGATGTCGCTGCCGGCCTGGCAGACGTGCTGGCCGGACAGCACCACACTGGTCAGCACCAGACTGCCGTTTTTGACCTCCACGGCCTCCGCGGGCACGGCGCAGTCTGAGCCAGGGGGAAGCTGCCCGCCGGTAAGGATGGCCACGGCCTGCCCCGGCAACAGTGGCGTGGCGTCGCTGGTGCTGGGGCGTATCTCGCCAGTGATCACGAGACTGACCGGCGTTTCCGGCGTGGCGCCGAGGGTGGCCTGGCTGTCCAAGGCGTAGCCGTCCATGGTGGATTTGGGCATGACAGGGCTTGAGTGGGCGGCAAAAAGGTTTCGCGCGCAGACCAGGCCAAGGGCCTCGGTCACATGCACGGTCCGGGTCTGCCGAGGGTTTGCCTGCAGGTGGTGGCGCAGTTGCTCCAGGGCCAGATCACGCGAGATTCGCTGGCCGGTCATGGCTTCAGTCATGCACATTCTCCTGCGGCTTGAAGAGGGATCTGGCCGTCTGCCGGAGCAGCTCCAGGTCCTCCGGAGTGTTGGCGTTGCGGAAGGTCACGAGGTTCGGGTCGGCCAGCAGCAGGGCCTCCACGGGCAGCGGCGACACGCGCACCTTGTCGAAAAAGCGGATGATCTTGTAGTCCTCGCGCTCAAGCTGGGCCTCGATGTGCGGCAGGCAGCGCCGCGAGTAGATGCC
Organism: Pseudomonadota bacterium; assembly: GCA_018817515.1. GTDB lineage: Bacteria > Desulfobacterota > Desulfovibrionia > Desulfovibrionales > Desulfovibrionaceae > Humidesulfovibrio. Next base: position 38,925 of record JAHIUD010000032.1, read on the forward strand.
GCACAGGGGCTCGAAGTAGCCGTCGGGCTTTTTCGGCAGCACCACGTCGTCCTCAGGGCGCAACTGGGCCAGCAGGGCCGTGAGCAGCGCCGGATGCAGAAACGGGGTGTCGCAGGCGGTGATGAAGACATGCTCCGTGCGGGCATTGACCAGCGCCGTGTGGATGCCGGTGAGCGAGCTGCGCGCCGGGCTTTCGTCGAGCACCAGCCGCCAGGAGGCGTGCGCCTGCAGGGGCTGGAAGGTCTCTGGCTCCTTGGCCACCAGCAGGATCTCCGCGAAGCGGCCCGAGAGCGTGACCGCGAGGGTGTGCATGAGCGTGTCGAGGATGGTCCGGCCGCCCACCTCAAGCAGGGCCTTTGTGACGCCGCCCATGCGTTTTGCCGCGCCTCCGGCGAGGATGGCGGCGGTGCAGGGCAGGCGTGTGTCGTTCAGATAGGCACTGTGCATCCTGAGACTATAGGTTTTATTCAGCGTGTGGGCAACCGCCTCGGCCATCATTTACTGCGGAAAGATCGCCCCCACGGGGCTGATCCCCTTGAGGCGCAGGCCCGTACTGTGTATTCATTCAGGCAGGCGACCAGCCATAGAACCCTCGACCTCCTGGAGACATGATTGGACCAGCGCGCCCTGCATGCATTCTTCGCCCCGCGAACCGTGGCCGTCATCGGCGCCTCGGCCACGCCCGGCAAGATCGGCAACAGCGTGATGCTGAACATGCTGGCTGCGGGCTACAAGGGCCGCCTGTATCCGGTGAACCCCAAGGGCGGCAGCATCGAGGGCCTGACCGTGCTGCGCAACGTGTCCGAGCTGCCGGGCGGCATCGACCTGGCGGTCATCGCCGTACCCAGGGACAAGGTGCTCCCGGTGCTGGAGAGCATGGCCGTCAAGGGGTTGAAGGCGGCCATCGTCATCACCGCTGGCTTCCGCGAGGTGGGCCGCGAGGGCTATGACCTCGAACAGAAGATGGCCGAGCTGGCCGAGAGCCATGGCATCGCCCTGCTGGGCCCAAACAGCCTGGGCATGATGAACACGGCCCTTGGCGTCAACGCGTCTTTTTCCGCTACCCAACCATTGAGCGGCGACCTGGCCTTCTGTTCGCAGTCCGGCGCCTTGTGCGTGGCCATCCTGGACTGGGCCAAGGGCGAGAACATCGGCTTCTCCAAGTTCGTGAGCCTGGGCAACAAGGCCGTGCTGAACGAGACGCACCTGCTGCGCTACCTGGGCGCGGACCCGGCCTCCAAGGTCATCCTGGGCTACCTGGAGAACGTGGACAACGGCGAGGAGTTCATGCGCACGGCCAGGATGGTCTGCCGCACCAAGCCCGTGATCATGCTCAAGGCCGGCTCCACCGCAGCCGGAGCCAAGGCCGCAAGCTCGCATACCGGCGCCATTGCCGGGTCGGACAAGGCTTACGAAACGGCCTTCCGCCAGTCCGGCATCGTCCGGGCCAAGGATGTGGAGTCTTTGTTCTGCCTGGCCGAGGCCTTCGCCAACCTGCCCTTGCCCAAGGGCCCCAACGTGGCCATCGTGACCAATTCCGGCGGCCCGGGCATCCTCGCCGCCGACGCCTGCGAAAAGACGCGCCTGCACATGGCCCGGCTCTCGCCCGAGACCATCCAGCGCCTGCAGGCGCTCTTGCCGTCATATGCCGCCGTGTACAACCCCGTGGACATCATCGGCGACGCCAACGCCGAGCGCTTCCGCAAGGCGCTTGAGATCGTGCTGGACGACCCGCTGGTGCACGCCGTGCTTCTGGTGTTGACGCCGACGGCCATGGTCGAGATCGAGGCCACGGCCACGGCTGTGGTGAACCTGGCCAAGCGCTCGGAAAAGCCCGTGGTGGCCTGCCTCATGGGCCGCAGCCACGTGCACGACGGCAAGAGCATCCTGCGCGCAGCAGGGCTGCCGTGCTACGCCTTCCCTGAACCGGCCATGCGCAGCATCGAGGCCATGTACACTTACGCCCTGTGGCGGCAGAAGCCCGTGCCCGTCTACGAATCGCCCGCGCGCGACATCAAGGCCGCCGGGCTGGTCATTGAGGAGGCGCTGAGGCGCGGCCAAAGCGAGATCGTGGAATTTCAGGGCCGGGAAGTCCTTGCCGCGTACAACCTGCCCACGCCCCGCACCGTGCTGTGCCGCAGCAGCGATGAGGCCGTGCGCGCCGCGCAAAGCTTCAACGGACCTGTGGCGCTGAAGATCGCCTCGCCGCAGCTCTCCCACAAGACCGACGTCCACGGGGTGGTCTTGAACCTCGACGGCGAAGCCGAGATACGGCAGGCTTTCTGGGACATCACCACCAGCACCCAGCGCCTGCGCCCCGATGCCTACATCGCTGGCTGCCTGGTGCAGGAGATGGCCCCACCCGACGCGCAGGAGGTCATCGTGGGCTTCAAGCGCGACGAGCAGTTCGGCCCGCTTCTCATGTTCGGCCTGGGCGGCATCCACGTCGAAATCCTGAAAGATGTGTCTTTCCACCTGAACCCCTTGAGTCGCGCCGACGCTTTTGGCATGATCCGGTCCATACGATCGTACATGCTGCTCAAGGGCGTGCGCGGCACCCCCTGCGTCAACCTGAACGCCCTGGCGGACGTGCTTTTGGCCCTGTCCGCACTGGCGCATGATTTCCCGCAGGTGTATGAGGCGGAGTTCAACCCGGTACTTGTGAATTTTGATCGCGCGCTTGTCGCGGACATGCGAATGACGCTGCGCGCGTAAGGCGTTTGGCGGGAGAGGAGGAGACAATGGTCGGCCTGTATATCGGCTCCACATCGGGGTATTCCGGGAAAAATCTCATAGCCATGTCGCTGGGCCTGCGCTTCAAGAAAGAGGGGCTGCGCGTGGGCTACATGAAGCCCGTCGGCGCTGTTCCGCGCAAGGAGAACGGCCAGCCCGGCGACGAGGACGCCTTCTTCCTCCAGGAAGTCCTCGGCCTGCGGCAGGACCCGGAGCTGGTGACGCCCGTGGTGGTGACGCGTGAGTTCACCGTGCGCGCCTTCAGCGAAGACATCGGCGACCTCATGCCCGGCATCGTCTCGGCCTACGAGGAGCTCTCCCGCGACAAGGACGTCATGATCATCGCCGGATCAGGCAACCTGCTCGGCTCCGGCACCTACTGCGGGCTGGACGGGGTCAGCGTATCGCGCGCGCTGGGGGCCAAGGCGCTGGTCATCGACCGCTACCAGAACGAGCTCAAGTATGATTACGTGCTGCGCTGCCATGAGGCCCTGGGCGATGACCTTGCCGGGGTCATCCTGAACGACATCCCGGAAAGCTACCGGCCCGAGGTGGACGATCTCATCGTGCCGTTCTTCAAGCGCAAGGGCGTGGACGTGCTGGGCGTCATCGCCTCGGACCCCATCATGAGCGCCATCAAGGTCAGCGACCTGGCCGAGCGTTTGGGCGGCAAGATCATCTCCGCCCACCACAAGGCTGATCGCGTGGTGGAGAATTTCCTCATCGGCACCATGCAGGTGGAGAATTTCCTGCAGCACTTCATGCGCCACAAGAACTCGGCCATCATCGTCGGCGGCGACCGCTCCGACGTGCAGCTGGTGGCGCTGGAAGGCAGCTGCCCGTGTCTCATCCTCACCGGCAACCTGTACCCCAACGACATCATCCTGACCCGCTCCGAGGTGCTGCAAACGCCCATCATCATGGTGCGCGAGGACACCTTCAGCGTGGCCAAGAAGATGGAGAGCATCCTCTCGCGCCACAAGCTGCGCGACATGATCAAGGTCAACCACGGCGTGCAGCTGGTGGGCGCGGCGCTGGACTTCGAACTCTTGAAGGGAAAGATTGGGCTGTAGGCCGCAGACAGTCTGACATGAAACAAGGCCGGGTCACCCCGGCCTTTTCTTTTGGCGGTCGCTGGCGCTACTTGCCGCGCCGGATGTTGTACACGGCCCGGCCCACGGCCACGTGCTTGTCCGGTTCGCCCTCGCTCCAGATGACAACGTGCGCGTTGCCCACGCGGTTGCCGAGCAGGCGCACCGTGGCCTCGGCGTAAAGGTCGCGGTCCGGGGCCGGGCGCAGGTAGTCCACGCCCAGGTCGATGGTGGCGATGCGGTCCTCCAGGCGGCAGCATGTCCACACAGCGAACCCGCCGCAAACGTCCACCAGGGAGGAGATGACCCCGCCATGCAGCGCTGGCCTGCGCACATCACCCAGAAGTTCACGCTGGTAGGGCACACGCAGCCGCACATGCCCCTCGCCGAGCTCCACCACCCTGATGCCCAGCACCTCGTTGAAGGGGATACCGCTCTCGATGAGTTCCTTGAGCTTGGCGAAGTCCATGCGGGTGTCCTTTGCTGGGTGGGCTAGTCGTCCGTGTCCGCTTCCTGCGGTCCTGGGCGCATCTGGGCATCATTGCTGGCCAGAATGATGCGGCCCAGCTGCACATCCTCGCCAATGCGCGCCTTGAGCGCGTCGATGGTTTCGAACTTGCGTTCGGAGCGCAGACGCTGCACGAACTGCACGCTCAGGGTCTGACCGTAGATGTTGCGGGCAAAATCCATGATGTGCACTTCAAGCGTCAACCCGGTGTCGCCGAAGGTGGGGTTGATGCCCACGTTGGCCACGGCGGGCAGGGCCTGGCCGTCGAGAACGGCCCAGACCGCGTACACGCCCGGTTTGGGCAGGAGCACGTCTTTGTAGGCGATGTTGGCTGTGGGGAAGCCCAAAAGGGACGCTCCGCGCTTCATGCCGTCCACCACTTGGCCCTGGACCTCGAAGAAGCGGCCCAAAAGGGGCCGCGTATCCCAGACGTTGCCGGACTGCACCATGTCGCGGATGCGCGTGGAGCTGACCACGGCCCCGCTTACGATGACCGGGTCCAGGCGCTCGACGCCAAAACCATACTGCTGGCCAAGCAGGCTCAGCAGGTCGAAATTCCCCCTGCGGCCCTTGCCCATGGCGTAGTCGTAGCCGATGACAAGCTCGCGCAGGGCCAGACCCTCCACCAGGTAGCGGCGCACAAACTCCTCCGGCTCCAAAGCGGCCATCTGGCGTGTGAACTCCAGCACCAGGCTGACGTTAGGCCCCTGGGCCTCGATGAGTGCCAGGCGCAGGCTGGTGCTGGTGAGAAAGGGCGGGGCCTTCTGACCCATGAGCACGGTCATGGGGTGCGGGTCGAAGGTCAGCACCACGCTGACCAGACCGAGCTTGCGGGCCTTGGCGCAGGTCAGGGCCAGCAGGCGCTGGTGGCCCACGTGCACCCCGTCGAAATTGCCGATGGTGACGCAGGAGCCGGCGATGGTGTCGCGGAGTTCCTCAATGGTGCAGGCAGTGATCATGTGCGGGCAGCTTCCTTATGCGGACAAGATGCAGTGGGTAGCAAAAAGCTCGCGCGGCATCAAGGGTTGCGCCTCTCCGCCTGCGGGCCTTCGTCGAAGCGCTCGTTGGTGGCCTTCTGCAAGGCGCCCAGGCGTTTCTTCTGCTCCTCTGTGCCCGCAAGGGACTTGGCCTTGTCCATGTGGAAGCGCATGTTCTTTTTGTCGCGTCCGTAGAGGCCGGCATAGGAGAGCTGCAGATGCGCGTCGAAGAGGTTGCCGGATTCTCCGTACATGCGGCCCAGGTGGAAGCGCACCTCGGAGTCTTCGGGCACTTCGCGCACCACGCGCTCCATGGTGCTGATGGCTGCCTTGTAGTCCTTGCGCTCGGCCATGAGCCGGGCGGTGAAGAACAGCGACATGGCGTCGCGCGGGTTCATGATGGCGGCCTTCTGCAGATATGGTCCGGCCTTAGCGAAATCGCCCTTGTTGAAGTAGAAGATCCCGGACTCGCGCAGAACCAGCGGGTCGTTTGCGCCGCAGGCCAGGGCGGTCTCGAATTCATGCTCCGCCTGGCTCACGCGCTTGAGGCGCTCCAGCACGATGCCCTTGCCCGCATGGTCCAGGCAGAGCATCTCCGCCTTGGGCTTGTTGTTGTAGTATGACAGGGCGGTATCCGCATTGCTCATGCGGGCGCGCACCAGGGTCTGAATGCGCAGGAACTTGTCCTTGTGGTACTCGCGGGCCACGACCTCGGCCGGCATCCTGCGGATGCGGTCGCGCAGGTAGCTGATGCGCTCATCCAGGCCGGGGTGGGTGGAAAGGTAGCTCGGGATGCTGTCGCTGCTCATGTACCAACGCAGCTTGTTCATCAGTTCGAAGGTCTTGGGCATGGCGTCTGGATTGTAGCCGGACTTCGTCAGGTAGTTGATGCCCACCTGGTCGGCGTCGCGCTCGTTCTCGCGCGTGTACATGAGGAACGCCGACTGCGCGCCCGCCATGGAGGTGGTGGCCACGGCCTGGCCGATGGCGTTGGTCGTCTGGCCGCCGCCTTTGGAGCCGATGAGCACGCCCGCCACCATGCCCGCGAGGGAGGCGATGCTGATGAAGCGCATCTGGTCCATGCGCTTGGCCACATGGCGCTCCGTCACGTGGGCAAGTTCGTGGCCGATGACCGCGGCCAGCTCGTCTTCGTTGTCCACGTTGAGGATGAGTCCGGTGAAGATGTAGATGTAGCCGCCAGGCACGGCAAAGGCGTTCATGGAGTCGTTGAAGACCACGGCGCTGTGGATGCTCCAGGGCTGCGGCGGCAGGGCGGTGCCCACGCGGTCCACCACTTCCTTGACATAGGCCACGATCTCCGGGTCGTCCACAAAACCTATCTGGGCGCGGATGGTGTTGTCGAACTTCTTGCCCATCTCGATCTCGTCGGCCACGGTGATGGAGCCGAACAGCGCCCAGGCACGGTACGGGGCCAGCACAATGAGCAGCGCGGCCAGAAAGCTGGCGGCAAGGGGCAATGTTTTGTGCAGGGTGTTCATGAGGCTCCCTGGGGTTCGGATGTCCGTGGGGCATTCATTCAAGCGGCACTAAGTCTAACACCATTCAGGGAAAGAAAAAAGGATGCCCGCAGGGGACATCCTTTTCAAGAAAACATCAGATATTCAGTGTGTTACTTGTTCATTATGTTCAGGAAGTCGTTGTTGCTCTTGGTCTTGCGCATCTTGTCCAACAGGAATTCCATGCTGTCGATGGAGTTCATGGGGGAGATGACCTTGCGCAGGATCCAGACGCGGTTCAGCACGTCCTCGTCGAGGAGCAGCTCTTCCTTGCGGGTGCCGGAGCGGTTGATGTCGATGGCCGGGAACACGCGCTTCTCCGAGAGGTGGCGGTCCAGGTAGATTTCCATGTTGCCGGTGCCCTTGAACTCTTCGAAGATGACCTCGTCCATGCGCGAGCCGGTGTCGATAAGCGCCGTGGCGATGATGGTCAGGCTGCCGCCGGACTCGATGTTGCGCGCCGCGCCGAAGAAGCGCTTGGGGCGCTGCATGGCGTTGGCGTCCAGGCCGCCGGAGAGCACGCGGCCGGAGGACGGGGTAACGGCGTTGTAGGCGCGGCCCAGGCGGGTGATGGAGTCGAGCAGGATGACCACGTCGCGTTTGCGTTCCACAAGACGCTTGGCCTTCTCCAGCACCATCTCGGTCACCTGCACGTGGCGGGTGGGGGGTTCGTCGAAGGTGGAGCTGATGACCTCGGCGCGCACGGTGCGCTCCATGTCGGTGACTTCCTCGGGACGCTCGTCGATGAGCAGCACGATGAGGTACACTTCAGGGTGGTTGGCGTTGATGGAGTTGGCGATGGTCTGAAGCATCATGGTCTTGCCGGTGCGCGGCGGGGCCACGATGAGTCCGCGTTGGCCGCGGCCTATGGGCGCCAGAAGATCTATGACGCGCGAACCGTAGTTCTCGGCGCCGTTCTCCATGCGGAAGCGCTTGTCCGGGTAAAGCGGGGTCAGGTTGTCGAAAAGCACAAGGTGCTTGCTGGCCTCCGGCGGCTCGAAGCCGATCTCGCTGACCTTGAGCAGGGCGAAATAGCGCTCGCCCTCCTTGGGAGGCCGGATCTGGCCGGAGATGACGTCGCCCTTGCGCAGGCCGAAGCGGCGTATCTGCGAAGGCGAAATGTAGATGTCATCCGGGCCAGGCATGTAGGAGTAGAGCGGTGAACGCAGGAAACCAAACCCGTCGGGCAGGATTTCCAGCACGCCTTCTCCAAAAATTTGACCATTTTGCGAGGCGCACTCCTGGAGCAGGGCGAAAATGAGCTCCTGCTTGCGCAGGTTGCTCGGGTTCTCGACCTTGAAGTTGTTTGCCAGCTCCATGAGCTCAGGCATACTCTTCTGCTTCAGGTCCGTAAGGTTGAGTTTGTTCTCCGAGGTGGGAGTGTACTCATCCTCGACGTAGTCCGGGACTGGGACATTCTTGGGCTGGCGGGGCTGGTGTTTATCGCGGGGCATTATTAAGCCTCACGCTCCGTAGGATAAGGTTGCAGAAATGGCAGAGTCCTCACGGTGAGGATGATCTACAGAAGAAGATCAGAGCTTGTAAGTGGGCGTATCCGTTTTGTGGAGTATATCTCTGCCGCACGGCAGTAAAGAGCGGGGGATATTTCAATACGTATCTAGGGCGTCGGGTTTCCCGGATGGAGTTCTGCCGGTTGCGGATGTGAAATATCCCGCGCGAACGCGCTGAAGTATCGCCTAACCCAAAGGTTCGACGTTGACAAGGGGGGTTACTTGGCTTTTTGCAACTTTTCCTGTTGCTTCAAAATAACGTCTGCAAACATCTCGTTGATGTCCACCTTGATATCAGCCTGTTCCCGGCCAAGAGCAAAGGCAAGCTCCATGGAAACCAGGGTCATGGCCTGTTCAAGCAGGCGGCGCTCGCCAAAGGAGAGCTCCTTGTCCATGCCGATGAGGAAGAGCTCCTTGAGCACGTAGGCCACATCGGCCAGATCGGTGCTCTTGAGCTTCTCGGAATACTCGCGATAGCGGCGGTTCCAGTTCTGTCCGGTGTAGCCGGTGAATTCCGAGCGGTCCTTGAGCGATTCGAACACTTCCTGTCCGTTGCGCACGCTGCACACATGGCGCAGACCGACGTTCGTGGCGTTCTTCACCGGCACCATGAGGGTCACTGAATTGCTCAGGATGCGGACGATGTAGTATTCTGCATTCGTCCCGCTGATTTCCTGACTCTCGATGCGCTCGATGCGCCCTACGCCTTGGGCAGGGTACACCACCAACTCATTGATTTGAAACACTGAATCTCCTTCGAAATCTTGAGGGCACTTTTCCGGTGAATTGGTACATTACCCCATTGTCCCGGAAGTGTCCACCGTCGCATCCCCGGCAGGGGGAAGCGGCAGGCGGAAGGAGTTTATGGCCTGCGTGGCCTCGGTCTGGCCGCGGCGGAGCATGAGTGTGAGTCCCTTTTGCGCTGCTGCGCAGACTGCGACGACAGCTTCGGTCTCGGCCTGGGGAAAGGACTGCAGCACGAAACGAGACACATCGGAGGAGTACTCCGGGCGGCCGATGCCCAGCCGCAGCCGCAAGAATTCTTCGCTGCTCAGGTGCTCCACGATGGAGTCGATGCCCTTGTGTCCGTTTGATCCGCCGCCGCGCTTGAGCTTCATGCGGCCCAGGGGCAGGTCCAGCTCATCGTGCACAACAACCACGTCTTCCAGGCCCACGCCATGCCGCCCGCAGATCCGCGCCACGGCACGTCCCGAGAGGTTCATGTAGGTCATGGGTTTGGCCAACAGGCAGCTCACGCCGCCCAGGGTCAGGCTGTAGAGCTGGTAGTCGCCCTCGGCCTGCAGAGTCTCAAGGCGCATGCTCTTGCGTTCCCTGGCGACTGCAACGATGTCGTCGATGACGAGAAAGCCAAAGTTGTGCCTAGTGTTGGCGTATTCTGGCCCCGGGTTGCCCAGGCCGACGATGAGAGGTGAGGTGCGCATGGGAGCATCCATTGGGCCGCTGCGCCTGGCAGGGGCAGATGCAGTAACGGGAAATGCGGGGGGAGCCGGACTCCCCCCGCAATCAGGCCCGGCAGTGAGCCGGGAGAATAAGCTTCAGCGCGTAGAAGACTACTTCTTCGCGGGCTCGGCGGCAGCCTTTTCTTCTTCAGCTTCCTGGGCGACGATGCCGACAACGGCGAAGTTGTCGTCATAGACGGCGCGGACGCCAGCGGGAAGCTTGATCTCGTCGATGTGCAGGTTCACGCCGAGGTCGAGGTCGGTGACGTCGATGACGATGCTCTCAGGGACGTCCAGCGGCTTGCAGATGACTTCCACGGTCTCGCGGAAGACTTCCAGAAGACCACCGAGGATGATGCCCTTGGCTTTGCCCTCGACAACAATGCGCACGTCGACCTTGATCTCGCGATCCAGATCGACGCCGTAGAAATCGACGTGGATGGGCGTGGACTTCAGCGGATCGAACTGCATGTCCCAGATCAGGGAGGGCATGGACTCGGTCTTGCCGTCCATGTCCATCTCAAGATGGAACACGCGGGAGCTGCCGACCTTGCGGTGCAGCTTGGTCAGCGGCAGCATGTCGACCACCACCGAAATGTTCTGGCCCTTCTGGTTGTAGTACACGCCGGGAACCAGGTTCTTGGAGAGCATGCGGCGGCAGGTGCCCTTGCCTTTCTCGGCGCGCGGACGCACGCTCAACGTCATCAGTTCAGCCATTTCCTCATCTCCTTTCAGAAACCGGGCGACCTTACGAAGCCGCCCGAAAATATGTTCAAATGGTTAGACGAAAAGGACGCTGACCGAGGCCTCGCCGTGAACATTCACGATGGCCTGGGCCAAAAGTTCCGCAACAGAGAGCACCTTGATCTTCTTGCAGGTCTTCTTGCGCGCATCCAGGGGGATGGTGTCCGTCACAAGGATCTGCGAAAATACCGATTTGTCCATGCGCTCGATGGCCGGGCCGGAGAGCACCGCGTGGGTGGCGCAGGCCAGGATCTCACGCGCGCCGTTGTCCGCCAGGACCTGTCCGGCGGCGCACATGGTGCCTGCCGTGTCGACCATGTCGTCGAGCACGATGGCCGTCTTGCCCTGCACGTTGCCGATGAGGTGCATGGCCTTGGCCTGGTTGGGCGCGTCGCGGCGTTTGTCCACGATTGCCAGCCCGGCGTCAAGGCGTTTGGCGTAGGCGCGGGCGCGTTCCACGCCGCCTGCGTCCGGGGAGACGACGACGATCTCGCCTTCGAGGTGGCGCATGTAGTTCAAGAAAACGGGCGCCGCGAACAGGTTGTCCACAGGGCAGTTGAAGAAGCCCTGGATCTGTCCGGCGTGCAGGTCGATGGTCATCATGCGGTGCATGCCGGCCACCGAGAGGAAGTCGGCCACGACCTTGGCGCTGATGGGCACTCGCGGCAGCACCTTGCGGTCCTGGCGGGCATAGCCGTAGTAGGGCATTACTGCGGTGATCCGCCGGGCGCTGGCGCGTTTGAGCGCGTCAATCATCAGGCAGAGTTCCATGAGGTGGAAATTCACCGGCGAGCATGTGGGCTGGACGACAAAGACGTCGTCGCCGCGCACGTTGTCATCGATCTCGATGCGGATTTCGCCATCGCTGAACTGCTCGCGCAGCACAGGAGTAAGGCGGCAGCCGATGTGCTCGCAGATGGATTCAGCCAGATCAACGTTGGCCGAGCCGCTAATTATCTTGAGATCGCTGTTACCAGACATGTCCTCTACCTTGTGAACTGGCTGGGGTGGAAGGATTCGAACCCTCGGATAACTGGACCAAAACCAGTCGCCTTACCGCTTGGCTACACCCCATTTCCTCAGGGCCTCGATATGCACGGGCAAGCCATTCGTCCGTAAAATCCTTGCGGCATCAAGCGCCAGGTAACTTTCCCGAAACAGGGCGTAAAGTGCTGCCCCGCTCCCGCTCATGGCGGCAGAAGCCGCCCCCATTTTCAGCAGGCGCTCCTTGTGGACCCGGAGGTCCGGATGCGCCGGAAAGACTACAGCCTCAAAATCATTCTGTACCACTACGGGCGAAAGGGAAACACGTCTCTTATGCGTGGATGCCGGGGTTGTCAAGCATTCTGCGCAGTCCTTGGCCTCCGCCATGCGACTTGCATATTCGTCCCAGGCGCCAAAGGCCCAGGCCGTGGAAACATGCACCGGCGGCAGCGCCAGAAGCAGGGTGAACGCCGACAGGTCAAGGTCCACGGCGCTCAGATCTTCTCCGATGCCGCGCGCCAGAGCTGGACCATCCTGAAGAAAGAAGGGCACATCCGCGCCGATGCCAGCCGCCAGGAGCACGAGCTCGGCCTGGGTCAGGGCCGAAGCCCCTGCCTGGGCCTGCAGCCAACGCAGCATGGCCGCCGCGTCCGAGCTGCCGCCACCAAGGCCCGCGCCGCTGGGGATGCGCTTGGTCAGCCGCACCTCAACGTCCTGCCGCCTGCCTGTGGCCTGAGCGTAGGCCTTCCAGGCCAGAAACACGAGGTTTTTCTCAAGGGGGGTGCCGGGCAGTTCCGGGGTCACCACGCAGCCGGAGCCGGGTGCGCCAGGGCTGATGTCGAGTGTGTCGGCCAATCCCGGCACAGGGATAATGAGGCTCTCAAGGTCGTGGTAGCCATCGGCCCGGCGGCCCAGGAGCAACAGGGACAGGTTGATCTTGGCCGGGGCCTGCACAGTGTCTGGCATTGGGAGTCCTTAAATATGAAGGAGGGGAGCCTTGGCCCCCCTCCAATACTCCTGGCGCTATTTCTTGTCCAGGGTGATGGCCCGGAACACGTTCCGACCCTGGCGCTTGAGCAGAAGCATGACCATGCCGCCCTGCTTGGAGCCGGAGATGACCGCGCGCAGCTGCTCTACGGTGTTCACCGGCCGTCTGTTGGCCTCGATGATGACGTCGCCGGGCTGGATGTCCACCTGGGCGGCCACGCTGCCGGGTTTGATCTCCATGACCAGCAGGCCCTGCGGCTTGGAAAGGCCAAGCGATTGCGCCTCCTCGCCGCCCTCAACCGGACGCAGCCCGAGGCCGAGTTCCATGGCCGGGGCATTGGGCTTGACGCCGCGCTGCTCCTGCTCGGCCACGAAGTTCGCCTTGCGCTCGCCCAGGGTGATGATCAGGTCGACGTTGTGGTTCTGGCGCCACACCGTGAGCTGGACCTTGTCGCCCGGGCGCATGCTGGCGATGCGTTGGAGCAGTTCGCCGGGGTTGTCCACGTTCTGGCCGGCGGCCTTGACGATGACGTCGCCGGTCTTCATGCCGCCCTTGTCTGCGGGATCGCCGGGGATGACCTGGGCCACGAGCACGCCCTTGGGCTCCTTCAGGCCAACGCCCTTGGCGGTGTTCTCATCGAGCTCCTGCATGGTGATGCCGAGCCAGCCGCGCTTGATCTTCTTGCCGCTCTTGAGCTGCTGGATGATCTTGTCGGCCTGGCTGGAAGGGGTGGCGAAGCCGATGCCCTGGCCGTTGGGCACGATGGCGGTGTTGATGCCCACGACCTTGCCGTCCATGTCGATGAGCGGGCCGCCGGAATTGCCGGGGTTGATGCTGGCGTCGGTCTGCAGGAAGCTGTCAAAGGGCCCGGCGCCGATATGCCTGCCCTTGCCGCTGATGATGCCTGCGGTGACCGTGTGCCCCAGGCCGAAGGGGTTGCCGATGGCCAGGACCCATTCGCCCACGCGAGTGGCGTCGGAATTGCCGAAGGCGAGCACGGGCAGGTTGCCGCCAGCCTCGATCTTGAGCAGGGCCAGGTCCGTCTCCTGGTCGCGGCCGATGACCTTGGCGTCGTAGGGCTTGTCGCGGCTCAGGAGCTTGACCTTGATCTCGTCGGCCTCGGCCACCACGTGGTTGTTGGTGACGATGTAGCCGTCCGAGGAGATGATGAAGCCGGAGCCGAGCGAACTGAGCTTGCGCGGCGTCGCTTCCTGCTGGTTGAAGTAGCGCTCGAACTGGTCAAAGAAGTCGCGGAAGGGCGAATTCTTGGGAGCGTTCTTGAAGAACTCCTTCATCTGCATGTTGCCGCCGCCAGCGACGTTCTTCGTGGTGCTGATGTTGACAACGGCCTTGCCGGCTTGCTCGGCCAGATCGGTGAAGTCGGGTAATCCGGCCTTGGCCAGAACGAGGTTTGGGATGACGAGAAAGGTGAGCAGGGCGCACAGGGCCATAAATCGTTTCATTCACATACCTCCGTTTGCCGCAGGATTGTGTTGCGGCGTCGAAGGGAAAAATAGCATCATTTTTTGGGATGTAAAGGCCGGGCTGGATTTTCTGCGTCGCGACATTCGACTTGAAGGGCCGCAGGTATTTGTGTAGGAACTGCTTTCCAGCGCCAAACGGGTTGGATACGCCCTCGTAGCTCAGTCGGATAGAGCGCAGGATTCCTAATCCTGGTGCCACAGGTTCGATTCCTGTCGAGGGCACCACATCGCAGTCCAGCACCGCGCAGAGTAGTCCAGAAGTGCTGGAATTTTCGAAGGAATCCCCGGATATTGCGTCCGGGGTTCTTTTTTTGCCGCCATTGACAGGCGAGCAGTTTTGACGTTACTTATTAGCTAGGCTGATGGCGCACCAGGATTCTTCGTGGCAAGACGTTTTGCAGCGAGGTGATGGCGCATGGACCCCTCCTTTCTCTTTTTCCTCTGCCTAATCCTTTTGGTGGTGCTCGCCACCACGAACGACATCTTGTTTTGGTCCGATGCCGAAAGTCTGCTGCGCAAACGAAAAATTCGCCGAATGAAGCAGCTTAAGCCTTTGGCCGCTCCGGTGATCAGGGAAGCGGACCTTCTCGGCCCAGCGGGCAGACGAACAGATGGTGGACGCATCAACGAGGCCTTGGCTCAGCCGCTCCAAGACGAGTGACAGCAGTCCGGTCGAGGCGTTGCACTCTCAGACATGAAAAGGGCTGACGAGCACTTTGCAGCGGTTCGCCAGCCCCTTGCTGTTGTCCGGTTTTCCCTTGCCTGGCCTGGCCCCATCTGCCAGAACAAAGCTTCCCCGGCCATTTGCGACCTACAAGGTCGCGTCGAAAGTTGTCTTCCCTGCGTGGCACAACGCAGAGTCGCATAATCTAGTGCTTGAGCTGCTTAAACATGAAGAACACGACACCAATCAGCACGACAACAAGAGCAACGATCGTTCCATAATGTCCTAGGTCCATGCAGTCCTCCTCGGGCCTTCCCGAATGTTTCAGCAGGCGGCTTGCGTCGTCTACCACTGTTGCGCCGTCCCAAGATTAGGGCGTAGCCTGAAACATTTCTTGTTGTGTGTCTTACCTGAGACACAGCAAGACATTCTCGTAGAAGGATGCGAGGTGCTTGGCAGCGTCATAGTCGCGCTTGAATTCGGACAATTTCAGCCGACCGATGCCGTGCAGGGATCCAAGAATCATGTATGCAAGCTCTTCCGGGTCTTGCAGCACGAAGTCGCCGCTTCGCAGCCCTTGGGTCAAGATTTTCAGAATGCTCTCATAGAGGTGCTCGTAAAATCCCAGAGTAATCCGGTTGACGGCCATACATTGATACAGGAATTGCGCATTTCCGGGGGATTGTTCGAGGAACTGGAAGTGGTACTTTATGAGCGCGTGCAGACTTTCAACGGAAGGCTTGTCCGCGATCACCGCCTGAAGCGCAGCCATGTAGTCAGCGTCCAACTGATCTGCGATGACCCGGATCATGCTTTCCTTGTCCTTGAAATAGTAGAACAGCAGGCCTTTGGCCACGCCTGCCTTGGCGGCGATATCCGCAGTTGTCGTGGCTTTCACGCCCTTTGCGGCAACAAGATTTTTCGCGGCTTCAAGAAGGGCTTGACGGTTTTCCATATGAGTTCTCCTTGACCAGGCGGTCAACTTGACCAAGCAGTCAAACTATTTTGGGAATTTGTCAAGCTGAGTGGAGCGTGGAAAGTGAATGTGTATTTACCGTTAGTTGCTGCTTGAATAATTCAACATGTCGCCACGTTGCCTGAATCAATGCTCCATCTTGCCGTTATATGTGGTGCATTCCGCTCTCCGCAGCATTTGAGCGCGGTCTGATTAGACTCAGCCTCTGGCGGGACGTCTTGTTTTGATGTAGTGATATGGGAATGAAACGGTGCTTTCCGGTGTTGGCGGCGTTGGCAACCGGGGCTTGAGAGACCTCCATTGGTCCTGGGAGTCCAAAGGCAAACACCCGGCGTCTCCTCTACGCTGTGTGGCATTCAATCACTGCTGAGGTATTCTTGCTGAATCATATAAAATATGCAGCGATTCTGCTGTGTTTCCTCGTCCTTGCCGCAGGCTGTTCCGGCATGAACGCTGATGCCATGCAGGTTGACTATGTCACCAACGCCTTTCCCATCGAACGGTTAGGCGTGTGCGGGCCGCAGTCAGCCGCCGCAGCCAACGAATTCATGTACAAGGGCTATGCCGTCGAGGATTTTGGCCCGGACATCATGACCAGCCTGGACTCGTCTGACGGGCGGAGAATCAAGTACATGGCCATTGCTGGCACGATCGCCTTCAGCACCCCGGACCCCCAGGGTTTTTCCAGCTATGCGTTGCGCGTGGTGGACTTGACCACTGGAGAGACCTTGTGGGAGAGCGAGGGCGAGAACCAGGACGCTGCGGCCATGAAGCGCGAAGCACGCCCGGTTTCGGAGGCCTTCCACGATATGGTCGACGACTTCGCCAAGGTGTATCCGCCCGTGCGGGCTCCCGGGCCTGACTCCTAGCACCTGGGCAAAGCCGTGCTGTGGTTTTTCTAGCGTCAGAATCTCAGATGCGGAGTATGTGGAAAATGTCAAACAATCGCTGGCGTGTGCTGCTTCGCGATGTCTCAACCCCTTCCCGGCTGATACCTGCGCTCAGTTCTGGTCTGATGGTCGGGCTGCTTATCATCGTCATCGAGCTGTCCTTGGCCTCGCTTATCTTTTCCGGTCCGTTGGCCCAATTCGCATCCAGCGCTGCCGGGCTGACCTTGTTCGGCGGCTTCATCATGTGCCTGTTCGTGGCTCTTGGGAGCGGCTTCCCCACGTCCATCTGCGTTCCGCAGGATGCCCCTGCGGCCATTCTGGCTGTCGTGGCCACTGGCATTGGCACCAGCCTGGCGGCCGCCGACCCGCATGTGGGCTTTGTCACGGTCGGGGCTGCCATTGCTTTGTCCTCGCTTGCTTCGGGGCTCCTGTACCTGGCCATGGGCCGCTTCGGCCTGGGCAACCTCATGCGCTACATGCCGTTCCCTGTCGTGGGCGGCTTTTTGGCCGGCATCGGCTGGCTTCTGGTGCAGGGAAGCGTCTCGATCATGGCGGAAGTGCCCTTGAGCTTTGCCGGTCTGCCGCAACTTCTGAGCGCCGAAAAGCTTCTGCTTCTGGCCCCAGGCGCCTCTCTGACGCTGACCCTGCTCCTGGCCATGAATCGCTGGCGTAATGTTTTCATCATGCCTGGCGTTCTTCTCGCGGCCCTGGTGGCCTTTGCGCTGTATCTCTTCCTTACGGGCCAGACCCTGGCCGACGCGGGCCGCGCCGGACTGCTGCTGGGCGGAATACCCGACGACGTGATACTCTGGCCTGTGTTCAGCCTGTCCGACCTCGCCCTCATCCGCTGGGAAGCGATAGTGCCGCAGCTGCCGCAGCTCTGCACCATCCCGCTGGTCTCGGCCATCTCTTTTCTGCTCATCTCAAGCGGCATTGAGACAGCGGCGCAACGCGACCTGGACCTGAAGCACGAACTCTACCTCAATTCCGCTGTGAACCTGCTGGGCGGGGCCTGCGGAGCGCACACGGGCTACACCGCGCTCAGCCTGACCATGCTTGGCCCCAAGACTGGTTCGGACTCGCGCCTTGTGGGTCTGTGCGCAGCGCTGCTCACCGGCGCGGCCACCTTCTTGGGGGCTGCGGTGCTGGGCAACTTCCCGCGCTTCATCCTGGGCGGCATGGTGCTCTTTTTGGGTGTCGCCACCTTGTTGGATTGGGTGGTGTATGCGCGCAGGCAGTTCACACGTGTGGAGTACGCTCTGATTCTGGCCATTCTCCTCACCATTGGCCTGTTCGGTTTCCTGCAAGGCGTCGGCGTCGGCCTGGTCATGGCCACGGTGGTCTTTGTGGTCAAGTACAGCCGTTTGCCCGTGGTGCGTCAGGACACGGACGCCACGGCGCTTTCCAGCACCAGGCAGCGCTCCGTGCCGGACCAGCACATCCTGCGTGGTCAGGGGCAAAACGTCCGCATCCTGCGCGTCATGGGCTATCTGTTCTTCGGCTCGGCCAACATCCTCAGCCGCAGCGTGGCCGCCCATCTCAAGCCAGACGCCGGGCCGCTGCCGAGCCACCTGATCCTGGATTTCAGCGAGGTCGACGGCTTCGACTCCTCGGCTGTGAACTGCTTCTTGCGCATGCTCCAGCGCTGCGCGGCGGCGGACTGTCAGGTCGTGTTCTCCGCCACGCCGCCGACCCTGGAGGACCAGCTGCGCCGGGCCGCGCCGCTGGAGGCGGACCGGGTGCGCTTCTTGCCTGACTTGGACCGGGCGCTTGAGTTCTGCGAGGACGCTCTGTTGGAGCGGGATCTGGCGAGTTCTGCGACTGATGCCGATGCCGACGCGCGCAGCAATCTCTTTGACAGCGCTGTGGACGACATGCTGCGGCGGCTGGAGGAGGGCGAGCGCTTCGAAGCCCTGCTGGCGAGCCTGGGACCGCACCTGGAGCACCGTCAGGCCCTGGCCGGAGAGGTTGTCGTGCGCCAGGGCGACGCCACGGACGGCGTGTTCCTGTTTGTTTCGGGCCAGGCCGAGGAACTCTTCGAGGATGAGACGGCCGCGGCGACCCGCCTGCGCAGCCTGGGGCCCGGCAGCATGGCCGGTCAGCTCGCCCCGGGGCAGAGCCATGGCGCGGCGGGGAGCATCCATGCGCGCACGGACTGCTCGCTGGCGCATCTTTCGGCGGCTGCTCTGCACGACCTGGAGTCCACGGACCCGGCCACGGCCCTTGCATTCTACGGTCTGTTCACGGCCCAGCTTGAGGCGCGCCTGGCGCAGCCTGCCAGCGCGAAGTGCGTGGGCGCAGCAGCCTCTTGACCGCCACCGCCGCCTGGCCTAGCCTCTTTGCATGAACATCCGCACCAACGGCCTTGAGATCCTCGGCCCCGTCGAAACCGATAAGCGCCAAGCCTTGCACCTGCCTTTGTTCCTGGCTGGGGTGCAGGCGGGCTTTCCCTCCCCGGCCGACGACTTCATCGACAAGCGCCTGGACCTGAACGAGTACCTGATCCAGCACCCGGCGGCCACGTTCTTCGTGCGCGCCGTTGGCGAGTCCATGCTCGGCGCGGGCATCCACGACGGCGACCTGCTCATCGTGGACCGCGCGGTGGAGGCCCAGTCCGGCAAGATCGTCATCGCCTCGGTGAATGGCGAGCTCACGGTGAAACGTTTGGAGCGCAAAGGCCAGCGGCTGCTGCTGGTGCCCGCCAATCCCGACTACCCGCCGCTGGACGTGAGCGACCACGAGGGTTTCGAGGTTTGGGGCGTGGTCACCTGCGTTATCCACAAGGTCTGAGCACAAGTTCTGAGACGAGGTTCCCGTGCCGCTCTTCGCCCTGGTCGACTGCAACAACTTCTACGCCTCCTGCGAGCGCCTGTTCCGCCCGGAACTCAAGGGGCGGCCTGTGGTGGTGCTGTCCAACAACGATGGCTGCGTCATCGCGCGCTCAAGCGAGGCCAAGGCCCTGGGCATCCCCATGGGCGCCCCGGCCTTCCAATGGGAGCGGGAGTTCCGCAAGTCAGGCGTGGCCGTGTTCTCCAGCAATTTTCCGCTCTATGGCGACCTCTCCAGCCGCATCATGACCACCCTTGAGGACATGGCGCCCAGCGTGGAGGTCTATTCCATCGACGAGGCCTTCCTGGACCTGACCGGCGTGGCCGATCCCGAGGCCCTGTGCCGGGCCATCCGCGAGCGGGTGCTGCGCTGGGTGGGCATCCCGGTGTCCATCGGGCTGGCGCGCACCAAGACCCTGGCCAAGCTGGCCAACCGCGTGGCCAAGAAGCAGCCGGGGTACGGCGGAGTGTTTAACCTTGAGCAGGGCCAGGCGGCTGAGGCCGTTCTCGCCGTCACAGATGTGGGCGACGTCTGGGGCATCGGCCCCCGGCATTCCAAGCGGCTCTGGGCGCGCGGGGTGCGCACGGCGCTGGACTTTGTGCGCCTGCCGCGCACCTGGGTGCGCCGGGAGATGAGCGTGGTCGGCCTGTGCACGCAACTGGAGCTGTCCGGCGTGTCCTGCCAGTCGCTTTCACGCGCCCCGGCCCCGCACAAGTCGCTCTTGTGCTCGCGCACCTTCGGCAGGCTGGTTACTGAGCGTGCGCACCTGCGCGAGGCTGTGAGCAGCTACGCCGTGCGCGTGGCCGAGAAGCTCCGGGCTGAGGGGGCCGAGGCAATGTCCGTGCAGGTGTGCATCAGCACGCCCAGACACCGCGATAACCTGCCCCAGCACAGCGGCCAGGCCACGGTGGCCCTGCCCGCGGCCACCGCGCACACCCCGTCCATCATCGACGCGGCCCTGCGCGCCCTTGAGGACTGCTTTCGTCCAGGCTACGAGTACCAGAAGGCCGGGGTCATGCTGCTCGGCCTGACACCGGCCAGCGGACGCCAGGTGTCGCTGCTGGACCTGGACCCGGAGCAGCGCCAGCGCCAGCATGGGCTCATGAGCGCCCTGGACGCCGTAAACCGGCGCTTTGGACGCGGCACGCTGCGCTACGCCATCACCACGGCCCCGGACAGGCCCTGGCACATGCGCCAGATGCGCCGCTCGCCGCGCTACACAACGAGTTGGGACGAACTGCCGCGCGTTGGCTGACGACCTGCAACACCAAGGAGGACCGCCATGTACTTCAAGCAGACGCAAACGCCCGGCCTGGGCTGCTTCTCCTACATCCTTGGCTGCCCGGCCGCCGGGGTCATGGCCGTGGTGGATCCCCGGCGCGACATCGCCGAGTACCTGGACATCGCCAGCAGCGAAGGCATGCGCATCACCCACATCTTCGAAACCCATGTGCACGCCGACCACGTCAGCGGCGCCCAGAACCTGCGCGCCATGACCGGCGCGGCCATCCACATCCACGAGAGCGCGGGCGTAGGCTACGAGCATGTGGACATCAAGACGGGTGATGTCTTCACCCTGGGCGCGGCACGCATCGAAGTGCTGCACACCCCCGGGCATACGCCGAACTCCGTGTCCCTGCTGGTTTCCGATCTCGTGCGCTCAAAGTCCCCGCAGTTGGTGCTCACCGGGGACCTGCTCTTCGTGGGCGACGTGGGACGCCCGGACCTGCCGGGAAATGAGATCCTGGACGAGCAGGTGAAAAACCTGCACCACAGCTTGTTCTCGGTGCTGGGCGCGCTGCCGGACTCACTGGAGGTGTACCCGGCCCACGGCCAGGGCTCGCTCTGCGGCCGGGGCATGAGCGCCAAGAACATGAGCACCCTTGGCTACGAGCGTTTGGCCAACCCCATGCTCGGCCACAAGACCTTCGAAGAGTTTCGCGCGGCGGTGCTTTTTGCCCTGCCGGTGAGGCCGCGCAGCTTCAGCGCCATCATCGCCACCAACCTCAAAGGTGCGCCGTTGCTGGAGCGCTGCCAGGCCGAGCAGATGCTCTCGCCGGAAAGCTTCGCCGCAGCCATGGCCAAGGGCGCTGTGGTCATCGACACCCGAGACGCGGCCGCCTTTGGCGGGGCGCACATCCCCGGCAGCCTGAACATCGGTTTCGAGCGCCAGATGGCCAATTGGGTCGGCATGGCCGTGAAGCCTGGCTCGGACGTATTGCTCGTTGTGGAGGGGCGCGATCGCTTCGAGGCCATGCGCACCGAACTCTTGCGCATCGGCTACGACAGCATCCTGGGCTGGCTGGCTGGCGGCATGTCGTCGTGGATATTGAGCGGCCGCGCGGTGGAGTCCCTCAACCAGACCAGCGTGCACGACCTGCGCAAGACCTTGGAGAACGGTGGTGAGACCACCCTCATTGACGTGCGCACCCCGACGGAGTGGCAGGGCGGGCACATCGCATCGGCCTTGCACAAGCCGCTTACGGAGATCATCGAAAAGGGCGTGGATTTCTGCCTCAGCGGCCCGGTCAGCGTCATCTGCGGCTCTGGCTACCGCTCGAACATCGTGGGCAGCCTGCTCAAGGCTTCGGGCTGCCAGATGGTCACGTCCGTGGCGGGCGGCATGCTGGCCTGGTCGCGGTCCGGCTATGCGGTGGTGAAGTAGGGCGAAATCGAAGGGCGAGCAGGGCAGGCCAGGGGAGGATAGCGCCCCGGCCCGCCCTGTTTTGGGCTGGCTAGATGACGGCTACGGCCTCGATCTCGACCATGAAGGCTGCGTCCACAAGCTTCACGATCTCCACGATGGTGGTGGCCGGGCGGATCTCGCCGAAGACTTCGCCGTGGGCCTTGGCGATGTCGTCAAATTTGGAGGCGTCGGTGACGAAGATGCGCGTGCGCACCACGTCCTTCATGCCTGCGCCGGCCTCGGCCAGGGCGCCCTCGATGATCTGCAGGGCCCGTTTGGCCTGGCCATACATGTCCGGGGCCACGGAGCCGTCGGCCTCGACGCCGCAGGTGCCGGAGACATAGACGGTGTTTCCGGCCACAACGGCGCGGGAGTAGCCAAGCAGCGGTTCCCACTTGGAACCGGAGGTGATGAGTCGTTTGGTGGTCATGTGCGCTCCTTCAGGTCAGGCGAATTTTGTTCCGCGTGCCGTCTGCCGGTCAAAGGCCGTCGCCGGTGGCGGTCGTTCGTTTCTGCCAGAGTTCCCCCGGCAAAGGAAGCGCAAAGTTATCAACCCGATGGCCAAGGCCTAAGGCTGCCAGAGAAAGACGAAACCGCAGGCCGCGTGGCCTTCCGCTATGGTCTTGGGGCGCTTGAGCAGCAGGTGCGGCGAATATCCTTCGGCAAAGGCCGCGTCGCGGCGGCAGGAGAAGACCGTGCGCAGCTGCGTCGGAACATCCAGGTCCGCGTAGCGCTGCACATAGCCGCAGCGCGTCACGTCGAAGCTTAAGCTGTCCGTGTCCAGGCGTATGTTCTTGATGTCGAGGACGCCGCCCTCCTGCCAGCGCTCCAGCACCGTGGCGAAATGGGCCAGGCTCGGCTCGCCTGCTGGCGCGGCCAGGGCAAAGGCCCGCCCGGCAGCCAGGGCGGCGGAGTCCACGGCCTGCTCCAGGATCTTTCGGGCCTGCTCCGCGCCCAGGCTTGCGCTGGCCGCTGCGTACACACGCAGCAGCATCTCGGCCTCAACGGCCCTGCGTTCAAGTAGTGGAATCCCTGTTCCGGGGGCAGTCATGCGACCTCCATTGCGTTTCCGGGGATTGTGCAATAATATTTGATTTGGCGTCAGCCTTGTTCATGTATGATATCAACAAAATAACGGAGCGAAATAATGCGCATGCGCACACTTCTTTCTTCTCTGGCCCTGCTGGGCCTGAGCATTCTCGTCCAGCCGTTGGCGGCCCAGGCCAATGCCCTCACCGACGCCATCCAGAAACGCTACGAATCCGTACAGCACTTCCAGGCCGACTTCCAGCAGGAGCTGACCAATGCCGCCAGCGGCAGCGTGGAGAAGCGCAGCGGAAGAATCTGGTTCAAGCAGCCGTCCCTGGTGCGCTGGGATACGCTGAAGCCGGAGAAGGAGGTTCTCGTGGTGGGCCAGAGCGTTGTCTGGAACTACGTCGAGGCCGACAAGGTGGCCTTGAAGTATCGCGCAAACCAGGTCTTCAAGTCCAAGACCATGATCCGCTTCCTGTCTGGCAAGGCAAATCTCAACGAAGACTTTAAGGTAACCGAGCAGGGCACTGAGGACGGGCTTCTTAAGGTACGCCTTCTGCCCAAGGAGCCGGAGACGAGCATGGTCATGGCCTATATCTGGGTGGACCCAAAGACGCACCTCATGGGCCGGGTGCTCATCGTGGACTTCTTCGGCAACGGCAATCAGGTGACCCTGCACGGCCTGACCACGGACAAGAGGCCTGACGCCAAGCTTTTTGAGTTCACGCCGCCTTCCGGCATTCAGATACGCGACAACACCAAGCAATAGCTCTCCACCCGTAGCTGACAACGCAAAAAAGGCCTGGCTTTTCAGGCCTTTTTCTATTCCGGGGGCAGGCCCACAGCCTGGCGCAGACGCTGGACTTCATCTCGTGTCAGTTCACGGGCCTCGCCCACCTTGAGGCTGCCGAGCTCCAAAAATCCCTGGCGCACGCGGATCAGCCGCAGCACCGTGCGGCCCATGTCGCGGCACATGCGCCGGATCTGCCGGTTGAGACCCTGGACAAGGACCATCTCCAGCCAAGCCTCCCGGGCGTCCTGTCGCAATATGCGCACTTCCACCGGGGCCAGCTTCTCGCCCTCGGCCAAGGTCATGCCCTTGCGCATGACTTCCAGCCAGGCTTCGTCCACCTGTCCGCGCACAAGCACATGGTAGACCTTGGGCAGGTGCCAGCGCGGGGAGATGAGCCGGTTCATGAGGCTGCCGTCGGTGGTAAGCAGCAGCAAACCCTCGGAAAAATAGTCCAACCGTCCCACGTGCAGCAGCCGCTGCGCTCTAAATTCTTGCGGGAGAATGTCAAATACCGTTTTCCGGCCCTGGGGATCGCGCGTGGTGGTGACCACCTGCACGGGTTTGTGCAGCAGCACTGTCATCTGGCGGCGCTGCTCACCCATAGAGTAGGGCGAACGCACAGGCTTCTCGTCCACAAGGACCGCGTCATCGACAGGGTTGACCCGTATGCCGGGTTCCTGAACGACAACACCGTTCAATTTCACGCGGCCTTGCAGGATGAGTTCGTCAGCGCCCCGGCGCGAGGCCACGCCGCACTCGGAAAGGTACTTGTTGATACGTATGGTGGTGTCGTTTAGATGTGCCATATATTTCTTTTGGTTACATTGTCTAGAGAAATACTAGAAATACTCTAGCACCAATTTAGCGGTAATAATCTGTGTCGCAAGGCTCTATCGTACGGCTTGAGCAGTATGTCTTGCAACAGGCGCTCCCATTCAGTACAGATTTTCGGCGCAGTTGCGTCAAGCTTGCCAGCGCGCTGCTCAGCATGCCGCGCCTATTTCGGGCCCAGCGTCAGGGCAAGCTCCAACCGATGCTCCCGCCAGGGGGGCGCAGCTCCAGCACCACGTTTGAACCGCTGACACAGGGACCACTTATGCGTTTGAATCCTGCCCGCATCGCCCCGGCCCTCACGGTGCTGTACCGCCTCTGGGTGTGGACCATGCGCTTTAAAAAAAATAAAAACTACAAGCTGATTCCTGATTATATGGACAAGGGAAGGCCCGTTGTCCTGGCCATCTGGCACGAGGAACTCTTCGCCCTGACAGGCTTTGGCAGCACCGTTTTGGGGGGACGGCTCGCCACCGTGGTCAGCGACAGCCGCGATGGGGAGCTCATCGCCCAGGTGCTGCGGCGCATCGGGTTTGCCACGGCGCGGGGCTCCAGCACGCGCGGCGGGCTGAAGGCCCTGAACCAGTTGCGCCAGCACATGAGCGATGGCCGCATCGGCGTCATCACCGTGGACGGGCCGCGCGGCCCGCGCCAAATGGCCAAGGACGGTGCGGTGTACCTGGCCCAGAAGGCTGGGGCGGTGATCTTACCGGTGCGCAGCCGCCCTTCGTCGGCCCATATATTCACGCGCTCCTGGGACCATTTTCAGCTGCCCCTGCCGTTTTGCGATTGCGCGGTGCTTATCGGCGAGCCCCTTGAGTTCGCGCCCGGCAAGATGACTTCCGAGGAACTCCGCCTGGGCAGCCAACGCCTGGCCCAGGCCCTGAAGGACACACTGGAGCTTGGCTGACAACGTATACACTGAGACCAAAGGGGGGCCAGCAGGCCCCCTTCTCTTTTGCTACGCGAGTTTCACGCGGGCTGTGCCCTTGGTGTAGAAGGGCAGGGCGGCTCGCTTGGCTTCCAGGTCTCCGCGCTGGGTGCGCACCAGGAAGGACTGCTCTTCCGACACATCGGCGCGCACATAAGCCAGGGCCACGCAATGTCCCAGCGACGGCGCAAAGGATCCGCTGGTGACAACGCCAACGTCCTCGCCACCAGGCAGGACGATGCGGTCATAGTGCCGCGCGCTGCGTCGCCCGGGCACCTCCAGGGCGATGAGCCGCTGACGCACGTTGGCCAAGGCGGCCTGACCGACAAAGGGCGTCTTCTTGCCCAGCAGGGGCCCGAACCCGGCCTCTGCCGGGGTGTGCTCGGTGTCCAGGTCCTGGCCGTAGAGCGGGTAGCCCATCTCCAGGCGCAGGGTGTCGCGAGCGCCCAGGCCAACGGGCTTCACCAGCGGGTGCGCAATGAGCGCCTCCCACATGGGCAGGGCCAGGGACGCGTCAAGGTACAGCTCATAGCCCAGCTCTCCGGTGTAGCCCGTGCGGCTGACCAGCAGGGGCTCGCCCTGCCAGATGGTGCGCATGAAGTTGAAGTATCCGGGCGACTGGAAGCCGCTTCCGAGCACAGCGCTGAGGACTTCAAGGGACTTGGGGCCCTGCACGTCGATTTTGGCGGTCTTGGCGGAGATGTTGGTCAGGACCGGACCCTTGGCCAGATTGGCGGACAACCAAGCGAAGTCGCCGGCCTCGCAGGCTCCGTTGACAACGAGCATGTAGGCATCGTCATCAAGACAGTAGATGATGAGGTCGTCGAGCACGCCGCCGTTTTCACCCAGCAGGAAGCCGTACCGGCACTTGCCCGGGGCCAAAGTGTCCAGGTCCTGTGTCACCAGGGCGCCCAGGGCGGTCTTTGCTCCAGCTCCAATGAGCGAGAACTCGCCCATGTGGCAGATGTCGAAGATGCCAACGGCCTGGCGGGTGTGGTTGTGCTCAGCGATGATGCCCTCGTACTGTATGGGCATGTCGTATCCGGCAAAGGCGGCCATTTTGGCGTTTTTGCCGTGGTGCCATCCGGTAAGGGGCGTTGTCTTCAGGTTTTCCACGTTACTCTCCTTGTCGCGTATTTCGTGCGAGGTGAGGATATTGCCATATTCTTTGCCGGGCCTCAATGACGAGTTTCGGGAATATTCCTACCCGACTGGTCCTTGTTGACGCTTCCTGGTATTTTCTTTAATTAAAGCCAGCCAAATAAATCTGCTGTGGAGGAAGAGAGTGCGCAAACTGGATCAGTGCCCTCGCGTAAAAATCAACGCCCAGTATTGCGTGTGCACCTATCCCGGCTGCAGCAGGCGCGGCCTGTGCTGTGAATGCATGCACTACCACCGCCAGCGCAACGAGCTTCCGGCGTGCTATTTCACAGCGGACGAAGAGAAGACCTTCAACCGAAGCGTCGAATTTTTCATCCAGCGTAGAACTGGGAAGTAGGCGCCAGCACATGTCACTTCGTCTGCGCAACCCGCTCAAACTTCTGCGCAGCCATGCCATAGCCCTGGACATCGGCTCCGGGCGCACCCTTATCACCAACCCGCAGTCCGAGGTGCTCCTCGACGAGCCCACGGTCATTGCCATTGAACACGGCACAGGGTCCGTCATAGCCATCGGGACCGAGGCCAAGAGCTACCTGGGCAAGGCCCCGGAACGCATCCAGGTCATCCGGCCCATCCAGAACGGCGTCATCACGGATTTCGACTCCGCCAAGGCCCTGCTGCGCGCCTTCTTCAAGCGCATCAGCCCGGATGACGGTACCCGGCTCAAGGTCTGCGCTGTGGTCAGCTACGGCATCACCGAGCTTGAGAAGCGCACCTTTGCCGACTGCTGCAAGGCCGCTGGCGCCGGGAAGGTCGACCTTGTGGACACGCCGCTGGCCGCCGCCGTTGGCGCGGGCCTGGATATCCGCCAGCCCAAGGGACGCCTTCTGCTGGGCATCGGCGCGGGCCTGGCCGAAGCCTCGGTGCTCTGCCTGTCCGACGTGATCTTCAACGATACGGCGCCGCTTGGCGCGGAAAACTTCCACGAGGCCGTGGCTAGGCATCTGGCTGCGCGCTTCAAGGTCTCCATCGGTGAAAACATGGCCGAGCAGGCCACCCTGCAATTGGCCTGGGCTGAACGCCCGGACGAGCCCCGCAGCATGACCCTCACCGGGAAATATTCCGGCAGCGGCACACCCTGCGCCCTTGAGCTGACGGACGCAGACCTCGAAGGCGCCTTGGACGAACCGCTGGACGCCCTGGAGGCGCTGGTGCGCAAGGCAATGGACAGGACTCCGGCGGAACTCGTGGCCGACATCGCGGACACCGGCCTGACGCTCTACGGCGGCGGCTCGCAGGTCCACGGCCTGGACAGCTCCCTTGGCGCGCGGCTCGGCCTGCGCACGCGTGTGGCCCAGGAGCCGAGCCTGGTCGCGGTGCTGGGCGCTGCGGCGACCCTGCGCCCGGACCTGGACTTCAAGAAGCTGCTGGTAAAATGAGCCAAGATTTTCCGCCTGAAAGGCTTGCGGACATCCTTGCAGCCACGGCCAGTGCCGTGCTTGAGTCCGGGGAGATCATCCGCAAGCATGACCGCCTGCCCCGGCGCATCCGCCACAAGGCCAGCCCCAAGGATCTCGTCACCGAAACCGACGTCGCTGTGGAGAATTTTCTGCGCGACCGCCTGGGACCGCTTGCGCCGGAGGCCGGATTCCTCGGCGAGGAGGGCAGCTCCGGCCTGGGCTTGCAGGGCCTGGCCTGGGTGGTGGATCCGGTGGACGGCACCACGAACTTCGCTCATGGGGTGCCCTTTGTGGCCACTTCCGTGGCCCTGTGCCTGGATGGCCTGCCGTTGCTCGGCGTGGTGAACCTGCCGCTGCTCGGCGAGATCTTCACCGCCGCCCGCGGCCAGGGTTCCAGACTCAACAACGAGCCCATCCATGTGTCGGACACGGCGACCCTGCTTGAGGCGCTGGTGGCCACAGGCTTCCCGTACCGCATCGAGGAGCACCAGGAGGCCATCCTGCGTCAGTTGGCCCTGACCATGCCCGCCACGCAGGGGGTGCGCCGCGCCGGGGCAGCGGCTCTGGACCTGGCTTTTGTGGCCTGCGGCCGCTACGATGGCTTTTTCGAGTTCGCGCTGAACCCCTGGGATACCGCCGCCGGAGTCCTGCTCATCGAGGAGGCCGGGGGCAGGGTAGGGCGCATGAACACAGACGATCCGTACCGCCTGGGCGATCCTGATATTCTGGCCTCCAACGCCCTGCTTGAGCCTGACTTGCGGGCCCTGCTCAGGCGTGCCTGCGGTCCCGCTTCGGAAGTTTGAGCTCCTTGGCCAGCAGAAGGAAGCGCGCGGATACGAGCTCGCTGAAATCCCTGAGCAGGCAGCGCAATTCCTCTGGTCCGAAGAAATAACTCTCCGCCTCTCCTGCAGCGCCCTGGCTGGCGCCCCACTCTGGCCGCGCCAGGGAGAACACGTGCAGGAACTCGTTGCCATTCTCCAGGCTGGGGGCCATGGCCTGCTCCAGGCGCATGCGCTCGGCGTGCAGGCCCAGCGTGCTCTGCAGTGCACGGGTAGCGGCGTCCTGCAAGGATTCCCCCCTGAACACCGGGCTGCGCCCCGGGGTGTCCCAGCGCTCCGGTCCCTGGCCGCGCAGGCTCGGGCGCTTGCGCAAGAACAACCGTCCAGCCTCGTCATAGAGAAGGATGACAACGCTGCGGTGGCAGAGTTGCTGACGCCGCACCTCGGCCACGGGCATGGCGGCCAGAGGCCGGCCAGCCTTGTCCATGACCTCGACCAGGAGGGCCTGGTCGGCACTGGAAACGCTTGTTGCAGACGAAGTTTTCATATAATCTCTTGGTGGTTGCGCGGGCGGTGGGCGGCTCAGTGCTTCCGCCGAGCGCCGCCAGGGAGAAGATAGCAGGACAGGGGACGGATGCAAGATCATTCTGTGGTCACGCTCGGCGTGACGGACATCGGCGGGGTCATGGACCTTGAGCGCATGTGCTTCCGCACCCACTGGACGCGCGAGCAGTTCCTGCTCGGACTGGAGCGCAAGGCCTTCCGCATCCTGGGCATTCATGAGCGCGGCGTGCTCATCGCCTACTGCGCCTTTTCCGTCATCGCGGGGGAGATGGAGATCATGAACATCGCCACGCACCCGTTTCACCGCCGCAAGGGCCTTGGCAGGCGTCTGCTTGGCGAGGTGCTGCGCCAGTGCCGCCTTGAGGGCGTGAGCGAGGGCTTCCTCGAGGTCCGCAGTTCCAACACCGGGGCCATTGACCTCTATGGGAAATTCGGGTTTATACAGATAGGTACACGCAAAAATTACTACCCGGACAATAATGAAGATGCGTTGCTGTTTCGCCTGGGGCTCCAGGAAGGGCAGGGCGCGTGTCCGGGCACACCACCTTCCGCCAAGGAGGCTTGAGCATGCGTTCCCTCGACCAGTTGGAAATCTCCGGCAAGAAACTGCTCATCCGCGTCGACTACAACGTTCCGCTGGACGGTGAGGTCATCAATGACGACATCCGCATCCGCGCCAGCCTGCCGACCCTGCGCTACGCCCTGGATCACGGCGCGGCCATCATCCTTTGCGCCCATGTGGGCAACCCCAAGGGCCAGCGGGTGCCTGAGCTCTCGCTCAAGCCCATGGCCGCGCGGCTGTCCGAGCTATTGGGACTGCCGGTGGCCATGGCGCCGGACTGCGTCGGGCCGGAGGTTGAACGGCTGGCCGCCGACCTCAAACCCGGCGAAGTGCTGATGCTTGAGAATCTGCGCTACCACGCAGAGGAACAGGGCAAGACCCCGGAGGCGCGCGGCGACTTCGGCAAGCGCCTGGCTGATCTGGCCGACATCTATGTCAACGATGCCTTTGGCGTGGCGCACAGGCCCAACGCCTCGGTGGTCGACGTGCCCCGGCAGTCCAAACTATGCTGCGCAGGCTTTCTGCTGCGCAAGGAATGGGACTACCTCAGCACGGCCATGACCAACCCCAAACGCCCGTATGTAGCCATCTCCGGCGGAGCCAAGGTCTCCACCAAGCTTGGCATCATCCAGCACCTTTTGCCCATTGTGGATCACTTGGTCATCGGCGGGGCCATGGCCAATACGTTCCTCCTGGCCCAGGGCTACTATGTCGGGGCCTCCTTGGTGGAGGAGCACATGGTGGACACGGCCAAGGTCATCCTGGACGAGGCTGGCCGCATGGGCGCCAAGCTGCATCTGCCGGTGGACTTCCTCTGGGGCATGGACCACAAACAGGCTGTCGCCTCCGGCACCTGCGACGCCCACAACGTGCCGGAGGGCGCCATGCTCCTGGACATCGGGCCCAAGACCTTGCTGGCCTTCGGCGAATTGCTGCACACCGCCAAGACCGTGGTCTGGAACGGCCCCATGGGCCTTTTCGAGAACCCGGCCTTTGCCAAGGGCTCCATCGGCCTGTGCAAGCTCATCGCCAACTTGAGCGCCCTGACCATCGTTGGCGGCGGCGACACGGACTCCATGGTCCACGAGGCGCACCAGGAAGCAAAGATGAGCTTCATCTCCACTGGCGGCGGTTCCTTCCTTGAATTCCTCGAGGGCAAGGAACTGCCGGCCTTTACCGCCCTCAAGGAGTGTGGCGCATGAAAAAATTGTTTGCCGCCAACTGGAAGATGCACAAGACCACGTTCGAGGCCCGGCAGACCGCTGCCGAGCTCGCTGGCCTTGTGTCCGGAAAATTGAAGGCTGACCGCGAGGTCATGATCCTGCCCACGTTCACGGCCCTGGCCCCGGTGGCCGAGGCCCTGCGCGGCGCCGCGAGCTTCCTGGTCGGGGCGCAGAACTTCTACCCGCAGAAGCAGGGCGCGTTCACCGGCGAGATCTCGCCCGGCATGCTGCTCGATGTGGGCGCAAGCTTCGCCCTCACCGGGCATTCCGAGCGCCGTCACGTGCTCGGGGAAACCGACGCAATGGTTGGCCTTAAGACGGCTTTTGGCCTGGAGTCGGGCCTGGGCATCATTCTTTGCGTGGGCGAGAAGCTTGAGGAGCGCAAGGCCGATGAGCTAGAGAGCGTCTTGGAGCGTCAGATCCGCGCGGGATTGCGCGATGTGGCGGTCGATGTCGACCCGCAGCGCTTGGTGCTGGCCTATGAGCCTGTGTGGGCCATCGGCACCGGGCTTGTGGCCGGGGCCAAGGAGATACTGGAGGCGCACGCCTTTGTGCGGCGCATGCTGGTGGAGATCTTTGGCCTTTCAGCCAGCCAAATGCGCATCCTTTATGGAGGAAGCGTCAAGCCTGACAATGCTTCTGAGATCATTGCGCTTGACAATGTCGACGGAGTGTTGGTAGGAGGCGCGAGCTTGAAGGCTGACGAGTTCAGCCGCATCGTCCTGGCCTGATCCCAGACCCCAAGGACGCGACCGGTTTCAGTGAGGAGAAAACGTTGACTACCCTGGTTTTGACCATACACATCCTGGCTTGCGTGTTCCTGATTTTGTTCGTGCTTTTGCAGTCCGGACAGGAAGGCATGGGAGTCATCTTTGGCGGCGGCAGCGGTTCTGTCTTCGGCAGCACCGGCGCGGGTGGAATTCTTGTCCGCGTGACGGCTGTGTTGGCGACCATTTTTCTTGTTACTTCACTGGCATATAATGTCTTG
Source organism: Pseudomonadota bacterium (assembly GCA_018817515.1). Taxonomy (GTDB): domain Bacteria; phylum Desulfobacterota; class Desulfovibrionia; order Desulfovibrionales; family Desulfovibrionaceae; genus Humidesulfovibrio. The sequence continues at coordinate 71,231 of JAHIUD010000032.1, forward strand.
ACAAAACCTAGCAATTTGAGCGAAAGTTCCCTGATGCAACAGGGCGCGGCGGGCATGACCGCTCCGGCTCCTGCGCAGGCTCCTGCCCCCGGCGGCGTGAGTTTTCAAGAGCAGACCCTCCCCGTACCGGCCCCGGCCGCTGGAGAGACGAAATAACCCCCGTGCCGAGGTGGTGGAACTGGTAGACACGCTACTTTGAGGGGGTAGTGAGAGAAATCTCATAGGGGTTCGAGTCCCCTCCTCGGCACCAAAAGAAATTAAAAGGAGATTGGCCGCAAGCTGATCTCTTTTTTTCTTATGAGCCCTGTGGTTTTGGAAATGCGGGAGTTTTGAATATGACGGAGAAGCAGAACAGATTTGAGAAGCACAGCACAAAGATTACTGCGGTGCTCTATTCGGTCATAGGGCTTTTGCTTCTCGTTGGAACTTTTTTTTTGGTCAAGGCTGCACGTGATGAGTTGAATCGTGGCGGCGAGCGTTACATCGTACTCAGAGAGCCACGTCCATTTCAGGATATCTCTCATCGTCCATCAACAGAAACGCTGTTCTTAACCACAGGGCTTGAAAACAAGAAGTACAGATTACGTGTTGACGCTGATGGCTATATCATTCCGTCAAAGGTGCATGAGAATGCGGATCTGTCCATTGTTTTTCTTGGTGGTTCCACTACCGAATGTCAGTATATGGACGAATTGGCCCGTTTTCCTTATCTTGTTGGTAGGCACCTTGAAAATTCACTTGGAATTACTGTAAACTCGTTCAATACTGGTCACGCTGGAAACAATTCTGAACATTCGTTATTCATTCTTCAAGCGAAAGTGGTTCCGAAGCATCCTAAGATTGTCGTGATGATGGAGTGCGTAAATGACCTAACGTGGTTATTGACGATGGGTAATTATTATGCACCACATTACAATAGAGGTATAATTGTTGAAAAAGAGTACAATCCAATCAAGAATTTCATTCTTTCTTTTGTTCGTCAGAAAGCTGCTGTTCAATTCGATGCGAATGACGAATTCGCAGGTTATAGAGAATCTAAAAAGTATATCTCTATCGAAGATATTTGTGCTCAATACAAGAAGAATTTAGAACTCTTTGTTTTTATCTGTAAGCAGCAAAATATTATCCCAGTATTAATGACACAGTTTAACAGATTTACGATGGAAACGAAAAAGGAGTTTCAAGATAATAACCATCTCAAGAGCTTAGAAGATAGATTTGGCATGTCTTTTGAGCAATATTATCATAGCTACCACAGTCTCAATAATGTTCAACGTATTGTTGCTGCAGAACAGCATATCCCTCTTATAGATCTTGATAAACTTGTTCCGAAGTCATCAGAGTATATGTATGATACCGTTCATCTTTCTGAGAAGGGGTCCCGGTTGGTTGCCGAGATAATTGCAAAACAACTTGAGCCCATCGCGCGCTGATGGTACTTATAAATCCAAGTGCTTTGGGACAGGTCTTTCGTCAATTATAACATGGAGATCACATGGCACTAAAAGTTTTCGTCACCGGCGGCGCAGGCTACCTTGGCTCCACCCTTGTTCCCGCTCTCCTGGCCAAGGGTTACGAGGTCACAGTCCTGGACAATCTGATGCACAACCAGCACGTATTGCTGGAGTGCTGCGCCTACAAGGGCTTTGATTTCGTCAAGGGCGACATCTGTGACCATACGCTCATCAACAACCTCATCGCCAAGCACGACATCATCATCCCCCTGGCCGCCATCGTGGGCGCACCAGCCTGCAAGCTGAATCCCAACCTGACCGACATGGTCAACCACGACGCGCACCTGAACATCGTCAACAACACCTCCAAGGACCAGTTGGTGATCTTCCCCACCACCAACTCCGGCTACGGCATCGGTGAACCCGACGCCTACTGCACCGAGGAGTCTCCGCTTCGGCCCCTGTCCTCCTATGGCGTCACCAAGGTCGAGATCGAGAAGGCCTTCCTGGACAAGGGCGCGGCCATCACCTTCCGCCTTGCCACGGTGTTCGGCATGAGCCCGCGCATGCGCATGGACCTTCTGGTCAACGACTTCACCTACCGCGCCTTCAAGGACAAGAGCGTCATCCTCTTTGAGGACCATTTCCGGCGCAACTACATCCACGTTCGCGACGTGACCAAAGCCTTCATGTTCGGCATGGACAACTACGACAAGATGAAGGGCCAAGCGTACAACGTTGGCCTTTCCACGGCCAACCTGACCAAGCGTCAGCTGGCCGAGAAGATCAAGCAGTATGTGCCGGATTTCTACATCCATTCCGCCGCCATCGGCGAGGACCCGGACAAACGCGATTACCTCGTCAGCAATGACAAGATCGAGGGCTTGGGCTGGCGTCCGGAGAATAGCCTGGATGACGGAATCGTTGAGCTCCTGAAGGGCTACAAGATCCTCAAGCCCAACCGCTTCGCCAACGTCTAGAAGGGCGCAAGGGCTTGAAGGGCGTAACAGCTTACATCCTGGCGGGCGGGTTCGGTACCCGCCTCCGCCAGGTTGTTTCCGACCGTCCCAAGGTCATGGCCGAGGTGCTCGGCCGTCCTTTCCTCTACCATATCCTGGACCGTTTGGCCCGCCTGGGCATCGCCAAAGCTGTGGTCTGCACCGGCTACATGGCCGAACAGCTCGAAGCCGCAGTTGGCGCCACCTATCGCGGCATGGAGCTTTGCTACTCGCGCGAGGACACGCCGCTCGGCACCGGCGGGGCGCTGCGTCTGGCCCTTGAAAGATACCCCGCCGACCTGGCCCTGGCACTGAACGGTGATTCCCTGGTGGAGGCCGACCTGGCCGACTTCCTGGACTGGTTCGGACGGAATGACTTTCAGGCGTCGCTGCTGCTTGTGGGCGTGGATGATTGCGCGCGCTTCGGGCGCGTGGAGACCGGCGGAAGAGACGGCGACGCGCAGGGCAGGGTGCTGGCCTTCCGTGAAAAGGGCGCTCCTGGTCCCGGCCTCATCAACGCAGGTGTCTATCTGCTGCGCCCGCAGGCCCTCTCTCGCGTGGAACCCGGCCACAGCGCCTCCATCGAGACAGACGTGTTCCCGCATCTGGCCCAGCACGGCAGCCTCGGCGGCTTTACGGTCCAGGGCGGCTTCCTGGACATCGGAACCCCGGAGTCATACACCGCAGCCGGGCGCTTCCTGCGCAAGGCCACCCACGGAGCAGGGCAGGGCGCCGTTTTCCTGGACCGCGACGGCACCGTCATCGCCGAACGCCACTATCTGCACGATCCGGACGGCGTGGAGCTTCTGCCCGGTGCTGCGGAAGGCATGCGTGTCATGCAGGAACTTGGCCTCAGGCTCGTGCTGGTGACCAACCAGTCCGGAGTCGGCCGGGGATATTTTGGCCGCGACGCAGTGGAGCGTGTGCACGGACGGCTGCTTGAGCTTCTGGAGAATGAGGGCGTGGAACTGGACGCCATATATCTCTGCCCGCATACGCCAGACGATGCCTGTTCCTGCCGCAAGCCAAGGCCCGGGCTCATCGAGCGTGCTGTGGCCGACCTGGGCGTTGACCCTGCCCGGAGCTTTGTCATCGGTGACAAGGCTTGCGATGTGGACCTTGGTCTGGTAGTTAACGCCTCCACGTTCCTCGTCACCACGGGGCACGGTGCAGGTCAAGTCGCAGAGTGCGGCAACCGGGCACACCATGTCGTCGGCACCCTCATCGAGGCAGCGCTGCAAATCGAATCCATCCTGGCCGCACCCAGCGCGAGTGGCGGTGTGGAGATTTCATGATCATATGCAGAACCCCCTTTCGCGTCTCATTTTTTGGCGGCGGAACCGACTATCCCGGCTGGTATCGTGAGCACGGCGGCCAGGTGCTGTCCACGGCCATCGACAAGTACTGCTACATCACCCTGCGCTACCTGCCGCCCTTCTTCGAGCACCGCATCCGCGCCGTGTACTCAAAGATGGAAATCTGCCAGCACTATGAGGAACTCAAGCACCCGGCCATCCGTGAGACGCTGAGATTCCTCAAGTTTGAACGCAATCTTGAAATCCACCACGACGGTGACCTGCCCGCCCGCAGCGGCATGGGTTCCAGTTCCTCCTTCACTGTTGGTCTGCTGCATGCCTTGTATGCCCTGAACGGCCAGATGCCGAGCAAAGAGCAACTGACACGTGAGAGCATCCACATTGAGCAGGATCTCATCAAGGAGACGGTCGGTTCCCAAGATCAGTGCGCTGCCGCTTATGGTGGGTTCAACCACATCATCTTCCACCGCGATGGCGAGATCGAGGTCCGGCCAATGACTCTGTCGCGTCCGCGGCTGAACGAGCTCTCGGATCATCTTATGCTTTTCTACACAGGCATCATGCGTACCGCTTCCGATGTGGCTCAAACCTACGTTGAGAACCTGGGCGCAAAGGAAAAGCTTTTGCGTACCATGCACGACATGGTGGACGCAGGTGTCAAGCTTGTGCAGAGCCACCGCTGCATCTGCGGCTTTGGCGATCTGCTGAACGAGGCCTGGATAGCCAAGCGCGAGTTGAGCCCAAACATCTCCAACGGCTTGGTCGATGAATTCTACGAGCGCGCCCGCGACAACGGAGCCATCGGCGGCAAGCTCATCGGCGCTGGCGGTGGTGGCTTTCTTCTGCTGTTTGTGCCGCCGTCCGCCCAGTCCCGCGTTCGTGAGAGTTTGAGCGAGCTGTTGCACGTTCCTTTTTCCTTCAACCGCAACGGCAGCCAGATCATCTTCTTCGACCCCTCACGCCAAGACTTCAGCCAGTATGAGCGGGACCGCACGGCCCGTGACATCAAGGCCTTTCACGAACTCGGCAAGCGCTGATTCCTGCCACGGAGACCACATTGTCAAAGTTAGATGTCATCCTGGTCAAGCCAGGCAGCCAGAAGCAGATCTATGGCGACCTGAGCGATTTTGCCCTCACGGGCATCGAACAGCCCTTGTGGTCCGCGCTTCTTGGCGCACATCTGCGCCAGCAGGGCTACACCGTGCAGCTCCTGGACGCCGAGGCCGAGCGCCTGAGCTACGCGGACACGGCCCGGGCCATGCTGGACGCCGCACCGAGGTTGGCCTGCGTGGTGGTTTCCGGCACCAACCCCTCGGCCTCGACCATGAACATGCTCGGCGCCCAGGAGATACTGAGGGAACTGAGCGAACTTGCACCCGAGCTGCCGACCCTGATCATGGGCCTGCATCCTTCGGCGCTGCCGGAACGCACTCTTGAGGAAGCCGGCGCACGTTTTGTCTGCCAGGGCGAAGGCTTTTATACCCTGCCTGCGCTCCTTGACGCCCTGAAGTCCGGGGCCACCGACTTTCCCATCCCCGGCCTCCTGTACAAGGAGCAGGGCAGGGTGGTGCGCAATCCCGCAGCGCCCACCTTCGAGAACCTGGAAGCCCTGCCCGCGCCGGCCTGGGACCTCTTGCCCATGCAGAGCTACCGCGCGCACAACTGGCACTGCTTCGGCCACATCAACGACCGCCAGCCCTACGCCGTGATCTACACCAGCCTGGGCTGCCCATACTCCTGCAGCTTCTGCTGCATCAACACCCTCTACGGCAAGCGCGGCATCCGCTACCGCAGCCTGGAGAGCGTGGTGGAGGAGATCGACTGGCTCGTGGAACGCCATGGCGTGCGCAACATCAAGATCCTGGACGAGATGTTCGCACTCGACGAGAAGCGCGTGGTGCGCTTCTGCGAGATGCTCATAGCCCGCGGCCACGACCTGAACATCTGGGCCTATGCCCGGGTGAACACGGTGACCGAGCCCATGCTGGCCAAGATGCGCCAGGCCGGGATACATTGGCTGGCTTACGGTTTCGAATCCGCCAGCGAGCGCGTACTGAAGGACGTGAGCAAGGGCTACCACATGGACCAGGTGGCCCAGGTGGTGGACTGGACGCGCAAGCACGGCATCCACATCTGCGCCAACTACATCTTCGGCCTGCCTGAGGACGATTACGAGTCCATGAACCAGACATTGTCCTTCATGATCGAGATGAACGCCGAATGGGCCAACATCTACTCGACCATGGCCTATCCCGGCTCGAAACTCTACGAGGACGCCGTGAAGTCCGGTCTGCCCCTGCCGGACTCCTGGGTCGGTTTCTCGCAATACTCGGCAGACTGCCTGCCCCTGCCCACAAAGCACCTTTCCGGCGGCCAGGTGCTGGCCTTCCGCGACTACGCTTTTGAGGCATACTTTCGCAACCCGCGCTATCTGGACATGATCGGCCGCACCTTTGGCCGCGAGACCGCCGACCACATCCTCGCCATGTCCGCCCACAGACTGCGCCGCAATTTCGCCACGTACTAATTCGGCCCCACCATAGGCGACCGACTCTCAGAAATATTGGAGGGACTATGGAACTTCGCGTTGAAAAGACAAAGCTGGACGGAGTGCTGCTCATCAAGCCCGATACCTTTGAGGATTTCCGGGGCGAATACGTGGAGCTGTACAACCGCGAGCTGTACCAAAAGGCTGGCGTTGGCGTGGAGTTCGTGCAGGACGACATCTCCGTGTCGCACAAGAACGTGCTGCGCGGCTTCCACGGCGACCTCAAGACCACCAAGATGATCTCCTGCCTGTTGGGCCGCTTCTACATGGTGGTGGTCAACTGCGACAAGGACAGCGCGGGCTACGGCCAGTGGCAGGGCTTCACCCTGACGGAGAAGAACCGCTTCCAGGTGCTGGTGCCGCCCAAGCATGGCCTTGGCCACCTGGCGCTGACCGACCGCATCATCTTCCATTACAAGCAGAGCACCTACTACGATCCTGCCTCGCAGTTCACCAGGGTCTGGAACGACCCGGAGTTGAACGTCTGGTGGCCGGTGAAGAACCCCATCCTCTCGCAGCGCGACGAGCAGGGCCACTGGTGAGGAACGCATGGACATAACGGCCATGAAGGAAAAATCACGCTGGGTCTGGCGCGAGACGCTCAAGATCCACAAGTTCTGCCCGGAGTCACGCATCGCGTCCTCGCTCTCCTGCGTGGAGATTCTGGTGGCGCTTTACTATGGCGGCGTGCTTAATTTTGATGCAAAACAGCCATTTAGTGAAGACCGCGATCGCCTGATCATCAGCAAGGGCCACGGCTCCATCTCCTATTACCCGATTCTTGCGGACCTCGGCTTCATAGCCAAAAAGGAACTGGACGCGCCGGGCAGCCTGGACTCCAAGCTCAAGGCCATCCCGGACACGCTCATCGAGGGTTACGAGACCATCAACGGTTCGCTCGGCCACGGCATAGGGGTCGGCATCGGCATGGCCCTGGGGCTCAAGGCCAAAGGCTCGGAGCGCAAGGTCTTTGTCCTGGTGGGCGACGGCGAGCTCAACGAGGGCTCCATGTGGGAAGCCATCATGCTCGCCGGGCACCACAAGCTCGACAACCTCTGCGTCATCGTGGATAAGAACAACCTGTGCATGCTCGACTACTGTCGCAATATTGTTGACTTGGAGCCCATTGAGGCCAAGTTCCAGGCCTTTGGCTGGGACTCGGTGACTGTAGACGGGCACGATGAACAGGCCGTGGCTGAAACGCTTACAGCCTTCAAGACCCGCAAGGCAGGTTCTCGAAGTCTTGTTGTGGTTGCGCACACAGTGAAGGGCAGGGGGGTCAAGTCCCTTGAGGTCGACAGCCTGTGCCACATCAAGAGCCTGAAGCCGGATGCCATTGACGAGCTTTTGAAGGCTGACGAGCTCTCGCATGCCCAGACTCGGCTTGGGGAGGGCGCGTAAATGGCTATCCCGACTAACATCATGCGCGAGGCCATGATCCTGCGTTTGCGCGAGCTGATGATTGAGGACGACCGCATCTTCTTCGTCTCCGCCGACTTCGGCGCCCAGTCCCTGGACGGCCTTCGCGAGGACTTTCCTGGCCGCTTCCTCAACGTCGGCATCGCCGAGCAGAACTGCATCAACATCTGTACCGGCCTGGCGCTTGAGGGCTTCAAGGTGTTCGCCTACGGCATTGCGCCGTTCATCTCCATGCGCCCCTATGAACAGATCCGCATCAATCTGTCCCTGCTGTCGCAAACCCGGCCCATGAACGTCAACATCATTAGTGTTGGCGCCGGGGTGAGCTACGACGTCTCCGGTCCCACGCACCATTGCCTGGAAGACATCTCCGTGATGCGCACCCTGCCGCACATGCGCGTGTTCTCGCCTTGTGACGCCGCCTGCGCGGCCCAGTTCGTTGATTATGCCCTGGCTACGTCCGGCCCGAAGTACATCCGCCTGGACGGCAAGGCCTTGCCCGGCGTGTACGCCGAGCGGACTGCGGACTTTGCCAAGGGGTTTGCGGAGCTGCGCCACGGCAGTGATGTCTGCATCATCGCTACAGGCGTCATGACGCATACGGCCCTTGAAGTGGCTGAACGCCTGCCCGGGAAGGTCGGGGTCATCGACGCCTTCCTGCTGGACAACCTGGATGAGGCGGCCCTGGCAGAGTGTCTGCGCGGCTATGCGCGCGTGGCCACCCTGGAGGAGGCGTTCATCGGCTGCGGCGGGCTGGACAGCTTGGTCTCATGCGTGTTGGAGCGGCAGAACCTGCCGGCCAGGCAACAACGATTTGGCTTCCAACGCGGGTATAATTTTGATAATGGAGGTCGCCTGCACTTGCACAGAAGTGTCGGCATCGACACAGACTCCCTGGCGCGCAGCCTGGCCAATACTTAACCCTTGGATGGTTCTTCATGAAAGTTACGCTGCTTATGCCTGTTCTGAACGAACGGGAGAGTATGGAAGTCATAATGCCCCAGATCGACAGATCCTGGGTACACCAGATACTCATCGCCGACGGCGGTTCCACCGATGGAACCATTGAATACTGCAAGGAACACGGCTACGAACATTTCGTGCAGAAGATTCCGGGCATTCGTCAGGCCTACAATGAGGCGCTGCCGCTCATCACAGGCGACGCCATCATCACCTTCAGCCCCGATGGCAACTGCATCCCCAACGACATTCCGCCCCTTATCAAGATGTTTGAGGACGGTAAGTACGACATGGTCATCGCCTCGCGCTATTTCGATGGCGCCAAGAGCGAGGACGACGATTTCATCACGACCATCGGTAACTGGATCTTCACCACCTCGTGCAACCTGATGTTCGGGTACAAGTACACCGACTGCATGGTCATCTACCGCATCTACTGGAAACAGATGATCTATGACCTGGAGCTGGACAAGGACAAATGGTACAGCACGTTTGAGAAACTTTATTGCACTCGCCTGAGCTGGGAACCCATGCTCTCTGCCCGCGCGGCCAAGCGCAAATATAAGATCGGAGAGATGCTGGGTTTTGAACCCGCCCGCATCGCCGGCGTACGTAAGTTGCAGATCATCCGCTGGGGACTTGGCTACTACAGCCAGTTCATCCGTGATTGGCTGTTCTGGAAATAGCTTTCATTGTCAAAGGGATCATGCTAACCACTGGAGTGTGATATGTCGGTTGGTATATACAATCCTGTGGCCACACTCCTCGATAAGGCTTTGCATGCACTGTTCTGGACTTTGTACGGATTTATCAAGTACATCCCCCCCCCTCTTGGGGATATTTTGCGCTCTCTGTTTATTCGCATGTTTTCTCACAAGTTCAATGCATGGCACGTTCGAGAAGGGATTAGCATATGGTATCCCTGGCGTTTAGCCGTAGGGAAATATTCAACACTCAACGACTACATTTGGATCAATGCATCCGGCGGTGTTGAGATAGGTGAGGGTGTACAGATTGGGGCAAGGGTTTCCATTGTCAGTGACAGCCACATCTATCAAAATACTGAAGTTCCTGTGTTTCGTCAGGGCAAAGACAATGCTCCAATCCGTATCGGCGATGATGTCTGGGTTGGAATTAATGTTACGATTCTCAAGGGGGTGACCATCGGCAAAGGGGCTATTATCGGCGCAAACGCCCTTGTGAACAAAGACATTCCAGAGTTTGCCATTGCAGCTGGAATACCAGCCAGGATCATTGGCCATCGTGGTACATAGCCTCATTCGCTGTGCTTGTTGACTTAAAATATAAACATTTTGCAAAGTTGTGTACAATGAAAATACTGCTAATTAATCCTCCAGACGACCTTTTCGAGGTTATAGGTGGGGGTGAAGTCTTTATTTCAAACATGGAACCGCTTGGTATCCTTTATATCGCTGCTGTTTTACGCGAAGGCGGTCATGATGTTGCGGTCATTGATGCTTACGCTGAGAGACTAACCCAGGCAAAGTTGGAGACGCGGATACTAGAGTGTTGTCCACAGATGATCGGTTTCACTTGCTTCACCTCAAATGGTGGAATTGTCTATAATTTCTGCAAAAATCTAAAGTCAAAACATCCCAATATTACGATAGTTCTTGGAAATGTCCATGCGTCTGTATTTGCTCGACAATACCTTTTGAATGGTTGCTGTGATTACGTCATCCATGGCGAAGGGGAGTACCCTATGCTGCAACTTGCGGATGCAATCAGCAACAACCTACCGATTACGGATGTTCCAGCTTTGTCTTATGTCGTTAATGGAGTCGTGGAGACAACGTCTGATCCTTATTATATTAAAGACATAAGTGTCGTTCCCATGCCAGCACGAGATTTAGTTCGTCAAGATTTATATAACATCAAACAGATTAATAATTTTTCACTACATAATTATGGCAACAATAAATCTAGAAAACACATGTTTACATCACGAGGTTGCCCGAACAGATGCACATTCTGCACTGTACATCATAGCATAAAGCAACGGTTTAATACTGTTGAGCAGTCTCTTGATGAGGTTGAGACTCTAATTAATGACTACAATGCTGGTTATATATTTTTTACAGACTCATTATTTGTTGGAAAGAAAAAGCGTGTTTTGGAGATATGCAAAAGAATTCGTGAAAGAAAGCTCGACTTCAAATGGGGCTGCGAAGCTCACGTTAAATTTATTGATGAAGAAATGCTTCTGGCCATGGAAGAGGCTGGCTGTGTGGACCTTGATTTCGGTCTTGAATCCGGAGTCGACCGCTTGCTGATAGAAATCGGGAAAAAATTTACATCTGATGATGCGTTAAACGTCATTAGACTTGTAAAGAAAACAACTAAAATCCATGTAACTGGGTTATTCATCCTCGGTCTCCCTGGTGAGACACTTCAGGAGACAAAACAAACCATACAACATGCAACTCAGCTACCTCTGGATATGGCCCAATTTACGATTTTAACTCCCTTCCCAGGGTCACAAATATTTGACGAATTGTCTGGACGGGGTGAAATCGATACAGGGATTAGGCCTGGAGACAAACTCGACACTGACGTATGGCATCGCTACTCATCATATATTTCTTACACTGATAAAAAGCCGATATGGGTAACACCAGAACATACGGCAGATGGTTTAAAAGGTTTACAAAAGTATGCGCTTAGACGATTCTACTTTCGTCCATACGCCTTTTGGCAACAGTTGAAGCGTATTCGCCTCTCCAATTTGCCACACATGATAAAGGCTGCATGGGACACTTTTATATAACATGTCAACACTAGGAATAGGTTGAGTCGTGGGACAAGAGAAAAGAGTAGCCTTCATCGTTACAAGCTATGGATATGCGGAGCCCTTTGGGGTTATGCATTTGGCGACCATTGCCAAGAATGAAGGGTGGACTGCGAAGCTGTTCCAGACTGCTGTAGACTCACAGGAAGATGTCGTAAAATTTTGCCCTGATGTTTTGGCATACAGTGTGTTATCATCCCAGCAGGACGAAATACTTTCCTTTAATCGCGATCTTAGAAAGCACATAAATGCCGTGAGTATTATGGGTGGACATCACCCAACCTATTTTCCAGAAGTTGTTAATGACCCTCATCTTGACTTGATCTGCATTGGCGAAGGTGAGCAAGCTTTTTTGGATTTTCTTAGACATTATGACGACCCCACCTCTTGGGATTTAATCAATAATCTGACTACATACCCACGTATACCTACATTAAATAGATTGATTACAGACTTTGACTCGATCGGTTGTCCAGACCGCGAGATAGTTTACTCGAACCCTTGGATCGCAAGACAGAAGATGAAGTCCTTCTATGCAACAAGAGGCTGCCCATTTAACTGCACATATTGCATGAATCACTCTTTCAACAACATGTACAAGCACAACGGTCCTTTTGTACGTAGACGCAAGGTCGATCATATCATTAATGAAATTATCTATGTGCGTGATCGTTGGCCTTTAGAATTTTTAAGATTTAATGATGATTGCTTTGCTCTTGTCGCAAATGACTGGCTTGAGGAATTTTGCGACAAATATCCGAAGATCATAAATTTACCTTTTTGGGTCCAAGTGCGTCCTGACGTTGTCAAGGAGGATGCCCTAAGGCTTCTTAAAAATGCGGGGTGTCATGTCGTCGGCACTTCAATTGAATCCGCAAACCCAGAAATTCGTAAGAAGATATTACGTCGCGGTGACGATAATAATGCTTTACGAAATGGTTTTTCTACAATGCGTAAGCTAGGATTAAAAACACAAACTAATTGCATTTTCGCATTGCCAGGTGCAACACTTGATGATGACAAGGCCAGCATTGACTTTATGATTGAGAACCGTATCGATTTGTTTTCGACTACCATATTCCAGCCTTTTCGTGGGACTGATATTTATAAGTATTGTGTTGAGAATAACCTTGTTGGCGAGAACATTGCAGAATATTTTCCAACATCAAACTGGAATATGTCTGTCTTAAATTCCTACTCTGAACGCGACAGACGTTTTCATTATAACCTCACGAGGTTCACTCCCCTTATTGGACTGGCGCCATGGCTTAAGAAGCTTTGCTATCAACTCTGTGTATTGCCTCCTAACATCTTTTTTGACATAGTATTCTACATTTCGAGGCATGCAGCTTGGAAAAAAGTCATCCCCATCCGATTGAGCTGCGCGGACATAATTGGCTTTGTAATAACATCTTTGCGATTACATTTTATTAAGCAAACAAAGAAATCCTCCACGGTTTCCTTGACGAGCAAAATTTATAAGCTTTTTCTGTCTTTGTCTTTAAAAGCGTCTTTTGCATTTCGTTTGCTAAAGACTGGAAAAATATCCTTACGTAAAGTTTATGTCCTGATAGCTAATATTTTACATCATTTTCGAAGGAGCGAGTACTCGTCGACCACTCCGAGTGTATTGATCCTCGATGTAACGAATAGATGCAATCTTCATTGTCGTGTTTGCCGGCATTCGCAAACTGAAATACTAGATCTTCTTGGTGATGAAAATTCAGATAAAATTCCTTTAGGTATGATGTCTTATGATTTGTTCCTGAATATTATTGATCAGTCAGCAAAAGACGTTTTCTTTGTTCTGCTTTATCTCTCCGGTGAGCCCTTGCTCAATAAAGATGTGGAGAAAATGGTTCTTAAAGCTTCATCATCTAAGGTTGCGACCATTCTTGCTACAAACGGCATGCTTTTGACTGAAGATGTAGCGCAAAATCTGTTTGAAGCTGGTTTAGACTATCTCAAAGTCGCGATTAGTGGCATGACACAAGACGTTTACTCTAAAGAACATCGTGGTGGAATCATTGATCTTGTCAAGAACAACTTATCAACTGCCGCACGAGTACGAGACGAAATTTGTGCCTCTACCGTAATTGTGATGGACTATATTGTGTATGAGCACAATGAGCATCAGGTTGACTTGGCCAAGGCTTTTTGTCGCGAAAATAATATTATGATCTCGCTTCGCAAGGGTCTTATTCGAAATGAAGCTGACGGATTCACACCTTCTAGCTATGGTAAGATAAGTATGTCTACAGTTCTGTGCGACTGGTTATGGAAGATCATGAGTATCGGATGGGATGGCTCCGTTTTACCTTGCTGTGAGTATGCGTTTACGTCTAAGAAAATAGTTCTTGGTAATGTTAACAAGGAAAGCATTCAAGATATATGGAATGGGAAGAAGTATATAGCATATCGTCAGGCTCATCTTAGAACTGGTCGCTCAAGTTACAAAATGTGTAATGGATGTCATTACGACGGCATTGATTTTCAGGGATGAGTATGGATTTGCGCGATTTAACGTTTTCTTATTATGTACGAAGGTTGAGCAGGAAAACTCTTCCCGACTCAATCCTGTCCGGAAATGTAGTAGAATTAGGTGCAGGCATTGACAATTACTCTACACTATTTGAAGCCAATCGTTATACAGCTGTTGATGTTTGGCGTCCCGCCCAGAGGGTAGAATATTCCTTTGTTCAAGCGGATATCTGTTTATTACCTTTTGGCACTAACGCTTTCGATTATTTCATAGCATCTAACGTTCTCGAGCATATTAAATCTCCAGGTGATGTGCTAGAAAGACTCTATTCCATCTGTTCAGGCGGAGGATATATTGTTGTTCCTGTTAACGGTAAATTCCCATTTATCTATGATCCAATCAACTGGATACGTAAGCGCCTAGGGTTACCAATTTGCAACTTTGGCATTGGGGGCTTTGGTCATGTCTCATTATTGTCAGAAGCTGAATGGGAGAATCTTTTTTCAAAGAATAACTTTACAATAGTTAGCAAGTCGTACATGCACATGGACGCATGGTCTTGTATTGAGTTTTTCGTATTCAGCATTTTCTTTTCAAGAAAAGAGTACGTCACTTTGTGCAATAGTAATGCAAAGGTTGGTAATTTTAATTTTTTGGCTAGACTTTTATATTTTATTCAGAAGGTTCAAGCACCGATCTTCAGATTCCTGAAAGCAACTTCTTGGTCCCCGTCCGGATATATATGTGTTTCTTATACGTTAAACAAACGCATTTGAATCGTATTGCACACTATGCAACGATAGAGGTAAGCATACAATGGACAGGCCTATTGTTTCTATCATTTCTCCGATTTTCAATGAGCTTGATAATATAAAACCATTTTATACAAAGATCAACAATGTTTTGCATGGTCTAGTTGAACCCTGCGAAGTAATTTTCGTTAACGATGGCAGTACTGATGGAAGCATTGATTACTTGAAAGAGATTGCTTCACGAGATCCGCGTGTAAAAGTTATCAGCTTTACACGGAATTTTGGGCAAACCCCAGCAATAATGGCTGGTATTGAACATGCTCAAGGGGATTTGATCGTTACAATTGATTCAGATCTACAGAATGATCCCGAAGATATCCCTCTGATGATCGAATTGATTAAAGACAATAAGGTTGATGTCGTATCTGGCTGGAGGAATGATCGCAAGGATCATACATTAACAAGACGTATACCATCTTTTTTAGCGAACAGACTCATCTCATGGTTAACTGGCATAAAACTTCATGATTACGGATGTTCATTAAAGATTTATCGAGCCGATGTTTTGAAAAAGGTAAACTTATACGGTGAGCTGCATAGATTCATTCCAGCTCTTGTGGCCCAGGCAGGTGGCAAGATTATGGAGGTCAAGGTTCGACACCATCCACGTTCCTCTGGTAAATCAAAGTACGGACTAGAAAGAGTTATAAAAGTGTTTTTTGACCTTTTTCTTTTAAAGTTCTTGTCTGGATATTCCACACGTCCTATTCACTTTTTCGGTCAATTTGGACTTGCTGCTTTCTTCGTTGGATTTTTATTGGCAACATACGTTGCTTGGTTAAGAATTGTGCAGGATATTCCTGGTGTTAACCTAATTACATATCTGATTCTTGCAATGCTATTTCTTCTTGTAGGTGTCCAGACAATACTGATGGGGCTTCTTGGTGAGATTGGGATTCGCACATACCATGAGTGCCAACATACTAAAAAGATCTATGTTATTGAAGAAATTTTCCCCGGATAATATTGCATAAGGGACTTTATATGTGTGGAATTTGCGGTAGCTGCGGCTCAGGTTGCATTGAAACTATACAGCATATGGCTACTGCCCTTGCCCATAGGGGGCCAGATGAATTTGGTTTTTGGTACGAGAATAGTTGCAATTTGCATTTTGGACATAGGCGCCTTAGTATTGTTGATATCGACGAAGGGAAACAGCCCATGCGCACAGTTGATGGCAATCTGTGTGTTGTATTTAACGGTGAAATATACAATCATATTGAATTAAGAAGATACTTGGAATCTCGTGGATATTCATTCATAACTGACCACTCTGATACTGAGGTTTTATTGCATGGTTACCGTGAGTGGGGAGTCGAACTTTCCAATAAACTTAATGGAATGTGGGCCTTTGCCATATTTGACAAAATAAATAATGTAATTTTTTGTAGTAGAGATCGATTTGGCGAAAAACCTTTTTACTACTCATATCAAAATAATACTTTTGCTTTCTCTTCTGAACTGTTTTCATTGCAACAACATCCTAGTATAGATTGTCGTCTGTCTATGCCAGCCCTTCAAAAATATTTTGCTTACTGTTTTATCCCGGCACCGAATACTGTTTTCGTGAACATTTTTAAACTCCAAGCTGGTCATGATTTAGTTTTTAATGTGTATGATCGTTCCATCAAGTTAAGGGAGTACTGGGAGTATCAGCCAGATCCATTCATTAATATTCCACATTGCCCTGAGGAGGAATGGGGGGGGCAACTCAAAGAGCTAATTGACCGCTCAGTCAAGAATCGAATGGTTGCAGATGTGCCAATAGGAGTATTTTTAAGTGGTGGCATAGATTCATCAATTATCTCTGGGCTTGCCTCTAAATCTTTACCGCCTGGTCAGTTGAAGACCTTTTCGATAGGTTTTCAGAACTCTTCGTTTGATGAATCCCAATACGCAGACATCGTTTCTAAGCACTTTGGTACAGACCATCATTGTCGTATGTTCTCAATGACGGACACTCTTGATATTATACCAGAAGTATTAAGAAAGACCGATGAGCCGATGGGGGACAGTTCAAACTTCCCTTTCTATCTTCTTTGCTCTGAAGCACGACGGAAAGTCAAAGTTGTACTTTCTGGAGATGGAGCTGATGAACTATTCGCAGGTTATGACCCGTTCAAAGCTTTGTCACTATCGTACGCTTATCAGAAATATGTACCGCGTAGTGCTCATAGTAGTATTTTAAAGATTGCCTCACTGCTACCTGTTGGTCATAAGAATATGACTTTTTCTTTCAAAATGACAAAAACGCTATCAGCTCTATCACGCGACAATCGTTATTGGAACCCAATATGGCATGGATCTCTAACACCAGAAGATATATCAGATTTATTTTCTACTAAAATTCGCGATGAAGACATTTTCTCTGAGGCAATTACATACTGGGCTAACTGCTCTTCGGACAATATTGTGGATCAAACTATACAGTTTTACATAAAGCTGTATCTTCAAGATCGAATACTCGTGAAAAGTGATAGATACAGCATGCTCCACGGCTTAGAAGTGCGTTCGCCGTTTCTGGATTACGATTTGGTTGATTTTGTGCGTAAAATTCCTTGGCAGTTCAAAATGAAGGGCAATATGCAAAAGCATATACTAAAGATGGCTTTTACAAGCCTCTTACCACATGAGATAATTTTTAGAAAAAAGAAGGGATTTGGTTCACCTGTTGGGCGTTGGTTCAAGGATAGAGTCATAGCACTGCCTCCGATGAAGGGCCTTCCTTTTATTAATCATAACGTTGTAGCTACAAAAGTAAAACGACATTGTTCTGGTAACGAAGACAACAGGCTTTTTTTGCTTAATGTCTTATTTCTAACTTCTTTTATAGATAGGTTTAATTTGAACGGTAAGGAGCGTTATTAAATTTTCAACATACAATCACATTCATACTTTTATGTAACGGATTATTGGCAGGACAATCTGAGTTGAGGGAGTACGTTTAACTCTACAACAGTTTTGACCTCACACTTAGCCAGATGGCTGTGTGGATAAGTCAGTGAAGTGACCAATCTGATCTTTACTGACGAGATTAAACTTAGAGGGGGCGCGTGGCTTACAGATCGCCAACGTACTAGATCATCTTTAAAGACATAATCGAAAAGACGAGTGACACCTTTTACCCAAGCTGCATCTGTGCTCGCCGTTGGACAAAGTCCAAGCCCAGGGCACTGTTATCCACTGGAATATTTGACCCGTTCTCACAACGTTAGGCATAACTGACAAATCGTGATCGGCGTAGGTTATAATAGAAGAGTAATCCCCCTCCCGCCATCAAGTCATAGCAAAAAGCCGTATGTTGTATTTAGTCGATCGCGCAGACAAAAGTATAAGCTGGAGCTAATTTTCTAGAGTGTTGCGACACGTTACCTCTGGCATGTTTTGTGCGATAGTATAAAAGCTTAACACTTTTGAGGCAGTAATGCTTACTCGTATATTCCTTGCTAAGCCAGCAATGAAAAATAAGCTTGACAAATGTCAAAAAAGACTTTGCTTAAGTTTAAACAATCATCCTAACGCTTATGCACTATTATCCCTGTCGGCAATAGCAGGCCTAGGGCTATACGTCAGGTTTTCGATGCTTTCTTCTGTTGGCCTTCTTGATGGAGATGATTTTTTCTATGTAAAATGGGCATATTTATGGCTCAGTGGGGACTTCAAGCTCTTTGGATTATACAGAATAGCAAACGCTATTCTTGGAGCAATTGCATTACGACTATTCGGAGTTAATGACTATAGCATTCATTATTTTGTCGCATTATTCGGGACTATCAATATCGTTATTGGCTACTGTCTTTCTGTATTGGTTACAAGATCTAGAGTCGTCTCTCTTGCGCTAGTTTTAATACACTGTTTATCTCTAAGAGTTGTTGAGGTTGATCGAACACTGATACCGTACACTTTTACTGAGACTTTTTTTTTAATTTCTTGTGTATTTTTCATACTACATTTACGGGTCAACGTTTCAGTAAATTTACGGAACAGATATTTCGCATTGGTTTATATTTCCCTGTCAGGCTTGTTTTTGAGTTTTTCAGCACATGCACATTGGGAGATAGCTTGCCACGCCGTTCCCATGGCAATATTGATACTTATGCATGGGTACTTTTCTAAAGTGGGCTCTACTAGATTTTCATCACTTTCATCCATGATTTTCTGTGTCTCTTTCTGGGTTCCCATACTTATAGGGGTTTATATTTTTTCAGGCAATGTCGTTTTTCATGGGATATTCAATGTCAACTCAACATTGCACGCAATGGCAACAATAAGTTCATTTTCAATATCGAGATATATAAATGAATACCTGTCACTATATAAAGCAGTGGTGAGCGCAAACACTGGTTCATATATTCTAGGCATAATGTTTTTCTTAAACTCAATGCATCTACTATATTTGATATGTAAGACATCATTGTTCAAGTTTTCGAGCCATATATCTAGGATTCAAATGCTTTGCTGTGTATACTTCATGGTACTTATTTGGTTCTATATTTTATCAATGCGCGTTTTGAATTTTGACTCATTCATAAGAAATTGGCATGCTCAACATCTCACAGTCATCGTTTTGGTATTTACATTTACTCTTTTATCTTCATTGCTAAATGCAGTATTTCCAAATCCGAAATCAACCGCACGCTATGTTTTTTTACTATTACTGATTGCTGTATTTGTACAAAGCCAACCGCTTGAAGCATTCACAGCAAGATTTCATCATCCTACTTCATACAGAATCATGGGGGACGTTCTTTCCTCCCGTGTGAGTGCGAAGGATCGTGTTCTAGTCGCACCGTATCTTGTCCTTGATTTTCGTTATCAGACATTGACCCCACCGAGCTATTTGTCCAAGGAATATGTTGACCATATATTTGAGTACACATCAGATCTACCGCTTCGTATACAAATACAGAAACACGGCATTAGATATTTTGTAGACGCTAAACAGCTTATTCATAATAATGCAGATGATCAGGTCGGAGTAAAATCCAATTTAGGTAGAGTATACGACATTGATCCTAATGAATACTCCTTGGAAATTGAATACGCTAGAATGAAAGAATATTTGCGCGAAGTAAATGCAGTCATGATATTTAGTTCTGATAAAATTGATATTTATGACCTTAAGTCGGGTACGTAAAATGTTGAAGTATATATATTACTGTTGCATATTGTCTTTAGTCTTCTGCTTATTTTCTTGTACTAATGACAATGGTAATTTACTGCTTAATAATGATTCCAAAAAATCTATCACTACAAAAGTAGTACCTAGTAAATTCGAGTATTTTGATAATTCTATAGGCATCCGTTTTGTTCGTATCCCTTCCGGCAAATTTTATATGGGTCAACAGATCGAGAAAGGAGGGTTACCAGATGAGTCTCCAATTTTCGAACACGCAATCACAGCTCCATTATATTTTGGTGAGTGCGAGATCACACAACGTCAGTGGTTAAGAGTAATGAAGAAAAATCCAAGTTTGTTTCAAATCAAAAACATCAACAGGTTAATTAATGCGTACAACTCTGCAGTTGCTAGCAAAATTACATATGATAACCCTGTTGATAGTGTTAGCTGGGA
The DNA here is from genome assembly GCA_018817515.1 of Pseudomonadota bacterium. Classification (GTDB taxonomy): domain Bacteria; phylum Desulfobacterota; class Desulfovibrionia; order Desulfovibrionales; family Desulfovibrionaceae; genus Humidesulfovibrio. The sequence continues at coordinate 91,604 of JAHIUD010000032.1, forward strand.
GGAAGCTAAGATCTTTATTTTGCGTCTAAACAAACTTGACAAACATTGGAAATATAGATTGCCTACAGAGGCAGAGTGGGAGTATGCAGCCAAGGCCGGAGCTGATCGCTATTATTTCCTTTCAAATGAAAACAGGTGGCCCGTACGAACAGACACAATATCGCTTTATAGCTCGATGCGTGGCGGTGTAACATTTGCTGCAAAAAGTTTTACTCCGAACAACTGGGGTATTTATGATATGGATGGAAATTTGAGAGAGTGGTGTGAAGATACCTATAATTCTTACGGTCATGATTGGACAGTTAAAAATATGCGTGTAAATCGTGGTCCTTGTTGGATAGATCCACAGAACATGCGTATAGCCCAACGATATTGCAACTTTGAAAACACTAAAAGTCCATTCATAGGGTTTCGTATTGTTGCAGAAAGGACAGCAAATTAGATTTCAATGTAGCTAGATTGTCTGGTCTATTACTTTTGGGCATACTTTAACAGTATAGAACGAGAGCAAAACATGAAAACAACGGATTTAAGTATATTAACTTGCTTAGAATGTCGTGGTGATATTTCTTTTCAGCGCGGGGTGGTGACTGAGAGTATTATAGACCATGGCATTCTAGAGTGTTCAAAATGTGGCACACTGTACCCAGTAATTGACACAGTGGCCATTATGTTTAAAAAAGAAATAGCTCTTTTGCATCTATGTGATGATGAGCTTAATTTCCTTCGTACTCATGGTTATGAGGAGTGTATCCCGGCAGCTTTTGATGTTGAAGAGGAATATTTAAAACAGGTTGAAGTAGCAAGCAATTGGGAATACCAATGGACAAAACAATACAACTATTCGAATGAAGATTTTTCTAAAAACTATTTCCTCTCAGAGGAAATGTTTTACGAATTTATACCTTTAAGCTATTCTGATGTTTTTGATAAGGATGTTTGTATCATTTGTTCGGGTAAAGGTCGCGAAGCGCACAACATTCTATTACGGAAACCAGCTAGAGTCGTTTGTTGTGAGATTGGATCAGAAATTTATCAAACACGCCATGTAGTTGCCAACAAAGATCTGGTATTGATTAAATCAGATGCCATGGATATCCCCTTGAAAGATAATGCCATGGGTCTTGTTCTTTGCGATCATGCTTTGCAACATGTCCTAGACCATCGTAGGGCATATTCTGAGATGTCGCGAGTGGCATCACCTCATGGTGTAGTTTGTATCAACGTTTACAGTCTTGAGAATAACTTTATCATGACCAAACTAGTTGACCCCTCAAAGTTTATTATTCACAAGCTCCCTTTATCTTTTATAAATTACCTATCCATTCTTCCTGCAATACTTGTTTATATTGCTATTTACTGCCTATACGTACCTGCTAACAAGATTTCAAAAAAAGTAGCAAGTTTTTTACCATTGAACGACCACATGATATATTGGTCCAAGTATAATAGCTTCAAAACAATTTGGACTTGGTGCTTTGATTTGATCCATGCACCTATTTCTTATCATTTTTCGAAGGATGAAGTGATGGCTCTCGCTTTCGAAAACAATCTAAAGTTGAGATTCGTTGAAAACATTCATGGTACTACATGGACAACAATAGCCGAAAAATATTCCCCATCTTGAAGCTTGCTGCCTACGACCATTACTTTGAGAATTTGATTTATCGTTGTACGAAGGATATAACGATAGTGTGAATATACTTCAGTGCTCAACGCTGCTTCGGGTTATGAAATTTTTTCCTTACAGTAAACGACTTATACGGCGGCTCCAGAGAGAAATTACAATCCCTATACACGTGATTGACCAGATCGCATAGCCGTATGTCTCCGCCTGCGGTCCTTTGTTCCTGCTCATCACGAAGAGGGCAAAGCTCAAGGCCCATACCGCTCCGGAGCAGCCTCCGATGGTGAGGCATCTGCGCCAGGACAGCGCAAGTTGCTGGGATGGCGCAGCCAAGAGCGTGGCAGGTTGGGGGCTTGATGTCTGGCGAAATAAAACCGCAGAGAGCATCAGCACGATTCCGGCCAGAGAGGCCAGGTTCAGCCACCATATGAGCGGACTCTTGAAGGTCAGCTCGATGTTAAACGGCCCTGCCCGATCTATGCTGATGCCCTGGAAGGCGTGGTTGGCCCGGAACACATGGAGCTTTTCGCCTTCTGATTCGGCCTGCCAACGCGGATCATAATTGTTGCTTACCACCAGCACGCCCGGACCGTTGGCCTTACCTTCCAGCACGATGCGGTCCGGCGACCAGGACGTGATGCGCACGTCTCCAGGTGAATCCTTGCCGGAAGACATCCGAAACTCCTCTGGCAGGTCCTCCCTGGCCAGGAACACCTCCGAGCGCAGGGTGGGGGCGGATGCCGAGCCAAGGGCCGAGAGCACCTGCTGACGCTCTTCCAGAACCACAGGATGAGCGAGGTATGCCCGCGCCTGAGGCGTCGCCAGGGTGTAGATCCACAGCGGCAAGCTATGCATCTTGGCCAGGCCCAGTTTCGACAGCCACGGCGCTTCCTGGTCCAGACCGGGAGAGACCACCACGCTTCTGGCAAACTGCTCCAGCCCAGCCACCGGCTCTGCGGCCACCACATGGGTCACGTTCATGACCTCAAGAAGTCTCCAGTTCAAATCCGCTGCCGTGCGCGGTTTCAGGGCCGGGATGGTGATCCCGTGCTGATCGTGGTCGATCTTGTTGCGCGAAAGGTAGAGCTGCCGCCAGAGATCATTGAATTCCGTGACCAGTTTTTGCGTGGGCAACTGTGGGCGCACGATTTCGAGCACGAACTCCTTATAGTACTTGTTAAAGAGTGGCGATTTGCCGCCCACAGTATCCAGCCCATAGCTCTGGATTACACCAGGATGCACGTCGATGCAGGCGACGCGGAAAGGGTGCTTGTCCGTTTTCCGTGCCAGCTCCGTCAGGGCAGGATGGCCCAAGTAGCCCTTAGCATAGGGCACGAATAGACCGGAGGTCATGAACTGCTGGCGGACGATCATGCCCACTCCGGCCAGGCAGATGAGCAGTGCGGTCAGGGCCAGGGTCAGAGTGCGCTGGGGGGGCTTGTCCATTGAGCGTCGCAGCAGCATGATTGTGGCGATGCCGGCGCCAAGCGGGAAAACGTAGCCCAGGACCTTGTGCGCCGCGCCGAACAGAGGCAGCACAGCCAAAATGATCAGGACGTGCCACCAGGCGAAGCTGCGACTCTCGCTGGCATAGGTCTCCACAGCCAGGGCCGCGATGAGGAACGAGAGAATCCCCGTGGTTGTGGCGAACATGAACAGGTCCATCTTGAGCAGGAAGGAACCGGCAAAAACACTCTTCAAGTCGCTGTTGAAGGCGCTGGAGATGAGAAGTACGGCCAGGAGCATGACCAGGCAAACGCGGAGTCTTTTCCTATTGAACAAGGGCAGGGCGAGCAGGACCAGACCGAGCATGCTCTGGTCGCCCAGGCGGCCAGCAAACCAGTGCCAAAAGTCGCGCAACGCGGCACCAAGGCCAGGATAACGGAAATCCCAGTCGCGCTGGGCAAAGGGGATGTATAGAAACAGACTGACAATGGACGGCACAAAGAGCAGCACATAGCCTGTCCAGACCAGGAACACTCCCAGTACCTGCCTGCGGAAATTCGGCAGATGACGCCCCATGAACAGCACCAGAGCCAGATGGATGACGGGAAAATGCGGCAGTGTCAGTACAGGATAGGAAAACAGGCTGACCAGCAGGATAAGGAGGGCGCTGCCGAGTCGCTTCAGGCGGCCGAGATCGGAACGGCAAAGGTCCACTGTCCAGACAAAGACCGCGGGAAAGGCATAGGGCATGACCATGTGCACATTGCCGCTGACCCAGGTGAGGGAAAAGAGCGCGGCCATGACCAGGGACACCTGGCGCGAAATGCGCGGCAGGATGCGCAGAAAACGATACATGCCGTAGCCGGCAAGAAACATCTGGGCGATGTTCCACAGCAGGGCCAAAAGCCAGATGGGCAAGACCATGGAAAACACTACGCCTGGATGGTAGGGCGGGTGCTGCCCCACAAAGGAGGGCGCGCCTCCGGCCAGGAAGGGGTACCAGCTGAAAGCGCCGTACTCCGACCAAAGCCGAGCCATGGCCAGGAAATGCGAGAAATGCACCTCCAGGGTGTCGTAGAAGTCTATGACCGCATAGGGGCCGAGTAGGATCTTGTCGAGGTAGCAGAGCAGGGCCAGGACAAACAGAGACATGATGTCACGGGTCTCTTCGTTCATGGAGCGCTGGGCGATGGGCATCAGAGGGACCTCAAGTAAACGTATTTCGAATCGCCCTGGCGGCCCAGGGCTTTACTGGCCAATGAAGTTGGTATAGGAAAACTCCGCCTCAAACGATGCTGAAGTTCGATCGAAGTTGAAGAAAAATCCTGACGCCATCCATTTCCACCCCAACCCCGGACAACATGGACACAGCCCCCAACCGTTTCGGAAAGATGAAGCGCCTCGTGCTTCTGGCGTTCTTCGTGGCCGGAGCGGTCATTGTCTGGCGTCTTTGGGACCTGCGATTGCTTACCTCGGCAGGCGTGCTCCAGGCTGCGACAGAGCATGCGCTTCTGGCCCCGCTGGTCTTTGTCGGCGCTTATGCACTGGCTGTCTTGTTCATGCTCCCCACACTGCCCCTGAACATTGGCGCGGGCTTTCTCTGGGGACCATTTCTTGGCGGAATTTATTCCCTGTTCGGCAGCACCCTTGGGGCTGTGGGCGCATTTTTGTTCGCCCGCACGACCTTCGGCCAGCCCATGGCCCGCCAGTTCAAGGGTCGGATCATCAAGAAGCTCGCCACATCGCTGGAAGATGGCGGCTGGAAGGTCGTGGCCTTCGCCCGACTCAATCCCGCCGTGCCCACCAGCATCGTCAACTTCCTCTTCGGCCTGACCTCGCTGCCCCTGTGGACCTATACATGGGTGTCCTTCGTCTTCTTTTTCCCGCTTTGCTACGCGTTTTCCTACCTGGGATTCTACACGGGCGGCTTCATGCTCGATGGAGACATGAGCCGAATAGTGCGCATCATCGTGGTCAGCCTGGGCATCGGACTGCTCATCCTGGGCGGCAGGCACCTGCTGCAGGACACCAAGGAATCCAACGGCCCCGACGCAACCTAGAGCTGAGCCTTCAGCTTAAGCCCCCCAGCCCAGCCGAGTTAGACGGAGGTCGAAATTCTCCGGCCTAGAGCATCTGCACCGTCTTCTTCTTGATGAGCAGCTCGGGGTGGGCTGTGGCGCAGGCAGACACATCCTCATAGATTTTCTGCACAGTTGCGGTCGGCACGTTGGCCGCGATACGCAGAATGGGCGAATCCTCAACGAACAGAGGCATCCAGTCGCAGGTGGCCAGCTTTTCCCAGGCGCCCCTTTTGCCGCAGAGGATCACGCCGGGCTTGATCTGCAACGTGACCTGGAAGGCCGAATAGGTGTTGACGTCCTCCAGCAGCTCGGCAGGAGTGCTGTCATGCAGGCTGCTGGCCTGGATGGAAAGGTAGAAGATCCCGCCAATGTCCAGATCCTCGAACCAACGCTCACCGGTCTCGGCAATCCTCATGTTCTCCTTTAACAAACTGCGGAAGTCTGCGGCCATGCTGGCATCTCCTAGGTCTTGAGGGTTCATGCGCTAGAAGGGGTACACGGCCTCCGGGCCGTCCTTGGCGGAAGTCGGCTTGCCGGATTTGGCCTCAAGCGCGTTCAGACGATTGCGCGCAGCATCTTTGGCTTCTTTGGTGTCAGCCGTGGCGATCACTGCGTGCAAGAACTTCTTGGCCGGTTCAAAATTCCCTTTGAGCTCATAGATCATTGCCGCCCGGTACATGGCCACGGTCGGCCACATGGGCTCTTTGGGATACTCGTAGGCCAATCGCAGGTAAAAGTCCAATGCTGCGTCATAGTTGCGCAAGGAATGTTCGCCTTCGCCCAGCCAGAACAGCACCTCGGCCTGGAGAGGCCTGGGCAGTTTGTCGCGCATTTCCCAAAGGGCCAACAGTTGCTTGCGTCCGCCCTCGAAGTCACCCTTGAGCTGCAGGAAGGTGGCCATGTCCAGACGCGTCTTGGGGGCCAGCTCCACGCCAAGTCCGGCCAAGGCCTGATAGGTCGCCAAGGCCTCGGCATCCTTGCCGGAATCGCGTTCCATCTTGGCCTTGAGCCCAAGGCGTACAGCCTGACCGGCTTTGTCAGATGACATATCGGCCATTCGATTGAGGTAGGTCTCAGCCAGCTGGAAGTAGCGGCCTTCAATGGCTTTCTGCGCCAGATACGTCAGGCAATCGTAGCCGAATGTCGTGTCCGGGAAGAGGAACGCCGAACGCCTGGCCAGTTCCGGCCCTGGGGCGGCGTCCCAGCGGGCCTGCCAGTCGGCCAGCACAAGCAGTCTGTCCAATGGCCAGAGCTTGTTCACAGCGCTTGAGCGGCCAACTTCGGCCTTGGTCCAAAAGGGGGCTTCGGCGATGAGCGCCGTGCCCGTGCCAGCGGCGGCCAGCAGGCTGCGCAGGGCAGGGGAGAGCTTGGCAGCCGCGCCGATCTCCTGGGGAAGCAGGTTCTTGACCTCCTCCTGGGTGAGCATGCCCCCGGCCAGGCGCAGGCTCAAGGGCAGTTTGCGCTTGTCCAGGCCAGCCCAGGTCTCGCGCGCGGCTTCCAGGTCGCCGTTCTCAACGAGCAGCACGAATTTGAGCGAACGCAACAGGCGCGACATGTCCTCGGACAGCAGCATGGACTGCAGCTCCTTGTCCACGGTCTCACGGGCTTCCTGGTTGGGCAGCTGGTTGATGTTGTTGCGGAATTTCGTCCATGACGACGAGACCGTGCTGCCCAGGAACCAAACATCGCGGTTGGCCGCGAAGGGGGCCAGGAGGTTGGCGCTCCAGAATCCGGCGGCCTTGGCGTAGCCTGCAGCGCGCAGGGTCTTGGTGTCGTGGGGCTTGCCGGTCTCCATGAAGGTGATCATGGCTGACCAGAAATCCTTGAGGGCCGGATCCGGCAGGGCGTCCAGAGCAGTGCGGGCGTGGCTGAAATCCTCCAGGCTGGCCGCTGCCAAGGCCTCGGCGATGTGCTGACGATCCTCAGGGCTCACGCTGAGCGGAGCATCCTTATCTTTAGCGGGCGCTTTCGCGGCCTTGGCCTTCTTGTCCTTGGGCGCGGCCTTGTCGTCGTCCTTGATATCGGGCTGTCCCAGGGGTGCCTCGCCAGCGGCCAAGACAAGGGCCTCCTGGGCCTTGACCCAGAAATTGTGCGGCCCCCAGGCGGCCGCGGCCTGTTCCAACAGGCTGCGCAGATTGTTCTCCAGAGCGTCGCTGGACGCGGAAGGTGTGCCTGCATAGGCCCAGAACTGACGACGCCACACGTCCACCCAGAGGGATTCCAGACCGGGTTCAGCCGTGAGGCGCTCCTTGAGGGCCTTGGCGTCCATGAGCTTGGCCGAATGGCTGTACCAGATGACCGCCTTGTAAGGATCACCAAGGGCGCGATGGGCTTGGGCGCCGAGCCAGAGCCGCTGGCCTTCCGCGGCGGGGTCCTCAAGGGCAGGCTGGGCCTCGATGAGCGCCAGGGCCTCCTGGGGTGAGCCCTGCATGAGCAGGCCCTCGGCGCGCTTCAGGACATTTGCGCCGGCGTCTTGGCCAGACTGTTCCGGCTCGGGCAGCACGATGCGGTCATAAGCGCCGTATTTCTTGAGCCACTGTTCAAAAGCGGCGTCCGTGGGTGCAGGCTTGTTGGCCTGCGTCTTATCCGTCTTGACGGCTTTGGCCGGGGCCTTGCGCGCAGCGGAAATGGAATCCGTAGACATAAAGAAGACCATGAACACAGGCAAAAGCGTCGTCACGCCGAACATGCGCTTATATTTCAACATGCTGAATCGCCTCAGGAATGTTCGCCTTGCGGACAAGACGGTCAGGGTTGCAGCAAACTCTTGAGAACAGTCGCTATTCCAGGCCACGATTTCCACCGCCAAGAAGAGAAGGGGTCCCGCGGTTCACATCCATCCGCAATAAAGTTTACATAATTTACATTATGAGACAAAATGCGGTCAAAGCCCGGTGCCTGGAAAGGGCGGCCAGGCCCTGCTACTTCTTGGCCCAGTCGGCCAGGAACTTGGCCAGGCCGATGTCGGTGAGCGGATGCTTTATCAAGTCCAGCAGGACGCTGAGCGGAATGGTGATGGCGTCGGCTCCAAGCAGCGCCGCCTGAAAGAACTGGCTGGTGTTGCGGATGCTCGCCGCCAGCACCTGTGTGGCCATGTCGTAATTGCGAAAGATGGACATAAGGTCCTGGACAAGCTGCATGCCGTCCTGGCCCACGTCATCCAGACGACCGATGAACGGGCTCACGTAGGTGGCTCCGGCCTTGGCCGCAAGCAGTGCCTGGTTCGCGGAGAATACCAGGGTCGCGTTGGTCTCGATGCCGCGCAGATGCAATTCCTTGATTGTCTTGAGACCTTCAAGAGTTACTGGAACTTTGATCACGACATTCGGGGCGATCTTCACAAGATCACGCGCCTCGGCCAACATGGCCGGTGATTCCGTGGCGATGACCTCCACGCTCACCGGTCCATCGACCTCCTTGCAGATCTGGCGGACAACCTTCTTCCAGTCCCCCTTCTCCTTAGATAAGAGGCTCGGGTTGGTGGTCACGCCTTCAATGGCTCCCAGGGACACGGCCTGACGGATCTGCTCGATGTTCGCGGTGTCGAGAAAGATTTTCATGGAGCCTCCCAAGGGGCTGAATTGCTAGGTGGGCAAAAAATCAGGACTTTCCGCCCTCTTCCGATCCCTGGATGCGCTTGAGGTAGGTTTCGCGGCAATCGTAGGAGCAGAAATTGAGAACCACGTCGCCCTGGCGCACGCGGATATCGCTGTTCTTGGAGACGTACGCCCCGCACACCGGGTCTTTGACCATCTCGCCGGAGGCCTGGAGGTTTTCGGTCTTCTCCTCGGCCTTGTTCTGCTTGTAGCGCTTGTCGCCCATGAAGAGCTTCCAGACCACAAAGCCGCATATGAATACGATGAGCAGCTTGGTAAAACTCATATGATGACGTCTCCTCTCCAGACTCGCGGGCTGCGGGCGTGGGCGCCCTGCTCGTGGGTGCCTATTTCTGGGTGATGTTCCGACCTTCCAGGGTGTAGCTCAGCCCGGCCAAAACCTCGTCAATGCTCCGGCCGTCCTTGAACACGAGCTTCGGCGCGACATCGCGCAGAGGCACCAGGACAAAGGCGCGCTCAAGCATGCGCGGATGCGGCAGAGTCAGATATTCCGTGTCCATCTCCGTATCACCGAAGGTCAAGAGATCCAGGTCGATGATGCGCGGCCCGCCAGGATCTGCTCCGCGCAGGCGCCCCAGCTTTTGCTCGATGGCCTGGATGGTGGACAAAAAGCCCTCCGGCGCCCAGACGTCAGAGGCCACCTCCAGGCGCACCACAGCGTTGGAGAACCAGGGCTGGTCCTTGACGGCCCCCTGAGGCTCGGTGTGGTAGATGTGCGAAAGGGCGCCGAAAGCAATGTCGTTTCCGTAGTCCTCAAGCAACGTCAGGGCTTCGTTAATGTTGGCCTCGGCGTCTCCGATATTGGAGCCAAGGGCAACATAGGTGGTTAGAGTTGGGAAATCCGTAACACCGCCTCCTTCAGTCGATCCGTGTTCACCGTGAGCGAGATGCGGAAATAGCCCTCGCCCGGAGCGCCAAAGCCGTTGCCCGGGGTGGTCACCACGCCGGTCTGCTTGAGAACCCTGGTCACGAAGTCTTGGGAGGTCACGCCGCCGGGGACCTTGGACCAGATATAAAAGGTGGCCTCAGGGATGCGGCAGGAGATGCCCGCCTTCTTCAAGGCCTCGATGACCACATCGCGGCGCTCGCGGTAGATGCCGCGGAGCTCTGCGGTGTAGGCGTCGCCCTGGTTCAGGGCCACGATACCAGCTTCCTGCACGGCCTGGAAGATGCCGGAGTCCACATTTTCCTTCACCTTGCCCAGGCCCTTGACCAGGGAGGCGTTGCCCACGGCCATGCCGATGCGCCAGCCGGTCATGTTGTAGGTCTTGGACAGGGAGTGGAACTCGATGGCCACATCGCGGCCGCCGGGGATCTCCAGGATCGACAGGGGCTTGTTGTCCTCGTTGAAGTACATCTCGGTGTAGGCCGCGTCGTGCACGACGATGACCTCGAACTCCAGGGCCTTGGCGATGAGCTTCTCGTAGAACGAGCGCGGGGCCATGGCCGCCGTGGGGTTGTTCGGGTAGTTGACGTAGATGGCCTTGGCGCGCTTCCAGGTGTCGTTGTCGATGGCGTCCAGGTCCGGCAGGAAATTGTTCTCGTCGGTGAGCGGCAGGTACATGGGGATGCCGCCCACGAACTCCGTGGTCACGCCGTAGACCGGATAGTTGGGCGTGGCGATGAGCACCAGGTCGCCGGGATTCACAAAGGCCAGAGGGAAGTGCGCGATGCCTTCCTTGGAGCCGATGAGGCTCACGACCTCGGTCTGCGGGTCCAGGCTGACGCCGAAGCGGCGCAGATACCAGTCGGCCACGGCCTGGCGGAAGCTCAGAAGCCCCACGTAGGAAGGATACTGGTGGTTGGCCGGATTGCGGGCAGCGGCGCAGAGCGCGTCAATGATGAAGTCCGGGGTGGGCAGGTCGGGATCGCCGATGCCCAGGCTGATGATGTCCAGGCCCTTGGCGCGGACCTCTTCCTTGGCCTTGTCGACGGCGGCGAACAAATACGGGGGCAGGCTCGCAAGACGCTGTGCAAGCTGGAAATCAGGCATAAGGGGCTCCTTTGGTGCAATTGGAAACGCTTGTGTAATTGTTCGGCCCTGCTTCTGTCAATCTGGCTTATGCGAACAGGGAGCCATAGCCGGAACCCGCCGCCGCTCTTGCCGAGGACGGAGAAAACGTTTAGTTCCTGAGTGGAGACAGTTGGACCGGCACCTGCCTGAGCGATGACGGAGCGGACTCCCCTGCCCCGACTGGCGGTGATGATCTGATGAACACCATGCCTGACGATACCGGAACATACGTTTCTCATCCCGTCGCTGACCGCTACCTCCAACATCTTGTGGTGGAACGGGGCTTGTCGGACAACACAACGCAGGCATACTCCGCTGACATCGTTACTTTTCTGACTTTCCTGGAGACCCTGGGCTCCACGCTGGAAACCTGCACCCAACGCCATTTGTTCCTCTTTTTGACCCACCTGCGCGCACGCAAACTTGCGGCCGCGAGCTTGGCCAGGCACCTGTCCAGCGTGCGCGGGCTTTTTGCCTATGCCGTCCAGGCCGGACTCTTGGCAGAAGACCCGTCGGTTCTGCTGGAAAGCCCCAAGCTCCCGGCCCAGCTCCCCGAATTTTTGACCCACGCCGAAATGGACCGCCTGCTGGAGCAGCCTGATGTGACCACCGCGCTGGGCTTCCGCGATCGCGTCATGCTGGAGCTGCTCTATGCCTGCGGGCTGCGCATCTCCGAGCTCATCGGCCTTGTGCTGGGCGACTTCGACCCGCAGACAGGCGTGTTGCGCGTCTTCGGCAAGCGCTCCAAGGAGCGCCTTGTGCCTGTCCACTTTGCGGCCCAGCGCCTGCTTTGCGACTATCTCGATCACAAGCGCGCCGGGTTCAACCCCCTGCAAAAACACATCTTCCTGAACCGCTCGGGCAAGGGCCTGACCCGCCAGGGCGTGTGGAAGCTGGTCAAACGCTACGCCGAGGCGGCAAACATCCGGCGCAGCATCTCGCCGCACACCTTCCGCCACTCCTTTGCCACGCATCTGCTGGAAGGCGGCGCGGACCTGCGCACCGTACAGATTCTGCTTGGCCACGCCGCCATCAACGCCACCGAGATCTACACACACATCCAGTCCGGCCGCCTCATGCGCATCCATGAGCAGTATCACCCGCGCTCGACCGGGGGGCTTTCGCCGCTTGCGGCAGAGGCGGAATCTTGAGCAAGGCCCAGCTGATCAAAGCGCACACGGTCATCACGGCCCACGCAAACGCGGACTTCGACGCCCTGGCGGCCATGATCGCGGCCAGCCGCCTGTACCCGGACGCAGCGCTCATCTTTCCCGGCAGCCAGGAAAAGAACCTGCGCAATTTCTACATCCAGAGCACCACGTACCTCTTCAACTTCAAGCACTTCAAGGACATCGACCCGGAGGCCGTGGAGCTTCTGGTGGTCGTCGACACCCGGCAGAAGTCACGCCTGCCCCATGTGGCGCTGCTTCTGGACAAGCCTGAGATCAAGATCCACGTCTACGACCACCACCCGGACACGGACGAGGATCTCCAGGCCGAGTTCTCCCGCGTGGAGGCCTGGGGCTCCACCACCACCATCCTCGTGCACGAGATGATCGCCAAGGGCGTGGTGCCCAACATCGAGGAGGCCACGGTCCTTGGCCTGGGCATCTTTGAGGACACCGGTTCCTTCAGCTTCGCCTCCACCACGCCGGAGGACTTCAGCGCCGCGGGCTGGCTGCGCCGGAACGGCATGGACCTGGACGTCATCTCCGACCTGCTGGCGCGCGACCTGTCATCAGAACAGATCACCATCTTGAGCGCCCTCATCGAATCAGCCAAGCTGCACGATTTCCACGGCATCGAGGTCGTTATCGCCGAGGTCAGCACGGAAGAGTTCGTCAGCGATTTCGCCTACCTCGTCCACAAGTACATCGACATGGAGAACGTCCGGGTGATGTTCGCCCTGGGCCGCATGAACGATCGCATCCACCTAGTGGCGCGCTCTCGCACCGCCGAGGTCAATGTGGGCAACATCTGCACCTTCTTCGGCGGCGGGGGGCACGCCTACGCGGCCTCGGCCACCATCAAGGACAAGACCTTAAGCCAGGTGCGCGACGAATTGCTGGCCCTGCTCTACTCGCACATCAACCCCCAGTTGGTGGCCGCAACGCTCATGTCCACGCCGCCCGTGACCATCGAGTCCGACCACAGCATGTCCGACGCGGCGGAGCTCATGACGCGCTTCGGGCTCAAGGGTGTGCCTGTTGTGGCGCCGGGCACCATGCGCTGCGTGGGGCTCATGGAGCGCAAGATCGCGGACAAGGCCCTGAGCCACGGGTTGGGTGGCGCTGCCCTTGGCGTCTACATGCTGGCCGACTACGCCCAGGTGAACGAGGACGCGGACCTGTACCAGGTCATGGAGATCATCATCGGCAAGCGCCAGCGGCTTCTGCCGGTGCTTCGCGGCGAGGAGGTCGTGGGCGTGGTCACACGCACCGATCTGGTGAACCAGATGGTCGAGCAGTCGGCGCGCATCTCCGAGGTGGTGCTGCCGGATCGCAAGAAGGAGCGCAACATCCGGCCGGTGATGCGCACACGCCTGCCCGGCTCGGTCATCGCCTTGCTTGAGCAGGCCGGGCACCTGGGCCAGCAACTGGGCTTCAAAGTCTACGCCGTGGGCGGCTTCGTGCGTGACATCCTCATCGCCCGGCCCAACCTGGACATCGACCTGGTAGTCGAGGGCGACGGCATCCAGTTCGCCCGCGAACTCGCGGCCTTGCGTCAGGGCCGGGTCAAGGAGCACCTCAAGTTCAAGACCGCCGTGGTGGTCTTCCCAGACGGACAGCGCATCGACGTGGCCACTGCCCGGCTGGAGTACTACGAGTATCCAACCGCCCTGCCCACAGTGGAGCTCTCTTCAATCAAGATGGATCTGTACCGCCGCGACTTCACGGTCAACGCCCTGGCCTTGCAGCTCAATCCGGGCGATTTCGGCCAGCTCATGGACTTCTTCGGCGCCCAGCGCGACATCAAGGAAAAGATCATCCGCGTCCTGCATTCGCTGAGTTTCGTGGAGGATCCCACGCGCATCCTCAGGGCCATCCGCTTCGAGCAACGCTTCAATTTCCGCATCGACGGCCAGACCCACCGGCTCATCAAGAACGCCGTGCAGCTCAAGTTGTTCCACAAACTCTCCGGTTCGCGGCTGACCCATGAGCTTCAGTTGATCATGAACGAGGACAACGTCCTGGAATGCTTGAACCGGCTACATGAGCTCAAGCTCATGGCCGCCATTCATCCGCTGCTGGCCCTGGATACCGAGCGCATGCGCGTCCTGAGCGAGGTCCACAAGGTCCACACCTGGTACAAGCTGCTGTATCTGGAACCCAAGGCCAACGCCTGGAAACTGTTCATGCTGGGCCTGACCATGGGCCTGGAGCGCAATCAGTTGGAGCTGGTCGGTCAGCGGCTGCGCTACTCGGAGCGCGAGTTGCGTGATTTCCTCTCCCTGCGCGATCAACTGGGCGAGGCCCTGGCCAGGCTCATGGTCTGGCAGGACAACCACTCCCCCCTAAGCGAAATTTACTTCACTCTCGCCCCCCTGCCGGTGGAGGCCGTGCTCTTCCTCATGGCCCGCAGCCGCCGCGAAGCCATCCGCAAGAACATTTCGCTCTTCCTCACGCGCATGCGTACCCAGGATCTGTTCATCGATGGCGAGGATCTGAAGTCTCTTGGCCTGCATACCGGTCCGGCCTTTGCGCATGTTCTGCAGGCCGTCCGCGCGGCTCTTGTGGATGGCGAGGCAGTGACCCGCGAAAAGCAAATGGAGCTTGCCAAGAGCCTCATAGAGGAGCTAGGGGACAAGGGCTTTGCGGACTTTCCACCGCACCGGGGCAGGCATGCCCGGAAGTAACCTGCGCTAATTTGTTCGATGACAATATCCTTTGCAATGCTCTTGCCGGGAGGATCGCATGTCACAGGATGATGCACTCATAATAGTCAAGGTCGAAAAGGAAAACGACGACACGACATCAATTTACTTCACCGGCCCGGACATGGAGCGGTTCAAAAACCGCAAACCCGGCCAGTACGCCGCCATCCGCATTTACAAGGACGGCGGCTGGAGTGCACCACACCCCTTCACGCTCTCCAGCTCACCCAGCGAAGAAACCCTGCGCATGACCATCAAGAAGTCCGGCGAGTTCACCTCATCCATTCCGGACATCGAACCCGGCACGCCCATCCAATGCAGCGGCCCCTACGGCCAATTCTGCAAGGACATAGCCACGAGCAAAGAGATCGTCATGATCGCCGGTGGAGTGGGCATCACTCCGTTCCTCAGCGTGCTGCGGCACTTTCGGGAGACGGTTGCGGACAATCAGGTCACACTCTTCTGGGCCAACAAGACCCCGGACGACGCCTTTGCCGCAAAGGAGCTTGAGGAATTCACCCGACATCTCAAGCTTTCCGTGGTGCATGTCTTCAGCCGCGTCGCACCGGCTGACCAGACCGAGGCGCCAGAGTTCACCGACAACCGTCCAGGAAAAATTTCTCATGAATACGGTCGATTGAATCAGGCTATGTTTTTGCGCCACATCACCTCGGTCAACGCCTCCTTCTATCTCTGCGGGCCCCCCGCCATGCAGCAGACCGTGTTGGAGGAGCTTTCGCTGTATGGTGTGGAGCCGGGCAAGGTGGATAAGGAAGCCTTTGTCTTCAGTCCCAAAACAAAGTGAGCCCCAGGGAGACGCGCATGAAGATCGTACAGTTCATGAACACTGACTTGACCCGGGTAAGACCGGACACGGATTTCGCCACGCTGCTGGCGACCCACGCCAGCACGGAAACCCGGCATACCTATGTCGTTGACGAGGCCGGGCACCTGAAGGGAGTCGTCACCAACCTGGACATGCTGAAGAGGATGGTGCCTTCCTACCTGACCTCGACGCTGGCCTCCTCCATCTCCGATGGCGCGGAGCTTATCCGCAAACGCTTTGAGGAGTGCAAGCACCTCACTGCGGCAGATGTCATGCAGCGCGACTTTTTGCTTCTGAACACCGAGGACACCCTCATCGAGGCTGATGTCCACCTGCATGAGGGCCGCTACAACGCCCTGCCGGTGGTGGACAGCGCAGGCATCCTCGTCGGGGATATCGACCGCAGGGTCATTCTGAAGCACATCGCCGTAGACATTTGCGGCCTTCCCGCCAAGGCCTAGGGGGAAACGCCATGTTCTGGGTTGCCACATGCATTTTCGTCGTCTGCTACGCCGCCATCGTCTCGGAGAAGATCCACAAGACCAAAGTGGCCTTGGCAGGCGCGGCGCTGACCCTTATCCTCAAGGTCCTCACCCAGGAAGACGCCTTCCACAACATTGAACTCGGCGTAGACTGGAACGTCATATTCCTGCTCATCTCGATGATGATCATGGTCAACATCATGAGCAAGACGGGCGTGTTCCAATACGTCGCCATCAAGGCGGCCAAGCTGGGACGCGGCAATCCGTTCTCGATCATGGTCATCTTTTCCGTGATCACGGCCATCGCCTCGGCGCTCTTGGACAACGTCACCACAGTGCTTCTGCTTGCGCCGGTCACGCTGCTCATCGCAGATGAGCTCGAGATCGACCCGGTGCCCTACCTGATCACCGAGGCCTTGGCCTCCAATATCGGCGGCACGGCTACGCTCATTGGCGATCCGCCGAATATCATGATCGCCTCCAAGGCCGGTTTGAACTTCATGGATTTCATCGTTCACATCGCGCCCATCATCGTCATCATCATGGTCGTCTGGATGATCTTCTGGAAGGTCGTGTTCGGCAAGCGGCTGCACGTCAGCGAGAAGAACAAGATCCGCGTCATGGCCATGAACGAACGTGAGATGATCAAGGACCCTGCGCTGCTCAAGAAGTCCGGCACCATCATGGGCCTGACCATCCTGGGCTTCATGATGCACGGGTTCCTGCACTTCGAACCGGCCACCATCGCCCTGGCGGGCGCGGCCACCCTGCTCCTGGTGAGCGGTGAAGATCCCCACCACATCCTGGTTGAGGTCGAGTGGCCCACGATCTTCTTCTTCATCGGCCTGTTCATCATCATCGGCGGAACCGTGAAGGCCGGCATGATCTCGTTCATGTCCCAGCAGATGATCGCGCTCACCGCACCCACAGCCGACAATACGCTTGTGCTCAGCATGGTCATGGTCTGGTTCTCGGGCATCGCCTCCGCGATCGTGGACAACATCCCCTTCGTGGCCACCATGAACCCGCTGCTGGTGGAGTTGGCCGCGAAGATTTTTGGCGGCACCGGGGTTGAGGCCCTGCAACACGCCAAGATGATGCCGGTGTGGTGGGCGCTGTCCCTTGGCGCGTGCCTGGGCGGCAATGGAACGGCCATCGGCGCCTCGGCCAACGTGATCATCGTGGGCATGGCGGAAAAGGCAGGCAAGCCCATAACCTTCCTGCGTTTCATGAAGTACGGCGTCCCGGTCACCATGCTCACGCTTGCCATTTCAACTGCTTACATATACGTTCGCTATTACTATTTCGGCTAGGATCATAGTCTGTTGCCCCGCTTTCGGCATTGTGATGAGATGGCGGGGCAACAGACAATGGTGGACATTTGAACAGGTGAAAGCTGCATGAATGTATTGTGGGCCCCTTGGCGGCTTGACTATATCCTCGGTCCCAAACCGGATGAATGCGTGTTCTGCGTACCCAGCCACACCGGCGAGGACGCGGAGCGCTTCATCCTGTATCGGGGCAGGCACAACTTCGTCATCATGAACCGCTTCCCCTACAACAATGCCCACCTCATGGTGACGCCCTTCCGGCACGTGGGCTGCATCACGGAGCTGACTCCCGAGGAAGCACACGAGAACATGGAACTTCTCCAGTCCTGTGTGCGCATCCTGGAGCAGGTCTTCCATCCCCATGGCATCAACGCCGGGTTGAACCTTGGCGAGTCCGCCGGATCGGGCATCGCCGCACACATCCACTTCCAGATCGTGCCGCGCTGGAACGGCGACGCCTCGTTCATGGCCGTTTTCAGCGAGACAAGAGTCATTCCGGAGCACCTGCGCTCCACATATGAACGCCTCAAGCCCCATTTCGACGCCCTGGGCTGACCCTGGGCCTACAAGGAGAATTCTATGCGCTATCTCAAGGCCGCAATGCTTGCCCTGCTGTTTGTCGTGTCCATGCTCTTTTTCGTGCAGAACAATGGACCGCTCTCCACCAGCCTGCAGCTTGAGTTCAATCTCATCACCGTGCACCTCATCTCCATCCCCTTGCCTCTGTACCTGTTCGTGCTGGCGGCATTTCTGCTGGGCGTCATGTTTTCGCTGGGCTTTCTGCTGGTGGACCGCATTCGTCTGGCCCTGGAGCTCAAGGCCCTGCGCAGACAGTACGCTACCCTTGAAGATGAAGCCCTGGCGCTGCGCACCCTGCCCCTGAACCAGGCCGAGAACAAGCCGAACAGCGGCCTGTAGAGGACGGAGAGCTTCGTGCCCTGGAACGAGATCTTCCTTCTCGGACGTCGCAAGTCCAGGCTGCTGGCTGCCGCGGAAACCTCCGGCGCGGGCGAACAGCATGCGCTTCAGGATACACGCGCGGCCATTGAGGAACTCTCCCAGGCTGTCCGCAACAACCCGGAATCCGTCGAGATATATCTGGCCTTGGGCAACCTGTACCGGTCACAGGGCGAGATCGAGCGAGCCATCCACATCCGCAACAGCCTCATCGCGCGCCCAGGCCTTGACCCGGTCCTCAAGGCGCGCAGCCAGTTCGAACTGGGCCGTGACTTTCGGCGCGGCGGCATGCTCGACAGGTCGCGCCAGGCCTTTGAGGACGCCAGCCAGATCCTTGGCCGCAGCGAGGAGATAGAGCATGAGCTGGCCCGGCTGGCCGCTGATTCCGGCGAGTTCGAACGCGCTGCCGAACATTACGGACGCATGGGCCGCGCCCTGGCCCAGGCCCATTTCCTGGCGCGCCAGGCAGGCGAGCATTTCCGGCTCGGAGAGGCCGCCCTGGGCGAAAAATTCATCAAGCAGGCCCTGGCCATCTTCCCGGCCTCGCCCGAAGCTTGGCTGGCCAGCGTGGTCCAGGCCACACTTTCCGGCAACACCACGCAGTTAAGCGAAAGCCTGCGCAACGCCTGCACCAACATCCCGCCACCGCAGCGCTTCCTGCTGCTGGAAGGGCTGCTGGAGGCCCTTTCGGCCGCGCGCGTGGACAATGGCGGCGGCAGTGGCGCCCGGGCTCTGGCCACGGCCCAGATATCCGCCCTGGTCGGAGCCTCGGTGCAGACCCTCGCCACCTTCCCGCCTGACACGCTGCTGTGTTACTATTGCGCCAAGCTCTTTCTCTTCGAGGCCGACCTGGAGAACGCCAAACACTGGCTGGAGAAGGCCCTGGTGCTCAACGCCGACTTCTGGCTGGCAAGGCTTGAACTGGTCTCCCTGGTGCTGACGGACCAGGAGCTGACGCACTTCCTGCGCGACCAGATGGCCTACTTCATCAGCCACGCCCGCAAGTCCAAGCGCTTTGTCTGCCAGGCCTGCGGGTTCCGCTGGGACAAGACCTTCTTTGTCTGCCCGCGCTGCCGCTCCTGGCACAGCATCCTGTTCCGGCAGGAGTTTTCCTGACCCCTGCCAGCGCGCCTTGCCCCCCCAAAGCCAGATGAACCCAGGGACAGCAGCATGAACGCCCCGAAACTCACCCCCATGTTCGAGCAGTACATGCAGGTCAAAGCCGAGCATCCGGATGCCCTGCTCTTTTTCCGCATGGGCGACTTCTTCGAGCTGTTCTTCGATGACGCCGAGATTGCCGCGCGTGAGCTGTCCATCACCCTCACCTCGCGCAATCCCGGCGCCGAGGCCAAGGTGCCCATGTGCGGCGTGCCGCACCACTCGGTGGATGGCTATCTGGCCCAGCTTCTGGACAAGGGCTACAAGATCGCCATCTGCGACCAGATTGAGGATCCCCGCCAGGCCAAGGGGCTGGTGAAGCGCGCCGTGACCCGGGTGCTCACCCCGGGCACCATCGTCGAGGACCTCTCCCTTACCGCCAAGAACCACAACTACCTCGCCGCAGTCTACTGGGACGCCGACAAGGGCGCGGGGGGCCTTGGCTGGGTGGACTTCTCCACCTCGGAATGGTCGGGCCTGTTCTCCAGGCGAGAGACCGACCTCTGGCAGTGGGCCATGAAGATCGCCCCTCGCGAGCTTCTTTTGCCGCCTGGCAAAAAAGTGCCACAGCAGTACTTCGAACTTGGCGCTCAGGTGACGCAACTGCCCAGTCCCAGCTCTTTCGACCTCTCCGGGGGAACCGAGGCCGTGCTGCGCGCCCAGAATACCCCGGAGCTGGCCACCCTGGACCTGGCTGACAAGCCGGAGCTTGTGCGCGCGCTGGGCGCCCTGCTGGGCTACCTCAGGCGCACACAGATGACCGACTCCCCGCCCCTGGGCGAATTCCGGGTGCTTGATCTGTCGCGTCACCTGGTGCTCGACGAGGTCACCGAGCGCAACCTGGAGATCTTCCGCAGACTGGACGGTCGCCCCGGTCCAGGCACGCTCTGGCAGGTGCTGGACTTCACCCAGACCGCCATGGGCGGACGCCTGCTGGAATCGCGCCTGCGCCAACCCTGGCGCGAGCTGGCCCCTGTCACGCGCACGCTTGATGTGGTGGACTTTCTGTTCAGGCGTGACACCCTGCGCCAGGACCTGCGTCGCCAGCTCTCCGACGTACGCGACCTGGAGCGCCTGGCCACGCGCATCGCGCTCTCTCGCGCCACCCCCCGCGACATCGTGGCCGTGCGCGAGAGCCTCACGCGCTTGCCCGCGATGCAGACGCTGCTGCACGCGGCGACAGAAGGCGATAATGCTGATGCACCGGCGGAGCTGAAAAGCCTCCTCAAGTCCTGGGACTCTATGACGGACGTGGCTGACGAGCTCACCCGCGCCCTGGTGGACTCCCCACCCGTGGTCATCACCGACGGCGGGTTGTTCCTGCCGGGCTATGATCCGGCGCTGGACGAGCTGATCTCGCTCACCGAACACGGCGAGGCGCGCATCCGCACCATGCTCGAGCGCGAGCGCGACGCCTGTGGCATCCCCAAGCTCAAGCTCGGCTTCAACAAGGTCTTCGGTTATTACCTCGAAATTTCGCATGCCTACCAGGGCCAGGTGCCGGAGCATTTCATCCGCCGCCAGACGCTGGTCAACTGCGAGCGCTACATCACCCAGGAATTGAAAGACCTCGAGGAGCGCCTGCTCTCGGCTGCTGATGAGCGCAAGTCCCTTGAATACCGCTTGTTCAACGAACTTCGCGACAAGCTGGCGGGCCTGCGCGCGCGCTTCATGTTCATGGCCGGGGGCCTGGCCGGGTTGGACTACTGGCAAGGCCTGGCCGAGGCCGCGCGTCAGAATGATTGGAACCGCCCGGAATTGCACGAGGGCATCGAAACTGAGATCATCCAGGGCCGTCACCCCGTGGTGGAGGCCGCCAGCGGCGCTGCCAACTACATCCCAAGCGACCTGCGCCTGGACGAGACGCGGCGCATTCTGCTCATCACAGGGCCAAACATGGCGGGCAAGTCCACCGTGCTGCGCCAGGCCGCGCTCATCACCATCCTGGCCCAGATGGGCTCCTTTGTTCCGGCCAAAAGCGCGCGCCTGGGCCTGGCCGACCGCGTGTTCTCCCGCGTCGGGGCCTCGGACAATCTGGCCCGCGGCCAGAGCACCTTCATGGTCGAGATGATGGAGACCGCTCGCATCCTCCGGCAGGCCACCTCGCGCAGCCTGGTCATCCTGGACGAGATCGGCCGTGGCACCAGCACCTTTGACGGCCTTGCCCTGGCCTGGGCCGTGGTGGAGGAGCTGTCCCGGCGCGGACGCGGCCAAGTGCGCACCCTGTTCGCCACGCACTATTTTGAGCTGACGAGCCTGGAAGGCCGCATCCCAGGCCTGCGCAACCTGAATATCGCCGTGCGCGAGTGGAAGGGCGACATCGTGTTTTTGCGCAAGCTCGTGCCCGGCCCGGCGGACAAAAGCTACGGCATCGAGGTGGCGAGACTGGCCGGCGTGCCCCAGGCCGTGGTCCAGCGGGCGCGGGAAATCCTTGCGTCCCTCGAGGAAAAATCGCAAAGTGAGCGCGGCGGGGCGTCCCAGGCCATTCAGGCCCGGCAGAGCCTGCTGCCCGGCATGCCCACCCAGGAACCCCAGGCCCCGGAGCCGGAAAGCCCGGTGCTGGTGGAACTGCGTCGCCTAGACCTGAACGGGCTTTCGCCCCTGGCCGCCTTGACCCTGCTGCATGAATGGAAAAAGAGCGTGACCTAAATCATGAGCAAAAAATGAAAAAGAATACTGGTTTGTCGCTCATCCGCTGCGCCGCCCTTGCGCTGGCCGCCCTGCTTTGCCTTTCCGCCTGCGGCAAGCGCGAATGGCCCATTCCCGTCAGCAGCCAGGACAAATTCCGCTGGCGCAGCGTGGAGCTTCAGCGCAACCAGGGCTGCATCATCCTCAATTGCGAGCTCTCCGGCAACTGGGAGAACATCGACACGGTGAAGGTCCTGCTGGAATCCGTGGGCAATGGCCCGGATGACGGTTGCGCCAGCTGCCCCTTCACCCCGCGCAAGACCATCGTCTTCAATCCCGGTGACGCAGCCATGCGCAGGGACATGAACCGCATCGTGCTCACTGCCTGCGACCTGGACCCGGGCAAGACCTACCGTGTTCAGATCATCGGCTTCAACTCTTTCGCCCGCATCGCCCCTCTGGCGTCCGAGCTTGTGCTCAGCGCCCCGAAGTAACCACCTATGCACAGGAGAATTTAGCCCCCATGCATCATTTCGAGCAGAGAAACGGCACCCTGTTTGTGGAAGGCGTCAGCATCACGGACCTTGCGGAGACCTACGGAACCCCCCTGTACGTCTATTCCACGGCGACGCTGAAACGGCATTTCGAGGCCTTTGACTCGGCCTTTGCCTCCATGGAGCATCTGACCTGCTATTCCGTGAAGGCCAACTCCAACCTGCACGTGCTGCGCCTGCTGGCCTCCCTGGGCGCGGGCATGGACATCGTCTCCGGCGGAGAGTTGTACCGCGCGCTCCTGGCCGGTGTGCCGGCCGAAAAGATCGTCTACTCCGGCGTGGGCAAAAAGCCCGAGGAGATCAGGCAGGCGCTCAGCTCAGGCATCCTCATGTTCAACGTCGAGTCCATGCAGGAGCTCATCCGCATCAACGACGTGGCGCGCGAGATGGCCAAGGTGGCCAAGGTCAGCTTCCGCATCAACCCGGACGTAGACCCCAAGACCCACCCCTACATTTCCACAGGCCTTAAAAAGAACAAGTTCGGCCTGAACATCGACCTCTCCCTCGAGGCTTACGCCCTGGCGCGGGATCTGCCTAATGTCGAGGCCGTGGGCATCGACTGCCACATCGGCTCGCAGCTCACCAGCATCGACCCCTTCCTGGAGGCCCTGGACAAGCTGCTCCTCTTCTACGACAAGCTCAAGGCCATGAACCTGGACATCCGCTACCTCGATCTGGGCGGCGGTCTCGGCATCAACTACGATGAGGAACAGCCGCCCCACCCCAAGGAATTCGGCGCGGCCCTGACCAAGGCCCTGGGCAAGCTGCCGCTCAAGCTCATCCTTGAGCCGGGGCGCGTCATCGTGGGCAACGCGGGCGTCCTGGTCACCGAAGTCCTGTACACCAAGCAGAGCCCGAACAAGAGCTTTGTCATCGTGGACGCCGCCATGAACGATCTGGTGCGCCCTTCTCTGTACGGCTCCTTCCACCGCGTGGAGGAAGTCACCCCGCAGGGGCGCCCCATCCTTGACGTGGACGTTGTCGGTCCCATCTGCGAGTCCGGCGACTTCCTGGCCAAGGACCGCCAGCTGCCTGAAGTGCAGCAGGGCGAACGCCTGGCCGTCTATTCCGCCGGGGCATACGGCTTCACCATGTCCTCCAACTACAATACCAGGCCCAGGGCCGCCGAGATCCTTGTGGATGGCGAGCAGGTCATCGTGGCCCGCAGGCGCGAGACCTACGAATCCCTGGTCGCCCAGGAACTCTAGCCAGTCAGGGGGCTGGGACGAAGCGCCCGGCCCCCTTTCCGCCTACCATATATGCCGCGCCTGAACTCCTACCACCTCCCAGCGGAACTCTGGCCCGCCCAGAACGCCCCACGCGTGCGGCTCGAAGGCCCTGAGGCCAGGCACCTGCTCGGCGTTCTGCGCGCCAAGCCCGGCGACATACTGCGGCTCTTTGACGGCCAGGGACGCTCCTGCCTGTGCGAGCTTGTCGCGGCTTCCGGCAAGGACAAGGCTGAGCTCGCCGTACGCGAACAGTTGCTTGAACCCAGGCCCACGGCAGGTATTGTGCTGGCGCTGGGCTGGAACAAGTCTTCGCGCCGCGACTGGGTGCTGGAGAAGGCCGTGGAGCTGGACGCGCTGGGCCTGCTGTTCTGGACTGCCGTGCGCAGCCAGGGCGCTGCCCCACCCGAGGCCAAGGACTCCTGGCGCGAGAAGTGCGTGCAGGCCGCCAAGCAGTGCGGCTCGGCCTGGCTGCCGGAGCTTGGCGTGGTGACAGGCGGTGTGGAGGGTCTGGCGCGCGTTGCGGCAAAGCCCTACGGATGTTATGATGCCTGCTATGTGCTTGACGAGGGCGCACCCATTGACGCTCAGCCGGACCCGGCAAGCCTGGCCGCAGGCAGGAGCCTTATGGTCATCGGCCCCGAGGGCGGCCTGGAGCGCCGCGAGGCCGAGATCCTGACCCGGGCGGGCTTCAAAGCATTGAGCCTCGGGCCGCGCCCGCTCCGCTGGGAGACGGCGGCGCTGTACTGCCTGGGTTTGGCGCACTATGCCGCACGCAAACAAGAGCATTCGAGGACCTGATGCGCATCGAAATTTCCGAAAAGCAGCCGCTGGCCGACAAGATCCGGCCCCAGACCCTGGACGAGTTCGTGGGCCAGAGCCACCTGCTGGAGCGCATCGCGGCCTTTGCCCAGGGCCCGCGCCTGCCGAGCCTGCTGTTCTTCGGTCCGCCGGGCTGCGGCAAATCCACCCTGGCCATGCTCATGGCCAAGGCAGCGGGCAAGAAATGGATCCGCGTGAGCGCGCCCGAGGCTGGTCTGGCCGCCCTGCGCAAGCGTTTGGAAGGAGTCGAGGTGCTCATCCTCGACGAGATCCACCGCTTCTCCAAGGCCCAGCAGGACTTCTTCCTGCCCATCCTGGAAAGCGGCGAGGTCGTGCTCCTGGCCACCACAACGGAAAATCCGTCCTTCAGCGTCACCCGGCAGCTGCTCTCGCGGCTGCACGTGCTGCGCTTCCGCTCGCTCACGCGTGAGGAACTTTCGCGCATGGCCCGGCGCGGGGCCAAGGTCCTTGGAGCCGAGTGGCAGGACGAGGTCTTTGACCTGCTTGCCGCCATGTCCGCTGGCGATGGCCGCGCCCTGCTGAATCTGGTGGAGCATGTGGCGGGCATGCCCAAGGACAAGCTGAGCATTGAGGAATTGCGCCAGGCCCTGCCCGAGGTGGTCATCCGTGGCGACCGCGACGGCGACTCGCACTACGAGCTGGCCTCGGCGCTCATAAAGTCCATCCGCGGCAGCGACCCGGACGCGGCCCTGTACTACCTGGCCTGCCTGCTGGAAAGCGGCGAGGACCCGCGCTTCATCTGCCGCCGGCTCGTGCTCTCGTCTTCGGAAGACATCGGCCTGGGCGATCCGCAGGCGCTGCCTCTGGCTGTGGCCTGCCAGCAGGCCGTGGAGTTCGTGGGCATGCCCGAGGGCTTCATCCCCCTGGCTGAGACGGTGATCTACCTGGCCCTGGCGCCCAAAAGCAACGCAAGTTATGCCGGGTACTTGAATGCACTGAAGGAAGTCCGGGAGAACGGCCTCATGCCCGTGCCCCTGCATCTGCGCAACGCCAGCACCACGCTGCACAAGGAATGGGGCTACGGGCGCGGTTACAAGTATCCGCATGCCTTCCCACAAGCCTGGGTGGAGCAGGAATACCTGCCGCATGAGCTGGCCCAGCGCAAGGCACAGTTCTATTTCCCGAAGAACGAGGGCGCCGAGTCCAGGATGCACACCTGGCTGGCCTCGCGCAAACGCACGACCCGAAAGCCTTAAGCCGAGCCTTAAGTCTCCTGGCCGCTTTTCTTGTCGTACAGCTTGCGCCACTCGTCCAGGAACAGGACTGCGGTGTCGAGCTCGTCGAGCTTGCCCTGTTGCTGCCGGATGGCCCAGACCAGGTCCGCAAAGCTCGTGTCCGCAGGCAGGGCCAGCCGGTCCAAGAGGCCCGCGATCTGCTGGGCAAGCTCTTGCGGAAGGCCCTCGGCGGCCTGGACCGACGCGCGTTCCCTTGGCCAGCCCTCCAGACGTGAGGCGATGAAGTCGAGAAGCGTCTGCATGCGCGCGGCATAGGTGTGCTCGCGCAACACGCGGGCCTGGCCGCGCCGGGCAATGGCCTCCCGCTCTTCTGGATGGCTGAGATAGTGCACGATTTTCTCTTGGAGTTCGGCCATGCTGTCAAAGGTCGCCAACTCATCCTGGGCAAAGGCCTCGGGCATAAGGCTGCGCCGGTCCACCAGCTGGAAGGCCCGGCAGGCCGCCACCTCAAAGGTGCGCGGGTTGATGAAATCCCCGCCGCTGACAAGATCCTTGGCCTGGATGCTGGAGTGCAGGTTGATGTTCACCTTGGTGGCGTTGAAGATGCGTACGCAATCCTCGCTGGATACCCGCGCCCCGGCCATCTGTACAAAGGGCTCAAGCACGCTGTCGCCCTCCCATTCCGTACCCCAGAGCTTGAAATCATGGCGAATGAGGTCACGGAAGGCCACGCGGCGGTTGGCGTAGCCCGCGCCCATGAAGGACACGTCCGAGCCGAACTTGCGCTGTTCCGCCGCAGAAAGCTCAAGTGGTTTATGAACTTCTGGGTGGGCGGCCAAAGGCAGGTACAACACGTTCTGAACGCCAATGGCCTGTAATTCGTCGAATATTCCATCCTGCTGAATAACTGCAAAGAAGTCGTAATGTGGCGCGAAGCCCTTCCAGTAGGTGAACAGGCGGAAGTCCTCCACGAACCACATGGCCGTGGGCACGCCGTCACGCCGCAAGCGCTTGAGGGCCTGGATGGACAGCGGAGCCTGGGCCTGGGCCAGCACGAGGTCGGGCTCAAAGGTCTCGACCTTGGCCAGCACGGCCTGTGACACTACCTGCAGATAGCTGTTCTCCAGGTATTGCAGGCGGTCAGTACCCACCTTGAGGGCTTGGAGGGCCCTGTAGCCGGGATAAAAATCCGGGGCTTCGAATACCTCCACCAGGTGCCCGAGCTGCCGCAGGGCCGCAATGCAATACCTGCCGATGGGCAGGGAGCCGCCATAGAGCGGCAGCACAACCAGTATCCTCACCCTCGCCCCCTTGATGCCCAGCCTGATTGCGTATCAATACCTGCATTCCGGCAATTTTCGATACGATTCAGGCAAAAGGCATAGTCACGACAAAGTCTAAACTTTCTTTAACATGCTGTAATATCATTATCATGATCAATATGACTCAAAATGTTCGCCATGCGGTTCACAGAGGATTCCGGGTCTTGGGCCAACCAATCGCGTTCCATGTACAGGCGCTCTGCCAGCTCATGGAGGACGAGCGAGGGCTCGCCCTGCCCTGCCCCGACATGCCCGCACCCGACATGCCCGCAAAGAAAGTCGCGGAAATGCCTGCGCAGGTCGGCCTGAGCATCTGGACCGGCCTGGGCGGTGAATGTCTGGCCGAGCCTGTCCGTGTCCGAAGCGAAGGCCGTCAGCCCCTCCGGCAGGTGGTCGGCCTCGCGCGTCGAGAGATAGCGCACCAGCTCCGGTCCGTCGAAGGGTCGCAAACAGGCGACCTCGGACTGGCAGCTCTGGGATTCCAGACAGGGCGCGCACTCCAGGTTGGCCTGGAGCACCAGATGGCCCTGGCCGTAGGGTCCTGTCTCGTGGCACCAGGCCGAGGACAAAAACGTGCCCAGCACCGGCACGCCAAGATGTGCTGCCAGATGCATGGTCCCGGTGTCCGGGCTCAGCACAAGGTCCAGCCCGGCCACGGCCTCCACAAGCCCTGCCCAGTTGGTGCTTCCGCAAAGGTTGCGCAGCACGCGGGCGTGCCGCCCAGGAAGTTCGCGTACGAGCTGCCTTGCCGCCTGCGCCTCGGACGCGCTGCCCAAAAGGACCAGGGCGTCGTCGCCGCGCATGTCGAGCAGGCCTGTGACCAGCGCAGCCAGGATCTTGGGCGGCAGGGAGCGCCGTGACTCTCGTCCGGCCATGACCACGCCCAGGCCACCGCCCCTGCCCTTGGCCACAGGATTGACCTCGGCAGCAGGCACGGGTGCGGGATGGTGCCAGGCCCAGAAATCCGCGACGTTGAGCCCGATGCGGCGCATGGCGGACCAGCGCATGGCCAGCCTGGCCCACTGCCCCACCACCTCCTGGCCGTTCTGCCAGACATGCCCGCGCACGCGCTCAGGCTCGAACAACGCGGCCAGGCGGTAGTTCAGAGGCGAGAAATTGAGGTTGTAGACGCGCTTGAAGTCCAGGGACGCAAGCTCGCGGAAGGCCGGAACGTTCTTCTCCAGCAGCACGCGCGCCTGCTCGGAGGGCGGCAGCTTGGCCAGGGCCGTGCCGTGCGCACAGACCGGGTGCAGATGCACCTGGGGATACAACAGCCGCGCCAGGGGGGCCAGGGACTCGTCCAGGCACAGGTGAACCTCGCAGTCCGGCTCGGCGCACAGCGAAAGGAGCAGACGCTTGGTCTGCACGAGGTCGCCGAAGCGGGCCAGTTGGATGACGAGGCAAGCGCTCATGGGTCGGGGGGCTCTCCTATTTCATGTCTGGCGACACCCTATCCCAGGCCCGGTGAATCTGGCAAGAATGGCTGCATTGCCATTTTACAGACCGGGCAAGGATTTGGTATGGTCAATGGATGCGCTACTATCCCATGTTCGTCAGCCTCGCCGACCGGGCCTGCCTTGTGGTGGGCGCGGGCCAGGTGGGCCTGCGCAAAATCGAGACCCTGGCCGACTGCAATGCCGCCAGCATCCTTGTTGTGGACCAGAATCCCCCGGATGAGGCTCTGGGCCAGTTGCTCACGCGCCCTGGCATAGGCTTCGCCCAGCGCGACTTCCAGGAGTCGGACCTGGACGGAGTGTTTCTGGCCATCGCCTCCACCAGCAGCCCCATGGTGAACCAGCGCATCAGCGACCTCTGCCGGGAGCGCGGGGTGCTCTGCAACATTGTGGACCAGCCCGAAGCCTGCTCGTTCATCGTTCCGGCTACGGTCCGCCGGGGCGACCTGACCCTGGCCATTTCCACCGGCGGCCAGAGCCCGGCCCTGGCCAAGCGCATCCGGAAAGACTTGCAGGAGGCCTTTGGTCAGGAGTATGCACTTTTCCTCGACCTCATGGGACGGTTGCGGCCCCTGATCCTGAGCCTTGGCCTGGACACCCGGGTCAACACCGAGATCTTCCGCGCCCTGGTGGGCTCGCGCCTGCTGGAGGCCTTGAGGCTTGGCGATGCGGAACTGGCCAAAGCTGAGCTGGCCGCGCAGTTTTTACACAGCTCGGCACAAGGCCCGGCAGAGGAACTGGCGCCTCAACAATACGCTTTTCTACATGCCCAACTGTCCGAAATGATAACGGAGATCCTGCATGGCCCTGCCTGAACTGCTACCGATCCTCGTCATCGCCCTGTACTTCTTGGGGACCGTGCTCTTTGTCGTGGGCTCGGCCCTGCGCAACGAACGCCTCAAGGTCGCGTCCCTTGGCCTGGCGGCCGTGGGCTTCTCCCTGCACACCTTTGACCTGGTGCACATGCTCAGCGGGGTCGACGCGGCCCAGAGCCTTACCGCCGGGCGCTTCCTGTTCTGCCTGCTCGGCTGGGGAATCCTGAGCCTGTTCCTGCTGCTCTGGTGGCGGCTTAAGCTCAAGTTCCTGGCCGTGGTGGCCATGCCCCTGGCGCTCATGATGTACGTCACCGCCAACGCCACGGTGGGCGTGAGCACCAAGCTGCCGCCCATGCTCTCGGGCCTGTTCTTCTTCATGCACATCGGTACGCTCTTCGCCAGCATGGCTTTGCTGGCCATGGGCTTTGGCGCGGGACTGGCCTTTCTGCACCTGGAAAAGCGCATCAAAACCAAGGCGGGCCTGAAGCAGTTCCAGAAGGACATGCCTTCGCTGGACACCTTTGACCGCGTGAACCATTTTGTCGTCCTGTGTGGCTTTCCGCTCTACACCCTGGGTCTGGCCTCGGGCTATGTCTGGGCCTGGCTTTCGGCCCGGCGCGTGTTCTCCCTTGACCCCAAGGAGATCGTGGCGCTCATCGTGCTGCTGCTCTACGCCTATCTGTTCCACCAGCGCCTGGTCATGGGCTGGCGGGGCCGCAAACCAGCGGTCATGGCCATCTGCGTGTTCCTGCTCACTGTCATCTCCATGCTCGGCATCAATTTCCTGGTGCCCACAACCTTTCACGGTTTTAAACCGTAGCGGCCATAATGGATAAAACGATCTTCCTTGTCGGACTCAATCACCGCTGCGCCGGTGTGGACGTGCGCGAAAAGTTTGCCCTGACCAACGTCGCGGACTTTGAGAAGAGCCTGCTGGCCGCGTGCCCCCTGCGCGAGGTCATGGCCCTGTCCACCTGCAACCGCGTGGAGATCCTCGTGGTGGCTGACAGCGACCGCTGCGCAGGAATCGACCTGCCGGAGGCCGTGCTGGGCCATTGGGCCGAAACCTGCGCGGGCCCCCTTGCCACCTTGCGTGAGCACACCTACCGCCACTCCAGCCTGGACGCCGTGACGCACCTGTTCTGCGTGGCCGCCAGCCTCGATTCCATGGTCATGGGCGAGCCGCAGATCCTGGGGCAGCTCAAGAGCAGCTACCGCAAGGCTGTGGAAACCGGCACGGCGCGAGTCATCATCAACCGCCTGCTGCACAAGTCCTTTTCCGTGGCCAAGCGCGTGCGTACCGAGACGGCCATCGCCTCAAGCGCCGTGTCCATCAGCTATGCCGCCGTGGAGCTGGCCAAGAAGATCTTTGGCGAACTCTCCGGCAAGACGGCCATGCTCGTAGGCGCAGGCGAGATGGCCGAGCTGGCCGCAACGCACCTGCTCGCCTCGGGCATCGAGAAGCTCTACATCACCAACCGCACCTATTCCCGAGCCCAGGAGCTGGCCAAGACCATGCACGGTGAGGCCATCCTCTTTGAGGGCATGGTGGACCAGCTGCGCGACGTGGACATCGTCATCAGTTCCACCGGCTCGCCCACGGCCATCATCCGCGCCAAGGACATCCGCGAGGTCTTGAAAAAGCGCCGCAACCGCGCCATGTTCTTCATCGACATCGCCGTGCCGCGCGACATAGACCCGGACGTCAATGCGCTCGACAACGTCTACCTCTACGACATCGACGACCTGAAGGAGGTCGTGGAGGAGAACATGAGCGCCCGCCAGGGCGAGGCCGTCAAGGCCCGCGCCATCGTGGACGTGGAGACCCAGGCCTTCGCCACCTGGCTCAAATCCCTGGCCCTGCAGCCTACCATCACCGACCTGCTGGGCCGGGCCGAGGAAGTGGCCGGGCGCGAGCTGGCCAAGACCCTGAAGCGTCTGGGCGACGTGGACGACGAAACCCGCGCGGCTCTGGAGGTCCTGGTGTCCTCGGTAAGCCGCAAGCTCCTGCACGAGCCCATCTGCTTCCTCAAGCGCCGTACGCGAGAGGAAGGCACAGCCGAACGCTTCATCGACATGACCCGGCGCATCTTCAACCTCGACGCCGACGCGGTCATCGAGGACGCGCACCTGGACCGGCGAACCGTCGATGACGAGGAAAGCTGCGGCGAGATACTCGACTGTGAATGCTGCCGCGACGATAGTATTTCGTCGCCGGACAGCGTGGCCGACAAGAAATAGACCGGAGAGATCATGCGCACCTATCTCCTTGAAGACTTCCTCCCCGAACAGCTGGAACACGTGGGCCAGCGGCTGGCCGAAATGGGCCTGTCCGGCCCGCTGGACGGCATCTACTACCTGCCCCTGGCCCTGGACCTGCTTAACGACGAGCAGCGCGACCACCATGGCGAATGCGGCCCGTACATCTTCGTGCTGGAGGTGGTGGGCGAGACCAGCCTCAAGCTCGAACTCCTGGTGCGCGCCCAGGGCAAGCTGCGCTGCTCCTGCGTGGCCTACGCAACGCCCGAACAGCGTGCCTTCATCATGGACTACATGGACAACTTCCTGCGCGAGATGGGGATCACCATTTAGACATGGACGATAAAACGCAGCGTTTGCAGGACCTTCCGCGCAAGGCGGCCCGGTTCTGCCTCGGCATCG
The DNA here is from genome assembly GCA_018817515.1 of Pseudomonadota bacterium. Classification (GTDB taxonomy): domain Bacteria; phylum Desulfobacterota; class Desulfovibrionia; order Desulfovibrionales; family Desulfovibrionaceae; genus Humidesulfovibrio. The sequence continues at coordinate 123,695 of JAHIUD010000032.1, forward strand.
GCTCCTTTGCCGCGCACGAGCTGGGCTGCGACTTCCCCTCCCTGCACTGCCTTGTGGCCTGTTCCGGCGGCGCGGACTCCACCGCCCTGCTGCGCATCGCGCACCTGCTCGCCCAAACCAGGGGCGGCACGGTCAGCGCCGCGCACCTGGACCACTCCCTGCGGCCGGAATCTCCCCACGATGCTGAATTTGTTTCACAACTCTGCGCCCCGCTTGGCGTGGAGCTGCATTCCGAGCGTCAGGACATCGCCAGCCAGGCCCAGGCTTCAGGCATGGGGCTTGAGGAGGCCGGGCGCGTGGCTCGGTATGCGTTTCTGGAACGCATCCGGCACCAGATCGGCGCGGATGTCATCCTGGTGGCGCACCAGTTGAACGACCTGGCCGAGGACCAGCTCCTGCGGCTCATGCGCGGCACCGGCTGGCCCGCCCTGGGGGGCATGGAAGGTCACGATCCGGGCAGGAAGCTGCTCCGTCCTCTTTTGCTCTGTCCGCGCGCGCACTTGGAAGATTTCTTGAGAATCTCTCATCAGCCCTGGCGAGACGACATCAGTAATTTTGATCGCGCAACAACGCGCAACCGCGTTCGGCACGATGTGCTGCCGGAGCTTTTGCGCAACAATCCGTGCTACCTGGACAGCGCAGCAAGACTGTGGCGGCAGGCACGCATGGACGCAACGCATTGGGACGCGGCCTTGGCCGATGTGTTGCCCAAGGTTCTGCTTCAAACCACAGACCTTGCAAACCGGGAAAGACGCCTGATCCCGGCCAAGGTCTTGAAGTCCTGCCCTGCTCCGTTGCGGCTGCGCCTGTACAAGGCCGTTCTCGAGGCCACGGGACCGGGCCAGAGCCTCTGCGACGGCCTGTTCCGGCTGGATGAACTCTGGCAAACACGGGGCACGGGCAAGAGCGTGCGGTTCCCCGGCGACAAGGAAGCGCGCATCTCCCGGACAGGTATAGCCGTGCAGGTCATTGACAGGAAAAAAGAGTGCGGATAAGAGCTTGTGAATCTTTTGCACAAGCAAAAAAATCACCTTTGGAGGCACAATGAATATTCTTATGTTCGGACCCAACGGCAGCGGCAAAGGCACCCAGGGCACCCTGGTGAAGGCCAAGTACAACCTGGACCACATCGAATCCGGCGCCATCTTCCGCAAGCACATCGGCGGCGGCACCGAGCTCGGCATGAAGGCCAAGGAGTACATCAACCGCGGCGAGCTGGTCCCCGACGACATCACCATCCCCATGGTCCTTGACGTGCTGAAGAACGCCAGCAGCAACGGCTGGCTCCTGGACGGCTTCCCGCGCAGCCTGGTCCAGGCCGAGAAGCTCTGGGAAGCGCTGCAGGCTGGCGGCCAGAAGCTCGATTTCGTCATCGAGATCCTGCTGCCCCGCCAGATTGCCAAGAACCGCATCATGGGCCGCCGCCTGTGCGCAAATGACAACAACCACCCGAACAACATCTTCATCGACGCCATCAAGCCCAATGGCGATGTCTGCCGCGTGTGCGGCGGCGCACTGACCGCCCGCGCCGACGACCAGGACGAGGGCGCCATCGATAAGCGCCACGACATCTACTACGACGACAAGACCGGCACCGTCGCCGCCGCCTACTTCTACAAGGCCCTGGCCGCCAAGGGCGCCTGCAAGTACATTGAGCTCAACGGCGAAGGCTCCATCGACTCCATCAAGAAGACCCTGCTGGACCAGCTGTAAGCCGACGGCTTTCAGGCTGACAGCAGTCTGCGCCAACGATAAAGGCCCCCTTCCGCAAGGAAGGGGGCCTTCTTCTTGGGCCAAAGCCCGGCAAACTTAAGCGGTCTTGGTCCTGGTCTTGCCCTTGGCCGGCGCGGGCGCGTCAACTTCAGGAACAGCAAGGCTGCTGATGATTGGAGCAGCGACGTAGATGGAGGAATAGGTTCCCACCACGATGCCGATGAGCATGGCCAGGGCGAAGTCATGGATCACCGCGCCACCGAACAGGAACAGGCTGAACACGGCCAGGAAGGCCAGGCCGGAGGTCATGATGGTACGCGACAGGGTCTGGTTCACGCTCTTGTTGATGATCACCGGCAGGGTGTCACCGGTCTTGAGGCTGCGCGTCTCGCGGATGCGGTCGTAGACGATGATGGTGTCGTTGAGCGAGAAGCCGATGAGGGTCAACAGCGCCGCGATGATGGTCAGGTCGAACTCCTTGTTCATGATGGAGAACAATCCGACGGTTATGAGCACGTCGTGGATGAGGGCCACAATGGCCCCCAGGGCGTAGTTGAGCCGCAGGAAGAAGCACAGCCCGAGGGTGATGAGTAGTGCGCCGAACACGAGCCAGACCTGCGGGGCATGGAAGTATTGCAGGGCTGTGATGCCGCCGAACAGACCGGCGGCCATGAGCCCGGCGGCCATCCAGCGGTGCTCGAAGCGCCCGGAGATGTAGATGGCGATGATCAGAATGGCGAAGTACATGGCCTCCATGGCCTTGCCGCGCAGGTTCTCGCCGACCTTTGGCCCGACCATCTCGATGCGCTTGAAGTCGTACTTGACGCCGCCCATGCCCTCGTCCAGGGCCTTTGTCGCGGTGGTTTGGATGTTCGCGCTGGACTCGTCCATGGTCGAGGTGCGCACCAGGAACTCGTTTTCCGTGGCCTTGCCCATCTGCTGCACCACGAGCCCGGGCAGGTTCGTGCCTTCCAGCGCCTTCTTGACCTTGTCGATATCCGTGGGGGCATTGAACTTGGTCTGGAGGATGACGCCGCCCGCGAAGTCGATGCCGTAGCGGGGGCCGCCCTTCATGACCAGGGAGACGGCGCCGATGAGGAGCATCAGTGCGGAGAGCGCGAAAGCGTACTTGCGCAGCCCGATGAAGTCGATGTTCGTTTCGTGCTTGATGAAGGAAAAGCTCATGTCGTCTCCTTAGATGCTCACGGGCGCGTCGGCCTTACGTTTGGACATGTACAGGTCGAACATGATGCGCGAGACGAAGATGGCCGTGAACATGCTCATGATGATGCCCAGGACCAGGGTGACGGCGAAGCCCCTTATGGGCCCGGTGCCGAACTGGTACAGGATGATGGCCACGATGACGTTGGTCGTGTTGGAGTCCAGGATGGTCAGGGTGGCCTTTCCGTAGCCCTTGTCCACGGCCTCTAGGGGTTTGACGCCCTTGCGCAGTTCCTCGCGGATGCGCTCGTAGATGAGCACGTTGGCGTCCACGGCCATGGCGATGGTCAGGATGATGCCCGCGATGCCCGGCAGGGTCAGCGTGGCGCCGAAGGCGGCAAGGCCGGCCATGGTCAGCACGATGTTCAGCAGCAACACGAAGTCGGCGAAGATGCCTGCGGTGCTGTAGTACAAGGCCATGAACACGATGATGGCGATGGCGGCGATGCCGGTGGCCATAATGCCAGCGTCGATGGATTCCTGTCCCAGGGTGGGTCCGATGGTGCGCTGCTCGAGGATGTTGACCGGCGCAGGCAGGGCTCCGGCGCGCAGCACGATGGCCAGGTCGCGGGCTTCCTCCTGGGTGAAGCTGCCAGTGATCTGGGCCTTGCCCCCCGCGATCTTGTCCTGAATGACCGGCGCGGAGTAGCATTTGCCGTCCAGCACGATGGCTAGGCGCTTCTTGAGGTTCTCCTCGGTGACGCGCTCAAAGATCTTGGCCCCGCGTGAGTTGAAGGTCATGCTCACGGCGAACTGGTTGTTGTTCTGCTCGATGGTGGCGCGGGCGTCGGTGATGTACTCGCCGGTCATCACAGCGTCCTTCTTGAGGACGATGGGAAGCTCGGCGTTTGCGCCGTTGGCGCCGCGCTGCATCATGACCGTGAGTTCGCGGCCGGGGCCGAGAAGCCCCTGCTTGATGGCGGCCGGGTCCACGGTGTCGTCGACGATCTTGAATTCCAGGTGCGCGGTTTTGCCAATGACGGCGATGGCGCGCTCCGGGTCGGTCAGGCCGGGCAGCTGCACCTGGATGCGGTTGCCTTCCTGGCGGCGGATGTCCGGCTCGGCCACGCCGAACTGGTCAATGCGGTTGCGGATGGTCTTAACAGCCTGGTCAATGGTCAGCTTGGACAGGTACTTCTTATAGTCCTGGGTCATGGAGAGCAGGTACTTCACGCGGTCCTCGGGCAGGTTCTCCTTGCCCTCGACGCGCAGATTCGGGAACTGCTTGCTCAGAAGCTTCTCAAAGGCCTCCTGCTTGGTGGCGCCGATAAGCACGGCCTCCAGGCGGGGCCCGGGCAGCAGATTGGGCTTGAGCAGGGCCAGATCGTCCTCGCGGGCGCTGGCCTTGATGTCCTGTCCCATGCTGGACATGTTGTTCTCAATGGCTTTGTCTACGTCGACGCCAAGGGTCAGGTGGATGCCGCCCTTGAGGTCCAGGCCGAGGTTGATGGCGGTGTCAGGCAGAAATTTGCCCAGCGGGGTTTTCTTGATGCCAGGCACCGAGGGCAGGACCAGGCACAAGGCCACGGCCATCACCGTCAGTGTAAGGAGGACGCGCCAACGCAGATTCCGATTCATGTACTCTCCCTTGACGATCACGCTTAACGAGGGACTTGGGGGCTAAAGACAAGCGCGGACCCAGGCGCTCTCCCAGGTCCGCGTATCTGCCTTTCGGCTGAAAATCAAAGGAAAAGTTACTTGGCCTTCTTTTCCAGCTTCTCAAAAGCGTCGGCCTTGTCGGCCACGGTGTTGCGCAGCATTTCGATCTGGACGTTCTCGGCGATCTCCAGGACGATGGTGGTGTCCTTCATGCGCACGATGTTGCCGTAGATGCCGCCGTTGGTAACGATGCGGTCGCCGATCTTGAGGTTGCCGATCATCTCCTTGTGCAATTTGGCCTTCTTCTGCTGGGGGCGAATGAGCAGGAAGTAGAAGATGGCGAACATGAGGATAAGCGGAACAAAGGCGCCAAGGGGATTGCCCTGCCCGGCGCCGCCGCCGGCGGCTCCGCCAAGGGCCAATGCGAGATTGTCGAACATTCTGATTTCCTCCTGAGTTTGGCGGGCGCAAATGCTGCGCCGACCCCTCCCTGTCTACGCCGGTACGTACAAATTGCCGTACGGGCGGTGGGAGAAGGGCTTGATCTTAACGAAATCAGACGCAAGGATCGCCTTGGCGTCCAGCCCCAGCTCCTTGGCATACTCTTTGACGATGCCCTGGACCACCAGCTTGTCCGACTCATCCAGAGGCTGAGCGGTCAAGCCTGGGCCGATCTGCTCCTTGGGAACTTCGCCACGCACGTAGATGACTCCACCGTGCATGCCCGTTCCCAGGCTGCGACCAGCAATGGGTTCGGATGGCTTATCAGAAAACATTCCAAGAAGCAAAATGATTCCACCGGCCATGTATTCACCCAGGAAGTCACCGGCCTTGCCGCCGATGACGATGGTCGGAAGCTTCTCCATGTAAGCTTTCATGTGGATGCCCACGCGGTAGCCAACGTCGCCCTTGATGAAGATCTTGCCGCCGCGCATGGCGTAGCCGACAACGTCGCCCGCCAGGCCTTCGATGATGACGGTGCCGTCGTCCATGGTGTTGCCCACGCCGTCCTGGGCGTTGGCCTTCACGCGGACCTTGGGGCCGCGCATGAACGAGCACATGTCCTGTCCGGGCACGCCTTGGATCTCGAAGTTCAGGTCGCCTTCAATGGCGCCGACCAGATAGCGCTGGCTATTCACATTCGTGAGCACGATGTCCGTTGCGCCAGCGGCAACGGCCTCGCGGATCTGCTCGTTAAACTGGCGATAGTAGATGCCGCTCGCGTCCAGGGTGATTTTCTTAGCCATTGTCCTTAAGCCTCCAGATGCACGATGACCGGTTCGCCAGCCTTGGGCATCCACACGCGGTCCAGCTCGGGCTGCACTTCGCGGATGGAGCTCTCCTCGCTCGACATGAAGACCATGTCGTCCTTCTCGGCGACCACAAGCGGCCGCAGCTTGATGCGGTCGTTCAGGCCGAAGAGGCCGGTGTTGTCGGCCACGAGGATGGCGAAGGGGCCGTTCAGGAGGGCCTGACCATAGACCATGCGCAGGGCCGTGTAGGCTTCCTTCTCCTGCTTGGGCATGCGCTCGATCTCGTCCCAGAAGGGCGGAGCGAAGACCTTGCAGGCCATCTCCTTGGACAGGCCGTGCTTGCGGATGAGCATGTCCAGCAGGTAGGCCACGACCTCGGTGTCGGTCATGAGCGTGCACAGGTAGTCATGCTCGCACAGGTAGCGGCGGTTGATGCCGTAAGAAGATATCTCGCCGTTGTGGACGATGGACCAGTCGAGCAGCGTGAAGGGGTGCGCCCCGCCCCACCAGCCCGGTGTGTTGGTCGGGAAGCGGTTGTGCCCGGTCCAGATGTAGGCCGAGTAGTCCTCCAGGCGGAAGAAGTCGGCGATCTCTTCGGGGAAGCCAACGCCCTTGAAGGCGCCCATATTCTTGCCGCTGGAGAAGACAAACGCGCCATGCACCTTGTGGTTGATGTGCATGACCGCGCTGACCACGTAGTCCTGCTCGCCAAGGTCGCGGCCCTCTTGGGGACGGTCCTTCTTGGGGGTCAGGAAGTAGCGGGTCACGATGGGCGGGTTCTTGATGGCCAGGACCTTGCGGGTCGGAATGGGCTCCGCCAGGTGAACGGTGAAGTAGTACTTGAGCACTTCCTCAGCGCTGTCCAGGGCTGCCTGGGTGTCGCACATGAGGTGGAAGGCGTACTTGTCGGCCAGCTCCGGGTAGATGCCATAAGCCGCAAAGCCGCCGCCGAGGCCGTTGCCCCGGTCGTGCATGCAGGTCATGGCGCGGATGGGGATGTCGCCGGGAATGAGCCCGCGCGTCTTGTGGATCACTCCGAAGACGCCGCATCCGGAGATGTCCTTCTGGAAATCGTAATAACGTTCAGGTGCTTTCATCTGCTATGTGCTCCCTGCGGAATATGTCGCCAGCCGCCAGGCCCAGGCCCTAGCGGGCGGCCTTGGCCGGGGCCGGGTTCCAGGTCTCGTCGAACAGCTTCTCGGGCCAGAGGAAGACCTCGGGACCGGCGTTGATGAGCTTGTCCTTGGCATCGGCGCCAAGGGCCATCTCGAACTTGATGAAGGCCGTGAACATGCCGGCCTTGTCGATGTCGCCCACGAGGACGTAACCCACCAGCTTCTCGTCACGGAACACGAGCTTGCGGTAGGTTTCCTTGGCCTCGTCCAAAATGGCGACGACCTCAAAGGTCTCGTCACCTTCAGGCGGATTGACCACACCGACAGAGATGGTGGGCAGCCCGTAGAAGCTGATGGAGTTCATGGGCAGGCCGCCCTGGTAGGGCTCCTTGGCGCCGGCCATGTTGCGGCCGGAGGCATAGCCCTGGTTGTAGGCATTGGGCCAGATGGGCACGACGCGGTGCTCGCCGGAGAGCTGGTCCATGGCCTGGGCCACGTCGCCTGCGGCGTACACGTCCTTGGCGCTGGTCATGAGTTTCTCGTCAACCATGATGCCGCGCTCGACCTTGATTCCCGCGTCCTTGGCGATGGCGCTGTGCGGCACCACGCCGATGGCCACCACCACAACTTCCGTCTCCAGGAAGCGGCCGTCGGTCAAGAGCACGCCCTTGACTCTGCCCTTCTCGTCGCGCTGGATCTCCTTGGCGGTGACGCCGCAGTTGACCTGGATGCCTACGTTCTTCAAACGGTTGGCGGCGAGCGCACCGGCCTTCTCGTCGAAACCGGCGGAGAGGATGCGCGGTGCCAGCTCCAGGATGGTCACGGCAACGCCGCGATCATGCAGGCTCTCGGCAGCCTTGAGCCCGATGAGACCGCCGCCGATGACCACGGCGCGCTTGATCTTGGCCGAGAGTTCGATGAGCGTCTGGGCATGGGCCAGGGTGGTGAAGCTGTAAATGTCCTCGCCCTGCACGCCGGGAATGGGCGGGATGAAGGGGATGCCGCCGGTGGCGATGAGCAGGCGGTCAAAGGCGATAGTGTCGCCCTTGTCCGTGGTCACGGCCTTTTTGGCGGTGTCGATGCCGGTCACCGTGGTGCCGAGCTTCAGCTCCACGTTGTTCTTCGCGTAGTATTCGTCGCCGCGCAGCGCCAGCTGGTTCACGCCGATCTTGCCCGCCAGAAGGTAGGAGATGAGCGGACGGCCATAGGCGGCGGCATCTTCCGCGCCGATGACGACGATCTTCCCCTTCTGGTCGTGCCGGCGGATGCCCTCGATGGCGCCGATGGAGGCCACGCCGTTGCCGATGATCACGTAGGTCATAGCATCCTCATGAGCTTTGCGTTTCGTGCCGGACATAAGGCCCCTCCTAGCGTTCCTCTTGCTTCAGCGCCTGATTGGGGCAGGCTGCCACGCAGGCCGGGCCGCCGGGACGGTCAGCGCACAGGTCGCACTTGACGATTTTGTTCTCCAGCGGATGCCGGGCGATGGCCCCGAAGGGGCAGGCCATGAGGCAGGACCAGCAGCCCACACACTTCTCGCGGTCGTAGGTGGTGCGGCCGGTCTCGGAGTCCTTCTGCAGGGCGCCGGAGATGCAGGCGGCAACGCAGGCGGGCTCGTCGCAATGGCGGCAGGACAGGGCCACGCAGGTGGGGCCGCCCTCGTGCACACGTTTGCAGGAGCTAAGCCCCTCGCTGCCGCGCTCCACCGTGTAGGCCAGGATGAGATCCTTGCTCTTGGAGTGCGCGGTGAGGCAGGCCAGCTCACAGATGTGGCAGCCGATGCAGTAGTCCTTGTCGGGGTAGACGCGTTTCATGATGTAGAGTCCCCCTTTTAGCGACCGGCGTGCTTGACGCCGAGGATGTCCATCTCGGTATCGGAGAGGCCAACCGCGCGAAGCTTGTCGCGGTTGCCGCGCAGGCTCTCGATGGAGTTGAGGCCCATGCCGCCGAGCATTTCTTCGATCTCGTGGCCCCAGGCGTGCACCAGGTTGACCATCTTCTTGGCCGCGATGTCCGGGTTCTGGCGCTTGGCCAGCTTGGCGTCGTTGGTGGCGATGCCCCAGGGACACTTGCCGGTGTAGCATTTGCCGCAGAGCGTGCAGCCAACGGCCAAAAGCGCCGCAGTGGCGAAGTAGCAGGCGTCCGCGCCAAGCGCGATGGCTTTCACAACGTCGGCGCTGCAGCGGATGCCGCCAGCGGCCACGATGGACGCGCGGTTGCGGATGCCTTCGTCGCGCAGGCGCTGGTCCACCTGGGCCAGGGCCAGCTCAATGGGGATGCCCACGTTGTCGCGGATCATGCCCGGAGCAGCGCCCGTGCCGCCGCGCATGCCGTCGATGGCGACGATGTCGGCTCCGGCGCGCACGATGCCCGAGGCGATGGCGGCGACGTTGTGCACCGCGGCGATCTTCACGCTGACGGGCACGCGGTACTCGCTGGCCTCCTTCAGGGCGAAGATGAGCTGGTGCAGGTCTTCAATGGAATAGATGTCGTGGTGCGGCGCAGGCGAGATTGCGTCGGATCCGAGCGGCACCATGCGCGTGACGGACACCATCTCGTTGATCTTCTCGCCGGGCAGGTGCCCGCCGATACCGGGCTTGGCGCCCTGGCCGACCTTGATCTCGATGCCCGCGCCAGCGTTCAGGAAGTCGCGGTGCACGCCGAAACGTCCCGAGGCCACCTGGACGATGGTGTTCTTGCCATACTGGTAGAGGGTCTTATGCAGACCGCCCTCACCGGTATTGTAGCAGATGCCGAGCTCGGTGGCGGCGCGCGCCATGGCCACGTGCAGGTTGAAGTTGATGGAGCCGAAGCTCATGGCCGAGAACATGAGCGGGTAGTTCAGCTCGATGTTCGGGGAGAGCTTGGTCTTCAACTTCGGTGTGCCGTCCTTGGACTTGCCGAACTCAAGCTTCACCGGCTTGGCGCCCAGGAAGGTCTTGAGCTCCATGGGTTCGCGCAACGGGTCGATGGACGGGTTGGTGACCTGGCTGGCGTCGAGCAGGAGCTTATCCCAGTAAACCGGGATGTTTCCCACAGGGCTGCCCATGCCGGTCAGCAGCACGCCGCCGGTGTCCGCCTGTTTGTAGATGTATTTGATGAACTCCGGCTTCCAGAGGGCGTTGTCCTTGAATTCGGACTTCTTCTTCTGGATCAGAAGCGCTGAGGTGGGGCAAAGCGCTTCGCAGCGGTGGCAGCCGACACACTTGGCGTTGTCGTGCATGACCTTCTGGCGCGACTCATCCCAGTAGTGCGCATCGTATGCGCACTGCCGGATGCAGACCTTGCAGTTGATGCAGGCGTCCTTGTCGCGGACAATGGAGAAATCGTGGTAGTTTCGGTTGATCGGTTGGAAAAGCAAAACCGGTACCTCGCTCCAAATGGTTTGGCTGTATGTGCCGAAAATCCCTCTCCCCCGCCCAGGAAAAATTCCCAAGGCAACCAGGAAAGGGGTCGACAGAAAATCACAAGGTCAACTTGCTGTCAACAAATGTTTCGACAAAATGATGGAAATTGACAAAATTGTTGTGGCAGTGCGCCAAAAGTGTTGGCAACTTGCCAAGAAGTGACAACAATTGAGGGTGTTCCGTGAAATTCAAGTCTGTGGAGAACTCAAAAATCACGACTCTGTCGCCCAGTGCAGCAGGCCCAACGCGTGGGAATCCAGCAGCAGCGGGTGGTGCGGAAGGATGCGCACCGTGAAGCCGAAGCGACCCGCCTCGGCAGGCAGCACCTCGCCGCGATACAGATGCCAGCCGCCGCCAAGATCCTTTTCAGGCGTCATGACCGAGGTCTTGCGCATGGTGAAGGCCGAGTCCTGGGCCACGGGCCCGTAGTATATCTCCACCTGCACATCGCGGGTGGTCAGCCCGTCGAGCTGCACCTCGGCCTCCACCAGCACCGGCTCCTCCACAAAAACCTTCTCGTGGGTCTCGGTGCTGATGTTGCGAATGGACAGCTTGTTCCAGCTGGTCATGAGCTTCATGCGCCACTGGGCCAGGTCCTTGGCCGCGCCGAATTCATCGCGCACAAGGCTCTGGTAGTTACGGCATGATGGCAGGTAGGCCTTCTCAGTATAGTCCTCGACCATGCGGTGGGCGTTGTAGATGGGTCCCAGCTCCCGCAGGGCGCTCTTCATTTTGCGTATCCAGGTGCGCGGCAGGTTGCCGTGTCCGCGATCATAGAACTCCGTGAGCACGTCGTTCTCCATGATGTTGAACAGGGTCTGGCTTTCCACGAAGTCCTGGTAGACGCTGTCCTCGTACTCCTCTCCCCTGCCGATGGCCCAGCCCAGGCTGTTGTCGGGGCGATAGGCCTCGTCCCACCAACCGTCCAGGGTGGACAGCTGCAGCACGCCGTTGGCCAGGGCCTTCATGCCGCTGGTGCCGCAGGCTTCGAGCGGGCGGCGGGGATTGTTCAGCCAGACGTCGCAGCCCTGGACCATGCGGCTGGCGATCTTCATGTCGTAGTCTTCCAGAAAGACCATGGACAGGCGGCAGTCCTCGCGACGGCACAGCTGCACCAGGTCCTGGATGATCTTCTTGCCCTCGTTGTCGTTGGGGTGGGCCTTGCCCGCGAAGATGAACTGCACGCGGCGCTCTGTGTTGGTCAAAAGGCGCACCAGGCGCTCCTTGTCCAGCAGCAGCAGGTTGGCGCGCTTGTACGTGGCGAAGCGCCGGGCGAAGCCGATGGTCAGAGCCTGCGGATCAAGCACCTCGTCGGCCTGCTGCAGTTCCTTGTGGCGTGCGCCCTTGTCCATGAGCTGCTTGCGCAGGCGCTTGCGCACGAAGTCCACCAGCCGCTCGCGCAGGCGCTCATGGGTGCGCCAGAGCTCGGCATCGGGGATGCCTTCGGCCTGGTTCCACACGCGCACGCAGTCCGAGTCCTCGCGCCAGTTGCCCAGGTAGCGGTCGTAGAGGATGGCCATGTCCGTGGCCACCCAGGTGGGCGTGTGCACGCCGTTGGTGATGGCCCCGATGGGCACGTCCTCCACGGGATTCTGGGGCCAAACCTTCTGCCACATATTCCGGGAGACCTCGCCGTGCAGCTTGGACACGCCGTTTGAGAAGCGCGAGAGCCGAAGCGCCAGCACGGTCATGCAGAACTGCTCGCCCTCGTCGCGCGGGTCCTCGCGGCCAAGGGCCAGAAATACCTTGAAGGCCAGGTTCAGCTTGCGCGCGTATTCCTCGAAATAGGCGTGCATCAGTTCCGGGGGGAAGCGGTCATTGCCCGCAGGCACCGGGGTGTGCGTGGTGAACACGCTGGAGGAGGCGGTGAGCTCAGACGCAGCCTCGAAGGACAGGCCGTGGTCCTGCATGTACACGCGGATGCGTTCCAGACCGGCAAAGGCAGAGTGCCCCTCGTTCATGTGGATGACCATGGGCTTTACGCCCAGGCAGGCCAGGGCCCGGATGCCGCCGATGCCGAGCAGGATCTCCTGCTGCAGGCGCATCTCAAGTCCGCCGCCATACAGGCGCGAGGTGACGGCGCGAAGAAAGGGCGGATTCTCCGGCACGTTGGAGTCCAGCAGGTACAGGCGCACCTTGCCAACGTGCACCTCCCAGACACGGGCGTGCAGGGGCTGCCCCTGGCAGTCCACGCAGATCACGCAGGGGTTGCCGTCCTGGCCCAGGGCGGGGCGTATGGGCATCTGCTCGAACTCGTGGTCCGGGTAGCGCTCCTGCTGCCAGGCGTCGGGGGTCATGTACTGGCGGAAATAGCCCTCGCGGTAGAGCAGGCCCACACCCACCAGGGGGATGTTCAGGTCGCTGGCGGACTTCAGGTGGTCGCCCGCCAGAATGCCCAGGCCGCCGGAGTAGATGGGCAGGCACATGGCGATGCCGTACTCCAGGCTGAAATAGGCCACACAGGGCGAATCCTCGCGTCCGGCGGGAAACTTGAAGGCCGAGTGCTTGCGCGCCAGGTAATGATCCAGGGAGCGTTTGGCGTCGGCCAGGCGCTGGATGAAGAAGTCGTCGCGGGCCAGCTCCTCGATGCGGCGCTGGGGCAGCCGATTCAAAAGCAGCACCGGGTTCTGCTGGCAGGTCACCCAGAGGTTGTGGTCGATGGTGGTGAAAATGTTCGTCAGGTCGTTGTTCCAGGAGAACCAGAGGTTGGTCGCGATGTCCCACAAAGGCTCCAGCTTGGGGGGCAGTTTGGGGACGACACTGAATACGCGCAAAGCCTGCATTGGGACTCCTTCATTGAACGGGGGTAATGACTTTTGAAGCATGCAGGGTATAAAGGCTGCGGAGAAAAAGCAAGAGCTCTTCCCGGACGCTCCCGCGTACCCTGCGCCCTGTCCAGCATTGACATGGCCGCAGTTTCCAGAGAAAGGAAAGCTCTTTGCATTATGGAGGAACACGCATGGAGACGGCCCCCAAGACTGCGCCGCAGGCCCTTGATGTGCACGTGCTTTTTCTGCACCCCGTGTGGGATGAGCACAGGCTCGAATACGCCACGGACCACTCTGCCGGTCTTGACCTGCGCGCCTGCATCGACACCGACCGCCTGGACATCCCGGCCGGTGGCCGCGCGGCCATCCCCACGGGCATCGCCATCGAGATCCGCACGCCCGGCGTGGCCGGATTCATCTTCTCGCGCAGCGGCCTGGGCACAAAGGAAGGCCTGACCGTGAGCCAGGGCGTGGGCGTCATCGACCCGGATTACCGGGGTCAGCTCATCGTGTCCCTGCTGAACACTTCCGGAGCGTTGCGAAGTGTGGAACGCGGGCAGCGCATCGCGCAGCTCGTGTTCCTTCCCTGCTTCACAGCACGGCTGATCAAGGTCGACGAGCTCGGCGCCACACAGCGCGGCGCGGGCGGTTTCGGCCACACCGGAAAGATTTAGCTTCCATATAAGGAGTACGTCATGACCAAAACCCCGAGCCAGGCAGCAGGCGCCGCCTACGACAGCCTCGTCAGCCGGGACAAGAAAGTACTGTGCCAGACCTATGGCCGCTACCCCCTGGCCTTTGAACGGGCAGTGGGCTCGCGCCTGTTTGCTCTGGACGGCCGGGAATACGTGGACCTACTGGCGGGCATCGCCGTGGCCAACCTGGGCCACAGCCACCCGGAGCTGCTTAAGGTCATGTCCAGCCAGGCCCAGGACCTCATCCACATCAGCAACCTGTTCTACCAGCCCAGACAGGTGGAGCTGGCCGAGAAGCTGCTCTCCACCTGCGCCTGCGACAGGGTGTTCTTCTGCAACTCCGGGGCAGAGGCCAACGAGGCGGCCATCAAGCTCGCTCGGCGCTTCATGCGCACCGTGCGCTACAAGGACGCGCATGAGATCATCACGCTCTCCGGCTCGTTCCATGGCCGCACCCTGGCCACGCTGACGGCCACGGGCCAGGGCGGGCGCATCAAGGAGGGCTTCGAGCCGCTGCCCGAGGGCTTCATCACCGTGCCCTTCGGGGACATCGAGGCCATGCGCGCTGCCATCGGCCCCAGAACCGCCGCCGTGCTCATCGAGATGGTCCAGGGCGAGGGCGGCGTGCTGCCCCTGCCCGAGGATTACGTGCGCCAGATCCAGGACCTCTGCCGCGAGGCCAACTGCCTGTTCATGGTGGACGAGATCCAGACCGGCCTGTGCCGCACCGGCCGTTTCTGGGCGCACCAGCACTTCGGGCTCGAGCCGGACGTCTTCACCACGGCCAAGGGACTGGCCAACGGCCTGCCCATGGGCGCCATGCTGGCCAAGGAGCACGTGGCCCGGGGCTTTGCGCCCGGCTCCCACGCCACGACCTTTGGCGGCGGCGGCGTGCTCTCCGCCGTGGCCTCCAAGGTGGTGGACATCCTGCTGCGCGATGACATGGCCGGACGCGCCAGGGACCTGGGCAACCTGGCCCTGGAGGCCTTCCGGAAGATTCAGGCCGCCCTGCCGGACAAGATCAAGACGGTTCGCGGCCTGGGGCTGATGATCGGCATCGAGCTGTCCGGCCCGGGCGAGGCGGTCCACGCCGAGCTGCGCGAGCGCGGCTTTGTCTGCAACCTGGCCCACGGCAAGGTACTGCGGCTGTTGCCGCCCCTTGTCATCAGCGCGGACGATCTGCTTGCCTTTGCTGCGGCTCTGGAGGATATTCTGAAGAAGGACATCTAAGGGCGAGACAACCGGGCGCAGGAGCTGACTATGAGCATGGTGGAGGCGGTGGTCCAGCAACAACCGCTGGAAAACGTGGGAAAGCGCCCTGAAGGCGTTCCCGCTGAGCCGCATCTGCCTGCCGGAAAGCCCCTGCGCTCGGTGCAGCCCCTGCCCATACCGCTGATCAGCCACAATGACACGCCCCGGCCACCCTTTGACGGGGAAGCCATGCGCAAGCAGGTGGCCTTGAGCAACGCCGAGATAAACGGCACCGGCATCATCGTGGACACCCACGCCTGAGCGCCTCCGACCGCGACAACACTCCAACACACAACGGAATCATACCAGCCATGACCATGTCCCTGCTTAAGATCGAGTTTTCGCTGCCCGCCGCCGACTATGACGAAGCCGTCGTCTTCCTGTCTGGAGCCATCCAGCACGGCTGGGAGGAATCCCAGGCCGTGAACGGTACCACGCACTTCAGCACCTATCTGGAGAACCACGAGGCCGGGCATGATGTGGCCCGCCGCATCAAGGAGCTCTGGCCGGACTCGGGCATCCGCACCGAGGAGAGCGAGAGCCAGGACTGGGGCCAGAACTGGCGCGAGTTCTTCACGCCCATCGAGTGCGGCGGACGCTTCGAGATCCTGCCGCCCTGGCTGTCCGAGGAAGGCCACGGCGACCTGACGCCCATCATCATCGAGCCCAAGATGGCTTTCGGCACCGGACACCACCCCACCACCGCGCTCTGCCTGGCCTGCCTGGCTGATCTGTTCCGCGCAGGGCACCTTGCCGTGGGCATGGACTTCCTGGACCTGGGCACCGGTTCGGGCATTCTGGGCATCGGCCTAGCCAAGCTGGGCCTCACGGGCCTGGGCCTGGACATCGACCCCCAGGCCACGTCCTGCGCCGAGGAGAACGCCCAGGTCAACAATGTGGCCGACACCTTCCGCGTGGCCGTGGGCGGCATCAACACCGTGCCCGAGGGCACCAGCTTTCAGGTCATCGTCGCCAATATTTTGTCCAAGCCGTTGATCTTCATGGCCCCGGACATCGTGCGCCGCATCACCCCCGGAGGCTGCCTGGCCCTGTCCGGCATCCTGGTGGAGCAGGCGCCGGACGTGATCCGGGCCTACGTGCGGCTGGGCCTGCCCGAGCCGGAACTGCGCGTGGAAGGCGAGTGGTGCGCCCTGCTCTGGACGCAGCTGCCCGCCCTTGCCGCTCCGGGAACCCAGAGGGCCTGATGTCGAAACGCTCCGAGACCATCCAGGGCCTTTTCCGCGTCCTTTCCGGGGCGCTGGGGCCGAGCCGCTGGTGGCCCGGAGAAACGCCCTTTGAGGTGGCTGTCGGCGCCATCCTGACCCAGAACACCAACTGGAAGAACGTCGAGAAAGCCATCGCCAATCTCAAGGCGGCAGACGTACTTACGGCCAAGGGCCTGCGTGCGCTGCCTGCGGCCAGGCTGGAGGAACTCATCCGGCCGGCCGGGTACTTCCGTATCAAAACCATGCGCTTGACAGATTTCCTGGACTTTCTTGAGCAGGAATCTGGATTAGAGATCGAAGCTTTGGGGGATCAGAGTTTGGAGCAGTTGCGTCCAAAACTCCTGGCCGTGCGCGGCATCGGCCCGGAAACGGCCGACTCCATCCTGCTTTACGCCCTGGGCAAGCCGACCTTCGTGGTGGACGCCTACACCGTGCGCATGTTCTCGCGCCACGGCCTCATCCCCGAAGTCACCGACTACTATGAAGTGCAGGACATCGCCCAATCAGCCATTGCGTCCGCTGTCCAGGACGACAGCGCCACTGTGGCGGACTACAACGAGTTCCACGCGCTCATCGTGCGCGCGGCCAAAGAGTGGTGCCGCAAGACCAAGCCGCTGTGCGCCCTCTGCCCCGCCCGCGCCCTGCTGCCCAACCCCGACGAGCTGCCGTCATGAGCCGAATGTTCTGCCTGCCATGCCTCTGCGCGACCATTAAGACGGCCGGCCTGACGGTCGCTCTGGCTCTCACTCTGGCCTCTGCCGCCCTGGCCGAGCCCGGGCAGATAGAGAAGGCCCTGCAGCGCGAGCACCAGAAGGCCGCGGAGCACAAGGGGGTTGTGCGCAAGCTGGCCGAACGCGAGAAGGCTCTGGCGAGCAAGCTCAATACCATCGAAACACGCATGCAGGCCGCCGAGGCGCGCATTGAGAAGCAGGAAGCCGAGCTGGCGGTCATCCGCAAGGAGGAGGCCCAGTACGCCGCCCTGCACGACGCCGTGCGCGTCAAGCGCGAAAAGGCCGTGCGGGAGCTCCGGCGGCTGCTCGACCTGCTCTGGCCCATCAGCGCTCAGGGCATGCACGAGGGCGCGCGCTCGGCTGACAGCTGGGATGCGGCGGACCGCCGTTTCCAGTGGACCGGCGCGGTGTACGCCAAGGCCCGCGCGGCCCTTGAGGTTGTCCGCCTGCAGGAGCAGGAGCTGGCCGGAGTGCTGGCGCGCCAGAAAGAGCTGGAAGCCCAGGTGGACCAGCAGCTCATCATCATCAATGCGGACAAGGACGCGCTGCTGCGCGACCGCCTGGCCGTGAACGCCCGCATCGGCCAGGTGAGCCTGCAGCGCCAGGACCTTGAGGGCGAGCTGCAAACCATCCTCAAGACCATCCAGCAGTTGGGCTACCAGCTCGTCAGCCAGCGCAGCCGCAAGTTCGACTCCTACAAGGCCATCCTGCCCTGGCCGGTGGCTGGCCGCGTGGTCACGAACTTCAGCCCGGACGGCCATCCCTCGCGCCGGGGCATCGGCATCGCCACGGGCGAGGGCTCCACCGTACGCAGCGTGTTCTGGGGCAAGGTGGTGCACAACGATGTGCTGCGCGGCCTGGGCAAGGTCGTGATCCTGTTCCACGGCGGCGATTACTACACGCTCTATGCCTATCTCTCGGACGTCACCGTCCAGACCGGGCAGGAGGTGGAGAAGGACGAACCCATAGGCCACGCGGGTTATTACCCGGAGGCTCACGGAAACGGAGTTTATTTCGAATTGCGTTTACATCAAAAACCGATTAATCCCCTGCTGTGGCTCATGCCCGCCCAGTAGCGCCAAATCCTTAGGCGTCTGCGGCTTCACGGAGGAATTATGCGCACTGGCATCTGGTTTATCTGCTTCACCATGCTCCTGACCCTGACCATCGCCCCGGCCCCGCTGGGCGCGGCCACGCCCGGCAAGGACGACCAGTTCGAAGCCCTGCGTCGTTTCAGCCAGGTTGTGGACATGGTGGAGACCCATTACGTCAAGAAAGTCACCAAGGCCGAGCTCATCCAGAACTCCATCAAGGGCATGCTTGAGCAGCTCGACCCGCACTCGACCTTCCTCTCCGCAGACGACTTCAAGGAACTGCAGGTTTCCTCCAGCGGCGCCTTCCACGGCATCGGCATCGAGATCAGCTCCGAGAACGGACGCCTGATTGTTGTCTCGCCCATCGAAGACACCCCTGCCTTCAAGGCGGGGCTCAAGTCCGGCGACATCATCATGGAGATCGACGGCGAGCCGACCATGGAACTGGGCCTCAACGAGGCCGTGAAGAAAATCCGCGGGCCCCAGGGCACCAGCGTCACGCTGACCATCCTGCACAAGGGCGCGCAGCAGCCCATCGACGTGGTCATTGCGCGCGGCACCATCCCCATCGTCAGCGTCAAGACCCAGGAGCTCGACAAGGGGTACCTCATGTGCCGCATCACGCGCTTCAACGAGCACACCACCAAGGAGCTGCGCGACAAGCTGGCAGAATACGTCAAGAAGACGCCCATCAAGGGCATCGTGCTTGACCTGCGCAACAACCCCGGCGGTCTGCTGGATCAGGCCGTGAGCGTGTCCGACACCTTCCTGGCCGACGGACTCATCGTCTACATCCAGGGCAAGGACCCGCAGTCGCGCCGCGACTTCAACGGTCGCAAGGAAGCCGAAGACCTGATCGACGTGCCCATCGTCACGCTCATCAACGCCGGTTCCGCCTCGGCTGCGGAGATCGTGGCCGGAGCCCTGCAGGACCGCAAGCGCTCGCTTTTGATCGGCGAAAAGACCTTTGGCAAGGGCTCGGTGCAGACCGTGGTCTCCCTGCCCGACGGCTCCGGCATCAAGCTGACCACCGCGCTCTACTATACGCCCAACGGACGCTCCATCCAGGCCGAGGGCATCGTGCCGGACCTGGAAATTCCCTTTGTGGCACCGCCTTCCGATGAGGACAAGACCTTGAAAGACCGCTTTACCTTCCGCGAGAAGGACCTCTCCCGTCACCTGGAGAACGGCAGCGCCAAGAAGAGCAAGAAGGGCGTCAAGGCCAATGCCGAGTCCGAGGACAAGGCCAGGGTCATGATCGAGAAGGACAACCAGATGCGCCTGGCTCTTGAGATGGTCAAGACGCTGCCCAAACTCAAGGAAATCCGCTAGCCGGGAAGACGTCCATGTGCGCCAACGAGACCGACGACAAGCGGGCCGGGTCAAACCGGTCCGCTTTTTTAGCAGCCCTGGAGAGCCTGCGCGGCATGCCCGTGGGCGTTTGGATTGCGCTGGCCCTGATCCTGGGCGTGCTCATCGGCGTCTTTGCCGGTCGCCAGTTTCCAAGCCGGAGCCCCGCGCCGCTGAAGATCCAGCAGGCCAACGCCACCACCTACGAGGAATACCGCGCAGGCGAGCTTGAGAACCGCATCAAGCTCGTGGACAGCGCCCTGTTCCGCAGCCAGCGCTCGGTCAAGCCGGAGGCCGACAGACTCCAGGTCCAGGCCGTGGAAGGCCGGGAATCCACGGGCCGCGAATACCTCTACCAGACCATTCGCATGCCGCTCACGTCCGCCGAAAAGACTGAATTCGTCCGACATCTGACCAAGGAACTGGGCATCCTGGTGCCGAGCGCCAAACTCTCGCAATCTGCGCCGAACCAGTTGGACATCAGCATCGATGGTCTGGCTACGCACCATCTGCTGCTGCCTGGCGAGGCGGAGAAGCCCGCCAAGCCGGAGCGCCCCCAGACAGCAGGCAAGGGCCGCCTGGCGTTGATCATCGACGACATGGGCGAGGACGTGGGCTTTGCCCAGGGTCTGGCCGCGCTGAACGTGCCTGTGGCCTTTTCCATCTGGCCGGACAGCGGCAACCGCGAGGCCGTGCTCAAGATCGCCAAGGCGCATGGCCGGGAGATCCTCATCCACCTGCCCATGCAGCCCAAGGGCTACCCAAAGGTTGATCCTGGCAAGCACGCCCTGCTGGTGACAATGACAGCAGACGAGATCCAGAGCACCGTGCGCCGCGCCGTGGAGCGCGTGCCAGGAGCCATCGGCCTGAACAACCACATGGGCTCACAGTTCACTGAAAACCCCTTTGGCATGCACGTCGCCCTGCAGACCATCAAGGACAAAGGCCTGTTCTTCCTCGACAGCCGCACCACCGCAGAATCCGTTGGTGAACGCGAGGCCAAGCGCGTTGGGCTGCGCTTCTACAAGCGCGACGTGTTCCTGGACAACGAGCAGAACGTTTCCGCCGTGCTGCTCCAACTGCGCAAGGCCGAAGCCCTGGCGCGCTCCAGCGGCCGGGCCATCGCCATCGGGCACCCGCACCACGAGACCTTGCAGGCCATCCGGCAGTGGTTAAAGGAAAAGGACGACAGCGTCAGCGTCGTTGCTTTGACTGCCCTGCCCGTGCGCTAGCCGGAGCCGTTTTCGCTCTTCAGCTTGCCAAGTCCCTGGCAAAGGCTGTAGTCTTCCTCAAGCATCATGCGGACTAAAGCCTTTGCCGCTTCGGTCCGATTCTTGCTTTAAGCTTACGCGGGCAGCGCTCTTGCTCCCTGATGGACACTTTTCTGGCAAGGAAACGCGGACATGAGCAAAATTCTTGAACAAGATGAAGTTGATGCGTTGTTGCGCGGGCTGTCCGGCGGTGAGGTGGAAACCACGCCGGACCTGCCGGAAGATGATTCCGGCATCGTGCCCTTTGACCTGACCAATCAGGACCGCATCATCCGTGGCCGCATGCCGGTCCTGGAAATCGTCAACGACCGCTTTGCAAGGCTCTGCACCAACGCCCTGGCCAACACCATGCGCAAGCGCGTGGACATCAACCCCATCTCCATCGACATGAGCAAGTTCGGCGACTTCATGCGCTCGCTGCCGGTGCCCACCAGCATCTCCATTTTCAAAATGGAGCCCCTGCGCGGCAACGCCCTGCTCGTGGTCGACTCGCGCCTGGTTTTTGCCCTGGTGGAAAATTTCTTCGGCGGCGCCGGTTCCCAGCCCAAGGTCGAGGGCCGCGACTTCACGCCCATTGAGCAGGCCATCGTGGACAAGGTGGTCAAGATCTGCCTGGCCAACATGGAGGAATCCTGGAAGCCCGTGCACGAGGTGCACATCGAGGTGGTGCGTTCCGAGGTCAACCCGCAGTTCGCGGCCATCGTGCCGCCCAGCGATGTCGTCATCGTCATCACGTTTGAGGTGGAGTTGGAGAACGCCATCGGCTCGCTCATCTGCTGCCTGCCCTACGCCACCATGGAGCCCATCCGCTCCAAACTGCACGCCTCCTTCCAGTCCGAGCGCCTGGAAGTCGACCACGTCTGGATCAACCGCTTCAAGGAGCGCCTGTTCGAGACGCCGGTCGAATTCCTGGTGCGCCTGGGCAACACGCGCATCACCGGCCGCCAGCTCTTGAACCTTGAGATCGGCGACATCATGCTGCTGGACACCGACGCCGAGGACCTGCTTGAGGTCGATATCGAGGGCATCCGCAAGTTCTACGGCACCCCGGGCAGGGTCAAAGGCAACAAGTGCTTCAAGATCGTCAAGGACGAGCAGATCCACTTCTAGCCGACGCATTGCGGGGAATTGAGCGGGCCGCCCAGTGCGGCCCGTTTTGTTGATGACCCTTGACTTCCAGCCTGATTCGGGTGATTTGCCCTGCACGCACGGATGTGCCGTCCGCGTACGACGTTACGCATGCAGCGATCCGCGCGACCATACCCTTTGGAGGACTAGATCAATGAGCGAACGCACTTTTTCCATCATCAAACCCGATGCCGTGGCCGCCAAGCAGACCGGCGCCATCATTCAGATGATCCTTGACGCCGGCCTGAGCGTCAAAGCCATGAAGATGATCCGCTTGACCCGCGAGCAGGCCGAGGGTTTCTACGCCGTGCACAGCGCGCGCCCCTTCTTCAAGGATCTCGTGGAATACATGATCTCCGGCCCGGTGGTGGTCTCCTGCCTGGAAGGCGACAACGCCATCGCCCGCTACCGCGACCTCATGGGCGCCACCGACCCGGCCAAGGCCGCCGAGGGCACCATCCGCAAGAACTTCGGCAAGAGCATCGAGGCCAACGCCTGCCACGGCTCCGACGGTCCCGACACCGCCAAGGTCGAAGTGGCCTACTTCTTCAGCTCGCTTGAAATCGTGGGGTAGCAGCATGAACAGGAGCGTCGGCTTCATCGGCGTTGGCAACATGGGCACGGCCATCATCAAGGGCCTTGCCGCACAGAAGATAGCCGTGCACGGGTGCGACCTGAACAAGGCCAACCTTGACGCCCTGGCAGCCGAGGTGGGCCTCAAGGCCGAGGCTTCGCCCAAGGACCTCGTACGCGCCTGCCGCTACGTTATCCTGGCGGTGAAGCCCCAGCACCTGGCCGCCGTGGTCGAGGAAATCGCACCGGAGCTGACCCCTGGCCATTGCCTTATGTCCATCGCTGCGGGCGTGACCCAGGACAAGTTGCGCACGCTGTCGGGCAACCGCTGCCCGGTGGTGCGCATCATGCCCAACACCCCTGCCCTGGTGGGCGCGGGCGTGTTCGCCCTGTGCTTCGACGACAAGAGCCTGGACGACGAACGCCGGGACTTCGTGCGCGCCATGCACGCCCCGCTGGGCCAGGTCCACGAGCTGCCCGAGAAGCTCTTCGACGCCTTCACCAGCGTGGCGGGCTGCGGCCCGGCCTACGTGTTCTATGTCATGGACGCCATCGTGGAGGCCGGGGTCAACCTGGGCCTGCCCAGGGCGCAGTCCACGCAGATCGTCAAGGCGCTGTTCAGCGGCTCGGCCAAGCTTGCCGAGGAAAGCGACCTGCACCTGTCGGAGCTGCGCGAGATGGTCTCTTCTCCGGCCGGGTCCACCATCCGCGCCATCATCCACATGGAGCGCACGGCGGTTCGCGGCAACATCATCGATGCCGTGGGCGAAGCCTTCGACCGCAATGTTGAACTCGGCTAGAGAACTCGGCTAGAGAACTCGGCTAAACAAAACCATCACAATAAAAAGGCCGCCGGGAGTGCATGAAGCGCTCCGGGCGGCCTTTTTCGTTGCGCAGAGCGTTTGGCTGAGCACACTACAAAGTGACGGCCACCTTCAAGCCCTGGAGCACAAGAATGCCCAGGAATGCAGCATACACCATGAGTCTAAATATTTTTGAGAGTTTCTCTATACTCCACTCCTGCCCTTTCGGCCCAAGTTCCGGCTTCTGCTTGGGCTCACCAAAGTAGATGGCGGGGCCACCCATGCTTCCTTCCAGGAGCCAGGCGCAGGCGCTCATGGGCCAACCCGCGTTGGGGCTGTCCATGGTCGCGGCTTCCGCCGGAATACGCCGGGCGGCCTCGCGCCAGGGCAGACGCAGGACAGCCCCGGCCCCGAGCAGCAAGAGCGCCGTGAGCCGCGCGGGAATATATGCCAGGAGGTCGTCGGCCTTAGCCGCGGCCCAGCCCAGGTCGCGGAAACGCTCCGTGCGGTACCCCCACATGGAATCCATGGTGGAGACCGCCTTGTACGCCCACATCAACGCCGGCCCCCCCAGGACCAGATAGAACAGTGGTGCCACGTAACCATCGCAGAGGTTCTCGCTCAAGGTCTCGGCCAGGGTCTTGCGCAGCTCGGCCTCGTCCATGGCCGTTGTGTCGCGGCTGACGAGCATGCCCACGGCCTCGCGAGCCTCCTCAAGGTGGCCCTCCTCCATGAGCTCCAGGGCGTCGCGGCCCTCATCCAAGAGTTCGCCCAGGGCCAGACCAGCATAGGCGAAGTAGAGCGAAGCAATCATGCCGATAAAGCGCAGACCTGTGAGGAACTCCACCAGGGCCCAGACGGCCCCGGCTGTGAGGACCACGCACAGCGCGCCCGAGGCCTTGAGCCCCAGCACCCACTGGCGGGCGTAGCCCTCAAGCCAGTCGAGCCAGCGCCCGATGAGCCGCACCGGATGCGGCAGGCGGCTGGGGTCGCCGAGCAGGAGGTCGAGGACGGTGGCGATGACAGGCAGACTGAACAGGGTCAGGACCAGGATCTTCATGGCGTGCTCCCGGCGAAATGAAAAAGGCGGGGACAGCAGTGACGCCATCCCCGCCCGGAATGATTGGGCTTAGCTCTCGAAGTAGGAACGCAGCACCGAGCTGCGCACCGGGTGGCGCATCTTGCGCAGGGCCTTGGCCTCGATCTGGCGGATGCGCTCGCGGGTGACGTTGAACAGCTTGCCCACTTCCTCAAGGGTGTGGTCGCTCTTCTCGCCGATGCCGAAGCGCTTGCGCAGCACCTGCTCCTCGCGCGGGGTCAGGTCGGCCAGCACCTTGGCGATCTGCTCGGAGAGCTTGGTGCTGACGACTTCCTCGGCCGGGGCCGTGGCCTTCTTGTCCTCGATGAAATCGCCCAGGTTGGAGTCTTCCTCGTCGCCGATGGGGGTTTCCAGCGAAATGGGCTCCTTGGCGATCTTCAGCACCTTCTTGACCTTCTCCACGGGGTAGTCCATGCGCTCGGCGATTTCTTCGGGCGAGGGATCGCGGCCAAGCTCCTGCACCAGGTAGCGGCTGGTGCGGATGAGCTTGTTGATGGTCTCGATCATGTGCACCGGGATGCGGATGGTGCGGGCCTGGTCCGCGATGGCGCGGGTGATGGCCTGGCGTATCCACCAGGTGGCGTAGGTGCTGAACTTGTAGCCGCGCTGGTACTCGAACTTGTCCACGGCCTTCATCAGGCCGATGTTGCCCTCCTGGATCAGGTCCAGGAACTGCAGGCCGCGGTTGGTGTATTTCTTGGCGATGGACACAACCAGGCGCAGGTTGGCGCGGATGAGCTCCTGCTTGGCGCGCATGGCGGCCAGGTTTCCGCGCTTGATGCGCCAGAGGACCTCTTCCAGGTCGCCCACGTTGTGGCAGCACTTGTCCTGCAAACGGGTGATGATCTCCATCTTGCCGGAGAGCATCTCCTTGAAGGAGAAGAACTCCTCCACGGTCATGTTGAGCAGGTCGCTGGCGCCCACAGGGTTCATCTCGCGCTCGTCCACTGCGGTGAAGATGCGCACGATCTCGTCGCGGTTCTTGCCCACGGAGAGCATGTAGGCGTGCAGGTCGCGCTGGCAGTTGTGCATCTGGCGCACGTAGTCGCTCACGGTCTCGATGATGCGATCAATGAGCGTCTTTTCGATCTTGATGTCGCGCAGGCGGGTGACGATCTCTTCCTTGTAGGCCATGATCTCGTTCTGCACGCCGAAAACCCTGCGGTCGAGCTGGGCGCAGTAGTCGAGCTTCTCGTAGATCTTGCGTTTCTTCTTGAACAGGGCCTTGACCTCGTCGAGGAGGAAGATGACGCGCTGGCGCTGGTTCATCTCGTCCTCGGAGGGGTCGTCCTCCTCGATGGTCTTGACCACGTCCTTGAGCTTGATGCGGGTGTTCTTCAGGTCTTCGCCCACCTGCACCAGCTCCTCGATGGCCACAGGCACCTCCACCAGGGCGTAGAGGACCTCCATCTCACCGTTCTCGATCTTCTTGGCGATGGTCACTTCGCCCTCGCGATCAAGCAGCGGCACCGCGCCCATTTCGCGCAGGTACATGCGCACGGGGTCGGTGCTGCGGGAGGAATAGTCTGCGGCGTCGTCAGCGTCGGCAGGCACCAGATCGAGTTCTTCGTCGTTGTCGGTGGTCTCGGCGGTGAGCTTCTTTCCGTTCTCCTCGCTGTCCACGATGACGATGTTCATCTGGTCGAAAATGCTCATGACCTCTTCAAGCTGGTCAGGAGTGGTCATTTCCGTGGGCAGGGTCTTGCCCACCTCTTCAAAGGTCAGAAATCCGTTCTTCTTGCCTTTGGCAATAAGAAGCTTGATCTGCTGGATTTCTTTCAAATTATTCATTCTTCCTCCCTGCTGGGGGCATTCAATGCTTGAATCGCCAATTGCACTTTCTTCACTTCGTCAACATCGCCAGAGGAGCTATACTCCGCCAAGCGCTGCATAAGCTCCCTGCGTCGCATTTCCTTATGCTGCTTGTCTATCCAGGTGCACAGGCTGTCCCAGTGCTCTTCCAGTTCCTCCCCAGCAAGCTGGGGATGCTTTTCAATGGCGTCACGCCACATTTTGGCGTCTTCTTCGCCAAGGCTTGCGGCCACATCCTCAAAGGGCTCCAGCGACAATCTCTGCCACAAGGTTTTGCCCCAATCAGTGGAAAGAGCGTTCCACAACCCGCGTTTTGCCAGGTGCGGAATGTAGTCCGGATACTGAATCGAAAACTCTATGAACTTGCGGTCGTTGGCGTCATCGCTGCCAACGCTGCGCCTTGTCCTGCCAGACGGCCCAGCGCTAATGCGCGCCTCCTGCCGCATGGCCCCGCCTGCGTGGCCGCCGCTGACGCCGAATCCGGCCCCAGAAGCCCCGCCCTGACGGCGCAAATCGGCCTCGGACAGGCCCAGGCCATCGGCCAGCCGCGGCAAGTAATACGCTCGCAATGCATTATCGGACAAATGTCCCAAAAATCCAGTGGCCCAGGCCACAATTTCTCGCGGCGCGAAATCCTTGCGCACCGTCTCAAGGCAGTAATCCAGGCCGTCAGCCGCCTTTTCAAAGCAGGCCTCCAGACCCTCGCGTCCCTTTGTCTGCAGCAGGCTGTCCACATCCTCGCCGTCCGGCATGAGCAGCACCTGGCAGCCCACACCCTGGTGCAGAATCATCTCGGCGCTGCGCAGGGCCGCCTTGCGTCCCGCACCGTCGCCGTCAAAGATCAGGTCGATGCGCGAGCAAAACCCGGCCAAGCGCTTGACCTGGTCCTGGGTCAGGGCGGTTCCCAGCACGCCACAGGAATCGGCATAGCCGAACTGGGCGAGGGAAAGAACATCCATGTACCCTTCAGTCAGTATCGCCCTCTTGCTGCGCGTCATGGCCTGCCTGGCCTGATGCAGCCCGTAGAGGTGTTCGCCCTTCTTGTAAATGGGCGTGTCGCTGCTGTTTAAGTACTTGGGTTCCCCCTCTGTAATTATTCTACCGCCAAAGGCAATAACCTGACCGGATAAATTTTGTATCGGAAAGATTAATCTTCCTCGGAAGCGGTCGTATATATTCCCTTTTTCATTTTTCGACAAGAGCCCTGCAAGCACCCCCTGTTCCGGGGTAAAACCCCGCGCCACAAGGTGATTCATGAGCCCGTGCCAGTCGTCCGGGCTTGCGCCCAGACCAAAGGCGGTGGAAATCTCCGGGCTCGTACCGCGCTTGCGCAAATAGCCCCGGGCCACATCGCCCGTGACCTGGTTCAGGTTGCGTCGGTAGTATTCCTGGGCCTGGGCGTGCATGTCCAGGCACTGCTTCTTGAGCTTCTGGCGCTCGTCAAATTCGGGGTCGGGCCGGAACTCCTTGAGTTCTATGCCAGCCTCTTCGGCCAGCTGCTTCAGGGCCTCCTTGAACTCCAGGCCGTTGATGCGCATGTAGAAATCGAGCACATCGCCGCCCGCCTGGCAGCCGAAGCAGTAATAAAAGCCCTCGGCCTCGTTGACGCTGAAGGAGGCCGTCTTCTCCTGATGGAAGGGGCACAGGCCGACATGACGTCCAGAAGCCGGGCGCAGGGCCACGTAGCGACGCACCACGTCGACGATGTTCACCCGCTGCTTGAGCGTCTGTATGACCTGATTATCCATGAATCCCCTGCCGAAAGGTCCGGCTATTTGAGCGTCACCTCGGTCATGCCGTCTCCGCCCCGGTCCTCGTTGGCCAGGACGAACGAGGACACCGAGGGCGCTGTGCGCAGGAAGGCGTGGATCTCCTTACGCAGGGCGCCAGTGCCACGGCCATGAATGATCTCCAGCGTATTGGCCCCGCGCAACAGCGAGGCGTCGAGAAAGCCTTCAAGTTCAGCCAAAGCTTCATCTGCCCTGCGGCCGCGCAGATCCAGGCGCACGGCGTAGCCGAGCTCCCCTGCCGAGGCCTGGGCCACCTTGGCTGGTTTGCGCGGGGCGCGGCCATCCAGGGAAAGCTCCGTGAACGCCACCCACATGGCCACGCCATCGAAATCAACCTTCACCTGGCCGCGCCGCTCGTCCTTCTCCACCACCAGCCCGGTCTTGTTCCAGGCCTGGTAGGCCACGCGCTGCCCCGGCTTGATCTCGGAAAGATCAAGGGCCGGAGCCACAGGTGCGGCTTCAGGGTCGACCACGGGCTCCAGGCGTTCTCGGGCCTCGGAGAGCTTCTTCAGCGCCTGTTTGCGGCCGATGCGTTCAGTCTTCCAGTCGCGCAGCACGCTCTGGGCCAGCTCGCGCACATCGGAGAGCACCTTGACGCGTTCCTTCTCAAAGCGGGCCTCAAGACCGTCGCGCTTCTTGCGCAGGGCCTTGCGTTCCTCGTCCAGGGCGTCGTTTTCCCGCTCGCGCTGCACGGCAAGCTCGTTCAGACGGTCGAGCACGGCGCTGGTGTCCGTGCCGTCGAGCAGCAGATACTGCTCCGCGCGCGACAGGATGGTGCGCGGCAGGCCGTGCTCACGGGCCACATCCAGCGCGATGCTCGCACCCACCTGGTCGTAGGCCAGGCGGTACAGCGGCTTCTTGGTCCGGGGATCAAAGAGCACGCTGGCGGCGCGGACCTTGTCCGTGGCCAGGGCGTACGCCTTCAGCGCCGGGAAATGTGTTGCGGCAAAGGTGCTGGCCCCGCGTTCAAGCAGGCCGTCGATGACCGCCTGGGCCAGGGCCGCGCCCTGGGTGGGGTCCGTGCCTGCGCCGAATTCGTCGAGCAGGAAGAGGGTCCTGTCGTTCACGCGGTCCCAGACCCGTGAAAGGTACTGGATCTGCGCGGTAAAGGTGCTGACGTGCTCCTCAATGCTCTGCTCATCGCCCAGGACCACGAAGATTTCGGTCCATAGCGGCAGGGAGCTGCCCTCGGCCACGGGCACAGGCAGGCCGGAAAAAGCCATGAGCGCAACCAGGCCCATGGTCTTCAGGCACACGGTCTTGCCGCCGGCGTTGCCGCCGCTGACGATGAGCGCCTGCTGACCCTCGCGCAGCTTGATGTCCAGAGGCTGGGTCGCCCCGCCCTGCAAGGCCAAGAGCGGGTGTCTGGCCTGGATGAGCCGAGCGGGCAGGCCAGGGCCGACGTCAAGCGGCCGCGCTTCAATGGACTCGGCCAGGCTGGCCTTGGCCATGAGCAGGTCCAACTGCACCAGGCCCCGGTAGCTGGCCTCGATGCCTTCACGCTCCTGGCGCACGAGATCGGTCAGGTATTCCATGACCTTGCGCTCTTCGACGCGTTCCTCGCGCTTGAGTTCCTGCAGGGAGTTGTTGATCTCCACCAGGAACATCGGCTCAAAGTAGCAGGTCTCCCCGGTCTGGGAATAGTCGTGGATGATGCCCGGGAAGCGGTTCTTAAAGTTCACCTTGAGGGGCAGCACGTAACGGTCTGAAGAAATTGTGACAAAGTCGTCCTGCAAGTAGTTGGCGATGTTCTCGGACAGGACGAAGTCCTTGACGCGCTTGGTGCAGCGCTGGTGGATGGCGCGGATCTCCTGGCGCACGGAGAACAGGCCCGGCGAGCTGCCGTCCTTCAACTGCCCGTCCTGGTCCAGGCAGCGCTTGAGCGCCGACCAGGTGGCCGCAGGCCAGGGCGCGCCGCCCACAGCCGCGTTCAGCTCGTCCCAACCGCGCTCGGCGTAAGGCTCAAGCAAATCGCGGGCGTTGCGGCCCTGCTCCAGCGTGGCGCACAGGGCGAACAAGGCGTCCAGGTCCAGGATGCGGCTGGGGATGTCCAGCACGGGGAAGAAGCCGCCGAAATCAGGGAAGGCGTTGAGCTTGAAGCCGGACTCGCGCACCCAGCGCAGGGCCTGATCAAGCAGGGTGATCTGCAGGCGCACGGACAAGGCGTCGGTAAAAGGGCGAACCTCAAGACAGGCCGTGGCTCCGGGTTCGGAGACGGCGAATCCCGACAGTTCCTTAAGGATCTTCGGGAACTCCAGCAGAAGCAGGGTTCTCGGTTCCATGAACTGCCGTTTTGTTAGGAGGACAATCTGGAGCGGACGGCCTCGCTGGCCATCTTGCCATCGTAGCGCCCCTTGTAGCCAAGGGTCAGGGCCTGCATGACCTTCCCCATATCTTTGGGGCCGCTGGCTCCGGTCTCGACCACGAGGCGGTCTACGATCTCGGCGAACTCGGCCGGGGTGAGGGGCAAAGGCATGTAGTCCTGAAGCACGGCGAACTCGGCGACCTCCACGGCGGCGAGGTCATTCCGGCCATGCTTCTCGTACTGCTCGATGGAATCCTTGCGCTGCTTGAGCTGGCGCGAGATGAGGTCGAGCATGTCGTCATCGGTCAGCGCGCGCAAAAGCTCTATCTCACGGTTCTTGGCTGCTGTCTTGAGGTGTCTCAAGACAGCAAGCCGAACCGTGTCTTTGGCCTTGTAGGCCACAATGTAGTCGGACTCGATGCGTCCTTGGATGCTCATTAGTCGATCCTGGACTTGCGCATCTTTTTGATGAGGCGCTTCTTGGCAGCAGCCTTCTTTTTCTTTTCCTGGACGCTGGGTTTCTCGTAGTGCTGACGCTTCTTCAGTTCGGAGAGGACCCCGGCCTTTTCGACCTGCTTCTTGAAACGACGCAGGGCGATTTCGAAGTTGTCACTTTCATCCAACAAAATACCGGGCAAATGAATCACCTCCCCTCAAGGAAATCAGCTAAACGGAGAAAGGTGCTTACCCCATGCGCCTGCGGATTGCAAGCGGGGCAAACAGGACAAAATAGGACCCATCCGGTTTTCGCCGGATGGGCCCGCTTTGTTCTTGCTCAGGCAATGAAGCCGAAAACTAGTGGTGTCCCGCGCTCGAATCGCTGCGGCAGTCCCACAAGGACTTCATCACACAGTACCCCATGCCGATGCTGATGACGATCAGCACCATGTATAACACGCCGAAGAAAATGGCGTGGTCCGCCTGGAACCAGGGCAGATCCTGCGGCAGGGGGCTATGGACAGTTTCGCCGTGCAACATGGGAAGCCTCCAGATTTACTTTACGGCGTCCTTCAGGAGCTTGCCAGGACGGAACTTGACGACCTTGGTGGCCGGGATCTTGATCTCTTTGCCGGTGCGGGGATTGCGGCCCACACGTGCCTTGCGCTTCTCAACCTGGAAGGTGCCGAAGCCAGTGAGGGTGAGCTTGCCTTCCTTCACCAGGACGTCTTCGACGGCACCGATGAAAGCGTTCAGGGCGCGTTCAGCATTGGCCTTGGTCAGATTGGCCTTCTCTGCGATTTTGACAACCAGCTCAGCCTTCGTCATGTTTCCTTCCTCCTCATTGGTGAGTCACTGTTTGCTTCTCGGTCATTCCGAACTTACGACGAAATTCAGTTTGCGAAGGTCGCTTTTGACCGACGGAAGCTCTCCTGCCAGTACCCGCATTCGCGGTTTCATGGCGCCCCGAATTATCTACGGGGACACCTTGATCTGCAACTGAACCTCGATAAACACCAAAGCAAAACCCAAGTCAAGAGCCAAATTGGTTTCGCAGTCGATTTGATAGTGCCTGAAAGCGTTCCGGCGCAAGCGTCTCCGGCCTCTGAGAAGGCTGTATATCAAGCCCAAGAAGTATGCCTTCAGCGCCGACAATTCCTTTTGATTTCAATATCGTAGACAGCTGTTTGCGACGCTGCTGAAAGCACATCCGAAGCGTTGCGGCCAGGGCCTTTGCGGCATTTTCCTCTGGCGGATGCGGATGCAAAAAAAATCGCATAACAGCGGAAGTAACCTTGGGCTGTGGATGGAACACCTGCGGAGGCACCTTGAAAAGCAGCTCCACGCGGGCGTGGCTCTGCACCCAAATGCTCAGCGCGCCGTAATCCTTGCCCCCGTGCGGAGCCTTGAGCCGCTGCCCTACCTCCAGCTGGACCATGAACACGGCGGCAGCGAAACCCGCCTGGCTGACGATGTCCCAGATGAGCGGCGAGGCGATGTTATACGGAAGGTTGCCGACGATCTTCCAGCCGTCGCCGGGCGCAAGCGTCTGCCAGGGGAAGGCGAGGGCATCGCCGGACACGACCTCTATCATTGGATGGTTCGCGGCCAGGGCCTGCCCCAGGTCGTCATCCTTCTCCAGCACCATAAACCGGCCCGGCTTGCGCTCCAGGATATGCCGGGTCAGCGCGCCGCGTCCCGGTCCGATCTCCAGGACGTTGTCGCCAGGCTTAATGTCCAGGCTGTCCACGATCTTCCGGGCGATATTGGCGTCGGTAAGAAAGTTTTGCCCCAGACTGCGCTTGGCGGGCTTGTATTGCCCCCTGCCCTCGTTGCCGTCCATGGTCATGTGCGTTTTCCTGTCATGTCATGAGACTAGCAACTGCCCTGACGGTTGACAACTGCTTTGCAGACTCAGTAGAACCTCGCATCAATCGTAAAAGGAGCCCCACCTGATGGACCTGCGCAATTACATTCGTGATGTTCTGGACTTCAAGCCCGGCATCACCTTCTTCGACATAACCCCGCTTCTGTCCGACCCTGAGGCCTTCAGCTACACCATCAACGCCTTGGCCGAGCGCTACAAGGACAGCGGCGCCATCAAGATCGTGGGCGCCGAGGCGCGCGGCTTCATCTTTGGCGCCCCCCTGGCCTATAAGATGAACATCGGCTTCGTCCCGGTGCGCAAGCCCGGCAAGCTGCCCTACAAGACCACCTCCGTCACCTACGAGCTGGAGTACGGAACAGACAGCCTGTGCATGCATGTGGACGCCATCTCCCCCGGCGACAAAGTGCTGATCATCGACGACCTGCTGGCCACTGGCGGCACCACTGGCGGCATGATCCAGCTGGTAAAGAAGGCTGGCGGCGACGTCGTCGGCATCGGCTTCGTCCTCGAGCTCGGCTTCCTCGACGGCCCGAGCAAGCTTGAGGGCATCCCGCACCATTGCCTGCTCAAGCTTTAAGGCAAGGTAGA
This sequence comes from Pseudomonadota bacterium, assembly GCA_018817515.1. Lineage (GTDB taxonomy): Bacteria > Desulfobacterota > Desulfovibrionia > Desulfovibrionales > Desulfovibrionaceae > Humidesulfovibrio. The sequence goes on from JAHIUD010000032.1 coordinate 156,813, forward strand.
GGACATGGCGAACATCGGCATCATCGGCGGCAGCGGCCTGGACAACCCGGACATCCTGCAAGCCCCCAAGGACATCACCGTTGAAACCACGTACGGGAGTTCCACGTCCCCGGTGCGCGCAGGCACAATCGGCAAGCACAACGTGTTTCTGCTCGCGCGTCACGGTCGCGAACACACGACGACGCCCACCCTGGTAAACTACCGGGCCAAGATCGCAACGCTTAAAAAACTTGGCTGCGACTTTATCCTGACCACCACGGCTGTAGGCTCCCTGCGCGAGGAGATAGGCCGGGGCGATCTCGTGGTGCTGGACCAGTTCATCGACTTTACCCGGCACCGCGCCATCACGTTTCATGACAAGTTCTCTCCGCACGACCCAGTGCACACACCCATGGCCGACCCGTTCTCCGAGGAGTTGCGCGCCCTGCTCAACGCCTCCTGCGAGGAGCTTGGCATCCGGCACCACAAAACCGGTACGGTGGTCACCATCGAGGGTCCGCGCTTCTCCACCCGGGCGGAATCGAACATGTTCCGCATCTGGGGCGCGGACGTCATCAATATGAGCATCGCGCCGGAGGTCATCCTGGCCAACGAAGTGGGCATCCCCTACGCCGCCGTGGCCATGTCCACGGATTACGACTGCTGGAAGACCGACGAGGCCCCGGTGACCTGGGACGACATACTGCATATTTTCAAGCAAAACGCTCAGAAGGTTACGGATGTGCTCATCCGGACCATCAACAAGCTGCCTTGAGTCCGGGCCTGACGTGGATTTGCGGCATATCCGGGCTTGACAAACAGACCAGTGTATGAATAAAGAACCGCTCTCTAATTTTTACGATGACACCCTGGCAGCGACATCCGCGCCAGGCAAGGAGGAAGATTCCCATGGCTGAAGACAAGAAGAAAGCAGGCCCCCTGGACGGCGCGGTCATGACCGCAGAAGGCCTGTCCTTCAAGGGCGTCATCATGAACCCCGTTGTGGAAAGCTGCACCGGGTGCGAGCGCATCGTCGAACTTGAGTCCGTCAGCTACTGTCCGAGCTACGCCAAGCCGGCCCAGAAGTGGATTCGTGGCATCTGCAACTTCGCCACCCACGTCAAGGGCACGCTGGACAAGCAGGGCAAGGCCAAGGTCAACCCCCTGAAGGCGTCCAAGCGCGCCGCCAGAGGCCGCTAGCCAGACGACACGAGAAGGCGGGGACAACCCCGCCTTTTTGTTTCCGCCGCACGCTTTGCACCAAACCTCTGCCGCCAAAACGGAGCCCGCCATGCTTGACGAGATCCACCGGTACCTCGAAGCGCAGTCCCAGACGGTCATCGACCTGCAACGCGCCCTCGTGGCCATTCCGGCCCTCGGCCCCATGAACGGCGGTCCCGGCGAAACGGTCAAGACCGAGTTCCTCAAAAGCTACCTGAAGGACATGGGCTTTGGCGAAGTCCGCGAACTGCGCGCCCCGGACCCTGCCGTACCCTGCGGCTACCGCCCGAACCTCGTGGCCGTGGTGCCTGGACAGGACACGTCAAAGACCCTCTGGATCATCTCCCACACGGACATAGTGCCCCCTGGCGATCTGGCCTTGTGGGACTCCGATCCATACGAGCTCAAGGTCGATGGCGACATCATCATCGGCCGCGGCGTGGAGGACAACCACCAGGGCATCGTCTGCTCGCTCCTGGTGGCCAAAGCCCTGCTCGACAAGGGCGTTACGCCGCCCATGAACTACGGCGTGCTCCTGGTGGCCGACGAGGAAACCGGCAGCAAGTACGGTCTGGACTACGTGGTCAAGCACCACGCAGACCTCTTCGGGCCGGACGACCTGTTCCTGGTGCCGGACTTCGGCGAGCCCACAAGCGAGATGATCGAAATCGCCGAGAAGAGCATGTTCTGGCTCAAGGTCGTGGTGGAAGGCAAGCAGTGCCACGCGTCCACGCCCGAGGCCGGCATCAACTCCCTGGTGGCCGCCTCTGCTCTCATCGTGCAGATCCCTAAGTTGCACCAGCTCTTCGACCGTACAGACCCGCTGTTCAACCCGCCCCACTCCACCTTCGAGGCCACCAAGAAGGAGGCCAATGTGGAGAACATCAACACCATCCCCGGCCGCGACGTGTTCTACGTGGATTGCCGCGTCATGCCCGGCTACGACCTGGACGAGGTGCTCAAGGCCATCCAGGGCTTCGGCAATGAGGTGGAGCGCGAGTACGGGGTGCGCATCAGCTACGAGTTCGTGCAGCGCGAACAGGCCGCACCGCCCACCCCTGCGGACAGCGAGGTCGTGACCAGACTCATGCGCTGCGTCAAGTCGGTGTTCCACAACCAGCCGAAGCTCAGCGGCATCGGCGGCGGCACCGTGGCGGCCTACCTGCGCCGCGCCGGGCACAAGGCCGCTGTCTGGGGCACGCTGATGCACAACGCCCACCAGCCAAACGAGCGCTCGTCCATCACGAACATCATCAAGGATGCCAAAGTCATGGCGTCCATGCTCTTCGACTAGCGCTGGCGCGAGGCCTCCATGCAGCGCAGGCCAGCCCCGCCTCAAACCTTCGACCTCATCATCGTCGGCGCTGGGCACGCCGGGTGCGAGGCGGCCATGGCCGCCGCCCGCCTGGGCCTGAGCACGCTGCTGCTCACGGTGAACATCGACCGCATCGGGCATCTATCCTGCAACCCGGCCATCGGCGGCCTGGCCAAAGGCCACATGGTGCGTGAGATCGACGCCCTGGGCGGGCAGATGGGCCTCTGGGCCGACGCCGCAGGCATCCAGTTCCGCCAACTGAACATGAGCAAGGGTCCGGCCGTGCGCTCCAGCCGCGCCCAGATCGACCGCGCCGAGTACCTGCGGGTGGTCCAGCGCGACCTCTTTGCCCAGCCCAACCTAATTATCTGCCAGGACATGGCCGAGGACGTGCTGGCGCAGGACGGACGCGCCTGCGGGGTGCGCACGCGCCTGGGCCAGGAGTTCCGCGCGCGCGCCGTGCTTCTGACCACCGGCACCTTCCTGGCGGGCCTGCTGCACATTGGCCTGACCCATTTCTCGGGCGGACGCCTGGGCGACCCGGCAGCCGAGGGGCTTTCGCCATCTCTGCGCGGCCTTGGCTTCGAACTGGGCCGCCTCAAGACAGGCACCCCGCCGCGCCTGCTCAAGTCGAGCATCGACTTTTCGGTCATGGAAGAGCAACTTGGCGACGACCCGCCCACGCCCTTCAGCTTCCTGAACCGCGCCGTGCCCCTGCCACAGGTATCCTGCCACCTCACTTACACCAACGCCGCCACCCACGCTGCCATCCGCACCGGGTTCGAGCGCTCGCCACTGTTCTCCGGGGTGATCCAGGGCACCGGCGCGCGCTACTGTCCGTCCGTGGAGGACAAGGTGGCCCGCTTCCCGGACAAGGAGCGCCACCAGATCTTCATCGAGCCCGAAGGGCTGGACAGCCCGGAAGTGTATCCCAACGGCATCTCCACCAGCCTGCCGCTGGACATCCAGAAACTTCTGCTGACCACCATTCCCGGCCTGGAAGAAGCGCGCATCGTGCGCCCCGGGTACGCCATCGAGTACGATTTCGTTCCGCCCACGCAGCTCTTGCCCACCCTGGAGTCCAAACCCCTGCCGGGCCTGTACCTGGCCGGGCAGATCAACGGCACCTCGGGCTACGAGGAGGCCGCCGCCCAGGGCCTGTGGGCCGCGCTCAACGTCTTCTGCGCGCAGAAGGGCCTGCCGCCCTTCCTCCTGCGCCGTGACCAGGCCTACATGGCCGTGCTGGTGGACGACCTGGTGACGCGCGGCACGCAGGAGCCTTACCGCATGTTCACCTCCCGCGCCGAGCATCGCCTGCTCCTGCGCGAGGGCAACGCCGACGACCGCCTGACCGGCCTGGGCCGCGAACTCGGCCTTGTGGACGACCAACGCCACGCGCTGTTTGCGGCCAAGCAGAATAGCCTCGCCGCCGTGCTGGAGGCCTTCGAAACCATACGCGTGCGCCCAGACGCGCCCACAAGGGATATTCTGACGCGCATCGGCGCGAGCATCCCGGGCAAGGGCATCAATCTGGCCGCGCTCTTGCGCCAGCCACAGGTGAACATCCACCATCTGGCGCCCTTCTGGCCGGAATTGACCCAGGTAGACCCGCTGGTGCTGGACGAGGCCGACACACGCATCCGCTACGCCAGCTACCTGGAGCGCGAGTTCGAGGTGGTGGCGCGCAGCCGCGGCCAGGCGGACACGCTGCTGCCGCCTGACCTGGACTATGCCGCCGTCTCCGGCCTGACCCGCGAGGCCGTGGAGAAGCTGGCGCGCATTCGTCCGGCGACCCTGGGCCAGGCGGGACGCATCTCCGGGCTTACCCCGGCGGCGGTCACCTGCCTGGAAATCCACCTGCGCAAGCTCGCGCGGGCCGCTCTGGCCTGACGCAAGGCCCTGCCCGCACGCCAGGAATCATGCCCAGCCTTGACATTGCCCCAGCCGCCAAATATCTTTAGATTTTGCGTAGACACCCACAATCGGCAACGGACACGTACAGCACCTTCCGCAGGAGCAGACATCTTGGACGAAGGCTCAACAGGCAGTATCCTTTCGGCATTCCGCAACCTTTTCCGCAAGTCCGACACCCCGCTCGAGGAATGCCTCCGGGAAGCCCTGAATGAGGGCGACATCCCGCTGGAGGACATCCGCATCCTGACCAACGTGCTGGAGCTTGAGGACAAGCTCGCCAGCGAGGTCATGGTGCCCAGGCCGGACATGATCAGCATCGAGATGGACAGCACCCTGGCCGAGGCGGCGGAACTCATCGTCCAGCACGGGCATTCGCGCATCCCGGTGTACCGCGAGAACCGCGACCACATCGTGGGCGTGCTGCACGCCAAGGACATCGTGGGCCCCCTGCTGCTGCCCCAGGCGCAGCACCCCGACCTGGTGAGCCTCATCCGGCCCACGTATTTCGTGCCCGAGACGGCCAACCTGAAAACGCTCCTGCACGACATGCAGACTCGCAAGAGCCACATGGTCATCGTCACCGACGAGTATGGCGGCACAGCGGGCATGCTGACGCTGGAGAACGTGCTGGAGGAGATCGTCGGCGAGATCGGCGACGAGCACGACGCCCTGCGCCCGGAGGACGTCCAGGTCCTGCCCGACGGCAGCCAGGTCGTGTCCGGGCGGCTCTCGCTCGACGAGATCAACGAGCGCTTCGGCCTGGAGCTGGAGTCGGATCAGGTGGAGACCATCGGCGGGCTCATCTGCGAACTTGCCGGGAGCATCCCGCCCGAGGGCGAGTCCTTCCTTCTCGGCCCCTGGCACTTCGAGGTCTACGAGGCCGACCCCAAACACATCGAGACCCTGCGCGTGGAGCGCGCCGAGTAGCTCCCGGTGCAGCCCAGACTCTTTTTCATCCTGGCCACCGCCATCGGCACCTGGCTGGGCCATGCCAATCCGCTGGCGCAGCTGCCCCTGGCCGCGCTGCTCCTGCCCGCTGGCCTCATGGTCCTGGGCCAGAGCGCCGAGAGCTTCCGTGACGCCTTCCGGCAATCCTGGCTGGCCGGGTCCCTGGCCGCCCTGGGCTGCCTGTACTGGGTCTTCTGGCCTGTGGAGAACTTTGGCGGGGTGCACTGGGTCCTGGCCTTGCCCGTGCCCGTCCTTCTGAGCATAGCCATGGGCGCCTATTTCGGGCTGTTCGGGCTGCTGGCGCACCTGGCCATGAGACGGCTCTCCGCGCTGAACGGCCTGCTTTTCCTCGGCTTCTGCTGGACGCTCATGGAGATGGCCGTGGCCACGCTGCTTTCCGGCTTCCCCTGGCTGACCCTGAGCGCCGCCTTCGTGCCCTGGACCATTGTGGCGCTGCCAGCGTCCTACATCGGGGCCTATGGATTGTCCGGCGTGCTGGCGCTCATTGCCTGCGGGGCCGTGCTCGGCCGCAATTCCCGGACCTGCGCCGCTGTCAGCGCCGTGGCCGCGCTGCTTGTGCTCGGCCTGGGCTGGCAGACGTTGCGCACCTACACCGAGGACAGCCCGCCGCGCACCGTGGCCATCGTCCAGGGCAACATCGACCAGAGCGTCAAATGGGACAGCTCCTACCAGGCGTCCACAGTTGCCCGGTACGTGGACCTGAGCCGCAAGGTGCAGATCACGGCCAACCCGGAGCTCATCGTCTGGCCCGAAACGTCCATGCCCTTCTACTTCCAGGACGACACCCCGCTGCGTAAGCCGGTGCTGGACTTCCTGGCCAGCACCAACGCCACCCTGCTCCTTGGCGCGCCTGCCTACACCCGCGGCGTGGGCGACTACACCCTGTACAACCGGGCCTACCTCATCAACGGCAGCGGCGCGACGCCGACCTGGTACGACAAGGAGCACCTGGTGCCCTTTGGCGAGTACATGCCGATGCCAGGCTGGCTGCCGCTGGAGAAGCTGGTGCACGGCGTGGGCGATTTCGCTCCCGGCCATGACCAGAAGGCCCTGCGCACGGGCGATCTTGCGATAGGCATGCTCATCTGCTATGAAGCA
>JAHIUD010000033.1 GCA_018817515.1 Pseudomonadota bacterium
GAGATCACCCTCTCGGCCCAGCAGGGCGGGCGCATCTGCTTCCTGGCCCCGCGCGACAAGCTCTGGATCGGCACCAGTGGCGGAGAATGGACCGTGTCCGGCAGCTCGCTTGGCGCGCCCGTCACCCCGGGCGGGGTCAAGGCCGACCGCCAGGGCACCAGCGGCGCGGCTCAGCTTGCCGCCTGCTCGGCGGGGCACGCCACGCTGTTTGTGCAGCGCTCGGGCCGGAAGGTGCGCGAGATGGCCTACCGCTTCGAGTCCGACGCCTACACCTCAAGCGATCTGACCCTGCTCTCGTCGCACATGGCCGCGGCGGGGCTGACGCAGCTGGCCTTCGCCCAGGAGCCCGATCCGGTGCTCTTCTGCGTGCGCGCCGACGGTGTGCTCGTGGCCATGACCTACCTGCCGGACCAGGATGTCTGCGCCTTCTCGCGCATCGTCACAGACGGCGCGGTGGAGGCCGCGTGCGTGGTCTCCAACGATGCCGAGGGCCGTGACGAACTCTGGCTGGTGCTGCGCCGCAGCGTGCCTGGCGAAAACGGCGCGCCTGTGGAGCGGCGCTTCATCGAGACCCTGGATCCGGCCTTTTCCGAGGATGCGGCCAGCGCTGCCGAGGCCTTTTTCCTGGACGCCGGCCTGAGCTACAGCGGCGAGCCGGTGACCGAACTCGCCGGGCTGGGGCATCTGGCTGGCCGCAGCGTGCAGGTGCTGGCCGATGGCGCGGTGCTGCCCGAGCGTGTCGTCTCCTCCGACGGCTCCATCACCCTGCCGCGCGCCGCCAGCCGGGTCCACGCCGGGCTTGGCTACACCTCGGCGCTTCAGCCCATGCGGTTGGAGTTCTCCGGGGCGCGCGGCAGCTCGCAGACGCGCACCAAGCGCATCACCGAGGTCTCGGTGCGCCTGCACCGCAGCCTGGGCGGCAAGGTCGGGTCCGGCGGCGTGATAGGCAATGGGAACCTGGAGCCGCTGCTCTACCGCACCAGTGCCGACCCCATGGACGGGCCGCCTGCGCTGTTCTCCGGCGACAAGGCCGTGCGCTTCCCCCAGGGCTGGGGCACGGAGGGCGTGCTCACCGTGGTGCAGGACCAGCCCCTGCCCATGACCGTGCTGCTTGTGGCGCCCACTTTGGCCATCAACGAATAGCATCGACGACTACCGTGGCGAAACAGAACGACAAACTGGACGACAAACTGATCCGACAGCCCGCCTGAGCGCGGCAAAGGAGTCCCCACAGATGACCCTGTCCACCCCGATTTCCAAGACCTCCTTCACCGGCAACGGGGCCACCACCGTGTTCCCCGTGCCCTTTCCCTTCATGCGCGAGGACGACATCAAGGTCCTGCTGCGCCAGGACGGTGCGGAGACGCCGCTTCTAAGCGGCACGCACTTCAACGTCACGGGCGCGGGCAGCCCGTCAGGCGGCAGCCTGATGCTGTTTGAGCCCCCGGCCACGGGCACGACCCTGGTGCTCTATCGCGCCCCGGCCATCGTGCAGGAGGTGGACTATGTGGAGAATGCGGCCTTTCCGGCCGAGACCCATGAGGCCGCCCTCGATCTGCTGACCATGATCTGCCAGGCCCTGGACGAGAAGATCGGCCGCGCCGTGCTGTATCCCGTAAGCACACCCCAGGAGGACATCCGCGATTCCTCGGCCTTCCTGGGCACCTGCGAGAACGCCCGCGACGCGGCCCAGGCCGCCGGTATCCAGGCAAGCGCCGCCGCAACCGAGGCCGAGACCCAGGCCGCCCTGGCCGGGAACTACGCCGCCCAGGCCAAAGCCAGCGTGGGAGGGCTGCGCGTCAGCGCCGGCGACACCACCCCGCGCAACCTGTCGGCCAAACTCGCTGCCGGTGACGGACTGGCCGAAACCCTGCTCTTCCCCGGCGCGGATGAGGCCCTGCGGCTGTCCCTGGCCCTGGCGGAAAACTCCGGCCTGGAGCTCTCTGACGGCCTGCTGCGGGCCAAGATCGCGCCCGGCGGCGGGCTCTTCCGCACGGGTCCCGGCCTGGCGGCGGACCTGGGCTCCGGCCCGGACCAGCTCTCCACCAATGCGATGCTCAGTCTGACCTTGCGGCCCGCCATGGTGGCTGGCCGCGTCATCAACCACGCACTCCTGGGAGGCATGTAGACCATGGCAGCGAACACCGACCCCATCTTCATCGGCAGCATCAGCGGCAAGATCACCGAACTCTCCGACACCACCGAAACCGTCGTCTTTGCGGGCGACGCCACGGAATCCACACGCGTGGACGTGCTGGCCGTCAGCACCGACGACACCGCCGACAAGGACCTGATCCTGCTGTTCTTTGATGGCACGGCCAGCAAGAAGGCCGCCACGGTCAAGATCCCGCTCACCAGCGGCATGACCAACGCCATCGCCAGCGTGAACGTCCTGGCCAGCTCCATGCTGTCCGCCCACGTCCAGGTCGACGCGGCGGGCAACAAGTACCTGAACCTGCCGCCGGGCTGGTCCCTCATGGCCCAGGAGGCCGCAGCGCCCACCAGCGGCAAGAAGATGTGGGTCTTTGCGCGCGGCGGGAAGTACTAGCCATGCGCGTCTCGTCCCACGCGGGCGCAGGCCCGCGCCGCATGGCCTCTCACGAAGGAGGAGGGGCCTGGCCAGGCGGGGTCGGGGGCTTGCCTCCCGGCCCCCTTGGCGGGGGCTCCCTCTTCGGAGACGGCACGTACAGTGGCAACGTCATTCAGGGCGGTAGCGTGTTGCAGCCGCAGGACGGCTACTCGTCCAACAAGGTGCTAACAACCCCATCCTTTGCTTCTGGTGACGGAAACACATGGATTGAGAAGGACACGCCACTCTCGAACGGCGCAGCCATCACGCACCTCGGAACGTACCATACCACGGCTGGGGTCAGGCAGCATCTACTCATCTTCCGCGACAACGGCGGAGGCAGCGTCACAGTCATGGCGCGGGTGGACGTGACGACAACGACTGCTGGTTGGCAATACTACGCGCTGGCGTCCGAGTACATCGTCCCGGCAACAGGGTTGTACTACATGGGACTGTACTCTCCTGACTCCTCGTGGTGGGTGGCGGGCTCTTACGCCAACTCTTGTTGGATTGCCGGGGTAGGAGACACTGTGGGGTCGTCCTATGGAACGCAAACTGCGTCCAACGCCCATGCACCTTTGGCGTACAGGCGTCGAGTGGTCAATCCCGGTACACCTTGCATCGTCGTCACCGGAGCAGCAACCGTTGCCCCTGACGCTGAAACGGGTGCGTCTGGGGTGATGTGCAATGTGCTCGTCGTTGACGGCGGCTCACTCAAGCCGTCCACCAACAGCAAGGGCCTCTTTGTCTTTGCCAAGACAGGAGTGCTTACTCTCAACGCAGGGACCATCAGCACTACCTGGATGGGCAAAGCAGGGAACTTAGGGGACATTCCAGCCCTACCGCTTGTCCCTGCCAGTATTCGGCGCAAGATCAAGAACCCCACACTCGACGCCTGTATCCTCGTCGGTGAAGGGGCTGCGGGTGGCCCAGGCGTAGCCGCAGTGGCCGGGAGAAACAACGGGTATGCTGCGAGTCTCCCCTTGCAAGCTGGCGGCGGCGGCTCTGGCGGCTCCTGGGGTGTTACTCCGGGTGGCAATGGCGGCAAGGGCGGTCCCTGCGCTGGTGGTGCAGGTGGCGGTGGCAACTCCTACACTGCTGGTGCTGGCGGGAACGCTGGTGACTACGGTGGCCCCGGCGGCAACGCTATGACGGGCAATGCCGGGAACTGCAATAGCGGCGGTGGCGCTGGTGACGGCGTGGGAACAAGTGACGTTCCCATTGGCAGCGTATCCCCTGCTCCCGGCGCTGGTGGTGCTCCCCTGTTCCTTGTTTCCCCTGTTGTGAACATCGCCTCCGGCACAATCGTGCAGGCTGACGGCTCTCGCGGCACTGACTGTGTTGGTGTGGGGGGCGGCTACAGCATGGGTGGCGGTGGTGCTGGCGGCGGTATTGTCGGAATCATCACGCTGACGGGCGGATACACCAACAACGGAACTGTCCGCGCATCTGGCGGGGCTGGCGGGCAAGTAACTGGCGCATCTGGCATATACCCTGGAGGCGCTGGTGGCGCTGGCTCGGTAAACATTCTCTCTGTGACCCCCTAGGAGGTGGACATATGATTCTCTTGCATCACCCGGAAGTTGAATTGTCACGCGCGCTGCTTGCGGAGCTGCCTTCGGACTGCGGTTGCGTTGATTGGACCAGCGAGATCCAGCGGGGGGAATACGTGGCGCTGGACGGCCCTTCCCCCTCGGCCTTCCCCTCGGTCCTCGTGGACGTGCCCGCTTATGCCGAGGACCGTGCGCTCATCGGCGAGGGTGGCGAGTTCCTGGGCATGGAGCCGGTGACGGTGCCCGCGCACCAGGAAGTGTTGCGGATGCCCGCAAACTGGGACGCCGTGGCCTCGTTCATGGCCTCGATGGAAGAGCGGGCGCAGCTGCGGCCCGCCGTATAGGAGGCCATCATGCACCAGCCCTGCGCCTTCCACGACCAGTTCATGGAGCAGATCCGCGACGCGCTCCTGGGGCTCAAGGACCAGATGCGCGTGGGCATCGAGGCCGTGGCCGAGCAGTCCTGCGCCAACGGCGAGACGCTCCTGCGCATCGCCGAGTCCCAGGTGGCCCGGCGCGAACTCTGCGCCCGGCAGGCCGAGCGCCTGGCGGCCCTGGAGCGCACCGCAGACCAGCATCGCGAGACCCACGCCCAGTCGCGGGAGGAGCACCTCGCCGAGCGCGCGGACCTGTGGAGCGCGGTGAACCGTCTGCGCTTCCATGTCTACGTGGGCCTGGGCGTGGGGCTGGTGCTGCAGCTTGTCGGCCCGTTCGTGCTGCGAACGGTGCTGAAATAGTCATGAAAACGGGAGGCTGACCATGCTGCTCGACTTCATTCCGCTCATCGGCGCGGCGGCGCAGAAGCTGCTCGACCTGATCCCGGACCCGGGCGCGCGGGCCAAGGCCGCCGAGGACTACCAGCGCGCCCTGCTGGATATCGCGGCCAAGGCCGAGTCCGACCAGCGCGACATCAACAAGGTGGAGGCCCAGAGCCCGTCGCTTTTCGTGGCGGGCTGGCGCCCGGCCATCGGCTGGGTCTGCGCGGCTGCCCTGGCCTTCCAGTACCTGGCCAGGCCGCTGTGGGCCTGGGCCTCGGGCGTCTGGTGGCCTGCGGCTCCTCCCCCTCCAGCCCTCGACGACATGCTCTGGCAGCTCATGTTCGGCATGCTCGGCATGGGTTCCTTGCGCACGTTCGAAAAGGTGAAGGGGGCGGGCAAATGAACACGCAACGCCTGGCCGAGGAGCTTCTGCGCGACGAAGGCCTGCGGCTCAAGCCCTACCGCTGCACCGCAGGTCGGCTGACCATCGGCGTTGGCCGCAACCTGGACGACCGGGGCATCACCGAGTCTGAGGCCTACCTGTTGCTGGACAATGACATCAAGGACTGCTGGGGCCGACTGGCGGCGGCGCTGCCGTGGGTCCTGGCCGCGCCGGAGGCCGTGCAGGAGGTGCTGGTGAACATGTGCTTCAACCTGGGCCTGGCCGGCCTGCTCGGGTTCCGGCAGGCCCTGGCGCATGTGCAGGCCGGGCGCTTCGCCGATGCCGCTTCGGAGATGCTGCGCTCCAAGTGGGCGGGACAGGTGGGCGCGCGCGCCGAGCGGCTGGCGGAGAAGTTGCGGGCATCATCGCGCGTGTAGGCAATGCGTCGCGAACCTCGTTCCCAGATGCAAGACGGCCCGGCCAGGCGCAAACCTGACCGGGCCGTTGCCGTTTCGGGAATGGGGGAGGTCTACGAGGCGCGCAGGGCCGGGGCCTGTTCGCCGGGATACAGCGACTCGAAGCCCTGCTGCACCTGGCGCACGAAGTCAGTGTCGCGGCGCGAGGGGTCGAAGTAACGCGGGTCGCGCATCATCTCGCGCAGGCGCTGCGGGGTCAGGCTGGCTGCGCCCCCGGCATTCTTGCCGCGCAGCGAGCTCTCGCTCACCAGCGGGGCCATGCGCGCGAAGGCCTGAAGCACGCAGGCGTCGTCGGCCGCGCCGGTTTGCTCCAGGGCCTGCATGAGCGGCTTGCCGCCCAGGGCAAGAACCGCTTTGCGCGCGGACTCAAGCACCGTCAGGGCGTCGCCGCCGTGGGCCTGGCGCAGGCCGGAGAACTCGCGCTCGCGGCGCTTCTTCCGCTCGCTGTGGGCCTTCTCCGTATGGGCGCGCAGGCCCTCCACGTTGAGCGGCACGAACCAGGCGTACAGACCGCCCGCCTGGGCGTCGGACAGGCCCAGCTCATGGGCTTTGTCCAGGAAGGCCTTGCGCAGGGGCTCGTCAACGCGGAAGTCCTCAGGCAGCTCGATGTCGGGCAGCTGGTATGCCTCCGGCGATTCCGGGCGGCCATCCATGCCTGGGGCCGTGGCAAGGCCCTGAGACAGCAGCGAGCCCTCGGACTCGGTCTTGCGACCCAGCAAACGCTGGGCGTGCACCAGGGCCTTCAGGGCCTCACCGGCTGAGGCGTACTTGGCCAGGGCCGGGTGCTGCCGCAGGGGGAGCTGTGCCTCGCGGCCAGTCTCGTCGCGGCCGGGCGCGGTCAAGTCCTCGGGCAGGGCGGTGCGCCAGTCGACGGGGAGCGGTGTCTGGACCTGGGTGCGTTTCTGGGCCTGGGTGGGGGCATCGGGCATGATGGTCTCCTTGGTTGGAGGGTTGGCGCCGGAAGGCGCTGCGGACCCGACGCGGCTCCATGCCGGACCGGGCGCTCCGTCCAGTATACCCCGGATTTTGCCACTGGACAAAATTGCCCCGTCTTTGGCCGGTAGAAGGGCAAAAATTCCCTCTTGACAGGGTTTCAGTCCAGGCTCAGTTCCGCCGCCTGGAGCACCCGCTGCCCCGTGAAGCCGAACAGGCGGGTGAACTTGGGCCAGCGTGGGTCGGCCTCAAGGCCGGGCTCCACGCGCAGGCCGATGATGCGCGTCTTGCCCATTCCTCTGGCCATGCGCTTGAGCTCCTCCATGTCGGCGCGCAGGGCGCGCACCGTGGCCGGGCCGAAGCGTTGCACCGTGAGGTGCAGTTCCAGGGCGTCCGGGTGCTCGGCCACAGCCGCTGCGGCGTACGGTCCGGACTCGTCGGACAGGGAGTAGAAGCGCAGGCGCGTGAGGTCTTGCATGTCCGCAAACGAAGGATGTGCGATGGTTTCTGCCGTTATGGTCATATTCGTTCTCCCGTGCTGCGGAATTGTGCTGGTTTAGCGAGGCGGGGCTTGGGCTCAGGACATTTTGCACGGTCAAAGAAAGTGCCTTCTTTTCTGTTGCCAACCATAAGCAACGGGTATAATGACTGCGCGTGAGGGTACGGACCCCCGCGCAAGCACGGCATCACCGTCTTGTGCGTCAGGGCCGAAGCCTCCTCTCCGGCTCTCCCGAACCGCAAGCCCTCTGGGGCAAACGGCTCAGGGAAAGCGTCCCGGGTGGGACAATCGCCGGAGGTGCAGGAATTTCGTGTCCGTGTTTCACCACCACCACATTAAGAAAGAGGAAGGTTCCCATGAAGAAGCTGTTCGCCGTCATGATCGTTGCGTCCCTGGCCCTTGGTGTTTCCGCTTGCGGCGAGAAGAAAGCCGAAGAGAAGAAGGCCGAAGCCCCCGCCGCCGCTCCCGCTGCTGCCGCTCCGGCTGCCCCCGCTGAAGTGAAGGCCCCTGAAGCCGCCGCTCCGGCCGCCGCCCCCGCCGCTGAAGCCGCCAAGCCGGCCGAAGCCAAGAAGCCCTAAGGCTTAAGGCATCCGACCATTCAAGAGGGGGCCTCCGGGCCCCCTCTTTTTTTGCCCTGCGTTCGCCTCTCCTCTACTATTTCCCTGTCCCGCCCGCGGCATTGGGCTCGGCCTGCCGCCGGGGCCTTGGCCCGGCGATCATGTGCCCGATGTACAGCGCCAGGCTGCGGCGTCCCTCGTTGAAGGCCGCGCGCTGCGGGTCCGGGTTGAAGCTCGTCTCGCGCAGGAAGCCCTGGCGGGAAAGGTCCGCCAGGACCTGTTTCCCGGCCTCTCCTGCAAAGGCCAGGGCATAGGCCTGGTGCAGATCCCCCCTGTTTTGGCCTGGCCGGTTCAGGTCAGGCCCGCAGGTATCATTGTGTTCGCACATACAGGGTCCTCCTTGTTTCCCGCGAGCATACACCCGGAAATCAGCCCGGACAAAAATCCCCTGTATTTGGCCGCAAAAAGGACGAAAATTCCTGGTTGACAGGCTTTGGCCGTGCGCAAACAAACGACCCGGCCCACCCCTTTTCGGGAAGACCGGGCCGCATGGGCCGGGATGTGTGCGGGCGCTATTTCTTCTTGAGAACCACGTAAACGGCGATGGCGTTGTTGCCCCTGTGACCGTACTGCAGCTCCATCGCGCCGTCCTTGGTTATGTCGCCGAGCATGTAGCCTTCATCGTGGTCGGCGATGAAGATCTGGCCGTCGGAGCGGATGGTGCCGCTGAACTTCTCGACCTTGTCCTTTTTCTTAGGCGTATGGTAGGTCTTGGTTCCGTGGAAGGCGTTGCCCTGCTGCTCAAGAATGATCATCACCAGATTGCTGGTGCGGAAGCCGACCTTGACGCCGTGCACCGAGGGCGTTCCTTCCCAGGTGCCCACGAGGTTTGGAGCGTCGGCGGCCAAGGCGGTGGTGGCGAAGCAGGCCAGCAGAGCGAAGAAACAGAGGGCGAGCAGTTTTTTCATGATATCTCCCAGATAGTTAGAGATGGTCGAAGCGCACGGGCGTGTTGCGGTTAACGATTAGCACAACCGCTGGGATCGGGCAATGCTCACGCGCTTAAACTCCCCCAGGCCGCACCGGTAAAGGGGGCTGGCCGGTGCAGAAAATTCGTCCAGGCCTTGACTTTTTGCCCTGGCCTGCTGATTGTGAAAACAGTCACGTTCTGCCGGGGCGTTGGGCACGGCGCAGGGGCACAGGGGGAGCATGGAAAGCGGGTCCTATTGCGGCCAGACGGCGGAGGCCTTCGCGGCGATCCGCCCCTCGCGGGCGTTCTTCGACCAGAAGGACTACGACCTCCTGCGCATCGTCTGCGACGTGGTGAACCGCGAGGACGCGCCCGCCCACAAGAAGCTTCTGGCCCCCTACATGCACCCCCATGGCATCAAGGAGATGGCCGCCACGCGCGGCCTGCGCATCGCCTACGCCGTGGTGCATCTGCTGGGCTCGCTGGAGACCGGCAAGGCCGATGACCGGCTCTCGGCCCTGCGCGGCCTGCATTCCGAGGTCTTGTCCACGGCCCAGGGCGGCCTGCGCTACAACACAGCGCGCGTGCTGGTGCAGCTCATGAAGGAGATGGTGCGCGCCAGCGGCGATCCCCAGGCCCAGCTGACCCTGGCCCACGACTTCCGCGAGGCCTGCTCGGGCAAGCCCAGGGTCATCCGCCGCCACCTGGAGCACTTCCACCTGCTGGAGATGCCCGAGGACTTAAGCCAGATCACCTTCGACGACCACGTCCACGACGCCAACACCAAGGGCCGCAAGTCCTCCACGCACCTGGTCATGGACGCCTGGATCAAGGGTATCCGGCGGCTCACGGTGATCTACTACAACCACGTTCCGCCGGAGGTGGCCGCCGAGCTGCTGGAGGCCGCGCGCATCATGAATGTGCAGGTGCGCATCGGCATCGAGTTTTCGCCGCGCTTCCGGGGCCGCTACCTGAAGCTCATCTGGATGCCTGAAGGCTTCGCCAGCCCGGCAGAATTTCTCGATTTCCTGGATCAGCCAGGGGTGCTGCGCTTTTTCGAGGAGTCGCGCCAGGTCTCGCTGTACCATCAGCGCTACGTCACCGAGGCCTTCTGCCAGTTCAACACCACGCACCGGCTGGTGCTCGCCCGCGAGCTGGGCCTGGAGCTGCCCGCCCTGCGCGAGGCGGAGTTCAAGCGCTTCGTGGGTGCGGGCCAGGCCTCGCTTGAGCACTTGGGCAAGTTCATCCACGACAACCTGTTGCCCATCATGCAGAAGCAGGCCGCGTACCTGCGCCACGAGCTTGTGACCGCCACCGCGCCAGAGCGCGAGGAGATCCGCCAGCAGCTCAAGCGGCTGCGCGACCTGGACACCGACGAGATCATCGAGCGCTTCCTCAAGCCTGAGCGCAACCCCAGCCTGGCCGATCCGGGCGTGCCCCCCAGCCTCGAAGCCGATGCGCCGGACGTGCCCGCCCTGCTGCGGCTGGCCCCGCAGGAACTTGCCGCGCGCCTGCTCGGCATCCACGCCCTGGGGCGCATCACGCTCAGCCTGGGAGCCCTGCGCGTGGAGGACGTGCTGGAGATTCTCTACGACTGCCAGGGCATGATCACGCACCTGGAGATCGTGAACATGAAGGACCGCGCCCTGGGGCGCGAGATCGATCCCGAGCGCATCAACGCCTTGCAGGAGGCGCTGAACACCGCCAACGTCATCAAGCTCAAGAAGCTCATCCGCGGCATCATCCAGAGCGTGGGCTCGCGAACCCGGCGCGAGAAGCTCCAGGAGATCCTTTACGACATCTCAAGCTTGCGCTCCTACTACTTGAAGAACCCGCTGGCCTCCTGCATCGGCACCGACTCCACGGGCCAGTCCAGCCGCCTCTACGGCATGGGCATGGTGGTGGTCGACACCCTGCCCAAGCGCGCGCGGCGCGCTCTGGCCCGCACGCCCGGCGCGGAGCAGAAGCGTCTGGACGTCAGCGTCAGCGCCCGCAGGCGCATCACCTCCATGCCCGAGGACGAGTGCGAGCCGCGCTTTGATCTGCTGCACGCCCTGGCGGCGGTGTGTCCGCCCCTGCGCGTGTTCACGCGGCACAGGAGCGTGGAGTGGCTGGCCGAGAACTACCGCCTTACCCCGGGCAGGCCCGGCAACGTCTCGCTCATGGGCGGCGTCCAGCGCGAGCATGGGCACGACGCGCTGCTCGATGAGCTTGAGCCGGAGTCGGTGCAGACCCGGCGGCTGCCGCACCTGCGCTACCTTAATTCGCACCTCAAGAACTCGCTCAAGGTGCTGGCCGGGTTCATCCCGGCGGCGCTGACCTTTGCCCTGACCAAGGACTGGTGGGTGCTGGCCTGGTTCGGCGCGTTCATCTGGTTCGGCATCACCGGCGTGCGCAACGTCATCCAGATGGTGCTGGGCGCGGGCGGGGTGCACCGCTCGTCGCTGTTGCAGTGGAGCGGGCTGGTGAGCTGGGGGCGGTTGGCGGATTCGCTCTTGTACACAGGCTTTTCCGTGCCGCTGCTGGACTATCTGGTGAAGACGCGGCTTTTGAACGAGGGCCTGGGCATCACCCTGGCCACAAACCCGCTGGTGCTCTACTCGGTCATGGCCGTGGCCAACGGGCTGTACATCTTCAGCCACAACGTGCTGCGCGGCTTGCCCATGGCCGCAGCCGTGGGCAACCTGTTCCGCTCGGTCATCTCCATCCCTCTGGCCCTGGCCTACAGCCAGATCATCGTGCTTCTGGTCTCGGCCACGGGGCACCCGGAGGCCGTGAGCGCCGTGGCGCCCTGGGCCGCGGTGATCTCCAAGCTGGCCAGCGATTGCGTGGCCGGCATCATCGAGGGCCTGGCCGACCGCGACCTGTTCATCCGCATGCGCGCCTGGGACTACCAGGGCAAGCTGAACCAGCTCTTCGACACCTTCCAGCAACTGGAGCTGCTCTTCCCCCAGGAGGACACCCTGGCGCTCCTGGAATCGCCCAAGCAGTTCATGCTGACCATGAGCTACGAGCACAAGGGCCTGGAGAGCATCATCATCGTCAACGCCCTGGACCTGCTGTACTTCTGGATGTACCAGCCACGCGCGCGCCGCGTCATGGCGGGCTACCTGCGCGACATGGGGCCCGAGGAGCGCCGGGTGTTCCTGCTCTCGCAGTATGTTCTGCTGCGCGAGCGCGAGATCAGCCAGGTCTTCCTGGACGGGCTGGTGGGCCGCAACTTCGGCCGTGCCCTGTCCTTCTATCTCGACATGCACCGCGAGTACCTTGAGAACATCCAGGAGCTGGCGGGTAAGCTGGCCACAGCGGCGAAGTAGGGGGGGGTGGGAGTCAGAGGCTGGAAGCAGCGGAGAGGCTTCGGTCGCCATCCCCCTGTCCACACCCTTGCCGCCACACGTTCGCCAGCGTAGAACCATCCCATGCCGCAACCGCCAAAACAACCACCCAAGCCCTATGCCCCCGCCCCTGGCGAGGTCGCGTCCGAGGCCCGGCGCGCCGGCTTCGACCTGACCAAGCCCCAGGCCGAGCTGCTCTCTCGCTACCTCACGCTGCTGCTCAAGTGGAGCCGGGCCATGAACCTCGTGGGCCGCGCCACCTGGCCCGAGGTCTTTCGCGACCTCGCAGCCGACAGCCTGCACCTGGCGAAGTTTCTGGACGGCCTGGCCCTGCCTGAGACCCCGCTGACCTTGGACCTGGGCGCGGGCGCGGGCCTGCCGGGCATCCCGCTGCGGGTGCTCTGGACTGCCGGGGACTACCTCTTGGTGGAGCTGCGGGAGAAGCGCGCGATCTTTTTGCGCCAGGCCGTGGGCGAGCTGCAGCAGGCCGGAGGAATGCCCGGCGTGCGCGTGTTCCACGGCCGGGCCGAGGCCGCGCAGGAGGAATTGAAGCGCCTGGGGCTCCGGCCCCGCGCGGATGTCATCGTGAGCCGGGCCTTCATGCCCTGGCCCAAGCTTTTGCCCCTGGCGGCGGAGCTGCTGGTGTCAACGACAGTGCAGGGGACAGTGCAGGGGACAGTGCAGGGGACAGTGCAGGGGACAGTGCAGGGGACAGGGCCGGGGACAGGGCCGGGCGGCGGAAGACTGGTGGTGCTGGCCAACGAGCCGCCGCCGCCAGCAGCAGCCTTGGCCGAGATCGGCGGTGCAACGGGCGCGGGTTTTGTGGTCGAGGCCAGCCAGAGCTATCCGGCCAGCGGCAGGGAGCGCTATTTCTGGTCCTTGATCCCGGCCATGGCCTGAAGCATCCCGCCCTTGAAGATGAGCTTGGTGGCCAGCTCGTCGGCCTGATCGGCCAAATCCATCAGCGTTTCCAGACACCCCAGGATCATCTGGCGGCGGGCCTCGTCGCCGTGTTCAAAATCGAACTCCAGGTCGCCGGAGGCGAAGTATTCGGCGAGCTTGTCCAGGTAGGCTTGGTCGAGCATGGTGCGGGTCTCCCGTGGTGTGCTTGAGCGGGCCGCCTGAGGGGCGGGCGCGTGACGGGAGTATTGCCGGGCGCGTCCGTTTTCGTCAACCACGGATGGGTGTGGATGGGCGCGTTCAGTCGTGGTGGTAGGGCAGGCCCTTGTTGATGCTGGCCGCCCGGTAGAGCTGCTCCAGCAGCACCACGCGCGCCAGTTCGTGCGGCAGGGTGATGCGCCCAAGCGAGAACAGCGCCCCGGTCGAGCGGGCCCGTTCGCGCACCTCTTCGGAAAGGCCGAAGGCCCCGCCCACGATGAAGCAGGGCGTGCGCGCGGCGTCTTCCCAGCCCTTGAGCTTGGCCGCCAGCTCGCGGCTGGACCAGTTGTCGCCGCGCTCGTCCAGAACCACGGGAAGGTGGCGGGGGTCCAGGCGGGAGAGGATGTCGCGGCCTTCGCGCAGGCACTTTTCCGGCGCGGGCAGGGCTGCCGCGGCGTCCTTGACCAGGGTGATGTCGCAGCGCGCCAGGCGCGAGAGCTTGAGGGCGTACAGGTCCGCCGCCTCGCGCAGGGAGGCCTCGCGGCACTTGCCCACGAACAGGCAACAAAGCTGTGCGGCCACGGGCGCTAGACCCGCTCCAGGCTGGCGCGCAGCAGGCCGTCTGTGAGGCCCAGGCGCACGTATCCGCCCTCGGCCAGCAGGCCGGGATTGAGCACGTGGCTGCGGCCGATGCGCTCCTCGGCCACGGCCTCGTGGATGTGCCCGCAGATGACCACGTCCGGCTGGGCCTCCTCGATGAATGCGCGCACGCTGGCGCTGCCCACGTGGACGCCGCTGGCGATGCGGTCCAGCGCGGTGTTGAGCGGCGGGGTGTGGATGACGGCCACAAGGCGGCAGGAGGCAGCGGGGCAGTCGCTGGCGGCAAGGTCCAGCGCCAGTTGGTGGGTCTCTTGTATCCAGCGGGCCAGCTCGACTTCGGAGGTCTCCGACGGGGTGCCAAACGGCGTCGGGGTGGACCAGCCCACGCCCATGAGCACCAGGCCGGGGGCCAGCAGCCGGGCCTGGCGGTGGATGTTCTCCCCGCGCTGGGTGAGCAGTTCGCCCACCTCGGCGTGGTCCATGTTGCCCATTTGGGCCAGCAGGTTCGGGTTGGCTGCGCGGGCCTGGTCCAGCACGCGCCGGGCCTTGTCTTCCCGGCCCCGGTTGGTCAGGTCGCCGGTGAGGATCAGACCCTCGGCTTCCTTGATGCCGGGGATGGCTCCGAGCATGCCGATGCTTTCATGCACGTCGCCCACTGCGATCCAGAACATGGTCGTCTCCTGGCGCGGCTCGCCTTCTGGCGAGGCAAGGGGTGCTCCGAGGCTTTCCGGGCCCTTCCGGGCTGGGCGAGCGGCGTATGGCCGCGCTGTCCGGGCGGGATGGGCGGGTATTTTTTGCTTCCAATGGGGCTATTGATAGCATATACACAGACCGGGCGCAAAGGCAATGGGGGCGCTTGATTTTGTCAGGTTCAGGGGGGGTGCGGATGAACGAGGCCAGCCAGGAGAAAGACGCAATTCGCAAGATGATGGTGGAGAAGCGCAGGGCGCTTTCGCCAGAAGAGGTCAAAAAGGCCAGCATGGCCGTCACCGAGCGCGTGCGCGCGCTGTCCGAATGGAAGAACGCCTACAGCGTCCTGCTGTACTGGCCCATCAAGAACGAGATCGACACGCGGGCGCTTTTGACCGAGCTCTGGGAACGCGGGGCCATGGCCCTTTTGCCGCGCTGCCGCCCGGAGCAGCCCGGCTTCATGGACATCTGCTCCTGCACCTGCGAGGACGACCTCATCGAGGGCTCCTTCAACATCATGGAGCCCGCGCCCTGCTGCCTGACCCGAGAGGACACGGGCGAGCCCTTTGTGCCTGATCTGGTGCTTGTGCCCGCCGTGGCCTTCGACGCGCGCGGCTATCGCCTGGGCTTTGGCGGCGGCTACTACGACCGGCTCATGGCCCGGCCCGAGATGGACGACACCGTGACCCTCGGTCTGTGCTACGAGTTCCAGCGCATCGAGTCCTTTCCCATGAACGCCTGGGACGCCCCGGTTCAGGGGATCTGCACCGAGCGCGAGCTCAAATGGTTCCGCTAGGGCTGATCCCCTTCCGGTTTCCTGGTCTGGCATCGGGTCCGGAGTCCGGCCTGGCGCGCATCTCGTGTGCGTTCACCACGCGTCGTGGCGGCGCCAGCCAGCCGCCCTTCGACGGCGCCAACCTGTCCTTCGACGTGGGTGACGACCCCGTTGCCGTGGCCGCCAACCGCCGCCAGTTGGCCGCTGGATTGGGCTTTTCGGGCTGGGTCGAGTGCCGCCAGGTCCATGGCGACGTCCTGCACATCGAACCCGACGCGACTCCGCTGGAGGCCGCTTCCAGCCTTGAGGGCGACGCCCTGGCCACCAGTAGGCCCGGTCTGGCCCTGTGCATCAAGACCGCGGACTGCCAGCCCGTTCTGCTGGCGCACGAGACCGGGCGCTTTGTGGCCGCCCTGCACGTGGGCTGGCGCGGCAATGTGGCGAATCTGCCGGGTAGCGCGGTGGCGCGCCTGTGCGCCCACTACGGATGCGTTCCGTCTGAGCTTTACGCCGTGCGCGGCCCGAGCCTTGGCCCGCAGTGCGCGCAGTTCACCAACTTCGAGGCCGAGTTCGGCGCGGGCTTCGAAGCGTTCTTTGATGCCGCGGCGCAGACAGTGGATCTGTGGCGGCTCACGCGGCACCAGTTGGAGAGCGCGGGCCTCCTGCCCGGGCGCGTCTTTGGCCTGGACCAGTGCACGCTGTCGAACCCCGGCGACTACTTTTCCTTCCGCGCCGCGCGTGTCACCGGGCGGCAGGCCTCGCTCATCTGGCTCAACGCCGGGGCCTGAAAACAGCCCCCCGCACTTCCCCTGCCAGCGCTATTTAGTGTACAGGGTAGGTTGAACGCGCCCTGGACCTGGGCCATCGTGCCCGGGAGAAAGATTTTTCGGCCAGGATCGGGGCACCCCCCGACCGGGACAAGATCGGGCCGCGCAGCGTCGCGCGGCGAAACAACAGCAGAAAGTGAGGCTCATGTGTTTGTGAACAGCAACGAGAAAGACATCTTCATTGTCAATCTCGACAACAAGGAGATCCACCTGGCCTCCAAGCTCGGCGAGAGCTGCAACCTGGACCGCATGGGCGACGGGGAGCACAAGATTTTGCCGGTGGAGAGCGACAGTGAGTATGAGAACGTGCTCAAGCGCCTGAAGCTGAACTGCCGGGAGTGCAAGCACTGCTTCAAGCGGTAGGCTGGATTATCTCCTTCGCCGCATTGGGCGCGTCCTTTTGGGCGCGCCTTTTTTTGTGCCGATCAAGCGAATATATAAACAAGTATCAAGTTGCTTGACATTGATCGTATGGGTGATATTCCACCGCGAGGGCTATGCGGCGCGGTCCGGATGGGATGAGCGCTAGGCGGGATCTTGGTGGCAGGGGGACTGGACAGATGTTCCAGAGCCGGTGGAAATTGTAACAAGAGGAAGGCTGTGATGACGGATACGTGGGATTTTTACGTGGACGGGGCGGGCGAATGGCGTTGGCGCAGAACTGCGGCAAACGGTAAGATTGTGGGGGCTTCGACCCAGGGCTACAAGAACCGGAGCGACTGTGTGGCCAACGCCAAGCGCAACGGCTACTCGGGCAGCTAGCCGATCTTGCCGCCCAGGCTGGAGAGGATGGCGATGATGAGCAGCACGGCCACGATGACGAGCAGGGCCTTGACCGAGAGCCACTCCTTCTTCGGGGCGCTATCGGCGGCTGGGGCGGCGGTGGGCTGGGCGGGCGGCGGCGCCATGCGCGCCTGGGCCCTGCGCCTGCCCCAGCGGTAGCCGAAGAGCACCAGAGCCACGGCGATGAGCAGGCCAGCCTTTGTGAACATGCGCGCCCCCCGGGGGAAACAGGATTTGGGATCAGGCCGGATGAAAAACGGGGCGCCCCGCCACACGCGGTGGAGCGCCCCGGTCGCGAGCTAGATGACCTTGTTCAGCGGGTACTCGATGATGCCCTCGGCCCCGAGGTCTTTGAGCTGCGGGATGAGCTCGCGGACGATGGCCTCGTCCACGACGATCTCCACCGACAGCCAGTCCTGGTTGGACAGGCCGGAGACCGTGGGCGAAGTCAGGCTGGGCAGAAGCGTCATGGCCTGGTCCATCTTGTCCTTGGGCATGTTCATCTTCAGGCCCACCATGCGCTCGGCCTTGAGCGCGCCCTGCAGCAGCAGGTTCATGTGCTCGATCTTGCGGCGCTTGAAGGGGTCTTCCCAGGCCTTCTTGTTGGCGATGAGCCGGGTGTTGGTGAACAGCAGGTCCTCGATGATCTTCAGCCCGTGGGCGCGGATGGTGGTGCCGGTCTCGGTGACCTCCACGATGGCGTCGCACAGGCCTTCCACCACCTTGGCCTCGGTGGCGCCCCAGGAGAAGCTGACCTCAACCGGGATGCCCCGCTCAGCGAAGTAGTTCTTGGTGAACTGCACCAGCGCGGTGGCGATCTTCTTGCCCGCCAGGTCCTCGGGCTTTTTGTAGGGGGAATCGCCGGCCACGGCCAGGACCCAGCGCGCCGGGCGGTTGCTGACCTTGGAGTAGACCAGGTCGCTCACCACCACCACATCGGAGTTGTTCTCCAGAATCCAGTCCTTGCCGGTGAGCCCGCAGTCGAGCACGCCCTGTTCGACGTAGATGCTCATCTCCTGGGCGCGGCACATGGAGCAGCTGATCTCCTCGTCGTCGATGTCGGGGAAATAGTTGCGGGAGTGCAGGCGGATCTTCCAGCCGCTTTTCTCGAACAACTTTATGGTGGCGTCCTGAAGCGAGCCCTTGGGCACGCCGAGCTTGAGTTTGTTGTTGGTGCTCATTTTCCGTAGACCTCCTTGGGGTCAAAAACCATGGGCGAGCATTCGCGTACGTCGTCGCCCGAAATTTCGCGGTAGAAACAGCTTTTGCGGCCGGTGTGACAGGCCGCCCCGCCCAACTGGGTCACCTGGACCAGCACCGTGTCGGCGTCGCAGTCCAGGCGGATGGTATGCACCTTTTGCACGTGCCCGGATGTGCCGCCCTTGTGCCAGAGCGTGTTGCGGCTGCGGCTGTAGTAGTGGACCTCACCGGTCTCGATGGTCTTGTCCCAGGCCGCCTCGTTCATGTAGGCGAGCATGAGCACCTCTCCGGTCTCCGCCTCCTGGGCGATGACCGGCACCAGGCCTTGGCACTTGGCAAAATCTGGTCGGAGCATGAAAACCTCGCAAAAGGATGTCCGCACGGCGGGCGAAAGAAGAGCGCCCGCGCACGCGCCAAGGGCGCTTCTTATGCGATACGGGCGCGGTTGTCCAATACAGTACGCCCTGGTTTCTCGGATGGGTCCCAAGGCGGTTGAGCTCAAGTCCGCCGTCACGGCCATCTGTTTCCCGCATGTCTTACCATGACTCACACAAGCCGAAAGGGCTGTTTCAGGTTCCCCCTGAAACAGCCCTTTCGGCGCAAAATGGGGGTCCGGGGGCCGCTGCCCCCGGTGGGCTCCAGGGCCGGCGGCCCTGGACGCCGGAGGCGTCCTCATCCAGTCTTTGTGCTGTGCCGTCAGTTCATGCCATGTTCGGCCAGGAAGGGGGCGTAGCGTCCGTCCTCGGACTGGATGTGTCCGGCCAGCCAGGAAAGAAGGAAGCCCAGGGCCTGGTGCGCCAGCTCTGTGCTGGCGGGTTGGCCGGACAGGCGTTCCAGAGCCTCCAGGAATTCTTGGTGGGCTTGGCGGTGGTGTTCGCGTTCCGGGTAGCCGTGCCGTTCCAGGAGGGCTTCCTCGGTTTCGAAGTGGAAGCGGGCGTACGTGCGCATGCTGTCCAGCCCGTCCAGGAGCGCCTCGCGCGGGTGGCCTGTCGCGAGCTTTCCCTGCATGTTGTTGATGATCTCAAAGAGATAGCGATGTTGGGCGTCTATGGCATCAACGCCGATTTTGAGGGACCCGTCCCAGCAGACTATGGCCATGGTTCACCTCCAGAGAATAGTCCATGCTCTGCGCATACACCATTCCTGCGTTTGGGCAAAGACAATTTACGGAAAAGCGATGACGTAAATCATCCCCCTTGGGGTGGGAATATTGTATCCTCCAAAGTGGTTGGAAATATTTTGTGCCGCGAATCACATGGCTTGTAACTCGCTGGTTGGACAGCAAATGCTCAGAAAAAGATATCCTCCCGAACCGAGAGTTTCAGGAAAAGGCGCTTGACTGGATTGCTGGAATTGGATACTCGCAGGTATGGTATAATTTACTACTTGTTTGGGGTGAAAAGGGGCGGGGCGACTGTCCGCGCTGGCTTGTCGGCGTTCACCGTGATCGGGCTAACCCTCTCAACGTATGAGGCAAGGAACAACAACATGGAAAAAGGAAGAGTACTGCTGCTGTCAGCCGGGGCGATGTTTGTCCTGGCCGTGGTCTCGATCCTCATCCTTGAGGCGCAAGGGGTCGGGGAGGCGCAGGCAAACGCAGCCGTCCGTACGGACATGGTGACCATCGACACCATGAAGGCCTACGGGAAGCTGGAGCTGCCACCCGTGACGTTCTTGCATGACAAGCACACCATGGCTCTCAAGACTGGCGAAAAGGACTGCAAGACCTGCCACGTCGAGAAGGATGGGGTGATCGTCACCAAGTTCAAGCGCGAGAAGGACACCACCCAGGCCGAGGTCAAGGTCGTCTACCACAAGAACTGCATCGGCTGTCACACCGACATGGCCGGGAAGGGGCAGAAGACGGGGCCGCTGGACGGCGCCTGCCGCTCCTGCCACGACGCCAAGCCGAAGGTCTCTTCCGCCAAGCTGGACGGCGGGCTCAACAACGCCCTGCACTATCGCCACACCTCCACCAAGGAGCTGCCCTCGACCCTGAAGGACGAGGCCACGGGCGAACTGCGCAAGCAGAACTGCGACCGCTGCCACCACGAATATAACAAGGACACCAAGAAGACCTTCTACGCCAAGGGCAAGGAAGGCACCTGCCGCTCCTGCCACGAGGCCAAGGCCACCAAGGAGTCCCGCAGCATGTCCCAGGCTGCGCATGATTCCTGCGTGAACTGCCACCGCACCCTGGCGCTCAAGGGCGTCAAGGAGACCGGCCCGACCCAGTGCGCCGGTTGCCACAGCAAGGAAGCCCAGGCCAAGACCGCCGCCAAGAACAAGGAAGCCGTGGCCAAGGCTGGCGAAGGTGCCCGCCTGATCCTCAAGGCCGGCCAGCCCGACCTGACGCTGGTTTCCATCGAGAAGCCCGCTGAAGGCGCCAAGCCCATGGCCATGAGCCCGGTGGCCTTCAACCACAAGCTGCACGAGAAGAACGTCGACACCTGCCGCGCCTGCCACCACAAGGAAACCGTGGCCTGCGGCAAGTGCCACACCGTGCAGGGCGTGAAGGAAGGCGGCTTTGTCCAGCTTGAGCAGGCTATGCACCGCGCCAGCGCCAAGCAGAGCTGCGTGGGCTGCCACAAGACGAAGGTGGCCGAGCCCAAGTGCGCCGGCTGCCATGGCCTGATGAAGGAGCGCAAGCAGCCTGCCAGCGCCGAATGCAAGAAGTGCCACATCCAGGGCGCCCTCAAGGTTCCCGCCGAGCCCGGCCAGATGCCCGCCTACTGGGCCATGAAGCCGGAAGAGAAGGCCGCCGCCGCCGCTGAGCTCGTCAAGGGCCGTGGCGACAAGGCCGACATCTTCAACACCGACGACATCCCGGAGAAGGTCACCATCAAGTCCCTGGTGAACGAATACGAAGCCTCCGAGATGCCGCACCGCAAGATCGTGCTCAAGCTCATGGAGAACGTGAAGGACTCCAAGATGAGCGGCGTGTTCCACTCCGATCCGGGCACTGTTTGCCAGGCCTGCCACCACAACGGCGTGGCCGGAGCCAAGAAGCCGCCCAAGTGCAGCAACTGCCACGGCAAGCCCTTTGATTCGAAGCAGCCGGGCCGTCCGGGCCTCAAGGCCGCCTACCACGCCCAGTGCATGAGCTGCCACAAGGCTATGGACCTGAAGAAGCCCCTGAACACGGACTGCGTGGGCTGCCACAAGGAAAAGAAGAAGTAAGCCGGACCCCGGCATTATAAGGAGCACGTCCATGAAGAGAAGACAGTTTCTCGGCTTGCTGGGCGCCGCGGGGATCACGGCCACCCTGGGCACCGAAGCGCAAGCTGCAACAGGCCATACCTTTGACGGCTACCCCAATGCGAAGGGTGTGTTGTTCGACTCCACCCGCTGCATTGGCTGCCGCAAATGCGAAGCCGCATGCAACAAAGTGAATAAACTGCCGGCACCGGCAAAACCCTTTGACGACCTGAAGGTTTTGGGCAACGAGCGCCGCACCGACGCCAAGGCCTATACGGTGGTGAACAAGTACGCTGGCAAGAAAGGCCCGGCCTTCCGCAAAATCCAGTGCAACCACTGCATGGAGCCTGCCTGCGCCTCGGTCTGCTTTGTCCGGGCCTTCACCAAGAACCCGGACGGCTCGGTGACCTACGACGCCAGCCTGTGCGTGGGCTGCCGCTACTGCATGGTGGCCTGCCCGTTCAACATCCCGGCCTACGAGTACAGCGATCCGCTGACCCCGCGGGTCATGAAGTGCACCATGTGCCACGACCAGATCAAGAAGGGCGAGCTCACCGCCCCCGGCTGCGTGGGCGCCTGCCCCAAGGAGGCCCTGGTTTACGGCAAGCGCAAGGACCTGATCGAGATCGCCCGCGAGCGCATCAAGAGAAACCCCGAGCGCTACCAGGACCACGTCTACGGCGAGAAGGAGATGGGCGGCACCAACTGGCTGTACCTCTCCGGCGAGGAGTTCAAGGACATCGGCCTGCGCGAGGATCTGGGCAACGTCAGCGTGCCCACCATGACCTCCGGCCCGCTGTCCGTGGTGCCCATGGTCGCGGCCCTGTGGCCGGCCCTCTTGGGCGGCGTCTGGGCCATGAACAAGCGCAAGGAAAAGGTGGCCGCCGACGAGCAGAAAGCCGCCGTCAGGGCCGCCAAGGCCGAGGTCAAGGCCGAAGCCGCCGCCAAGCTCGCCAAGGAGCTGGAAAAGGCCGAGAAGGACAAGGCCCAGGCCATCGAGCGCGAGGTCAAGCGCGCCCTGGAAGAGGCTGCCGCCGCCCAAAAAGAGGCTGCCGCCGCCAACAAAGATGAGGAGGGCGCGTAGATGAGCACCGAAAACAACAAGACCCTGTTCACCCCGGCGAACATCATCACCGGTATCTTCCTGGCCATCGGCCTGGTGATCACGGTGCTCCGGTTCACCAAGGGCCTGGGCTACGTCACCAACCTGGACGACAACAACCCCTGGGGCATCTGGATCAGCTTCGACCTCCTGTGCGGCGTCGCACTGGCGGCCGGCGGCTACACCACCAGCTCCGCCTGCTACCTCTTCGGCATGAAGAAATACCACTCGGCGGTGCGCCCGGCCATCCTGACGGCTTTCTTGGGCTACTCTCTGGTGGTTTTCGCCCTGCACTACGACGTGGGCCGTCCCTACCGCCTGGTGTATCCCCTCTTCGTCAGCCCGGGCACCACTTCGCTCCTGTTCGAAGTGGGTCTGTGCGTCTTCCTGTACGTCACCGTGCTGGCCATCGAGTTCTCGCCGGCCATGTTCGAGTGGCTGGGCATGAAGAACCTGCGCAACAAGATCCACAAGCTGACCCTGGCCCTGACGGTGTTCGGCGTGGTCCTGTCGACCCTGCACCAGAGCTCGCTTGGCGCGCTGTACATCGCCGTGCCGAGCAAGATCCACCCGCTCTGGTACTCGCCCTACCTGGCGGTGCTCTTCTTCGTGTCGAGCATCCCGGCGGGTCTGTCCATGGTCATCTTCGAGGGCACCCTGGCCCACAAGCCCTGGCACCACATGATGGACAAGACGCACCTGGACGAGCACGAGGGCGTGATCCTGGGCTTTGCGCGCGGGGCCAGCATCGCGTTGGCGGCCTACTTCTGTGTGAAGCTGGTGGCCGTGGCCTACGACAACAACTGGCACTACCTGGCTACCGGCTGGGGCGCCTGGTGGCTGCTTGAGGTCCTGGGCTTTGTGGCCCTGCCGAGCCTGCTCTACGCCATCGGCAGCCGCGAGAAGAACATCAAGCTCATCAAGTGGACTGCGGCGCTCACCGTGTTCGGCATCATCCTGAACCGCTTCAACGTGTCCATCGTGGCCTTCAACTGGCAGCTTCCGGCCAGCCAGCGGTACTTCCCGAGCTGGATGGAGATCGGCATCTCCATCTTCGTGGTCACCGTGGGCGTCACGGTCTACCGGTTCATCGTGTCCAGGATGCCCATCTTCTTCGAGCATCCTGAATACAAAGACGCCCACTAGGTAAGGAGGCGCGACATGGAATTCTTCGTATATCACGACTACATGATGTTCACCAAGTCCATCGTCTATGTGCTGATGGGCCTGTTCGTGGTTGGCTTCTGGGGCCTGTGGGCCTTCATGACCTCGCGCGACGAGGAAATTCACAAGATGCCCGAGCACCACAAGGAGTAAGCCATGTATCAGATTGTTACCGGACCTCTCCTGTGGCTGACCTTCGCCGTGTTCTTCGGCGGGTTGGCCTGGCGGGTATACACCTACATCAAGGGCCTGAACTGGAGGCTTGACCGCGTGGCCTACGGCACGCAGACGGCTTACGGCGTCCGGGGCGCGGTGCGCAGCATCGCCGCCTGGATCGTGCCCTTCGGCTCCCAGGGCTGGAAGGTGAAGCCCATCTTCACCATCCTCTTCTTCACCTTCCACATCGGCCTGGTGGTCGTGCCCCTGTTCCTGGCCGGACACATCGTGGTCTTCAAGATGCGCTTCGGCCTTGGCTGGCCCGCCATCCCCATGGTCCTGGCCGATGTGCTCACCGTGGCCATGCTTTGCGCCGGGGTGTTCATCATCATCCGCCGCATCGCCCTGCCCGAGGTGCGCATCATCACCAGCCTGTACGACTACCTGCTCTTGGCCATCACCATGGCGCCCTTTGTGACGGGCTTCATGGTCGTGCACCAGATCGGCGCCGACTACGAGTTCTGGCTCCTGGCGCACGTCATCGCAGGCGAGATCATGCTCCTGGCCGTCCCCTTCACCAAGCTGTTCCACGTGGTGGGCTTCTTCCTCTCGCGCGGCCAGCTCGGCATGGACTACGGCATCAAGCGTGGCGGCATGAAGGGCACGAACATGGCATGGTAGGCCTTTAAGCCGCCAAGCCCAAAAGCGCAGTCTTAAGGAGATACAGCAATGCCCGAAGGAAAATTCTGCAACAAGACGCCCGTGAACACCAGGGAGGCGCTCGACGCCGTCCTGGGCGACAAGGGTGGAAAGCAATATTACGCCGAGATGCTCGAGCTGGACGTGGACAAGGAAAAGCTCGCCACGTCGCTTAAGAACACCTGCAAGTCGCGCATCAAGACCTGGCTTGAGATGTGCGCCCACTGCGGGCTCTGCGGCGATTCCTGCTTCCTGTACCTGTGCAACGACCGCGACCCCAAACAGGTCCCGGCGTACAAGATCCAGTCCACCCTGGGCGAGATCGTAAAAAAGAACGGCGACGTGGACAACGCGTTCATGCGCCACGCCATGGAGGTCGCCTGGAGCCAGTGCACCTGCTGCAACCGCTGCGGCCAGTACTGCCCCTACGGCATCGACATGGGCATCATGTTCGGCTACCTGCGCGGCCTCTTGTACTCGCAGGGCTTTGTGCCCTGGGAGCTCAAGATCGGCGCGGGCATGCACCGCGTGTTCAAGGCCCAGATGGACATCACCGACGAGGACTGGACCGAGACCTGCGAGTGGATGGCCGAGGAGGCCCAGGACGAGTGGCCGGGTCTTGAGATCCCCATCGACAAGCAGGACGCGGACATCATGTACACCGTGAACGCCCGCGAGCCCAAGCACTACCCCGAGGACATCTCCGAGGCCGCGGTGCTCTTCCATGTGGCCGGGGAGAACTGGACCGTGCCCAGCTCCGGCTGGGAGCAGACCAGCCTGTCGATGTTCGCGGGCGACTGGGAAGCCTGCAAGCAGCAGGTGGAGCATGTCTACGCCGCCATCGACCGCCTGAACCCCAAGCGGGCAGTGGGCACCGAGTGCGGCCACGCCCACCGCGCCACCGTCATCGAAGGTCCCTACTGGGTCGGACGCCCTGACGGTCTGCCGCCCAAGCCCTATATCCACTACGTTGAGTGGCTGGCCGAGGCCCTGCGCCTGGGCAAGATCAAGATCGACCCCGAGAAGCGCATCAAGCAGCCGGTGACCTTGCAGGACTCCTGCAACTACATCCGCAACCAGGGCCTGAAGGACATCACCCGCGAGATCGTGAGCTACATTGTGGAGCCGGGCTACTTCGTCGAAATGAGCCCCAACAAGGAACACAACTACTGCTGTGGCGGCGGCGGCGGCTTCAACGGCATGGGCATCTTCCGCCCGCAGCGCAACCGCGCCCTGATGACGAAGCGCGACCAGATCCTGGCCACAGGCTGCAAGCTCGTCATCGCGCCCTGCCACAACTGCTGGGACGCCATCCGCGACCTGGAGGAAGAGTTCAAGATCGGCATCAAGTGGAGCTTCCTCAAGCCCCTGGTCATCGGCATGATGATCGTGCCCGACCACCTGAAGCCTCAGGAAGAAGAAGAGTAGCGCAAGCTTAGTGCGTCGGAGGAGGGAGCGGATAGTTCCCTCCTCCGTGCGCGCATTGCGCCCCCCCCTCGGAGACCCCATGCGCTTGAGCACCAAGAGCCGCTACGGAACCCGCATGCTCATCGACATTGCCGAGAACTACCACGACGGCCCTGTCTCCGTGGCCGAGATAGCCTCGCGCACCGGCATCAGCGAAAAATACATGGAGAAGCTCATCCGGCGGCTCAAGCGCGCCGGGCTGGTCTTAAGCAAGCGCGGACCCAAGGGCGGCCACATCCTGGCCAAGCCCGCCCACCACATCACCGTGGGGGACGTGGTGCGCGCCCTTGAGGACTGGGTCGTCCTGAAGGGCTGCTCCGCAGGCAAGGACGCCTGCGACACTTGCGTCCGCCAGCATTCCTGCCCCACCAAGAACGTCTGGGAAGAGGCCAACACGGCCATGTTCCAGACCCTGGACAGTTACACGCTGCAAAGCCTCCTCAAGTCCGGCCTCTAGCCGGAATTCCGCCTCCCTCCCTCCCTCCCTCCTTTCCGCCTCCCAGCACAAAATGTTCGCGGAGTATCCACTTTTTATTCGAATACATATTGCCACATCCATCCCCCCGGTGTATGGGTCAATAATACGAACAGTTTGTCTCTTGCGTGGTGGGTGGTGGAATCGCTGCGCGGCACTTGGTTGGTACACCGACACACAAACCTGATCTGGGGGCCTCATGCTCAAGAATTTGAAACTCGGAACAAAGATTGGCGGGGGTTTCGGCGTTCTCATCCTTATCGCCATGCTGCTCGGCGGCGTAGCCATCTGGAATATGAAGCGCGTGGGCAACGTCGCTGATTCGTTGCAGACTGAGATCGCCCCCTCCGTGGAGATCGGGGTACGGGTTGAGCGAAGTTCGCTGTTGACCATGTACGCCATGCGCGCCTTCACCTACCTGGGTGATGAGAAATCTATGGCCGATGCCGAGAAGAACGTGGCCGACGTGGAGAAGGCCCTGGCCGATGCCTCGGCCCTGGCCCAGAAGCACGACATGGCCAAGCTCAAGGCCGACAGCGCCAAGGCCACGGCCAAGGTCGTTGAGTACAAGGGCATCATGAAGCAGTTCAAGGACCTTGCTGCGGCCAAGGCCAAGAACATGGACGTCATGGGGGCGAGTGCCGTTGCCTTCATGGACAACGCCAACAAGTTCCTGGACGACCAGAACAAGAAGCTGGTGGAGGAACTTTCAGGCAAGGTCGACGGCAAAAAAGTCAAGCAGCGTTTCGACAAGACCGTCTGGATCAACGACGTCATCGACATGGGCAACGCCCTGCGAATCGCCAACTTCAAATCCCAGGCCGAGCGTGACAACAAGTTCGTGGCTGAGGCCCTGAAGAATTTCGCCGCAGTCGACAAGAAGCTGGAGCAGATCCGGGCCATCACCACCCAGGACGCCAACCTCAAGCAGTTGGACGCCATCAAGAGTTCCGGGCAGGACTATGTCAAGGCCCTGGAAGAATACCTGAAGCTCGGCGAAGAGGCCGTGCAACTGACCGCCAAGCGCCGCGCCGTGGCCGCAGAGGTCATCGCCGCCGCCAAGGAAACCTCCGACGCAGGCGTCAAGGCCACCCAGGACGGCTCGGCCGAGGCCGCCAGCGCCCTGTCCGCCGCCAGCACCATCATGATTACCGGCCTGGTTGTGGCCCTCTTGATCGGCATCGTCGTGGCCTTCTTCCTCACCGTGGGCATCACCCGCCCTGTGATGCAGGGGGTAGCGTTCGCCAAGGCCATGGCCGAGGGCGACTTCACCAAGCAGCTTGACATCAACCAGAAGGACGAGATCGGCGTACTGGCCCAGGCCCTGAACGACATGGTGGGCCGCCTGCGCCAGGTTGTGGCCGACGTGCGCGGGGCCACCGACAACGTGGCCTCCGGTTCCGAGGAACTGTCGGCCTCCAGCGAGTCCCTGTCCCAGGGCGCCACCGAGCAGGCTGCGGCCATCGAGGAAGTGTCCTCGTCCATGGAGCAGATGTCCTCCAACATCAAGCAGAACGCCGACAACGCCCAGCAGACCGAGAAGATCGCGCTGCAGGCCGCCAGGGACGCCCAGGAGGGCGGCGTGGCCGTGGGCCGGGCCGTTGTGGCCATGAAGAACATCGCCGAGAAGATCAGCATCATCGAGGAGATCGCGCGGCAGACCAACCTCTTGGCCCTGAACGCCGCCATTGAGGCCGCCCGCGCGGGCGAGCACGGCAAGGGCTTTGCGGTTGTCGCCGCCGAGGTCCGCAAGCTGGCCGAGCGCTCGGGCAATGCCGCGGGCGAGATCAGCGAGCTGTCGAGCTCCACGGTGACCATCTCCGAGAAGGCCGGCGAGATGCTGACCAAGCTCGTGCCGGACATCCAGCGCACGGCGGAGCTGGTGCAGGAGATCAACGCGGCCACGGGCGAGCAGAACTCGGGCGCGGAGCAGATCAACAAGGCCATCCAGCAGCTCGACCAGGTCATCCAGCAGAACGCCTCGGCCTCCGAGGAAATGGCTTCGACCTCAGAAGAGCTGTCCAGCCAGGCCCAGCAGCTGCAGCAGACCATGGGCTTCTTCCGCGTGGATGACGGCCACCAGGCCCAGCGCACCCGCAAGCCCAAGGCCCTGCCCGCCGGTCCCTCGGCCCATGCGGCGCCCAAGGCCCACAGCCCGGCGCCCAAGGCCAGCAAGGGCGGCCTGGACATCGACCTGAGCTCGGACGCCGACGACGGCGAATTCGAGAAGTTCTAGCCCCAACGCGAGCACTTAAGCCCGCAAAGGAGGGCGCAATGGCAGACGAAAAAAGCAGCAATACGAGCCAGTACTTGAACTTCACCCTGGGCAAGGAGGTCTTCGCGCTGGACATCGCAAGCGTGCGCGAGGTCCTGGAGCTGACGTCCATCACCAAGATTCCCCGTACGCCGGACTACATGTGCGGGGTCATCAACCTGCGCGGCCACGCCGTGCCGGTGATGGACATGCGGCTGAAGTTCGGCATGCCGCAGACCGAGACCACGGTGGACACCTGCATCATCATCGTCGAGGTTGCCTTCGAGGGTGAAAGCATCGTCATGGGCGGCAAGGTGGACTCCGTGCGCGAGGTCTTCGACCTCACCGCCGAGCACATCGAGGCCGCGCCGCGCATGGGCACGTCCATCAACACCGACTACATCAAGGGCATCGGCAAGCAGGACGAGGCCTTCGTCATCATCCTGGACATCGCCAAGGTCTTCTCCCCTGCGGAGCTGGCCCTGGCCAAGGAAGTCCAGCAGGAAGCCGCATA
>JAHIUD010000034.1 GCA_018817515.1 Pseudomonadota bacterium
AATACGACTTCAAGGAGAGCCTGCGCCGCCGCCTGGCCCTGCTCAAGGGCCTGGACGCAAAGGTGCTGGAAGACGTGGCCGCCACCCTGCCGCTCACCGAAGGGGCGGAACGGCTCATCGCCAACTTAAAGCGCCTGGGCTTCAAGATCGCCATCATCTCCGGCGGGTTCACCTATTTCGGGGAGCGCCTGAAAAAGCGCCTGGGCATCGACTACGTCTTCGCCAACCGCCTGGAGATCAAGGACGGGCGGCTCACGGGCCGCGTCACCGGCGCCGTCGTTGACGGCGCACGCAAGGCCGAGCTGCTGCGCCGCCTGGCGGACAAGGAAGGCATCGACCTGCAACAGGTCATCGCCGTGGGCGACGGCGCCAACGACCTGCCCATGCTGGGCATCGCGGGGCTGGGAATAGCCTTCCACGCCAAGCCCAAGGTCAAGGCCGACGCGCGTCAGAGCATCTCCACCCTGGGGCTAGACGCCATCCTCTACCTCATCGGCTTCCGCGAGCGCGAAACCCTGGGCTGACGCGTACACCCCGAACATTGCCGAGGCCTATGGCCGGGCGCGTCAAGCGTCCGGCCTTTTTTTCGCGCCGGGGGGGCTGCCAGGCGCTGCGAACTGTTTGCAGCACAACCTTCTCAAGGGTCACCGCACAGGCCAGGATACGTCTAGCGGAGTATCTACTCACATATTGACATAATAGGAAACTGTGATACGTATTGGCTAAGCATTTCGGCCAACTTTTACAATAAGGGGAATCCATGCTCCGCCAGGCAGTTTCTCTCCAGGCCAGACTCTGGGCAACAGCGGTTCTTGCACTTGTCGGCTCCATCGCCCTCTTGACCGTCTCCATGCGCTCCATCGACGAGGTCAAGATCCGCAGCCCCTTGTATCAGGACATTGTCGCCTACAAAGACCTCCTCGCCGACATCCTCCCGCCACCCCATTACCTCATCGAATCCTACCTGACCGGCTTTGAGCTGATCCGCGCCCAGGGCGAAGAGCGCGAAGCCCTGGTCAAGAAGGTCGCCCAGCTTGAAGAGGACTTCCTGGTGCGCAACGCCGTGTGGCACAAATGGCTGACGCACAAGGGATTGCGCAAGTCCCTGCTGGATGAGGCCACACCCGCAGGGCTGCAGTTCTTCAAGGTCATGAAGGAGTCCTTTCTGCCCCTGTTGAAGCAAGGCCGGGACAGCGAGGCCAGAGAAGTGCTCGACGGCCCCCTGACAGCGGCCTACCGCGCGCACCGGGCTGGAATTGACAAAACAGTCGAATTGGCCAACGCCGAGGTCGCTGTCGTTGAAAACAAGGCGGACAGCCTGCTCTCCTCTAACGTCCGCTTTCTCTATTACGCAGCCGGAATCATCAACGCCTTGGTCATCCTGCTGACATTCTTCTCCATCCGCTCCATCATGCGGCCCATGTCAAAGCTCATCACCTATGCCGGCTGCGTCTCCAAGGGTGACTATGCCGCCGATTGCGACGTGGCGGCGCAGGGCGAGATCGGACACCTGGCCGAGGTGCTCAAGACCACAGTCACCGCCGTGCGGGACAGCATCACCAAAGCGGGCCAGGCCGAGCTGATGGCCCAGGAAGAGGCCAACAAAGCCCGCATCGCCACGGACGAGGCCAACGAGGCCAAGATCAAGACCGAGCGCGCCAAGGCCGAGGGCATGATCGCCGCCGCAACCCACCTGGAGGAGGTTGTGGACGGCATCAGCACCGCTTCCGAACAACTCTCGGCCCAGGTGGAGCAGTCCAACCGGGGAACCGAGGTGCAGTCCAACCGCGTGGCCGAGACCGCCACAGCCATGGAGGAGATGAACTCCACGGTGCTTGAGGTGGCCAGGAACGCCTCCCAGGCCGCGGACTCCTCCAACGAAGCCAGAGGCAAAGCCTTGGAAGGCGCCAAGATCGTGGCACAGGTGGTCACCGGCATCGGCACCATACAGACCGTGTCCCTGGCAATGAAAGAGGACATGGGGGCGCTGGGCAAGCAGGCCGAGGGCATCGGGGCCATCATGAACGTCATCAGCGACATCGCCGACCAGACCAACCTGCTGGCGCTCAACGCCGCCATCGAGGCCGCCAGGGCGGGCGATGCCGGGCGCGGGTTCGCGGTTGTGGCCGATGAGGTGCGCAAGCTGGCCGAGAAGACCATGAGTGCCACCAAGGAAGTGGGCGACGCCATCAGCGCGGTGCAGCACAGCACCAGGAAGAATCTGGAGAATGTCGCGCGCGCGTCGACGACCATTGAAGAGGCCACCAGCCTGGCCCAACAGTCCGGCGCGGCCTTGAAGGAGATCGTGCGCCTGGTGGAGGTCTCCTCGGATCAGGTGCGCAGCATCGCCACCGCCAGCGAACAGCAGTCCGCCACCAGCGAGGAGATCAACCGCAGCATCGAGGACATCAACCGCGTGTCCAGCGAAACGGCCAGCGCCATGAACCAGTCGGCCCAGGCCGTAGGCGAACTCGTCCGCCAGGCCGGAGCCCTGCGCGAACTCATCGAAGACATGAAGACCGGAGTCTAGCGGACCAGGCTCTGCGGGAGAGAAAAGAGAAAGGCCGGGCGCACCAAGCGTCCGGCCTCATCTTTTCACGGCTTGCGCCAGCGCGGCGCCCCCTCGTCCTAGCCGATGGCGATCCCCATTCCACGCAAGGTCTTCAACAGGGCGGCCTTCTGCAACGGTTTGGTGATGTAGCCGTCAGCCTGGCCCTTGAAGAAGGCCCGGGTCACGTTACCCGCATCGCCCAGGCCGGTGACCATCATGACCTTGGCCTCCTGGCCGGGGGGAACGGCGTGCCGCTTCTCCAGGTCGCGCATGGCCTGGAGCGTGGCTTGGCCGTCCAGGCCGGGCATGACGATGTCCATGCTGACCAGATTGAAGGGCTTGCCCTCGGCCAGGGCGCGCGCGAAGGCGTCCAAGGACTCCTGCCCGCTCTCGGTGGCCACCACCTCGCCCAGAGGCTCAAGCATCTTGGTCAGACTCGCAAGAGCGGCCCGCTCGTCGTCGACAATGAGGATACGCATGGCCAGCGCTCCCGCCAACTACCCTGCGGCCCTGGCCAAAGCTCCCAGCACTCCGGCGTAGTAGGGCTCGTCCGCGATCTCGCGCACCAGTTCCACATAGGTCAGGATGCCTGCGCGGTCGACCACGAACACCGCCCGGGCCAGCAGTCGCAGCTCCTTGATGAGCACGCCGTAGTTCAGGCCGAAGGAGGCCTCGCGATGGTCCGAGAGGGTGACCACCTTGTCGATGCCCATGGCCCCGCACCAGCGCTTTTGGGCAAAGGGCAGATCCATGCTGATGGTCAGGATGCGCACGTTGGCGTCGAGTTTGGCGGCCTCGGCATTGAAGCGGCGGGTCTCCACCGCGCACACAGGCGTGTCGATGGAAGGCACGCTGACCAGGGCCAGGGCCATGTCCTTGTAGTCAGCAAGGCTGACCAGCTCCATGTCGTTGGTGACCAGGGAGAAGTCCGGGGCCGGGGCGCCCACCGTTAATTCCGGGCCCAGCAGGGTGAGAGGATTGCCGCGCATGGTGACGGCTTCGGGACGCTCAAGCATGGCTGACCTCCGTAAATGGGTGAGGGATGTCTGACTTGCTCCATACCCCCCCTTGCCAGGAAAGGGAAGGGGTGAGGGGAATACGTAGCACCCTGCGCCAGCGCCTGTTTCCATAGGCTGGCCCACGCGACTACGAAGATTTGGACAAGAGACGAGATTCGACGCTGTCTTTACAGCACGTCCCAGATCTGCCCGGCGGGAGTGTCCTTGACCTCCACCTGCAGGGCCGTCAGCTCATCCCTGATGGCGTCTGACGCGGCGAAGTCCTTGGCCGCCCGCGCCGCCAGGCGCTTGGCCAGCAGCGCCTCGACCGTCGCGGCGTCGATGCCCTTGCGCGCCGCCCGGCAGGCCTTGAGTTCGGCCAAAAGCTCCGCAGGCTCGCGCCCGAACACGCCGAGCACCCCGGACCACTTGTCCACGCCGGCCAGGATGCGCTCCAGGGCGGCCTTGCCAGCCGCGGCCTTGCGCAGGGTCTTGTCCTCCAGGATGCGCCCGGCCAGGCGCACCATGCCGAACAGATGGCCCAGCGCCCCGGCCGTGTTCAGGTCGTCCTCAAAGGCGGCCTCAAAGCCCTGCTCGTAACCGGAAAGCTCGTCGAGCAGCTCCTGCGGCAGCGGGCTCCCCGACCATTTGGTCCCGGCCACGGCCTCGCGCGCCTGCCCAAGGGCCGTGTAGATGCGGCGCACGCCCTTTTCGGCCTCCTCCAACGCGTCGAAGGAGAAATCAAGCGGGCTGCGGTAGTGCATGGACAGCAGGAAATAGCGCAGGGTCTCGGGCAGGAACTTGGCCAGGATGTCGCGGATGGTGAAGAAGTTGCCGAGAGACTTGGACATCTTCTCCGAGTTGATCTGCACAAAGCCGTTGTGCACCCAGAACTTGGCGAACTCCTTGCCTGTGGCGGCCTCGCTCTGGGCGATCTCGTTCTCGTGGTGCGGGAAGGAGAGATCCTGGCCGCCGCCATGGATGTCCAGCGGCAGGGGCATGTACTTCTCGCTCATGGCGCTGCACTCAAGGTGCCAGCCGGGGCGTCCCTTGCCCCAGGGGCTTTCCCAGAAGGGCTCGCCGGGCTTGGCCGCCTTCCACAGGGCAAAGTCCAGGGGGTCGGCCTTTTCTTCGCCGGGCTCGACCCGCGCGCCGCTCATCAGGTCCTCGATGTTGCGGCCCGACAACTTGCCGTAGCCCTCGAAGCTGCGCACCTTGAAGTACACGTCGCCAGACAGGGTCGCGTAGGCGTGGCCCTTCTCGATGAGCCCCTGGGTCAGGGTGATCATCTCGGCAATGTGCTCGGTGCACTTGGGCTCCACGTCAGCGCGCAGGACACCGAGCGCGTCCATGTCCACGTAGAACTCGGCGATGTACTTCTCCGCCAGCTCCTGGGATGAGATGCCCACCTCATTGGCGCGCTTGATGATCTTGTCGTCCACGTCGGTGAAGTTGCGCACAAAGGTCAGGTTGTACCCCTTGAAACGCAGGTAGCGCACGAGCACGTCAAAGACCACCGCGCTGCGGGCATGGCCCACATGGCACAGGTCATAAGCGGTGATGCCGCAGACATACATGGAGACATCGTTGCCACGCTGCGGAATGAACTCCTGCTTGGCGCGGCCCAAAGTATTGTACAGACGCATGCAAACTCCAAAGTGTTTGTTGCCCCCAGGGGCGCTGCCCCTGGACCCCGCCAAAGGACCTGAGGCCCTTTGGAATCCCCATTTGGCCGCGAACTCTGCGGCTTCCGCCGCAGAGTTCGCGGCGAACAAATGAGGGGGTTCGGGGGGAATCATTCCCCCCGGCCGCCGGAGGCATATTCTGCTCCGGCCTGGCCGCCGGAGGCATATTCTCTTTCTAGTCCAGTTCGAACTTCGTGCGCCAGTCGCCGGTTTCGGTCCACTGGGGCTGTCCTTCCTTGACGAGCAGCCAGTCGCCCAGGACCAGCGCGTCCATTTCAGTGCGCATGAAGCAGGCGTAGGCATCGGCTGGCGTACAGACGATGGGTTCGCCGCGCACGTTGAAGCTCGTGTTGACCACCACGGGGCAGCCCTGCTCACGCCGGAAGGTGTCGATGAGCTGCCAGTAGCGCGGGTTGGTGGCCTTGGAGACGCTCTGGATTCGCGCGGAGAAGTCC
Organism: Pseudomonadota bacterium; assembly: GCA_018817515.1. Taxonomy (GTDB): domain Bacteria; phylum Desulfobacterota; class Desulfovibrionia; order Desulfovibrionales; family Desulfovibrionaceae; genus Humidesulfovibrio. The sequence continues at coordinate 5,690 of JAHIUD010000034.1, forward strand.
ACGTGAGTGATGGCGGGCAGGTCCGAGCGCTCGACGTACAGGCGGTCGTACATGGGCCGGGCCCAGTAGTCGGGCGGCAGGGCCTTGCGGCGGCTGTCGGCCACCGGAGCCACGAGCAGCATGTAGGGCGAGGGACGGTCGAGGTCAAAGCATTCGCTCGCGTGCTCTTCCAAAACCGAGGGTGCGAAGGGCCGGAAGCCCTCGCGGTACTTGATCTTGAGGTTCAGCTTCTTCTGCATGGCCGGGTCGCGCGGGTCGCCCAGGATGCTCCGGCCGCCAAGGGCGCGCGGGCCATACTCCATGCGGCCTTGGAACCAGCCCACGGCCTTGCCCGTGGCCAGCATCCCGGCCACCTCGGAGCACAGCGCCTGAAAGTCGTCGTACTTCTTGGCGGGAGCATTGAAGCGGCGGCAGGTGCGCTCGATCTCGCCCGTGGAGAACACCGGGCCAAGATACGCGCCCTGCATCATGTCGCCACCGGGCTCGCCGGCATGTGCCGTGCGCGGCTGCTCCAGGCCGATGTGCCAGGCCGCCAGGGCCGCGCCCAGCGCGCCTCCGGCGTCGCCCGCTGCGGGCTGGATCCAGATGTTCTCGAAGGTGCCGCGCTTGAGCAGCTTGCCGTTGGCCACGCAGTTGAGCGCCACGCCCCCGGCCATGACCAGGTTCTTTGCGCCGGTGAGTTCGCGGGCGGTCTCGGCCATGCGGAAGACCGCTTCCTCGGTGATCTGCTGGATGGCGAGCGCCAGGTCCATGTACTCCTGGGTGATCTCGGATTCGCCGGCGCGTTGCGGCAGGCCCAAGGCCTCTGTGAAGCGGGCGGCGTTGCACATGGTCAGCCCGGTGGCGTACTCGAAATAGTCCATGTTCAAAAGCAGCGAACCGTCGGGCCGCAGGTCCACCATCTTGTCCAGGATCACCTGGCGGTAGCGCGCCACGCGCTCCGAGTCCTCGATGCCATACGGCGCCAGGCCCATGAGCTTGTATTCGCCGGAGTTGACCTTGAAGCCACACCAGGCTGTGAGCGCGGAGTAAAGCAGGCCGAGGGAATGCGGGAAGTGCAGCTCACGCAGGATGGAGAGATCCTTGCCCGCGCCCAGGCCGATGGTGGTGGTGGCCCACTCGCCCACGCCGTCGATGGTCAGCACCGCGGCCTCGTCATAGGGCGAGGGATAGAACGCGCTGGCCGCGTGCGACAGGTGATGCTCCGGGAAGAATATTTGCGGTTTGCCCGGGCCGAGCTTGGCCAGCTCGTCTTTCAGCATCTTGCGCATGAACAGCTTCTCGCGCACCCACACGGGCATGGCCGCCAGGAAGCTGCGCAGGCCGCGCGGAGCAAAGGCGTGGTAGGTCTCAAGCAGGCGCTCGAACTTGAGGTAGGGTTTGTCGTAAAAGGCCACGCCCTCAAGGTCGGCCGGGGTCAACCCGGCCTCGGCCAGGCAGAAGCGGGCGGCATGGTGCGGAAAGGCCGCGTCATGTTTGATGCGCGTAAAGCGCTCCTCCTGAGCCGCAGCGACTATACGCCCGTCCACCAGCAGCACCGCTGCGGAGTCGTGATAGTAGGCGCTTAAGCCCAGAATCGCCCGATGGTTGAGACGCCCCATGCGTTGCCCCTAAAACAGCGTGTAGATGAAGGGCGCGATGGCCGAGCCCGAGGTGAGCACGATGAGCGCACCGAAAAGCAGCAGCACCAGAATGATCGGCGCCAGCCAGAACTTTTTGCGGACTTTCAGAAAGTCCCAGAGATCACGAAGAAAATCCATGTTTCGCTCCTAGAAGGGGGTCTTCAGGTCAGCCGGGGTGAAACGCTCGGTGCGGACGACAAAAACCGAGTCCGTGCCTTGCTTGAAAGCCGCCAGCTTGAGGGTGTCCTTGCCCATGGCCCGACGCAGCAAGCCCATGGGCGTGAGCACCAGAAAAAACACCAAGGTCAAAATGACGCGCGACATCACCGCGCCAAGCACGGCGGACAGGCCGAACCAAAGCTTCGCCGCCGGGGCGAAAAGCTTGGGCGCGGTCATGTTCACCACAAGCAGGGTCGTGGCCGAAACCACCCAGCCGGGCTTGTGCGTCACCAATGCGGCGATGAGGCACAAAAGCGTCAGCGCCATGCCCGTGTCCACGGCCTTCTGGCGCGCGCTGCCCGCGCTGTCGGTCTCTGGCGTGTGCTTCACAAGATCAATCATGGCGGCTCCAGGAAATTAACCGAGGCCCGGTGCGGGCCGCAGTGCCGCGCATACTGCCAGAGGTCGCCGCAGAGGGCAAGGGCGGACGGGGAGGAGAGCCCGGGATGCCTCCGGCGGCCTGGGGCCTGAGGCCCCCGGCCCCCCCATTGGCCTGGGCCGGGGGTGGCGCGGGCAGAGGCGTTGGCTGGGCTGGCCCTGGCAATGTGTACGGATTTTCGAGGGGGGACCCTCGAAAATCCGTACACGGTGGGCCTTTTTTTGAAGCGAAACAAAGACCTACAGAAAGTCGCTCTCCCGTGACTTCCCCAAAGAAAGCCGAACGGGCTGTTTCAGGTTCCTCCTGAAACAGCCCGTTCGGCGCTATGGGGATACCAGCGGCAGCCGTTAGGT
>JAHIUD010000114.1 GCA_018817515.1 Pseudomonadota bacterium
AGACCCTGGACTTTGCCCAGCGCGTGGCCGCTGGCGACTTCGCCGCCGAACTCACGGTCAAGCGCCGCGACGAGATAGGCAAAATGGCCGACGCCCTGCGGATCATGGTGCTGGAGCTGCAAAAAGAGATCGCCCTGGCCGAGGAGCGTGGCCAAGAGGCAGCGGCTGAGGCCGAGCATGCGCGTCTGGCCGTGGAAGAGGCCCGGCAGGCGGGCCTGCGTGCCGAGCTTTCGCGTCGCGAGGGCATGCGCCAGGCGGCCTCACGCATGGGCCAGGTGGTGGAGCGCCTGGGCTCGGCCTCCCAGGAGCTGGCCGCACAGGTGGAGCAGAGCGCGCGCGGGGCCGAGGAGCAGTCGCGCCTGTCCATGCGCACCGCGGCGGACATGGAGCGGCTCATCGCCTCCGTGGCCGGCACGGACGCCGGGGCCGCCAGCGCCGCCAATACCGCCGACGCCGCCCGGACCAAGGCCCTGTCCGGCGCCGAGGCCGTGGAGCTCGTCACCCGCGACGTGGCCGCCGTGCAGCAGCGCGCCAAGGTCCTGCACGACAGCATGGACGCCTTGCGCGCCCGCAGCGAGGACATCGGCCGCATCATCTCGGTCATCGACGACATCGCCGACCAGACCAACCTGCTGGCCTTGAACGCCGCCATTGAGGCTGCGCGCGCAGGTGACGCAGGGCGCGGGTTCGCAGTTGTCGCGGATGAAGTCCGCAAGCTGGCGGAAAAGACCCAGGCCGCCACCAAGCAGGTGGACGCGGCCATCCGGGGCATCCAGCAGGAGACCGGCGGCAGCCTGGAGCAGGTGGAGCTGGCGGGCAAGGCCGTGGACGAGGCCACGGTGCAGGCCAAGGCCTCTGCCGGGGCCTTGGCGGAGATCGTGGACCTGGCCTCCCGCGCAGCGGGCGAGGTGCGGGCCATCGCCGGGGACGCGCGCAGCCAGGCCGAGTCCGGGCGTGCGGTGAGCCAGTCCGTGGAGGACATGCGGCGCATCAGCGAGGAGACCAGCCGGGTCATGGAGGAGAGCGCCCGGGCCGTGAGCGAGCTGGCCCAGCAGGCCCATAACCTCTCGGGCATCGTGGACGAGATTCGCCTGGACGCGGGCGAGGCAGACTCCGAGGCCGAAGCCGAGGGCGTAGGCTCCCACGGGCTCACAGTCCTGCGCTCCGCCGCCTAGCTCCCTCCCAAAAAACGAACCGGGCGGCCCCTCCAATCCCTCAGCAAGAGAGGGGAGAGGCCGCCCGGTGTCGTTGTGCCCGTTGTCGTTTACGCGTCAGGGGGCAGGCTGCCCGGTCTCGCCTAGTCGTCCTCGCCGTTGTTCACGCGCAGCGAGTTGATGAGCGAGAGCAAAAGCCCGGGCTTGTCGTGCAGGTCGCTGGATTGCAGGAACATGGTGCGCTGGCGGAAGCGGTTCTTCAGCGTGGCCAGGTAGGCCGCGCGGTTCTCCACGTTTTCCGGGTGGTACGTGTCGTAGTAGCCGGGCAGGATGGCCTCCACGCTCTCGCGCGTGGGTATCTGCGCGCCGGGCAGGAGGTCCAGCTTCTCCCAGGTCAGCTTGTCCAGCAGAAGCGCCGTCTGCAGCGTCAGCGAGGTCTTGAGCGGGATGGCCCGCAGGTCCACATCCGAGGACTTCCAGAAGCCGCTGGAGTTGAAGCAGTAGCCAATCGCGCCCTGGTGGAAGACCTTGGTGAAGGCCTGCACATCGCGCCACAGCTCGTACACCCGGAAGGGGTTGGCGTAGGGCACGAAAACCAGCTTCTGCAGTTCCTCCTCGGGCACGTTCTCGGCCCGGTTGCGCCGGGTCATGAGGCTGGCGCCCATGGCCACGGCCAGGGACGGATCGTCGAAGCGCATCAAGGGCGGCAGGCAGGAGTCCTTCATCAGCCAGCAGATGACGTCCGGGAAGCCGCAGCGGTTCACGTACGCGCCCAAGAGGTCGCGGTCGAACAGGGCGCGGCCGTTGGAGTTGCGCAGGTCCTGGCCAAGGGGCAGAACCTTTCCGTCCACCTCGATGAGGCCGTGGTTCATGACGGAAATGATGTAGCGCCAGTCGTCGTGCCCCAGCGGGCGCGAGTCGGTCTTGTCGAACAGCGTGGGCTCCCACACGCGGCAGACCTTCTCCTCGCAGTCGATCTGGAAGGCGTCATCGTGCAGTACGACCTTCTTGAAGCCCTTTGGCAGGGTGCCGCCGTTGTCCGCGCTGTTGGTGTGCGAGCTCTTGCCCGTGCCGGAGAGTCCGAAGAAGGCGATGGAGCGCTTGCCCACGGCCCTGGCGGCGTTGTCGGCGCAGCCGGAAAAGTCGATCTCCTTGATGCCGCCGTGGCAGGCGGCCATGCCCAGGCGCATGCCGGAGGTCCAGGCCAGGGTGAGGGTGCCCTTCTTGCGTTCACCGAAGTAGCGCATGCCGAGGTTGAAGATGACGTTGGCGGTCTCGTCCACCAGGGCCAGCTGCGGGCCGCCGTGGTTGTTGTAGAACGGGTCCGGATTGCTCCACAGGTTGTCGCCGATGATCAGGATGTCCTGGATGGGCAGCTTGGGGCTTTGTGCGTACAGCTTGGCCAGCTCGTCAAAGGGCGTGAAGTTGGAGAGCCAGTTGAACACGTTGACGGCGTCGTCCGCCCCGGACACCAGGGTGGCCCGGATCATCAGGTCGCGGTCCAGGCCGAGGATGGCGTGGGCCTTGATGAGCGGGCGCTTCTGGAAGTCGAACATGGCCTCGCGGATGTCGCCCAGGACCTTCTGCTGCTCGCCCAGGGTCAGCGCGTTGTAGAAACGCCGGGCGTTGGCCGAGCGGCCCACGATGCGGCCGTGGCAATGGTTCAGCACCTTGGCGCCCTTGGGCAGGCCCAGGCGCTTGGCGGCCGGGGGGTAGACGGGCATGTCGGTGACGGCCACGTCGTGCTGGGCCATGGCCAGCTCGTAGGCCTCGGCCGCGTTGACCAGGCGCACGCGGGGATCGAGGACCAGGGTTTCGGCGAGGGCGCGCAGGGGGGGCATTTTGGACAGGTCAGGACCGTAGAACTCATAGCTCGACTGGCTGGACATCCGGTGGGCCTCCAAAAAAGTACCGCGCCTGGCGCGGGAGGGTATGAACGGGGCGAGCCCCCGCTCCTCTCAGAAAGCGCAGGGTGTCCGCCGTCAACTCCTACACTAAATCATGGGTGGGGTGTGGGTCAACGGAAGAGATGAGCCAAGGCGTCGCTCACCGGGCGCCTTGCCAACGGAATCCACCCCCGCCCTACGCGCCCCCGGCAGGCCGGTACCCCTGCGCCCAGAGGTCGAAATGCGGGGCGCCGCGCCGCGTAACCTTGATGTCCACAAACCCGGCCTCGGCCATGGCCTGGCCCAAGGAACCGGTGATGAAGCCCGTGCGGTGCGCCATGTACAGGTTGCCGCGCGCCAGGGACGCACGGTGCCCGAACAGGATGTCGACGGGGGCAATGGGCCCCGCCGGGGAGGTGTAGATGGGCTGCGTGAGGTTGCCCTGGGCGATGTGCGCCGCCACGGCCTGGAGGTCCGGGCAGGTGACCAGCGCCAGGCCGCCGGGCTTGAGGACCCGGAGGAACTCCGCTAGGGCGAGGGGCACCTCGTGCGGGTACAGGTGCTCCAGGTTGTGGGACGAATAGAGCGCGTCGAAGCGGGCCGTTTCCGCCGCGGGCATGGCCTTGATGTCGCCGACGATGTCCGGCGCGACCTTGGGGTCGATGTCCAGGCGCACCTCTCGCCACTGGGGGCCCTGGAAGGCGGCGGGGATCTTCTTGGGGTTCTTCGGTCCGCTACCCACGTGGAGAAATTGCGAGACGGGCTCCTGTTCTGTCGCTGCCATGGTGTCCACTCCCACCTTGCTTGAGGCGTCCGGGCAGGCATTGCCCAAATCCCGCGCCGTTGCCAAGAATTCGTTGCGGCCCCTGAGCCTGCTCCCTTACGCCAGCCCGAACTCCGCCTCGTCCCAGACTTCCACCGTGAGCCCGAGAGCGCCATATTCCGCCCTGAGCGCGTTGCCCTGGCCCAGCACCTCGCCCTGCCAGCGGCGCGGCACGAACAGCACACGCGGTGGCCGGGCCAGGGGGGCTAGCTGGTCGCGTACGTGCAGCAGAAGCGCCTTGGCCCGGGCCATCTGCCCCAGGGCCGGATGCCTGGGCCCGGCCAGGATGGCCAGCCCGGCCTGCTCGGCCAGGCCGATGCGCGCCGTGGGCACCCCTGCTGACCAGAGGCTGCGCAGGGCCTCGGCCAGGGCGTCGACGGTCTGGGCAAGGGGCCAGGGCAAGAACTCCCCGGCCCGCCAGAGGTCGGCCAGCTGCGTGCCATCGAGCACCAGACAGGGGTACAGCCGCACGAGTTCGGGCTTGAGCTGTGCAACGGCCGCGATGTCGCGGGCGAAGTCCTCCGGCTTGTGACCGGGCAGGCCGGGCAAGAGCTGGATGCCCAGGCCCAAGGACGCCTGGGCCACCATGCGGCAGGCTGCGCGGGCCAGGGACCCGTCGTAGCCGCGGCGACTGGCGGCCAGGGCCGCGTCCTGAAAGCTCTGCACGCCCAGCTCCACCAGGTCCAGGCCACGCTCGCGCAGGTCGACGAGCAGCGCCGGAGTCAGGGCGTCGGGCCTGGTCGAGCAGCGCACGCGCCCCACGCGGCCCAGGGCCCGCATCTGCGTCGCGAAATCGAGCAGGCGGTGTTGCACGCTCTCGGGCAGGGCGGTGAAGGTGCCGCCGTAAAAGGCCAGCTCCACCGGACCTGCGGTGTCGGGCCGGGCCAGAAGCTCCGCGCGCGCGCGCGCCAGCACGGCGTCCGGCGGCTCCGGGGCCTGGCCGGTCTGGGCGTGCTGGTCGCAGTAGATGCAGCGGCCGGGGCATCCGGCCAGGGGCAGGAACACAGGGAAGACCTTGGCGCGCGCGTGGGCGGCGCTGGTGCGCGGGGGCTGCGGGTGGGCGAAGCGGGTGGGCATGTCCGGGCAGTATGCGCCTGGCCAGCCCATGTCAAATGGGCCGGGTAAATACGCGGGCAAAAGTCCGGCGGCTAGGAGCCGGAGTCGGCGATGATGTGGCCATCGGCCAGGCGGATGACGCGCCCGGCCTTGCCTGCCACGGCCTCGTCGTGGGTGACGAGCACGATGCTCGTGCCGGTCTCGTTGACCTGGGCAAACAGGCGCATGATCTCCTGGCTGGTAGCGGAGTCGAGCTGGCCCGTGGGCTCGTCGGCCAGGATCAGCGCTGGCTGGTTCAGCAGGGCCCGGGCCATGGCCACGCGCTGCTGCTGGCCGCCGGAGAGGTTGGCGGGCTTGAAGTGCACGCGGTCGGCCAGGCCCACGCGGTCCAGCAGCGAAAGCGCCCGCAGGCGCAGCTCGGCCTGGGGCAGGCCGGAGTACATGCCCGGCAGCAGCACGTTCTCCAGGGCCGTGGCGTAGGGCACCAGGTAGAAGCTCTGGAACACGAAGCCCAGGGTGGTGTTGCGCAGGCGGGAGAGCTCGTCGTCGTCCAGATCGGACACGTCGCGCCCGAGGAGCCGGTAGGTGCCGGAGGTGGGCCGGTCGAGCAGGCCCAGCAGGTGCAGAAGCGTGCTCTTGCCCGAGCCCGAGGTGCCTTGCAGGGCCACGAACTCGCCGCGCTTGATGTTCAGGGTGATGTTCGAGAGGACTTCGACGCCACCTGTCGGGCCACCTGTTGGGCCATCTGGCGGGCCATCTGGTGCGCCGTCAGCCGCTCCATCGGTCATGCCGCTGGTCGTGGCTTTGGGCGCGGCGTCCCCGCGCGCGAACAGCCGGGCGACGATGCCGCGCCGCTCCTGCGGGGCCAGCACCTGCCGGAAGACTTTGCGGATGCCTGTGAGCTCGATGATGTCGGGCCCGGTGTCGAGTCCGGTGGCGGGCCCGGCGGCTTCAGGCGTAGCGCCCGGCGCGGTCATTGCGCCTTCTTGCCGGGCCTGACCGGCTTGGCCGCGCTTCCGGCCACGGGCGCGGTCTCGGCGGGCTTCTCGTTGCCGGAGAGCACGATCTGCGTGGCCACCACGTCGCCCTCGGCCAGGCCTTCCAGCACCTCGCTCTGCTCCAGGCCCGGCAGGCCGAGCTTGGGCGCCACCGCGCGCACACCGCCTGGCGCGGACTTGTCCACCACGAACACCGTCTGCTGCCCGCCCACCCACTTGAGGGCCTGGTTGGGTACGGTGAGCACGTTCTCGCGGGTGTCCACCACCACGCTGCACTGGGTGGTCATCTCGGGGCGCAAGAGCAGGGCCTGCTCGCGGTTCACGGTGACCAGCGCCTTGTAGTAGACGATGTTGTCGCGGATCTCGGGCTCCGGATACACGCGGTCCAGTGTGCCCTGGAAGGTCTTGCCCGGCTGGGAGTCCACGCGGAACTCCACCGGCAGGCCGGTCTTGACCCGGCCCACGTCGGTCTCGTCCACGTAGATCCACATCTCCAGGCGCGAGGGGTCCAGCACGGTGACGAGGTTGGCCACCTGCAACCCGGCCACGATGGTTTCGCCTTCCTGGGCGGAAATCAGCGAGACCACGCCGTCGATGGGGCTGACGATGCGGGTGTAGGACAGGCGCACGTCCAGCGTGGCCAGGGCGGCGCGGGCGGCTGCGGCGTCGGCCCGGGCGACCTTGTAGTTCTGGCGCGTCTCGTCGAGGATGCTCTGGGCCTGCATGCCCTGGCTGGTCAGGGCCTCGTTGCGCGGCAGGGTCTGGCCCGCATACTGGGCCTTGGCCTCGGCCACGCGCAAACGGGCGGCGGCCTCCTGGCGCTGGGCCACAAGCTCGCGCGCGTCGATCTCGGCCACGAGCTGGCCCTTTTTCACCTTGTCGCCCACGCGCAGGTGGATGCGCGAAATGGTGCCCGTGGCGCGCGCGCCGATCTTCACGCTGGCGCCCACCTGGGCCTTGATGATGCCCGTGGCCTCCAGCACGCGCCGGACCTGACCACGTTCAACCGTGGCCGTGGCCAGCACCCTGGTCGCGCCCGTGGAGCGGCCCTTCTTGTAGTAATACGCGCCGCCAGCGGCGAGCAACAGTGCAAGGGCGATGTACAACAGTCGTTTTCGCGTCATGGTGCTCGCTTTGTATGCCTCAGGCTGCAAGGGGCGCTGCCCCTTGACCCTAGCTGGGGGGAATGCTTCCCCCCCAGACCCTCTCATTTTTTGGCTGCGGAGTTCGCAGCCAAAGGGGGATTCCAAAGGGCCTCAGGCCCTTTGGCGGGGTCCAGGGGCGAAGCTCCTGGCCGCCGGAGGCTTGTATTCTCTATCCGTCCAGTTCCTTGATCCACTGGGCCAGTGGTTCTTCCACGAGTTTGCGCATTTCAGCCAGTCGGGTTTCGCTCTCGGCCTCGAAGCGCAGCACCAGGGAGGGCGAGGTATTGGAGGCGCGCACCAGGGCCCAGCCATCGGGGAACACGAGCCGCGCGCCGTCGTCGCCTTCAAGCGTGTAATCCTTTGCGAATTCAGTGCGCGCGCGTTCGGCCACCTGGAACTTGGCGTGCTCGGCGCAGTCCACGTGCAGCTCCGGGGTGACAAAGGTCTTGGGCCAGTCGGCCAGGAGCGTGGAGAGCGGGCCAGCGGCCTGGGAGACGATTTCCACGAGGCGCAGGGCGGCGTAGGATGCGTCATCGAAGCCGAAGTAGCGGTCGGCGAAGAACATGTGGCCGCTCATTTCGCCCGCCAGGGCGGCGTTTTCCTTGAGCAGGCGGTCCTTTATGAGGGAGTGGCCGGTGGCGGACATGATGGGCCTGCCGCCGTGTTTGGCGATGTCGGAAAACAGCAGGTGCGAGCACTTCACATCGCCGATGATGGCGCTGCCCGGCTTGGCATCCAGCACCTGGCGGGCGAAGATGGCCAGCAGCCTGTCGCCGTGGATGACGCGGGCGTTCTCGTCGATGGCGCCGATGCGGTCGCCGTCGCCGTCGAGCCCGATGCCGAGCTCGGCGCCGGTCTCCAACACCTTGGCCTTGAGCGCGACGAGGTTCTTTTCCTCCACCGGGTCCGGGTGGTGGTTTGGGAAGCGGCCATCGGGCTCGCAGAACAGCGGGATGACCTCAGCCCCGGCGCGTTCCAGCAGCGCCTTGGTGACCAGGCCGGCGGCGCCGTTGCCGCCGTCGAGGACCACCTTGACGCGGCGTGCGACCTTGGCCAGGCCGTTCAGGGTGTCGAGATAGCTGGGCTCAATGTCGTGCGCCGTGGCCAGGCCCTGGCCCGTGGGGAATTGCCGCGCGGCCAGCAGGCGGGCTACCTCCTGGATCTCGCCGGAGTGGATGGTGCTCTTGCCAGCCCAGATCTTGAAGCCGTTGTATTGCGAAGGGTTGTGGCTGGCGGTGATCATCACCCCGGCATCGTAGCTCAGGTGCCGGATGGCGAAGTAACAGACCGGGGTGGGCACCATGCCCAGGAACAGGACGTCCACGCCGGTGCTGGTCAGGCCAGCCACAAGGCGCTTCTCGAAGCCGGGGGAAGTCAGGCGGCAGTCGCGGCCGACCACGGCGCGGCGCGATCCGCGCGCCAGGAAATAGGCCCCGCAGGCGCGACCCAGGTCCTCGACCCAATCGGCGTCGAAATCCTGGCCCACGATGCCGCGAATATCATAAGCGCGGAAAACGCGCGAGCTGTTCTGCTCCATGCTTCTCTAAACCTGCTGAGCCCGTGTGCTGGCGTCGGGGCGGTTTTCGCGGCGCCGCTTTGCGGGCCTGCGCGGTTGTTGATGTACGACGCAAGTCATAGCACAACACTTGTCGGGAGGGAAGCCGCCGAGTCTTTGGGACGTGGGGAGGCCACGCATCTCTCAGCATTTTCAGGAAATTGCCCATGCAAAGGAGTTGTAGGCATCCCTGTCAGGTGAAGCATACTGCACAATGGCCCTACTTAATTTTGTATACCACGTATTGACAGGGCAGCCGAAAGGTATACATCATTTAACTCGTTAGAAACTACTGTCCTGTGCACGAATTAGCATCTGAACCGTTGCAGCAACATCCCCAGACAATCGGATCCTGTGTCCGTTTGTGCTTGACGGCAGTGAAGGATTGTAATTATCATTATGTCCGTATGTCTGCAATGACATGATGGTGCAGTAAATCGAGTTTATGTTAAGCGATATAGATAGAACAATATGGAGGTTTGACGGTGGCAAAACTTAAGAAGAAATGCGATGAGCGCCTTGAACAGTGGTTCGAGGAAGCCATGGATCGCATCAAAAAAGCCACTGGTGCACGGACCCAGGTTCAGCTCGCAGACGTCCTTGAGGTCCGACAGTCCAGTATATCCGATGCCAAACGGCGCTGTTCCGTTCCGTCTGATTGGTTCCTCAAGCTATACCGCAGCCACGGGCTGAACCCCAACTGGCTGTCCGATGGTCATGAGCCTGTATATCTGAACGCAATCAAGGGCCACGTCAGCGCAGAGAACCTCTTGCGCGAGGCGCCGGCCGCGTATGGCCGCAACCATGCCCGCGGCCGTGTAGTCCCGGTTTCCTCCATGGCCGGTACCGGCGCCGATCCCGCCGCCTGGCAGGCCATGCCCGTTGAGGACTTGACCATCCCCGAGACCTTTTTCCGGCCGAACCTGCAGGTGTTGCGTGTGGACTCCGCAGGCATGGAGCCCATTGTCCTGCGCGGCGCCTTTGTCGGCGTCGACATGGACCAGCGCCAGCACCCTGACGGCGACCTTTGCGCCGTGCACTTCCCCCACCAGGGGCTGCTCATCCGCCGCGTCTACTATCAGGACGGCCAGTTCGTGCTCAAGGCCGAGGACAAGGGCCACGCCGACCTGCATGTGCCCGCCGCCGAAATGGCCACCCGCACCATTGGCCGCGTCATCTGGGTCATCCAGAGCCTGGCCCCGCAGGCCTGATAGCCCGCAATACCCGCACCTGAAAGGCCCCTGGAACAGTCCGGGGGCCTTTTTTTGCGCGTTGCGCCCGCTGCCGCGCCGAGGCAAAAACACAACCTGCCGCAGTGTCAGAGAATCGTTGTCTGGGCACGGAAGTTGCTTGACTGCCAGCAGCAAGGAGAACGCCATGAACGCCCTGGTCGAGCCCCAGCCTCAGCATAATCTGCCCACCGAAGTGTACCGGGTCTACGAGGCCACTGACCCCTTCCACGCCCGGCCCTACCGCCTGGCCCTGTGTCTTGCGCGCGAGAAGCGCCTGCTGGAGGACATCAGCTCCGGGCGCAGGCTGCTGCGCCTGGGCCGTCTGGTCATGGAAACCTGCGAGGCCGCCCAGGCCTGCGCCGGGGCAGAAACCTTGTACCTCTGAAGTCTGAGCCGCGTGTGGGCCCCCCGAAAAAAAGGTGTCGTCAGGCCTTGATTTCCCCGCCCAGTCGGGCCAAGGTTCAGGACAGATACACACTTTTCCCCGGAGGCTCCATGCGCTGTGCTTTGGCCGTCCCTGCCGCGACGGCATGCCTTGTCCTGTTCCTCGCTGCGACCTGTCTCGCGGGTGAGCCCGCCGCCGCTGCAACGCAGCCCGGCCAGACCGACCTGAGCCTGCCCGTGCTCCCGGAACCCGCATCCGCCATCCCCGAGCCCCCGGCCGGGGCACAGCCCCCGCTCAACATCGACACCCCGCCCGCCTTCATCAAGCGGCCAGCCGCCAGACCCCGGCCCGCGCGGCCCGACCTGACCTTCGCCCAGAAATCAGCGCCTGCGGACTTCCGAGGCCTGCCCTGGGGGGCGGAGCTGTCGCGCCAGGCCGGGCTGCTGCCCGTGACCAAACCCGTGACCCTGGCCGGCACCTATTTCCGCCCGGATGAACTGCTGCGCCTGGGCCAGGCCGAGATCCGCTCCGTGGCCTACTACTTCCCCAAGGGCAAGCTCACGGGTGTGGGCATCGTCTTCGTGGGCCAGGAAAACTTCTTCCTCATCAAGGACCACCTCATCGATCTCTACGGGCCGGGCCGCCAGATGGGCGACCGCTACGGCTGGACCTGGAGCAACTTCTTCATCGACCTGCGCATGCGCGAGGCCCTGGGCGAGCTGCGCTACCAGACACAACCCTGACCAGGCTCAAGGGGAGGCAATGGCTGAACAATCCACAGCGCCCCAAACGCGCACGACACCCGGCAGGCTCACCGCCCTGATCTACTCCGCAACACTGGCGGCCATCTTCGGGGTACTCTTGTCCGAATTCTTCGTGGCCTATCAGCTCCTGGCCGACCACCCCACGCACGCTCCCGGACTCATCAAGGAAACCTACGGAGCCTTGCTCCTGGGCGTGGCCCTGCTGGCCGCACAGGCCGTGGTCGTCTACACCGGGCTGCTGCGCCCCGTGCGTGAGAACGCCCTTGAGATCGCCCGGCTCAAAGACTCCCTGGACCAACACTGCCACCACGACGAGTTGACCAAGGTCCTGAACCGCATGGCCTTCGACAACATGATCGTGCGCGAACTCGAAGGCCTCAAGCGCTACGGCGCGGGCTTCTGCGGCATCATGGTCGACGTCAATGGCTTCAAGGCTGTGAACGAGCGCCTGGGCTACGACGCGGGCGACCAACTGCTCTACGAACTGGCGCAACTGCTCAAGCAACACATCCGTAAAGCCGACTGCATCTTCCGCTGGCGCAGCGGGCGTTTCCTCATCCTTGCCGCAGGTATCGAAGCCGACAAGGCCGCACTCTTCGGCGAGAAATTGAGCGACCTGGTGGCCCGGCACAGCTTCCGCAACGGGGCCCGCATCGGCGTGACCCTTGGCGTCGCACAGGCCGAGGCCCAGGATACGCCGGAAACCTTCGTCACCCGCGTCAAAACCGCCCTCGCCCTGGCCAAGGACGCCGCACACGCTGCCGTGTCCTGATAGAGAAGAGCCTCCTGCGGCCAGGGGCGCTGCCCCTGGACCCCGCTCAGAGGATTTAATAAAAAGTCTGTAATTTTAGGGTGAAGAAATATTATTGAGCTCACAAATTTTGCGACCACTCCGAGCGGCTCATCGTGGGGCGCCAGGGGTGTTCTTCATGCCATTTTCAGAACCATGTGGGTCTTAAGTCCTTGAACTCGGCAGTCGTAAACCGAAGCACACTGCAGTTCTCCTTGAACAGGTAGGTTCCACTACGCCGCGACCTCAACTAACGTTGCTGCTGACTACCGCACGGAGGTTGTCAAGGATGGCCCTCCTCATTCCCTCCATCGGGATTGCTCGAAGGGCGGCAAGCTGCGAAACGGTGTCGGCGACTTCGCGCGGGCGGATTGGCTTTCCTTGAATGAGAACGAATGGACCATCAGTCTCGGTGAGAAGCCGGTCCTCTGGCAGCTCGGCGATGAGTTGACGGTGCTTTGGGGAGTTGAGCATTTCCTTGTTGATCGAGAAATAGCACCCCAGGGCAACGGCTCGTCTGGCCTCTGCTGCAGTGCCAGTGAACCAGTGCAGGACAACCCGCCCCCTGCTTGCTGGCAGCGCGCGTTCGATGTGGCCGAGCACCTTCCCGACAGCTCGGATGTTATGCACGGAAAGAATCTTTCCCCCCTGTTCCGCACAGGCGCAGAGGATTCTCTCGAATACACGTTCTTGGTCGGGCAAGCTCCGGTAGAATCGCGGGCCAGCATCAAGTCCGATCTCACCCACGTATCGAGCATCTGCCAGGTAATGCTCAAACAGACCCACCTCGCTTGCGCGCTCGGCGACGAGTTGCGGGTGAAGCCCCAACGCTACACGAACGTGAGTGGCGTTTGCTGCCAGTTCGCGGTTCCGAGGCCACGCCTTCGGCGTTGTCGTGACAGCAAGCGTGGCCACTCGCTCCTGGTCACATTCTGCAATTAATTCCACGTGGTCTCGATAAAGGTCGAGGTGGCAGTGGAAATCAACCCAGTGAGGCTTCTGGAGGGTTCGTTCGTTCACAGAGGTCTCGCTACCACACCTTCTAGCAGTCGGCCAACCTCCTGCATTCCTGCGACGTAGACGGCTTCGTAGGCATCGAGTCTGTCAGGGTGATCCGTCAAAGGACCTGGCCGATGAATGTCAAGACGAGCCCGCCCAGGTTTCCGAGAGAGCCTGGACAACATGAGCTGGAAGGAGCGTATATGTTCCCCTTCGGCTTTTTTACTGTTGAGCGTTTGCCCCCGCAAGTCGGAAATGCGATAGGGAGTGTCGTCAGTTCCCCAGGCTTCAAGGATGGCAGCACGCCGGATCAGGCAAGGCACACAGCGACCGCAGTGCTTGGGGGCGCGCTGTTCAGGGTCTGGATCGTACCTGCGGCTACCTGGCGATGAGCAGGACATGGTGTGCCGGGCTTCTCTTTGAAGGAACGGAAGGTCGGCACAGGCCCTGGCCATTTGGCCCTTGGTGAGAAAAGCATATGGGTTCTCAAGGCGAACCTGGAGGCCAAGCCCATACAGAAGCTCGCCGAACCTGGCCATGTAATAGGGGTGGGTCGTGCGGGTGCTGAGGGCGCCAAGCCGCAAAGGGTCAAGCGGCACGTTGAGGGAAATCAGGCCATTCTCGGGTACGTATACGGTCATGTCGCCGCCGACGGCATCGGCAGTCAGCGAGGCGAGCGCGAAGAAGAGAAACGAGCGACCGCGTAGAGTATTTTCAACAGCACCGGCCTCAACGGTGTTGGCTGGAAATGTGACCCTGGCTTGGATGTGGTGCAATGTTTTACTGGGGTGGTGCTGCCTCAAGACGTGTGCACAATGCTCCTGGTATCCAGGAGTAAGATTGTCCCCGTAGTGGCTCACCAGAATTGGGGTTTGTCTTTCGGCAAGGAGGTCGATTGCGCCTATGAAGCTGTCGAGTCCTCCCGAGAAGAGGCAGACCGAGGTCGGGTTTGCCAAGGGGAGTACGCTTGGGGCGGTGGCCAGTGTGCCGATCCCAGATGGGCGTGGGCGAAAGTGGACGCTCCACTGATCCCCTGTCAGAAACTTAAGCATGTTGGCTATGAGCGGGGCCAACGCAATCCATCGGTCTGGGGCCTGGACTGGCACATGGAGATCGATTTCTCTCGTCCACGCATCCTGCGCATCTGCCGACCGAGAGATGCGAGTGTCAGCGGCGGTGATGGCGGCAGCAAGCAACGCGAGATCCACGGATGTCTCGGAAGGCCGTAATCCAATCTCCCGGAGTTGGCTCAACACCTGACCCAGCCCAAAACGCAGGCCCGAGTCATCGAGGAACTGAATCTCCGTCGTGTGCATGGCCGCATTTGGCAGCTCAACTGTTTCCGTATCGCCTGCCCCGAGCCGAACAATGATGTTATGGTGTCTCATGCCTGCGCCTCCCCAGCGGCGGCGACAAGTTCGAACGCCACCTCATAGATTTCATCAACGACGGCCGCTATGTCTCGGTCCGACAGCCGATCAAGGGAGTCGAGGCGTCCCGACAGTTGCCCCCTCGTTGCCCCGGTGACAAAGTCATGGAGCTGTTCTTGCGCATACTCCACCGCCGAGACATCATCGGGGAATGAAATCGCTCGACCGCCGATGTCGGCCATGACGCGTCCCTCAATCGACCGTGCAACGAAATCAAGGAAGAAATCCTTCAGTTGCTCCGGGGTGATGGTGTCAAAGCCCCCCACGCCCGCCTCGGCCATATCTCCAATGGCCTCCTGCATGGCCTCGCGTGTGATGGACTGGTCAACAGTACCACCAGGAGGACAGAGAACCTCGAAAATCGCGAGAAACACATCCGCCGCGGGACGCCCAATGAGCTCAGGAATGTTGAGTTGGCGCAGCGTTTCCGCTGGTCCGTGACGTTCGAAATCCCGGATGACCTGGAGTATGGCCCCAGCGGTTGTTCGGGGTGACGACATCCGATGGGCAGCGTTTCGTGCGCCGCCAGTTCCCTTTCGAACGTAACCTGAGAGAGCTCGTCCGAGGGTGTTCCGGTCGCCAGATCGGCAAAAGCGTGAAAAGGTACTGCGAGGCCCTCGCAGATTGCCGGCGCCGGCGGCATCCGGGCGTGGCGGCGGGGCTTGAGGATTCGTCTCTGGAGCCTGTGGCGGTTGCGGGCGAGATGCCGGCAAGGCGGGCGCGCCGGGCAAGGTCGGCAGTTCTGGCGGAATTTGGGGCGCAAGGGGCGGCTGTTGGGGCTGCGGGTCATCGACAAAGGGAGGTACAAGGCCATTCGATGGCCCACCATAGCATTTTGACGTTCCCATTGCTTACGTCCTCCCCTCGATTTTCAGAATCCCTTGTGCAGATTTCTGAAGCGTCTGGTTGTCGCCCAGCTCGCTCCATCCCTTTAGGATTGCGCGGTATTCAGCAACCATGCCGGGATCGGAGAAGCAACTTCCCCAGCTGGACGCTGCCCAGGCCCCGGATTTGTCCGCCGGCAGTTCACGAATGAATGTGAGGAGGCGTCGCTGAAGCGCCGGGTGCGTTTTCACCATCTGCACAAGGCCATCGACTCCTTTGGGCTTCGTCCCGAAATTGTCTTCCTGGAGGATGCGACCCCTGATTGCTTCGAACACTTCTTCCTGATCGGGACCGGTGAGCTTTCCAACCTCCTGCGCGGCCCCGCTGACGGCCATTTGCGGCCCCATCAGCACGTCGACCAGCCTCTCCAGGTGGCTGCTCGCCACGAGCCAGCCAAGCGAAACACGTTTGTCGCGGGTGACAAAGACATACGGGCGCAGATCTACGTCACCGAGTGGAGGGTCGATCTTCGCCCAGCCCCTCACCCATTCATTGTTTTCCCGCTCTGCCACCTCGGGCGGGAGCGATGGAGCGGGGGCTGCCGGCCAGCATGGTCAACAGCTGCGCCAGGTGGTCGCGGGAGTAGTCGCGGCGTCCTTGTCCGCCACGTAGCCCGGCAGGCGGTCGTCCGAAGGCCAAGCAAAGAGGATGGCCTGGCCGAAGAAGGATTTGTCGGCCAGGAGCTGCGCCATGCGCAGCACGGATTCGGAGAATTTCGTGTTGTAGCCGTGCACGAAGACCAGCACGTGCCCGTCGGCCTCGTCCGTGGCGTTGCCGCCTCCGGCAAACTGGTCGGTAAAGACCTCGCCGGACAACGGGGTGAGCTCCAGCGTGGCGAAGCTGGAGGCGGCGTCCACCTGCCTGGACGTGGACCGCTCGACGGCCGTGGGTTTGTGATTCGGTGGAATCGAGATGTTGTAGCGGGCAAAGGCCAGCCGGGGCGAGTGGATATTGTTGAAGTTGCCGGGATGCTGGGCATCGGGCTCCCGGTTGGTGGCCACGTGGATGAGCACTTGGCGCGACAGCTGCGCTGGCGGGGCAACCGGCGCCAGTAGCTCCGGCTCCGGACGCGCCGCGCATTCGGCCAGCGCAGCCAGCATGACCGCCAACAAGAATAAGCGCCTCGCCATCGTTTCCCCTCCACACGCTTTGCCGACCTTCTTTCTGGGACGGGCCGTGCTCCGCCGCGGTCAACCATGAAAGCTGAATGATGGATGCAGCAATCAGCGTCAAACACTGAATGCGCTGCGCTCCGGGGGGCAGTACGCCTGTCAGGGCAGGCGGCACCAGGGCCTCGTTGACGAAGTTATGAATCAAGACTATTTAGTTTAATATTCACAGAAGCTGTGCGCAGGGTTTGGCTGAAGAGCCCGGTGGCCAGAGAGCAGAGTCCCTTTGCCTTGCCCGCATTCCGCAATCCTTTTTCCGGGAGTGGCAGCATGCCGTCCAAACAGGTGAACAAATGGCTTCTCACCGCCCTGCTCCTGGCTTGCATCGGCGGCGGAATCTTCGCCTGGCGCGCCTTCCGGAAGCCGGTGCAGGCCGCGGCCTTCGCCTCGGGCAACGGGCGCATCGAGGCCACGGAGGTGAGCGTCTCCACCAAGCTGGCCGGACGCCTGGTGTCCGTGCGGGTCAAGGAGGGCGACGACGTGGCCGAGGGCCAAGTGCTGGCCAGGATGGACACCAAGGTGCTGCAGGCCGATCTGCGCGAGGCCGAGGCGGCCATCGCCCAGCGCCGGAACGAGATCGCCGTGGCCGAGGCCCTGGTGGCCCAGCGCGGGAGCCAGCTGAGCCTCTCGGTCAAGGAATTGAAGCGCTCCAGGGAGCTCTCGGCGGGCGGCTTCGTGCCGGACCAGAAGGTGGACGTGGACCTGACCGCGACCCGGACCGACGCGGCGCAGGTCAACGCGGCGCGGGCTCAACTCCAGGCCGCCCGGGCCGCCGTCGAGGCGGCCACGGCCCGGGCCGAGATGATCCGCGCGGATCTCCAGGACGCCACCCTGACCGCGCCCACCGGCGGGCGCGTGCTCTACCGCCTGGCCGAGCCGGGCGAGGTGCTGGCCGCGGGCGGTCAGGTCGTGACCCTGCTCGACCTGAGCGACGTCTACATGACCATCTTTCTGCCCACGGAGCAGGCGGGCCAGGTCGCCCTCGGCGCGGAGGCGCGCATCGTGCTGGACGTCCGGCCGGACCTGTCCATCCCGGCGCAGGTGTCCTTCGTCTCGCCCGAAGCCCAGTTCACCCCCAAGGCCGTGGAGACGCGCACCGAGCGCGAGAAGCTCATGTTCCGGGTCAAGGTCAGGATTCCCGAGGCGCTGCTCAAGGCCCACGCCAAGCAGGTCAAGACCGGCCTGCCCGGGGTGGCCCACGTGCGGCTGGACCCGGACGCGCCCTGGCCGCCGGACATTCCGCCCCTGATCCCTGACAAGAAGCCCGGGCCATGACTTCCGGGGCCATGATCTCCGGGGCCGCGACTTCCGGGAGCGTGGCCCGCCTGAACGGCGTGGGCCTGCGCTACGGCAAAACCGTGGCCCTGGAGGCCATCGGCCTGGAGCTTCCCGCCGGGTGCATGGTCGGCCTCATCGGCCCGGACGGGGTCGGCAAGTCGAGCCTGCTGGCGCTGATCGCCGGGGCGCGGCGTCTCCAGGCGGGCAGGGTGGAGGTGCTGGGCGGCGACATGGCCGACGCCCGCCACCGCGAGCGGGTCTGCCCGCGCATCGCCTACATGCCCCAGGGCCTGGGCAAGAACCTGTACATGACCCTGTCCGTGGCCGAGAACGTGGCCTTCTTCGCCCGGCTGTTCGGCCAGGGGCGCGAGGAGCGGGAGCGGCGCATCGCCGGGCTGTTGCAGGCCACCGGGCTCGCGCCGTTCCGGGACCGCCCGGCGGGCAAGCTCTCCGGCGGCATGAAGCAGAAGCTCGGCCTGTGCTGCGCCCTGATCCACGACCCGGACCTGCTCATCCTGGACGAGCCCACCACCGGCGTGGACCCCTTGTCCCGGCGGCAGTTCTGGCGGCTCATCGGGCGCATCCGCGCGGACCTTCCGGGCATGAGCGTGCTGGTGGCCACGGCGTACATGGAGGAGGCCCAGGGCTTCGACTGGCTGGTGGCCATGGACGCCGGGCGCATCCTGGCCACGGGCAGCCCAAAGGAGCTGCTCACGCGGACCGGCGCCCGCGACCTGGACGCGGCCTTCATCCAGCTGCTGCCCGAGGCCAAGCGCCGGGGGCACAGGGAGCTGGCCGTTCCGCCGCTCGCGGTCCGGGAGGGCGAGCCCCCGGCCATCACCGCCCAGGGGCTGACCATGCGCTTCGGAAGCTTCACCGCCGTGGACCATGTGGATTTCGAGATCCGGCGCGGCGAGATCTTCGGCTTCCTCGGCTCCAACGGCTGCGGCAAGACCACGACCATGAAGATGCTCACCGGGCTCCTGCCCCCCAGCGCGGGCCGGGCCATGCTCTTCGGTCGCCCGGCCGATGCCCACGACCTGGAGACCCGCAAGCGCGTGGGCTACATGACCCAGTCGTTCTCGCTGTACACCGAGCTTTCGGTGCGCGACAACCTCACGCTGCACGCCCAGCTGTTTCATCTGCCCAGGGCCGAAATCGCGCCGCGCGTCCAGGAGATGCTGGAGCTGTTCGACTTGAAGGCCCATGCCGAGGCCCTTCCGGACCAGCTGCCCCTGGGCCTTCGCCAGCGCCTGTCGCTGGCCGTGGCGGTGATCCACCGGCCCGAGATGCTGATCCTGGACGAGCCGACCTCGGGCGTGGACCCCGTGGCGCGCGACGGTTTCTGGGAGCTCCTGGTGGACCTCTCGCGCAACCAGGGCGTGACCATCTTCGTCTCCACCCACTTCATGAACGAGGGTGAGCGCTGCGACCGCATCTCCCTGATGCACGCGGGCAGGGTCCTGGCCAGCGGCGCGCCGGGCGAGCTCATCCGGCGGCGCGGCAAGGCCAGCCTGGAGGAGGCCTTCATCGACTGCCTGGAGGAGGCCACCGGGGAGAGGGCGGATGCTGGCTTGGCCCCGGCCGCCGCGCCCCGGCCGCCCCAGCCGCCCCAACTGTCGTCGTCGCGCTCCCGGGGCTTCAGCCCGCTGCGCCTGTTCGCCTACGCCAACCGCGAGCTGCGGGAGGTCCTGCGCGATCCGGTGCGCCTGGCGGTCTCCCTGCTGGGCTCGGCCATCCTGCTGTTCATCATGGGCTACGGCATCACCTTCGACGTGGAGAACCTGAGTTTCGCGGTGCTGGACCGCGACCAGTCGCCGGAGAGCCGGGACTACATCCTGAACCTGGCGGGCTCACGGTATTTTTCCGAGCGCCCGGCCCTGCAGAGCGCGGCCGAGCTGGACCGGCGCATGGTCCGCGGCGAGCTCTCCGTGGCCCTGGAGATTCCGCCGGGCTATGGCCGGGACCTCCAGCGTGGGCGGGTGGTGGAGATCGGCGTCTGGGTGGACGGGGCCATGCCCTTTCGCGGCGAGACCGTGCGCGGGTACATCGAGGGCATGCACGCCCTGTACTTGAGCCAGCTGGAGGTGCGCACCCGGGGGGCGGTGTCCGGGCTGCCGGCGGCCGGAATCCAGGTGCGCTACCGCTACAACCAGGATTTCCGCAGCCTGTACGCCATGGTGCCCGCGGTCATCCCGCTCTTGCTGGTGTTCATCCCGTCGATCATGATGGCCCTTGGCGTGGTGCGTGAAAAGGAGCTAGGCTCCATCATCAATCTCTACGTCACGCCGGTGACCCGGCTGGAGTTCCTCCTGGGCAAGCAGTTGCCCTATGTGACGCTCAGCATGGTCAGCTATTTCGGACTGATGGCCCTGGCCGTGTTCGTCTTCGAGGTGCCGCTCAAGGGCAGCCTGGCGACCCTGACCTTGGCCGCGCTGATCTTCGTCACCGCCACCACGGGCATCGGCCTGTTTCTGTCCGCCTTTGTCAAAACCCAGGTGGCCGCCCTGGCCCTCACGGCCATTCTGACCCTCATGGCCTCAATCACCTTCTCGGGCCTGACGACCCCGGTCTCGGCGCTGCAGGGGCCGGGCGCGTTCATCGGCTCCGTGTTCCCGGCCACGTATTTCTTCAACATCAGCCGGGGGGTCTTCACCAAGGCCCTGAGCTTCCGCGACCTCCTGTCCGACTTCCTGGCCCTGGCAGCCTTTGCCCCGGCACTGACCCTGATGAGCGTGTTTTTTCTGCAAAAACAGGAGAAGTGACCATGCGCCGCCTGGTCAATGTCTATCGCCTGGGAATCAAGGAGCTGCGCAGCCTCTGGCGCGACAAGGTGCTCGTGGCCGTCATCCTCTGGGTCTTTTCCGGCGGCATCTACGTGGTGGTCAAGGGCACCTCCATGGAGTTGCACAACGCGCCCATCGCCGTGGTCGACGAGGACGCCTCCGTGCTCTCGGCGCGCCTGGCCCAGGCCTTTTACGGGCCGCACTTCCAGATCCCCCGGCACATCTCCCTGCCGGAGATGGACCCCGGGCTGGACTCCGGGCGCTATATCTTCGTGCTGAACATCCCGCCGGATTTCGAGCGGGACGTGCTGGCGGGCAGAAGGCCCGACGTCCAGGTCAACATCGACGCCACGTGCATGAGCCAGGCCTTCATCGGCGCGGGCTACATAGAGAACATCATCGCCGGCGAGGTGGGCGAGTTCGTGCGCGGCGTGCGCGGCGCACCGCCGCCCGCCATCCGGCTGGCCACGCGCGTCCGGTTCAACCCCAACCTGACCAGCGCCTGGTTCGGCAGCGTCATGGAGCTCATCAACAACATTACGATGCTCTCCATCATCCTCACCGGGGCCGCCCTGGTGCGCGAGCGCGAGCACGGCACCCTGGAGCACCTGCTGGTCATGCCGCTCTCGGCCACGGAGATACTGCTGGCCAAGATCTGGTCCGTGGGCCTGGTGGTCATCGTCACCGTGGCCCTGTCGCTCTACTTCGTGGTGCAGGGCGCTCTCGGCGTGCCGCTGGCCGGGTCCATCCCCCTGTTCCTGTGCGGGGCGGCGCTGCAGTTTTTCGCCTCCGCCTCCATCGGCATCTTCCTGGGCACGCTTTCCCGCAACATGCCGCAGCTCGGGCTGTCGATGATCCTGGTCATCCTGCCGCTGGAGATGCTCTCCGGCAGCGCCACCCCGCGCGAGAGCATGCCGGAGATCGTGCAGAACATCATGCTGATCGCGCCGGCGACCCATTTCGTGAGCCTGGCTCAGGCCATTCTGTATCGCGGGGCGGACCTGGGCATGGTCTGGCACAGCTTGGCGGCCATCGCGGGCATCGGCCTGGTGTTTTTCCTCTTTGCCTTGGCGCTGTTCCGCAGAAGCCTGGCGCAGTCGCGCTGAGCCGGATCAGCCCCGGCGTGTTCACATCCCTACCCGGTTGCGCGTGCTCTCTCGTGCCGCCAGAACCCAAGACGGGGCAGAGCGGCTGATTGCCACCTCCCAATGCCGCCTCAGAGAAAAAGGTCCTTTTCTTTTCGTGAAATACATCACCCCCTGTTGACTAAATTATTATCAAAGTATATATTATTCACAATTCAAGATTGACCGCCAGCGAAGGAGGAGCGGAGCATTCTCTGTCACAGCCAAACCGCAAGGGCCAGCTGTCCTTGTGCTGATTCGGGGGGCTTATGAGCGAGCAGAACGAAGACATCAGAACACGCGCCAATGGCAAGGCCGGAGCCCAGCCCACAACAGCGCTTTCGCTGAAAGAAGACCAACGCCGCGAATTGATCCTCGCCCGGATCGAGGAGGTTCGGGCCACGCAACGGGCCGAGGGCAGTTTTGACTGCTTCGGAACAGCGACGGACAACTACTGCGACCAGGGAGGCTGCCTCCACTATGCGGAGTGCATGAGCGTGTCGACACTCGTCGCGCTCCCGTTCCCGTAGGAGGAAATACCCGGCGGGCGGAAAACAGCCGTCGCCCGCGCCATGACAGACCTTGCCGCACCCATGCGGATGTGCGCGGGCTCAACCCCGCGCACGATAGGACGCCCGGGGAGAGCCCTTCCTCTCCCTCCGGGCCAGGGCCTGTCAGGCAGGACGTTTGGACAAGCAGACGGAGAGGCGGCACATGCCGAAACAGACGCAGCTCACCTGGACCGACAGGGCGCTTCTCTCGCGCGCGCTGCACCGCCTGCTCTTCAAACGGCTCCTCGGCATGACCCTCGCCGTGTGCATTCTGACCGCCTGCGGCTTCTACCTCGTTGAACGCGCCCGCTTCACCGCGACCCTGCGGGACAACGTTCTGTTCAGCGCCGCCAGGTTCCAGCTCCTGGCGCAGGAGCAGCTGAACACTCCCGGCCTTGGCGACCACAAAAGGCTTCAGGACATCCTGGACAACTTCATGCTCTATGGACAGCAGCAACAACAGGGAGCCGCCGCGACGCTTACCCTCATGGACACGCAGGGGCGGGTTGCCGCCAGCCGCCGCAATCCCGCGTTCAATTCTGCACCGGAACTGGACGGCTATCTGGAGGCCAAGCGCTACCAGTTGCCAGCCGAGTCCGGCGGAGTCCTGTATGAACTGGTGTTCCTCGGACCCAGACCCTTCCTGCACATCCTCATTCCCTTCGCCAATGCCAAAGGAAACGCCGTAGCTTACGGCGAGTGCCTGTTCGCCATCCGCGAGAGCGTCATTCATGATGCCAATCTACGCATGGGCCTGACCCTCGCCCTGGCCGTATCCCTGGTCCTGGCCACCTCCGGGCTGCTCTACCCGGTGCTGCTGCGGCTGCTGCGCCAGATGCACACGAACTTTCTTGACCTGCTGGAAGCCAACCTGGAGAGCTTAAGCGTCCTGAGCCGAGCCAGCGCAAAACGCGACAGCGACGTGGACTCGCACAGCTACCGCGTGACCATCTATGCCGTCCGCCTGGGGGAGCGCATGGCGCTTGACCGTCAGGCCATGCGTTCACTCATCAAGGGCGCGTTCTTGCACGATGTGGGCAAGATCGGCATCCGGGATGCATTGCTGCACAAGCCCGGACGCCTCTCCCCCGAGGAGATGGAGGAGATGCGTCAGCATGTGCAGCACGGTCGCGACATCGTGAGCCGTAGCACTTGGCTGCGCGATGCCCTGGAAGTCCTCGGCGGGCACCATGAGCGTTTCGATGGCACCGGATACGACCAGCAACTCAAGGGACAGGATATTCCCCTCGTTGCCAGGATATTTGCTGTGGCCGATGTCTTCGATGCCCTGGCAACGGCAAGGCCTTATAAAAAGGCGCTCCCGTATGAGGCCGCAATTGGAATCATGGGAAGCGGACGCGGCAGCCACTTCGATTCGGAGGTGTTTGATGCCTTCTGGCCCATTGCGACGGACTTGCATCGCATATGCTCCACAAGTTCATCCCAGGAGCTCGACGCCACCCTGCGAAACCTTTGTTAGCGGTACTTCAGCGGGAACATCGACGAGTGGCTCTCCTCCTTGGCGCCAGCACGCCGAGGGCACGGCCATGCGTGAGCGAATCTGATCACCCGTCAGTGGACGGCAGCGCCTAATTTCAAAATCAAACTCTCGTCGTTCGCATGAATGTCTCCTGCCTTCGATTAGACAGGCAATGCCCAGCGTCATGCCGTGGGGGTTGAGGAAGGCGACCGCGTTGCTGCTGGAACTCGGGACAGCGCAAGAAGCGCTCCTGCGGCTGGTTGATTAGGTAAACCGGCCGGTTCATGCAGCATGAAATATGTCGTGCGAAATGGAGTGCGGCAAAGAAAAAAAACTTGTGAAGCGATTCGCAAGCCCTTGATCTATCGGTGGTGGAACTGGAGGGAATTGAACCCACGGCCGCTTGAATGCCATTCAAACAGTGTGGCACATAGGTGTTGGAATAATTAGTGAGTTTTTATCCTGCACTACAGAAAAACGACCTTTCCGGGACTTTTGTAGTGCGGATTTGTAGTGCAGCCTGCTGCAGGCGAAGAGGTCACGAACTCGCGCACCATGGCGTACCGCTCCGGGGGGGGCTGCCCCCGTGCGCGAACGGGGGCGGAGAACCTCTCGCCTTCTCCGCTGGCCACGAGGCCCCACAGCGTCACCCAGTCAAGGGGCTCCGCCGATGCATCCCGGTCAAGGGGAGAAATGTAACACCGTGCAGAATGGAAAGATCAGCCCGGCCAATCGCCGACGGCGAGGGGAGCGGCCTCTTGAATGCTTTCTAGAGAGAGTATCTGTTATCAGCTGAAATCATACACATTCTCTTGTCTGTCGAACCACACTTCGAACTGCTCATGAGGCGCTTGTGGTGCAGACTTTTGCCATTTGTAGAGTGTCGTTCCCGTGATGCCGACCTGGCGGCACAGCTCCACCACCGGCCTGTTTGGTTCAGCCTGCTTAAGAAGCCCGGTGATCTGCTCTTACGCGAACCCGCTCCACACACGGTTTACACATTGCAAAACCTCAAGGTGGCCACGAATCAAAGGCAATTCATAGCTCAACGCGTGTTCCACCGGAAGGTCCAGAAATGGGTGTTCGTCCGGTGCTCGGACGAATTCATGCAGGCGCTGGAGGAGCGGCGTCATTTGCACAAGAGCGGTCATCTCATCGAGTACAATGGTCACCCGGTATCGGACATTGGC
>JAHIUD010000035.1 GCA_018817515.1 Pseudomonadota bacterium
CATGCGGCAAGCCACCCAGGCCTACCAGACCTGCGCGGCGAGCTTCGCCTGTCCGCGCCCCATGCTTCAGGCCGTGGCCTGAGCCCAAGCCTGCGCGTCTAGCAGGAGTGGAAATCCTTGTTGATGTAGAGCATGAGATCGAAGAGATTGTGCGCCATCTCGTCCGCCAGGCCGGGGGAATCCACCATGCCCTTGGCCTCGGCGATGGCCGTGCGCGTGACGATCTTGGAGAAGAGCAGCCCCACCAGCTGGTCATCCCCCGGGCTCCAGGGGGTCGTTCCGGAGGGGAATTTCTTGTCGAATCCGTGGTAGTACATGCTCCCTCCGCAATATATGCTTGGGCGTCGCGGGCGGGCCTTGCCCGGACCGGGAGGCGCTGATATCCTCCACCCATGCCTGGGTTATCGGCCGTGCCGGACCAGGACTTTACGCCTCCGGGAAATGTCCAGACAAGGGGATCGTTTGATGACCCAGAAAAGCATCCTCGTGGTGGAAGACAACCTGGAAACCAGGGAGCTTCTGTCCTACAATCTCAAGAACGCGGGCTACGCCGTGCGCACTGCGGGCGATGGCGTCAAGGCCCTGGAGCTGGCCGCGCGCGCGCGGCCCGATCTGGTGCTGCTGGATGTGATGCTGCCTGGCGGCATGGACGGCCTGGAGATCTGCCGCAGGCTCAAGCAGGACGAGCGCACGCGCGGCGTGCCGGTGATCATGCTCACCGCCCTGGGCGACGAGGTGGACCGCATCGTGGGCCTTGAGCTGGGGGCCGAGGATTACGTGCCCAAGCCCTTCAGCCCGCGCGAGCTGCTGCTGCGCATCAAGGCCGTGCTGCGCCGCTCCGGCGATGGCGGCCAGGAGGCCGCGGCCGAGGGCTTCAGCCAGGACGGACTGGTCATCGACTTCGAAGCCCACAGCGTCACCGTTGACGGCGAGCCTGCGGGCCTGACCGGCACGGAGCTCAAGATCCTGCGCGAGCTGGTGCGCTCCAAGGGCCGCGTGCTCCAGCGCGATCGGCTGCTGGACACCGTCTGGGACACGGATTTCGACGGCACCTCGCGCACCGTGGACACGCACATGCGCCGCCTGCGCGCAAAGCTCGGGATGTACGCCGACTGGATCGAGACCGTGCGCGGGGTGGGGTATCGCTTCAAGCCGCTGCAGGCCCCGGCCAAGTAGCTGGACACAGTCAGCGTCATCGCTTGCTATCGATAACCTATCGACAGCTAAACTATGTTTTTAATCAGTCGATTGTCTTTGCGTCAGTAAGCGTCTTTTGGCCACCGGCCAAGGACTCGAAGTGCGCCGCCCAACGCTCCACGGCCCGCTCAAGGCTGTAGTTCGCCAGCACATGGGCGCGGCCGCGCGCACCCAATTCCTGCCGCTCCACAACGCGCAGGCCCAAAAGCTGCCCCAGCGCCCGCGCCAGAAAGCCCGCCCGCTCCGCCTCCGTCGCCCCCGGACCTGACAACACCGCCGGAGCCACCAGCCCGCCCGGTCCGCACATGACGCGCGCATCGCCCACGTCGAGGCACACGCACGGCACCGCACAGGCCAGCGCCTCCAGTACCGCGTTGGGAAAGCCCTCGCCCAGAGACGGCAAGGCCAGCACATCCAGGGCCGCATACACCTGCGCCACATCCTCGCGCCGACCCAAACGCACCACCGCGTCCGCCAGCCCATGCTGCACGATCAGCCCGTCCAGCTCTACGCCCCCGAGCTCCGTTCCAGCACCGCAGAACAGAAATTTCGCCTCCGGCCACACGCGCAGAACCTGCTGCGCCGCCCGGCAAAACACCGCATGCCCCTTCATGGGGTCCACACGCGCCACCAGCCCGATGAGCGGCGCATCGCTGGCGATTCCCCACTCCCGCCCCCACTCCCGCCGCAGACGCGCACGCGCCTCGGCATCAGGACGGAAGCGCCCCCCGTCCACGCCGTTCTCCAGCACCTCCAGGCGCCGGGGCCGATACCCCAACGCCACATGATGCGCCGCGCCAGCACGAGAATTTGCCGTCACCGCCTCGGGCCTGCCGGACAGCGCCACGCACGCGCTCAACGTCAGCCGCGTGCCCAGCCCATAGCGCGCCAGGTCCATGTACGCACAGCGCAAGCCCCAGCTCACCGCCGCGCCGCACCCGCTCAACCGCGCCGCCAAAAACCCAAGCAGATCCGCATGGTACAGCCAGGTCTGGACCACCTGCGGGCGGTGCTCCCGCATCAGCCGCGAAAGCCGCCACAGCCCGCGCGGGTCCGGCACGCCACGGCCCATGCCCAGGCTCTGCACCGGCACGCCCATGTCCCGGATCACACCGGAAAGCTCCCCGCCATCCATCAGGCTCACCACCCGGCAGGCGAAACGCTCCACAGGCAGACGCAACAACAGCCGCGTCAGCCACGTCTCCGCTCCACCAAGATTCAACCCGGTGATCACATGCATGATTCTCAACGGCTCACCCATGGGCCGACCCCTACCGCATCACGCCGCTATTGTCATGCCCCCACGCGCCCAATGCCAGCACCGGGAGATGTCACCGTCCCCCCATCGGGCCTGAACCAGCGCATTAACGTCCCATGCCTCGGCTGGTCTGGCCCAGGCAATATGTTCGGATTTTCGGGGGGGGGACCGTCGAAAATCCAAACACGGTTGACCCTATCTGGGAGAGGGGGGGCAAAGAGCCAAGGTATACACCCGTGCCCCGCACAAGCCGAAGGGAACCGCAGCCGCCGGAGGCCTTTCAGGCTGAGGTGACTGTACGAGTGGCAGTGGCCTTTGCTAAAGACCTGAGGTAGATATGGACAACACGCCTATAGGGGGTTGGCCCTGGCGATGCCCGCAAATGTGAGGAGGAACGCGATGCTCAGCACCACGCTATTTCCCGGACGTTATGTGCAGGGGGCCGGGGCCTTGTCGCGCCTGGGAGGGGAGCTGGCCCGCCTGGGCGGCAGGCATTTTGTCATTTGCTCGCCGCATCCGCTGGAGCACCTGCTGCCGGGCCTGCTGCCCAGCCTGGAGCAGGCCGGGGCTGTACGTACGGAACGCTTCGGCAGGGAGTGCACGGACAAGGAGATCGAGCGCCTGCTGGCTCTGGCCCGTGAGTTCGGCGCCCAGACCGTGACCGCCATTGGCGGCGGCAAGACCCTGGACGCGGCCAAGGCCGTGGCCGCGCGGGCCGGGCTCCCGGTTGCCGTGGTGCCCACCATCGCCTCCACCGATGCGCCGTGCAGTTCGGTCTGCATTATTTACACCGAGCAGGGGGTGTTCCACCGGGTGGACATCTTGCCGCGCAACCCGGACCTTGTCCTGGTGGACACCGAGGTCATGGCCCAGGCCCCGGCACGTTTCCTGGTATCGGGCATGGGCGACGCCCTGGCCACCTGGTTCGAGGCCGAGTCCTGCCGGATCAGCCGAGGCCGCAACATCCCAGGCGACGTGGGCTCCATGACGGCGCACACCCTGGCCCGGCTCTGCTACGAGACCATCCGCGACTGGGGCCTGGCCGCGCGCACTGCCTGCGAGGCCCGCGTGGTCACCCCGGCGCTGGAGCGCGTGGTGGAGGCAAACACCCTGCTCAGCGGCCTGGGTTTCGAGAGCGGCGGGCTGGGCGCGGCCCATTCCATCCACAACGGGCTCACGGCCCTGCCCGAGGTCCACGCCCTGTTCCACGGCGAAAAGGTGGCCTTTGGCGTGCTGGCGTCGCTGTTCCTCACGGACAAGCCCGTGGCGCTCATGGACGAGGTGTACGCCTTGTGCGAGGCCCTGGGCCTGCCCACGACCTTTGCCGACCTGGGGCTGGCCGGCGTGGCGGACTTAGCCCTGCTGCGCGTGGCCGAGAAGGCCTGTGCCGAGGGCGAGAGCATCCACAACGAGCCGATGGAGATCTCCCCGAAGCTGGTCCTCTCCTCGCTCAAGGCCGCGGACGCCGAGGGCCGCAGGCGCAAGTCGACATAGCGCCCCACGCGCTGGCCCTGCGGAGAGTCCAGAGGGCCGCAGTCCCTTTGACCCCTGGAGGCTGTTGGTCTTCCGCGCTCAGCGGGCGATCCAGAGGTTGAACTGCTGGCCGTCGCTGGCCTTGACGGGGTTGGGAAAGATGGTCGTGGCCTCGATGGTCCGCACGACGTCGGCGAGGGTCTGCGCCAGCGGGATGTAACCTTCGACGGCGTAGAGCTTGCCGATGTGTCCCTGGTAGCTGTTGTTCTTGGTGAAGTGGAACATGTCCACGGTCATGCCCTGGGCCTCCAGGGCGCGCTTGGCGTTCTGGGCGTCGCCCAGGCGGTCGTCGGTGTAGATGAGCCGCACCTTGAGCCCGGCCAGGGGGCTGGCCTGCGACGGCGGACTGGTGAGCTCGGCGACGGCGCGCATTTTCTGCTTGTCTCGCCAAATGTCGATCTGAACGGTTTCGCCGGGGGATGATTTGCCGACCAGCGCCACCATGGTGGCGGGCTTGTCGATGTTCTGGCCGTTGAGGGCGAGGATGACATCGCCGGGCAGAAGTCCGGCGGCCAAGGCGGGCGAACCAGGCAATGTGCTGCGCACGAGCGCGCCGGAGATGGTGTTCAAGCCCTGGGTTTTGGCAGTGTCTGCGGTGACGTCTGAGAGTTCGACCCCGAGCCAGCCGTGCGCGGGGTTGTTGCGGGCGTCTGCGATGGCCTGGGCCTGGGCCAGGTTCTTTCTGCGCGCGTCGAGGCGGCTGGCGGCGCTGTCCGAGGTCGGAAGCAGGGAGGCCAGGGTGGGCGTGGCGGCCGGGGCCGGGCGGATGCGGCCGGAGCCCACGGCGGCGGGTGGCTGAGCGGACATGTCGTTGAAGATCTTTTGCACACCTGCGGCCACGGCGTTCTGCGGGCTGGGCACCGGAACCGGAACAGGGGAAGCTGCGGGGACAGGGGCGGGGACAGGGGCAGGGACCGGAGCCGCCACCGCAATGGGCGCTGGGCTGGGGGCCGGAGCCGGGGCCTGGGTGGCTGGCGGCTTTACAGCCAGGCCGCTGTCCGGCGTGAAATAGAAATCCCCCATAAGGCTCGAGGACTCCCAAGGCGTCTGCTTTTTGCCCATCTTGACCGAGTCGTGCGCCACGCCGATGCGCGTCTGCTTGAGCACCTTCTCGATGGTCAACCCCGGGGTGCGCAGATGGCGCAGCAGATGGCTGGTGTACAGGCCGTTCTTGCCTGTGCCGTCTGCGGCGATGTCGCCCGGTGCCGTGGCAAAGGCCACCAGCGAGCCCGTGGGCGCGTCCATCTTGGCCAGACCCTGGTCCGCGCTGCGGAAGCTGCGGGCAAAGGGGTTGTTGCGGCAGGCGTCGAGGATGACGATGTTCAGCCCGTTGCCCGCGTCCTCCATACGCCCCAGGACCTTGCCCGCGTTGACGCACTCGTACTGCACGTCCTTCTCCAGGGCGATCCTGGCGTCCACCGGCACGAGGTAGTTCTCCCCCGCCACCTGCAGCCCATGCCCGGCAAAGAAGAACAGGCCCACGCCGCCCTTTTTCAGGGTCTGCCAGAACTGGTCGATGGCCTCGTTCATGCCGCGCAGGGACGCGTTCTCTCGCAGGATGACCTCAAAGCCTACGCTTTTCAGCGCGGCCGCCATGTCGCGGGCGTCGTTGGCGGGGTTTTTCAGCGGACCTTGCTTGTACGCGCCGTTGCCGATGACCAGCGCCACGCGCCGCTCTTGTAGCGGGGCGGCGAGGGCGGGCGCGGCCAGCAGAACCATGAGGACTGCCGAAAGAAGCAAGGCGGCTATGCGGCGCATGGGGACCTCCGGCTTTTGAGGGCACGCTATCAAATTTGCCGCAAAGGGCAAGGCCCCACGGAGGAGTGGGGAGGGCCCCTACGGGTAGCGAGGCCTGGAGCGCACAAGCTCCAGGAAAGCCGCCGGGCCGTTGTCGCGGATGCGCTCGCCGTTCTTGCGCCAGCCCTCCAGCAAGGCCTCGGGCAGGCCGGGGTTCTCGCAGGGGAAGTCCGGGCACAGGCCGCAAACGTTTACCCCGCGCTCCAGGGCGCAGGCGCGCACGCCGCAGTTGCCCAGCAGGCAGCCGCCCTCGCGGCAGCCGCGGCACGTGCCCCGCGCCAGGAACTCAAGCACCCGCGCGAACTGCGGGTACTCGCAAAGGGCCGGGTCCATGGCCGAAAGGCGCTCCGCGTAGGCCGCGAAATTAGGGCCGAG
Source organism: Pseudomonadota bacterium (assembly GCA_018817515.1). GTDB lineage: Bacteria > Desulfobacterota > Desulfovibrionia > Desulfovibrionales > Desulfovibrionaceae > Humidesulfovibrio. The sequence goes on from JAHIUD010000035.1 coordinate 6,161, forward strand.
CAGGTCCGCCAGCGCGCGCGCATGGCTGCGGATGGGGCCCCCGGCAAAGGCCAGACAGCCACCGCAAAACAGCCCGCAGGGTGCGACGAGCCGCGTGAATTCACGTTCAGTGGACGGGATACGCTGGGGCATGGGGGAAGCCTCCGGTGCGGTGGTGTTGCGTCCCCTGTATCTGTTTTGCGGATGCACGCCAAGAGGGGAGCGCCAAGGGGGCTGGCGGAACGCCCGGACAGTGGGCAGCCCCAATCTCAGGCCGCCAGAATCTCAGGTTGCCAGAGTCTCAGGTTGTCCGGTTGGCCAGCACCACACCCGCCAGGACCATGGCCCCGCCCGCCACCAAGGCCAGGCCCACGCTCTCGCCCAGGATCATGGTCGACAGAAGCGTGGCGAAGACCGGCACGAGGTTGATGAAGATGCTGGCGCGCTGCGCGCCCAGGGCGCGGATGCCGTCGTGGTACCAGAGAAAGGCCAGGCCCGTGGCGCCCACGCCCAGAAACAGCAGGTTGGCCCAGACGATGCCGCTGGCGGCCTGGGCCTGCGGCACCAGCCCGGTGGCCAAGGCGGGCGGCAGCAGCATGGCGTTGCCCAGCACGCAGGACCAGGTCACCGCGGAAAGCGGCGAAATCTTTCGCACCACGTGCCCGCCGCCGATGGAATACGCGGACCAGGACACCACGCAGCCCAGGATGAGCAGGTCCCCGGTGGACGGCCCGTGGGTGAACAACAGGCGCGGATCGCCACCGGACAAAATCACCGCCACGCCCGACAACGACAGGGCAATGCCCAGAGCCTTCAAGGCCGTGGTGGGCGCGCGCAGCACCAGCGCCGAATACAGCGCCACCGCCGAGGGCACGCAGGCCACGATCATGGCCGCCCGCGCCGCCGGGATCAGCGCCAGCCCCGAAAAAAACATGGCGTTGTACAAGAACACGCCCGTCAGCGCCAGGAAGGCCACCCCGCCCCAGGCTCCGCGCGGCGGCCTGGGCCAGCCGTGCCCGGCCCGGCACGAGAGCAGGTACAAAAACACCGAGGCCGACAAGAAACGCAGGAACGCCGCCGAAAACGGACCCATCTCCTGGGCCACATAGCGCCCGGAAACCCAGGTTGCGCCCCAGAGCGCCATGCAGGCCGTGAGCTTGACGTAGACAGCCAGGCCCGCGCCAGCCTGCCCCTGCGACTCCGGCTGGCTCAAGACGCTCCGCCTGCGGCGCGCGCCGGCGAGAATCCCACGCGGCCACCGCAGACGCCCTGTGCAGCGCCTGCAGACAAAACCGCAGCAGCGCGCACCGGCGAGCCATCACACCCCAGCACCGGCAGGCACATGAACACGAAACCCGACTCCGGCAACTGCTCCAGTCCGCGCAGATTCTCCACAATGATCAACCCCGCGCCCAGAAGCGCCCGGTGCGCAGCCAGATTGCACACGCCGTCCGCGTCATGCGGGTCCACGCTTCCCGCATCCAGCCCCAGGCCAGACAACCCCTGCCCGGCCAAAAGCAGCGCCGCCTCCGGCGTCAAATGGGCCCCCCGGGTGTAATACCCAGGCTCGCCAAAACGCTCCGCGTCGCCCGTCCACAACAGCGCAAACGCAGGCTCCTGCGCCCGGAGCTTCACCAGCTGCGGCTCAATGTCCGCCAGCGTCACTGCAAGGCCTGCGCGCTCACGCACATCCAGCACCACACCAGACCCGTAAAAACGAGACAACGGCAGCTCCACCAAGCTCTTGCCGTCCGCGAACACATGCGCCGGGGCGTCCACATGCGTGCCGCTGTGAACCGGCAGGCTCGCCAAATGCGACACGAAACCGTCCGCCCCAAGCTCACCCAGGGGCGCAAGCGACACAGGCGGGTCCCCGGGAAACATGGGCATCCCGGGCGTAACCGGCCAGGACAAGTCTATAAGCCGCTTTGAGGTCTGCATCCGCGCGGAGTTACCCCCCTTCAAGCAGGCTTGCAAGCACGGAAAAGCCCTCGCCTGGGAGCCGAGGGCGCTGCCCCAAGGCCAAAGGGCAAGGGGCAGCGCCACCGAGACCCCGTCGGGGAGCCTGTGATGCCTCCGGCGGCCTGACGCCCCCGGCCCCCCACTGGCCTGGGCCGGGTGGCGCGGGCAGAGGCGCAGGCTGGGCTTGGCCCTGGCAATGCGCGCGGTTGGCCCCTTTTTAGAGCCTTGGCAATGAGAAGTACACTCTCCGGTGGCTTCCCCAAAGAAAGCCGAAAGGGCTGTTTCAGGTTCCTCCTGAAACAGCCCTTTCGGCGCTATGGGGATTCCAGCGGCAGCCGTTAGGCGGGCGGTTCAACGCGAGCCTTACGGATGGCGACAGCATCGATAAGGGCCTCAGGCCCTTTGGCCGCCGGAGGCACCCTCGCTCTCTCTCTAACCACCGTCCTCGTTCTGTGACTGGGCGGCGTCTGAGGAGGCTTCGGTGCAGCAGTTATCGGGCATTATGGAGATGGCGGGGCGTGCGCTGGAGTTGGGCAGGTAGGGCACATCTTGCGTGTCCAGGGCCCCGGCCGAAGCCTCGGCGACGGGGCTGGGGGGGCGCATTTCGATGGAGCCGTTGACGATGGCGCCCTCATCGATGCCGAGCGTTGGCGTCACCAGCAGGCCGTCGACAACGGCGTTTTCGTGCAGGTGCACATGCCTTGTGGCGCGCACAGTGCCGATGACGGTGCCGTTGGCGTTGAGGCTGGACACTTCGATCTCGCCCTTGATCACGGCCTCACGACCGAGGATCAGGGTGCCGGGCGAGGTGATGTTGCCCTGGAAGTTGCCGTCGATGCGCACCGAGCCCTCAAAGTGCAAATGCCCGGTGAACCGGGTGCCGGTTCCCAGGAACGCATTCAGCTCCCCGGAGGAATTATCCGAGGAGGAATCTGAAAAAAGCTTTGAAAACCATTTCATTGCGAACCTCGCTGGACGCGTGTTGGTTCAGCGCCAGCGGAACATTATACGCAGATTATTGAAAAATCCAGCGTTATTTGGGGCCTGTGCCCCGCAGGGCAAAGGCTACTTGCGGGTCATGTCGCTCCAGGCCCAGACCACCCGGCCAGCGATGGCGTGGGAAAGCTCGCCGCCGTAGTCGCGGTTCAGGCGGTACACCATGGGCGGGTACTCGCGCGAGTTGTCGGAGTAGAACACCAGCTCCATGTCGCCGTCCACGTGCCTTGTGCTGACGCGCTTCACGGCGCAGCCGCCCTCGGGGCCGGGCTCGCACACGAGCATGATCTTGCCCACCGGATCGGGCGAGCGCTCGGCGCGGTCCACGAGCACGATGTCGCCGGGGTGCAGGGTGGGCGTCATGGACAGCTGGTTCTTGCCGATCTCCACGGCCACGAGGTCGCTGCGGAAGCGGACGGACTCGTGGTGCCGCCACACGAGCACCCAGCCGCGGATCTGGTCTTCGGGCACGCGGCCCGGCCCGGCAGCCACCGGTTCGCTGGCCAGGGGCACGGCGAAGTAGTCTTCAGCTGCGGGCGGGGTGGCGTCACGGCTGGCGCCGGTTGTTCGCGGGCTGACAAAGCAGACCTCGCGCGCTCCCTCGGCCTCCAGGGTGTCCGGCAACACGATGCGGGCCGAGAGGCCATCCAGGATGCGCCCCAGGGAATCCACGGACAGGCCGCGTTCGCCGTCCATGAAGCGGTTCAGCTGGGAGGGGTCGATGCCCAGGGCGTCGGCCATGCGCTTGCGGTTGGCGTAGGCCTTGGTCTCGCCTATCTGTGCCCAGAGCATCTCCCGCAAATTACTGGTGAAGTCCATCGCGCCCCTCCTTCTTTGATGTGCCTGGGGAAGCACATTGTTGGTCGTATGCCATAACCATAGCATACATTTTGCCAATGTCCACATTATTCTCCTTGTCACGTATTGACAAAGTATTATAGATTTGACAAAACATTCGCACGGAGGACGACAATATTCATCCTCATAGGGCTTCTTCCCTGTTCCGCTCACAGCGGGGCACCATGGGCAACCATGCCTACCCTGCGGGACGTCTGTCTACCCGCAGGTGTATTGTGCGGGAGGGCGCTTGCCAGGCGATATTGTCAATCGGCTATATATCCCCAGCTTGGCGCTGGATCAATCGCCTTTACTGGTGGTCAGCGGACAAGCCCGCCGACATCAAGCGGGGCTGGTACAGGCGGGGCGCGTGCCATGCGGTCTCGGCAGGCTGTCTTTCAGTTGTTTACCCCCGCCTTGAACACACAATCCAACGGAGATATGCATGGACATCTGCATCAAGGGCGCGCGCGCAATCTGCGAGGCTGTTGGCGAGAACCCGAAACAAATCATCTACCTTGTTGACAAGCTTGGTCTGCCCGCCTGGCGGCGCGGCGGCACAGGATCGTGGCGCGCACTGCCCGAAGATCTCAAGCGCTGGATTCTTGTGCAGCGCAACAGCCACCTGCCCCAGGTCGAGGGGGCCACGCTTCCAACCTTGACGGACTGTAAAGAAAGCTGACGCTTCCGCCAGGCGAAGCCCTGGCAAACCCTTCACTCCGGCTAATCTTTCATCAATATATCAGCGTGTTGTTCGCTTTCCGCGGCTGGCACGGGACTTGCCTTAGCCCCTTCGCAACCGGGAGGCTTGGGCATGGCGACGTGTACGCGCACACGATTGGCGATTCTGGACCGAAACCCCCACGTACGGGAGTTTCTGTGCCGGGAGTTCGAGGCCCTGGGCTTCGCCGCCACCGCCCTGCGCGACTCTGCGGAACTCGCAGCCAGCCTTGCCTCGCAGTCGCCGCCGGAGGTGGTGGTGGTGGACCCGGAGGCCTTGGACCTGACGGTCCAGCTTCCAGGTCCGCTGGCCGGTCGCCTGGCCAATCTTGCTTCGCGGGTGCCCCTGGTGCTGCACGTGTTCCCGGAGGCCGAGATTCCAGCCGGAGGCTTTGGGGCTGCGGGCGCGCAGGTGGTGGAGAAGCAAGCCGACACACGCGAGCTGAATCTCGCCGTACGGGCCGCATTGGCGGGCTGGGGCGCAAGGTCGTCGGACAGGAAGGGAGAGGGGGCATGAAGGTTCTTTTGGTCGACGACGAGCAGGACTTCCGCGAAACGCTGGCCAAGCGGCTCATACGGCGCGGCATCGACGCCGAGACTGCAGGCGGCGCTGTGGAGGCCCTGGCCTGGATGAAGCAGAACCCCGTTCTCGACGCCGTGGTGCTGGACGTGAAGATGCCCGGCATGGACGGCATCGAGGCCCTCAAGCACATCGCGGCCTCGCATCCGGGCGTGGCGGTGCTCATGCTCTCAGGCCACGCCCATGTGGAGACGGCCATGAAGGGTCTGGAGCTTGGCGCATTCGACTATTTGATGAAGCCCGTGGACATCGAGGAGCTGGTTTTCAAGCTCCAGGATGCCTGCGAGCACAAGGCACTCAAGGGCAGGCCCGGCGCATAGGCGGGCGGCCCATTTTTGGTGGGGCAACACACTGGGACCTTGCTCTGGCCGGAACGCTGTTCTGGCGGTTCCGGCAGAACGTAACCAACTTTTTTACACGGAGGGGAGATTGATGGGCTTCGGGAGAGACGTCTTCGAATTCCTCAAGCAGGCGAGCGTGGCGCACGCCAAGTGGGACATTGAAATGTCCCTGTCCATTGTACGCAGCAGGAAAAAGCTGATCATCCTCGGCTTGATGCTGTTGCCCATCGTGCTCATCAACTTCGCCTTCGCGGCGGACATGATCGGCGGCAAGACGGCCTACGCACCGGCCTTCTACACCACCCAGATCTTCGTGGTCTCCATCTTCGTCGGCCTGGCCGCCGGACTCATCACCGGCTGCATCGGCGCGGGCGGCGGCTTCATCATCACCCCGGCGCTCATGGCCGCAGGCGTCAAGGGCATCCTGGCCGTCGGCACAGACCTGTTCCACATCTTCGCCAAGGCCATCATGGGCACTGCGGTGCACAAGAAACTCGGCAACGTCTCCACCAAGCTGGCCATCGCCTTTTTGGTGGGCTCCGGCGGCGGCACCATCCTCGGCGGCTGGATCAACAAGACCCTCTACGACACCGACCCGCTGCTTTCGGAGATGTTCATCAGCTCCATCTACGCGGTGCTCCTCGGCTTCCTCGGCTTTTACGCCCTGTTCGACTTCATCAGCGCCAGCAGAAAGGGCGAGACCGGCAGCGGCCATGACGCCCATGGCGGCTCCAGCGGCACCACGGGCCTGGCCACCTCCATCCAGAAGGTGAAGCTCGCGCCCATGATCACCTTTGACGAGGACTTCGTGCCCGGCGGCAAGCAGATCTCCGGCTGGATCGTGGCCGCTGGCGGCGTGGTGGTCGGCATCCTGGCGGCCATCATGGGCGTGGGCGGCGGTTTCATCACCTTCCCCATGTTCGTCTACATCTTCGGCGTGTCCAGCATGACCACGGTGGGCACCGACATCCTGCAGATCATCTTCACCGCCGGCTTCGCAGCCGTTGGACAGTACGCCATCTATGGCTACGTGTTCTACACCCTGGCCATGGGCATGCTCATCGGTTCGCTCCTGGGCATCCAGGTCGGCGCGCTGACCACCAAGGTCGTCAAGGGCATCCACATCCGCGGCTTCTACGCCATCAGCATCATCGCCGGCTTCATCAACCGCATCTCCGTGCTGCCCAAGAAGCTCGTGGAGCTTGAGATGATCAACCTGGACATGGGGCTGTGCAACCGGATCGAATTCGTCGGCAACATCGTCTTCTGGATCGTTGTGGCGGGCTTCGGCATCTGGATCTTCAGCAAGTTCTTTGGCAACATCGGCAAGTTGCGTCAGGAGGCCTAATCATGCTTATCAGAGACAAATCGCTGTTCAACAGGGGCCTGATGCTCATGGCTTCGTTCCTGTGCATCTTCGTGTCGCTCTTCCTGCCCATCTGGGGCGGCCACGGCAACGGGCTGGACGCAGCCGATAACATGTTCAACCGCTTGTCCAAGGGCTCCAGTTACTTCATCCCCGGCGTTCAGAAACAGGTCCTGGAGATGAACGGTAAGCAGGTCACCGTCACCGCCAAGATCAAGGACACCGCCATCGCCCCCATGGCCGTGGCCAATCTGATCAAGGCCGGGGCCACCGCCGAGTTCAAAGACGACTCCATCACCTATTCCGGCGACCTGGGGGCCATCCTCGCCGCCGCCCTGACCGACGCCGACGACCTGTTCAATGACCGCGGGCAGGCCGTCATCGACCGTTACTCCGCCACCGAGAAGGGCGCGGAAAAGACCATCGCCAAGGCTTGGTGGACCGTGCTCGACGCCTCCATCAAGCCCATGCAGAAGCAGAAGCTCATCAAGGAAGCCAAGGTCGTAGGTCAGGTCAACAAGCGCGGGCTTGAACCCGGCTACAACTTCTACGGCATCGCCTCCGAAAAGGTGCTGGACAACGTTTTGCCCCTGGTCGGCCTGCTGGTGTTCTACGTCATCTACACCATGTGGTACGGCTACGCCATCTTCGACATGTTCGGCGGCATCGGCCTGGGCATGAGCAAGCCGAAGGTGAAGAAAGAGGCCTAGCCAATTGGCCCTGCTCCTGGTATGAGCACAAGTTCATAATTCAGGAAGCGTAGGCTAGCCTTCCCGGCCTTGCGTTCCATACGCTTCACGCCCCCGGAGGATAAAACCTCCGGGGGCTGTTTGCTTTTTCGGGGCCGCACCGCTAAGAAGGGCTGACTGGAGGTCTGCGTGGCCGGACTTTTTTCCAAATTGCGTGCTCTGCTCCTGCGGGAGCCGCCCCAGCCAGAACTCACGCCTGCCCAGGCGAGCGAGGCGGCCGATGTCCTGGGCGCGCAATTTCGCCGCAAGCACACCAACTTCCGCCTGCTTCTGACCTCCGGCAAACGTCTCCTGTCTCTCCTGTCCGACATGGAGCGCGCCACCACCGACGGCCGCGTCTTCGGCATGGCCTTTCTGCGCGCCGGGACCACCAGCGTTGCGGTCAATGCCTTCCGCATGCTCTCATACCTGAAAGCCCTGGACCCCAGCGCGGCAGAACGCCTGTCCGCGCGCTTCTCGGTCATTTTGGCCGAGGTGGAAGAGGTGCTGGGCCGGCGCAACGCCCCGGCCTGCGGCGAGATGGTCACCGACCTGGCCAGCATCGACGCCGCCGCAGCCGACCTGGTGAGCGCGCGCCTGGCCGAGCTGGGCGAGGTGAAGAACCGCCTGGACCTGCCCGTACCCGAGGGCTTTGTCATCGGGGCCTGCGCCTATGAGGCCTTTGCCGGACAACCCGGCCTGCGCGAGGAGATCGCCCGGCGCACCCAGTCCATGTACAATGTGGCAGCCAACGACGAGGATACCGGCGGCGGTCCGCCCGCCATCTTCGGCCCGGACGCGGCCACCCTGGCGGCCATGAGCCGCGAGATCCAGGCCCTGGTCATGGCCGCGCCCCTGCCCGAGGCGCTGGAGACTGCCATCAGCGAGGCCTGCGAGCATCTGGCCCAGGTCTGCGGCTGCACCCGCGTCAGCGTGCTGCCCAGCAGCCTCGGCGAGGGCCAGGGCTTCACCGGGGTCTACCCGACCCAGTACGGGGTGCACATAACGGCCGTGCTTGCGGCCTACCGCCGCGCCCTGGCTGGCAAGTATTCGGTCCAGGCCATGCGCCGCAGGCTCATGCGCGGCATCCCGGACATCGACGTGGCCATCTGCGTGGGCGTGCTGGCCGTGCCGGGAGCGGTGGAAGACTGGCTGCCCGAGGACCAGGAAGGCGGCCTGCGCGGTGCCGAGGGCGAATGCCTGCATGGCGCCTGCCGCACCACCGCCTCCGAGATCTCGGCGCGCAACGCCGGTCTTGGCCGGGGCGACAGCCAGCGCCTGGCCGAGCTGTCCAGGCGGCTGGAGCAGGGCCTGGGCGCGCCCGCCCTGTTCGAGTGGATCA
>JAHIUD010000036.1 GCA_018817515.1 Pseudomonadota bacterium
GGCCGGGGCGGCATGGGCGCGGTGTACAAGGCGGCCATGCCGCGCACGGGCCGCGTGGTGGCCGTGAAGGTGCTCAAGCCCTCGGAGCAGTTGGCTGCAACGGCCGATCCCGCCGTGCTGCGCCGCGACTTCTTCCGCGAGGCCGCGCTCATGGCCGGCATCCGCCACCCGAATATCGCCCAGGTGCTGGATGTGGACGAGGCCCTGGACGCGCATGGGAGCAGCCTGCCCTATTTCGTCATGGAATATTACTGCAACAACCTCGGCGCGCTGTTGGGCGAGGGCTACCGCGTGGAGGAGGCCACCCGCCGCCTGGGCGTGGAGCAGGCCCTGTCCTGCGCGCGGCAGCTGGCCTCGGCGTGTGCCCGGCTGCATCACGAGGGCATCCTCCACCGCGACATCAAGCCCTTCAACCTCATGCTCGCCGAGCGCCCGCCCGACACCTGCCCGACAGGTCTTTGCCAAGCCGACGAGGTCAAGCTCATCGACTTCGGGCTCTCGCGCCTGCGCGGGGAGAGGGGGCCGGCCCAGGCCAAGGGCGCGGTGGTGGGCTCGCCGTACTATGCCGCGCCCGAGCAGGAGGCCGACCCAGAGGCGGCCGACGAGCGCGCCGACGTGTTCTCCGCCGGGGTCACGCTGTTCCGCTGCCTCACCGGGCATCTGCCCCAGGAAGGGCAGCCTGTCAGCCGCCTGCGGGCCGGTCTGGACCAGCGCTTCGATGACTTCTTCGCCCGCGCCTGCAACGAGGACCGCAGGAAGCGCCCGGCCTCGGCCCGGGACCTGCTGGCCGAGCTGGACGGCCTGGAGGCCCACTGGGCCAGCCTGCGCGCGCGCGTCTGCTCCCTGCCGGACGAGACCCCGCCGCCCTGCGCCAGCACCAGTCACACAGCGGCGCTGCGCCCCGGCAACGTTCTGCGTTCGATCCCGCTGCGCCAGCCCCTTGCGGGCGCGCGCGCGGCGTTCGGTCTGGACGAGCTGTGGCGGCCCGTGGCCTGCGACCCGGAGCGCTTTGTGGCGGGCCCACAGGAAGGCCTGGTGCGCGACCGGAAGTCCGGGCTTGTCTGGGAGCGCGGCGGCAGCGCCTACGGCGTGACCTTTGCCGCTGCGCAGGCGAGGGCCGAGCGCCTGAACGCGGAGCGCCGCCTGGGCATCGGGGATTGGCGGTTGCCTACTGCCCAGGAACTGGCCACGCTGCTTCTGCCCGAGCCGGACCTGCGCCAGCTCTGCCTGTCCCCGGCCTTTGACCCACGGCTGCGGCGCATCTGGACCGCGGACCGCAAGTCCTTCACCGCGGCCTGGTACGCCGATGTGGAGCACGGATTCGTGTGGTGGCAGGACGCGAGCTGCGAGTTCTTCGTCCGCTGCTGCGCGTCCATCGACGGGTGGTCCTCAGGCAAAGTCTAGCGCATCGGCCAGCCGCATTCCCAGCCCCAGGTCCAGGCGCCCACCAGAAGCAGCCCGGCCAGAATCCCGCAGAACTCATTGAGCCGCATGCCCCAATTCTCGTTTGGGTACCCATGGCGCATGGCCAGGAGGCCGACGGGCAGGGCCAGAAGGCCCCCGGCCAGCAACCCGAAAAAGTGCGCGCCGATGTCCGTGTTCTCGCCTGCGGTGCCCAGGCTGGCCAGCAGCGCCAGTCCGGCGGCCAGGGGCAGCAGCCAGCCGCGCGCGCCTGCCTGGGCCGTGGCTTGCGGGCCCGCCAGGCCGCCCTCGCCGCTTACGGCCTTGAGCCCGGCCAGGGCCCCGGCCGCGCCGAACACCGCCGTGGAGAAGCCCACGGAAAGGTGCGCCGGACCCTGAACCCAGACGTTCAGCACGTTGCCCAGCCCCCCGGCCAGGATGGCCAGCAGCCACGCCGCCCCGGATCCGATGCGCCTGGAGAGCAGGACCAGAAACACTCCGCCGATGACCGCGTTGCTGGCCACATGGGCCGGGTCGGCGTGCAGGGTGAGCGCCGTGAACATGCGCCACCACTGGCCGTCCAGCATCCGGGCGGCGTTGCCCGCGCCCACGCTGTGCCAGTACTGCGGGTAGGAGCCGAACTCTGGCCAGGGCCGGTGGGCGATGAGGAAGAAGGCGCAGAGTCCCAGCATTGCCGCCACGGTCGGGCGCGAGCGCTCCTCCACCGGGGGCAGGGGGATGTCCGGGTGCGGGCTGACGTTCTCGTGGTGGTAGAGGGTGATCTCGTCCACGGCCTGGCGCATGAAGCGCGCCGGGACCTGCACCGTGTAGCCGCCGGGCAGGGAGCGCACGCGATGCGGCACGCGCCGGGCGCGCAGCACAAGGCTCCAGAGCCGGGCCTGGGCCTGGGGCAGGCGTCCGGCCAGGGAGCCGTCCACCAGGGGCGCGAGGTCCGGCCAGGGCGCGCGCGTGGCGGAGCGTTGCAGTGGTCGCAGGGGCAGCATGGCGTGACCCTAACGGAAATTCCCCACAGGCCGCCAGCGCAAAATGGACAGGCACAGGCAGGGCGCGGGGGATTCTGCGGCTTAAACTGAAAAAGGGCCGACACCTTTGGGGGTGCCGGCCCGGATGGGCAAGTCTTGCGTTGAGCCTGTTCGGCTTAGCGCTTCGAGTACTGGAAGCGAGCGCGGGCGCCCTTCTGGCCGTACTTCTTGCGCTCCTTCTTGCGGGCGTCGCGGGTCAGGAACCCGGCACGCTTGAGCGTGGTGCGCAGCTCAGGGTCGAAGGTCAGCAGCGCGCGGGAGATGCCGTGACGGACGGCCTGGGCCTGTCCGGACACGCCGCCGCCAGCGACATTGACCTTGATGTCGAACTTGTCGACGAGCTTGGTCAGCTTGAGCGCCTGCTGCACGATCATCTGCAGGGTCTTGCGCGGGAAGTATTCCTCGTAAGGACGGCCATTGATGGTGATCAGGCCAGTGCCTGCGGTGACGCGGGTGCGCGCCACGGCGTTCTTGCGCTTGCCGGTGCCGTAATTGAGATCAAGCATGTATCAACTCCTGATGCGGAGGTTACAGGGCCAGAGCCTGGGGCTTCTGGGCGACGTGGGTGTGCTCAGGACCAGCGAAGACCTTGAGCTTCTTGATGATCTGCCTGGACAGGCGGTTCTTCGGCAGCATGCCGCGCACAGCCTGGATGATCACCAGTTCAGGGTTCTTCTCAAGCATCTGCTTCAGGTTCCGGGACTTGAGGCCGCCGGTGAAAAGCGTGTGCTTGTAGTACATCTTCTTGTTCAACTTGTCGCCGGTGACCTTGATCTTCGTGGCGTTGACCACGACGATGAAGTCGCCGCCGTCCATGTGCGGGGCGAAACCGGGCTTGTGCTTGCCACGAATGCGGTGGGCGATGGCCGTGGCCAAGCGTCCAAGGATCTGTTCCGTGGCATCGACCACGAACCATTCGTGCTTCAGGTCCGACGGGACCGGGCTGTACGTATTCATTTTGGTCAACTCCTTCACTTCAAACTGGAAACAGGGCTCTTACGGCTTTTGACCGAGCCTGTCAACTGAATTCCACTTCCTTTTCCGGGCCTCGAGGGCGAGAAATGCCCCTAGGCCGCAGCAACCAACTCTTTCAGCTTAGCGATGGCCTTGTCAATGCCCGAGGCGTCGGTGCCGCCCGCCTGGGCCATGTCCGGCCGGCCGCCGCCGCTGCCGCCCACCAGGGCCGCAACATCTTTTATAAGCGCAGGCGCGGTGAACTTGGCGTGCAGATCGCGGCTCACGCTGATCAACACCGCCACCTTGCCGTCCTCGGTGGGGGCGATGATGCAGGCCACGCCCGAGGGCAGCTTGCTCTTCAGCGCGTCCATCTGCTCTCGCAGGCTCTTGATGCTCGCGGCCTCGGCCTTCACCGCCAGCACCTTCACGCCGCCGATGTCCTCGACTTCGGTCATGCGCGCGCCGCCCTCGCCGCTGGCCAGCTTGGTCTGCAGGCGCTCCAGGTCCTTCTGCAGGCTCTTGACCTGCGAGTTCAGGGCCTTGGCCCGCGTGGCGACCTCCTCGGGCCGGGACTTGAGCACGGTCTGGACCTCGCCCATCTCCTGGCGCAGGGTCTGCAGGTAGTTCAGCGCGTTCCAGCCCGTGGCCGCCTCGATGCGCCGGATGCCCGCCGCAACGCCCGTCTCCGAAAGGATGACGAAGCTGCCTGCCTGGCCGGTGTTGGTCAGATGCGTGCCGCCGCAGAGCTCCATGCTCACGCCGGGCACTTCCACCAGACACACCGTATCGCCGTACTTCTCGCCGAACAGCGCCATGGCGCCTCTGGCCACGGCCTCCTTGGGGGTTACGATCTCGCGGCCCACCGGGATGTTGTCCAGGATGGCGCGGTTGACGATCTGCTCGACGCGCGCCAACTCCTGCGGGGTCAGCGGCGCGATGTGCGTGAAGTCGAAGCGCAGGCGCTCGGGGCCCACAAGGGAGCCGGACTGCTTCACATGGTCGCCCAGGACCTGGCGCAGGGCCGAGTGCAGCAGGTGCGTGGCCGTGTGGTTGCGCGAGCTGGCCATGCGCGAACGCGCGTTCACGGTGAGGCTGGCCGTCTGGCCGGTGCTGATGTCGCCCTCGTTGACGAAGATCTTGTGCACGGTGAGCTGCGGGGAGGGCTTCAGCGTCTCCAGCACGTCGGCCCCGCCGGTGCTGGTGGAGACCTCGCCGAGGTCGCCCTCCTGGCCGCCGGACTCGCCGTAGAAGGGCGTGCTCGCCGCAATCAGCCAGCCGCCCTGGCCCTGGGTCAGGCTCTCGACGCTCTCGCCCTCGCCGTCCAGCAGGGCATTGATGCGTCCGTCGTCCTCAAGCAGGGCGTTGCCGGTGAAGCGGGTCTTGACCCCGTTCTCCAGCAGGCCCTGGAACATGCTGGCCACGTCCTTCTCGCCGGAGCCCTTCCAGGCGCTCTTGGCGCGGGTCTTCTGCTCCTTCATGCAGGCCATGAAACCGGGCTCGTCCACGCTGATGCCCTGCTTCTCGGACACGTCGTTGACGATGTCCAGCGGGAAGCCGAAGGTGTCGTACAGCTTGAAGGCGAACTCGCCGCTGATGCGCAGCTCGGCGTTTTCCTTCAAGCGCGCGATCTCGTCCTCCAGGATCACCAGGCCCTTGTCCAGCGTCTGGGAGAATCTCTCCTCCTCCTCGCGCACCACGCGGGCCATGAACTCCTGGTTGCTCAGAAGTTCCGGGTAGGCGCCGTGCATCTGGGCCACCACCTGGCGCACGGTCTCGTGCAGGAAGGGGTCGGTCAGGCCCATGATGCGGCCGAAACGGAAGGCGCGGCGGATGAGGCGCCGGAGCACGTAGCCGCGGCCTTCATTGGAGGGCAGGATCTGGTCGGTTATGAGGAAGGCGATGGAGCGGCTGTGGTCGGCGATGACCTGCAGCGCGGTGTCCACTTCCTTGTCCTTGCGGTAGGTGACCTTGGCCTTGTCCGCCACGTAGCTGATGAGCGGGGTGAACAGGTCGGTCTCGAAGTTTGAGCGCTTGCCCTGGGACACGGCGGCGATGCGCTCCAGGCCCATGCCGGTGTCGATGCTGGGGCGGGGCAGCGCGGTGCGCGTGCCGTCGGCCGCCTGGTCGAACTGCATGAATACGAGGTTCCAGATCTCCAGGAAGCGGTCGCAGTCGCATTTGCCGATGCCGCAGTCCGGGCCGCAGGACATGTCCGCGCCCTGGTCCACGTAGATCTCGGAGCAGGGGCCGCAGGGGCCGGTGTCGCCCATGGACCAGAAGTTGTCCTTGTCGCCGAGGCGGTAGATGCGCTCCGGCGCGATGCCTGCCACGCTCTGCCACAGCTCGCCTGCCTCGTCGTCGTCCTTGTAGATGCTGACGTAGAGGTGCTCTTTGGGGAGCTTGATCTCCTTGGTGATGAAGTCCCAGGCCAGGCGGATGGCATCGGCCTTGAAGTAGTCGCCAAAGGAGAAGTTGCCGAGCATCTCGAAGAAGGTGTGGTGGCGCGCGGTGCGGCCCACGTTCTCCAGGTCGTTGTGCTTGCCGCCCACGCGCAGGCACTTCTGGGAGGTGCAGGCGCGGGAGTAGGGGCGCTTCTCCTGGCCGAGGAAGCTCTTCTTGAACTGGACCATGCCCGCGTTGGTGAACAGGAGCGAGGGGTCGTCCTTGGGTACCAGGGTGGAGCTCTCCACGATGGTGTGGCCGTTCTGCTCAAAGTACTTGAGGAAGCGGGAGCGGATTTCTGCGGCGTTCATGCGTTGTCTCTTCTCCAGAAAGGGGGATGGTCTGTTGGTTGCGGGCGCGGGCCCAAAGCTTACGCCTCGTCCACTTCGCCAGGCTCGGCCGCGGCCGGGATAAAGGTCACCGGGGCCATGCCCAGGTGCTCGATGAGCTTGTCCTCGATCTTCTGGCGCAGTTCGGTGTTTTCGATCAGGAGCGCGCGCACATTCTCCTTGCCCTGGCCCAGGCGCTCGGAGCCGAAGGCGAACCAGGAGCCGCTCTGCTCGATGATCTTGTTCTCTACGCCGAGGTCGATGATCTCGCCCTCGCGGCTCATGCCCGTGCCGTAGAGGATGTCCACCAGGGCCTCGCGGAAGGGCGGGGCGACCTTGTTCTTCACGACCTTGATGCGCGTGCGGTTGCCGTAGGCCTCTTCCTTATCCTTAAGGCTCTGGATGCGGCGGATGTCCAGCCGGATGGAGGCATAGAACTTCAGCGCGTTGCCGCCGGTGGTGGTCTCCGGGCTGCCGTAGCCGGTCATGCCGATCTTCATGCGGATCTGGTTGATGAACACCACCACCGCGCGGGACTTGTGGATGGTGCCGGTGAGCTTGCGCAGGGCGTGGCTCATGAGCCGCGCGTGCCCGCCCACCTGGGTCTCGCCCATCTGGCCCTCAAGCTCGGCCTGGGGGATCAGCGCGGCCACGGAGTCGATGACCACGAGGTCCACAGCGCTGGAGCGCACGAGCAGGTCGGCGATCTCCAGGGCCTGCTCGCCATAGTCCGGCTGGGAGATGAGCAGTTCCTCGGTCTTGACGCCGAGGCGGCGGGCGTAGGCCACGTCCAGCGCGTGCTCGGCGTCGATGAAGGCCGCCGTGCCGCCGCGCTTCTGGCATTCGGCCACCAGGTGCAGGGTCAGCGTGGTCTTGCCCGAGGACTCCGGGCCGTAAATTTCGGTGACGCGGCCCTTGGGGATGCCGCCGACGCCCAGCGCCAGGTCCAGGCCGATGGAACCTGTGGGGATGACCGGGATGGCGGTCAAGGCCGCGCCGTCGTCCATGCGCATGATGGCGCCCTTGCCGAACTTTCGTTCGATGGTCGTCATGGCGGTGGTCAGGGCTTCCAGGCGCAGTTCTTCGGGGCTGTTGCTGGGCTTCTTGGCCATGGGGGAACCTCCGGGGGTCGCTTGATGTTCGCGAATCAGGTTGGATATCAGATCGCCTTGCGGGCGGCAACAGGCGAATGGCGGTGCCCCCCGCGCGGAACTGCGAACCCCGAGCCTTGCATCCGCCCCTGCTTTGAGGATAGGAGGAGGCATGCAGCACGCGCAGAATATTGCTGGCACTGCCTGGGGCCAAGCCCGGAGCGTTGTCCGCCAGGTGTCGCCATGAGGGCGCGCCGGAGGATGAAGCACCCGGGGCGGGAGTCGCGTCATCGCCGTGTCGGCGGCGACGCCATTATGCGCGTGCTCTCGCGCTACGACAAGAAGGGCGGGCTTCAGTTGGTGCGCCTGTGGCTGGAGTGGGAGGCCGTCGTCGGGCCCGAGGTGGCGGAATTGGCCCGGCCCCTGGGCCACAAGGACGGCACCCTGCAGCTCTACACACAGGACGCCATCGCCGCGCAGCAGCTGACGTATTTCGCCCCGGAAATTCTCTTGCGGGTGAATGAATTTTTAGGTCAAGAAGTCTTTGACAAGGTGCGCTTCGAGCTGCTAAACGGCAGAGTTCCTTTGGGCGAGAAGCGCACGGA
The DNA here is from genome assembly GCA_018817515.1 of Pseudomonadota bacterium. Classification (GTDB taxonomy): domain Bacteria; phylum Desulfobacterota; class Desulfovibrionia; order Desulfovibrionales; family Desulfovibrionaceae; genus Humidesulfovibrio. The sequence continues at coordinate 7,869 of JAHIUD010000036.1, forward strand.
GAGGCCCCAGGCTTCACCATTGCACGTCCAGAGGCCGCCCATACTCGGCGGTCTGGCGGGAAAGCTGGACCCGGAATCCGCTGTGGGTCGTTGCTACATGGCCTACGTGAAGCGTTTCACCCAGGACGGCGAGCCGGCTTCCGGCCCGCTGGATGGACCCTCGGACAGGCCTGTGGCCGGACCGGGTGCAGAGCAGGATGCGAATACTCGTCCCAAAGGGGCGTCAAGGAGAAGAAAATGAGTCAGGAAGTTATCGAAATCACTTTTGAGAGCCTGGGACTGACCAAGACCCTGGACAAGATGACCGCCAAGGAACTGCGCGCCGTGATCGTGGCGAAGATTCCGTCCATCGTGGGCGCCAGCGGCATGCAGAAGGACGAGCTGGTCAAGTCCATCAAGGAAGTCTTCGGCATCGTCGACACCGAGGGCGGCATCTCCCCCTACAAGGACCAGATCTTCACCCTGAAGAAGACCATCCGCGACATGCGCGTCCAGAAGGGCACCGTTGAAGCCCGCCAGGAGCGCACCAAGGTGCGCCGCAAGATCAACAAGCTGAAGAAGCGCACCCGCCGTCTGGCGCGCGCGCTGTAGTTTTCGCGCGGAGCCGCGATTTCGTGGTTGACAAGTTAGCCACGAAGTCTGTATCAGGGCTCCTCGCAACCTGCTGGGGGATCGTATAAAGGCAATACTGCGGGTTCTGGCTCCGCCAATCGAGGTTCGATTCCTCGTCCCCCAGCCACTTCACAAAATGTCCCCATCGTCTAGCCTGGTCCAGGACGACGGCCTTTCACGCCGTTAACAGGGGTTCAAATCCCCTTGGGGACGCCAGAGCAAATCAAGCGGTCAGGAGAATATCCTGGTCGCTTTTTTGTTGGCCCGAAATCCCGTTTCAACTCTTCTTCCAACTTCCAGGGTGCAGACGCGGTGCGCAAGGGCGTCCTCATGACGCCGGGCGTCAGCGGGCCTCAGCGGGCCTCTGGGCTCTGTTCCATGCCCGGCCCTTGCCTGGCCCTTGGCCAGGCCTGTGAGCGCCAGCGCAGAGGCATCCCTTGAGCTTTGCCTGTGCGCTGGCCCATGCGTGCGCGGGAGAAGGTGGGGCGGGACACGGGGGATGCAGGCCTGCCGGCTGGACGTTGTGGAAACTGGCCTGGGGCGCAAGGCAGGGCTTGGCCCAGGAAACGGCAAGCGCCCGCTGGGCCGGAGGGTTGCGACTGCGATCTGCGCTAGCTTACTGATTCCATCACCCGCGCCAGCGCCTTCTGGAGTTCTTCCATTTGAACGGGCTTGGCCACATGGTCATCCATCCCAGCCGCCAGGAACTTTTCACGGTCTCCCTGCATGGCATAGGCCGTCAGTGCGATTATGGGAACTCTCGCCTTTCCCAAAACATCGGACATGCTGCGGATGCGCTTTGTCGCCTCGACGCCGTCCATCTCCGGCATCTGGATATCCATCAGGATGCAGTCAATGTCATTCTGCATCAGTGCATCGATGGCTTCATTCCCGTTGCTGGCGGTGATGACTTCATGGCCCATGCGCTTGAGCAGGACAAGCATACTCATTTGGCCAATGGGTTCGTCGTCAGCCAGGAGTATCCGCAAGGGGCCCTCCGCTGGCACGATGCAACACCTCTGCGCCCCCCCGATGGTTTGGCCTGCTTCGTCTACGGTGTTCAGGAGCAGGTCCAGATAGATGGTGGTTCCTGCGCCGACATCGCTATCAACGCAGATGCTCCCCCCCATGAGTTCAACAATGCGCTTGACGATGGCCAGCCCGAGCCCGGCCCCCTCATATTGCCGTGTATAGCCTGCATCGGCCTGGGTGAAGCGGCCAAACACATAACTAAGCTTGTCGTCGGGAATGCCGATGCCCGTGTCAGCGACTGCGATATGCAACCTGACCATGTCAGCATAACGCAGGGATGGGCGAGTCCAAACGTCCACCTGCACCGATCCGGAGGAAGTGAATTTGACAGAGTTGCCCACGAGGTTGAAGAGGATCTGCCGGATGCGCGCTTCGTCTCCGCGCAAGTGGGCAGGCATCTCCTCTGCGATTTTGACCTGTAGGGTAATACCCTTCTGGGCACAGGCCACATGGAACACATCCGAGACGGAGCACATCAACTCATTGATGGCGAAGCGGGAGCGGTTCAGGGCAAACGGGTCCGTTTGCATCTTGGAGAAGTCCAGAACGTCATTCAGGAGCGAGAGCAGCCTGCGCCCGGCATCATAGGCCATGGCGGTGAAGCTGGTGCGTTCTTCCGGCGTCACGTTCTGCTGAAGCAACTGCAGCATCCCGAGAACGCCATTGAGCGGGGTGCGGATCTCGTGGCTCATGTTGGCAAGAAACTCAGACTTGGCGCGGTCTGAGGTCTCTGCGAGGTCTTTGGCCTGCAGCAGGTCGTCCTCGGCCTGCTTGCGGCTTGTGATGTCCAGAAACATGACGGCTAAGCGAGATGGTGAAACCGCAAAACTTATCACCTCGAAAGTGCCGGAGGAGCGCTCATCCTCATAGCCGAGCTGCTCGGTATGCCAAGGAGTCCCTGTGGTGATGACGTGGAGGTAATGCTCAGGGACGCTCGTTTCGGCCAGCATCGGGAAGGCCTCAAGAATGTCTTTGCCGACGAGTTGGTTATGCTCCAGTCCCAGGATGGTGTCCGCAGCTGGATTTGCCCCGCCGAAAATGAGCCGCCCGTCCACGAGGTCATACAAGTGCATGCCTATGGGCGTGTTTTCGATGATTGCGCGTAAGGCGGATTCACTTTTGATAAGCGCTTCGACGCCTTTTCTGCGCTCCAGCTCTCCGGCTGCGCGCATGCCGACCAACTGTAGCAAGGTCTCAGCCCGGCGTTGGTTCGTTAGAGGCCGCCTGCCGATGACGGCGATGAGGCCGATGGCCTTGTGCTGGGTGTCCCAGAGAGTGACGCCAGCGTAGCTTTCGGCCTTCATGTCTTGGAGAATCTGGTCTTCGGGGAAGAGGTGGCGCACGCGCTCGGCAAAGCAGCAGACATTTCGGCCCACGACGTCACCACAGGGAGTGTCTTTCAGGGCGTAGCTGACGTTGTCCTCGAAGTGTCCGTCGAAGTGCACCGCTACGGTATGCGCCGTGAGTCCGTCACCCTCCAGCCGGTCGATGCAGATGTAGTCCATCTCAAGTGTCCTGGCCAGATAGCTTGCCAGGGATCTGAAGAAATCCTCGCCATCGGCATCGCTGCCGCACTGGAGCAGGAATCGCTGGGCGTCTTCGATTTCCTTCCGCTCGGTTATGTCTGAGAACATGATCAGGTGCTTGTCCTGATCCACGTTCTTCATCCGAGCTTCCACCTGCAGCCACTGGCCGGCCTTGGTGCGATAACGCCGCTCCAGGCGCACATTCTGTCCGGCCTTCACGTCCGAGATGATTTGTTCCACAGGAACCCTTTCGGCATCCTCCGGATGGAGCAGGTCTTGCCCGTGCATAGTCGTCAGTTCCGCGCGCGAGAACCCGAGCAGTTCTTCGGCCATTGGGTTGGCGTCGAGGATGAGGGAAGAGCTGTTTACGAGAAAAATGCCGATGGAGGCTTTCTCGAACAGGCCGCGATAACGGATCTCACTCTCGCGGATCTCGCTTTCCCGGGCATAGAGGGTGTCGCTCATCTGGAAGAATTCTTGCTCCACGCGTGCCAGTTCCTGGAAGGCGGCTGAATTCCCTCCCGTGTCTTCAACCCTTTTCCCTTCTGCGAGGCTCTGGATGGCTTCGGAGAAGTCAACAAGGGGCGACACGACGCGCTTGCGAAGCACTTGGCGCATGCGCAGGGAGAGCGAAATGAGCACCACGGTGAGCATCGCCAGCAGGATGATGGCTGAGCGGGCAAGGGGACCGAAAAGCGCTTCGACAGGCTTTGTGGTCAGAAGCACCCAGCCTGTCTCGGCAAGGCGCACCGAGGTGCCGAACACAAGGTCATTCCCAGAGCGAAAGACTCGCGAGGTCGGCACTTCACTGCTTTCCCGGATGACTTGCAGATCTCCGATGTTCTCTTGCCTCTCCACACGGTTGCGCTCAGGGGGGGAGATGAGGTTCCCAAAGGCGTCGACAAGAATGATGGAGCCTTTGCCCTCTGGCAGCAACTCCTGCAGGTTACTTTGGAAGACGCTCAGGTCCAGCTCTGCCGCCAGCAAGTCCCCACGGGGAGCGCGGGCGCCGATGTAAACCACGAGGTGGCCGGTTTCAGGCGAGGGGAGTGGACGGGAGAGGATCAGAAAGCCTTGGCCGGTGGCGTCCAGATTCAATGGAAATTCGTCACCTTTCGCGCCCGATGGCACCACTGCGCGCACGCGCTTGGCCTTGTCCACCCAAAGCACCCGCTCAAAATACGGGGATGCGGTTAAGAACTCCTGTAAGTGCGCCGGGATGTCTGGCGCGTGCTGTTCACCGTCGATTCTCGCGGCAAAAATGGCCAGCGACTTTGCGGAAGAGCCCATGTAGTTGCTGACATATTTAGCCAGGCCGCGCACAGCCAGGGCGTCGCTCTGCACATAATGCTCACGCATCCAGAAGGCGCCCAGCCCCGCGACCACCAGAGCCAGCAGAACGCTTGGGATCAGCAGCCACAGGACCATGCTGCGGTTCAGAATGCTCGAGAGGGATTGCGGCTTCGCCTGTGGCATCAGTGGGTCCCTCCCACGCTGTCGGTGATGACGAAGCGCCCCTGTTTGACGCTGGTGATGAAGGTGGGCCTGACGACGTCGCCGCTTGGCGACATGGAGAAGTGTCCTATGATGCCTGTGTGCGGAGTGCTGTCCGCAAGGGCTGTTTTGAGCCCTTGAGCGTTTCCGCCAGTGCGTTTAAGTGCGTCAGCAAGGAGCGCCACAGCCTCATAGGCGAAGGCCGCTGCAAAGTTTGGCTTCCAGCCGAAGCGCTTGGTGTAGCGCTTCTGAAAGGCAAGGAAGTTGGGGTAGGCATTGTCTTCCGAATAGTTTGAGACGAATTGGAAGCCCTCAACAGTGCTGCCGCCTGAGAGCGCAAGGGCATTTGTCGCTGGCCAAGGTGGGCCGATCACCGTGATGCCTGCCTCGTTCGGGCGCAGGGCTTGCGCCAGCGCAACGAGGTCGCGCGCCGCCATGCAGACCATGAGGGCCTTGGGCTTGGCCTCACGGATGACCTTCGCCAGGGCCTCCCAGTCCTCGCCCGTGCGGGAGGAGAAGAGCCTGGAGCCGACGAACCTGCCCCCCTGCTGTGTGTATGCCTTGTCCAGGGAGGCCTGGAGGGTGTCCGTATAGCCAACGTTATCCGCATCGCCAACAAAGAACGCGGTTTTCAACCCCTTTTTGATGGCATATTCGGCCATGCCCTCGGCCCACTTCGTGTTGCTGGGAATGACGCGGAAAAAACCATCCTGCTTGTCTTCGAGCGCGGGCGCGGCCGTCGTTGGAGAAACGAGTATGCCGCCCTGTTTCTCCACCACGGGATAGGCCGCCAGGGTCTGGCTGGTCGTCATGTGGCCGACTATGGCCACAACCCCCTTTTGCAAGAGGGCTTCATCGGCGGTGATGGCGCCCCTTGGTGTGTCCAGGTCGTCTTCCGCCAGAAGCTCAAGCATGCGCCCATTGATGCCGCCGGCGGCATTGATCTCCTCCACGGCGAGAGTGGCTCCGTTGCGCCCCTGTACTCCAAGGTCGGACTTTGAACCTGTAAGCTGGCCAGAGAAGCCGATCCGAATGGGGTGGTCGTTTGAACAGGACAAGGCCACACTACATAGAAGTGTGATGCCGATGGCACGTATTGCCTTGTCTAATGCGTAACGCTTCCCCATTTGTAGTCTGTACACGAAGAACACGACTATGCCAATGGCAATTGGCTATGTAACGCTCCAAGGCGCATGTCAGGAGGGATGAAGCAGATTGCGAAGCAGGAAGGATGGGGAAATCCGTCCTGGAGCGTCCACGGGTGTCCCGAAACACCTGTAAATAATGGGAATAGAAGGCTGGGGGCATAGCCCTCCACACCGTTAACAGGGGGGTCAAATCCCCTTGGGGACGCCAGAACAAATCAAGCCGTCAGGAGAATATCCTGGTCGCTTTTTTGGTCGGCACGAAAATCCTGTCCCAGCTTTCTTCACATCTCCAAGGAACAGAGCGGTGCGCAAGGGCGTCTTCATGTCGCCGGGCGTCAGAGGAACTCAGCGGGCCTCAGCGGGGCTTTGGGCTCTGTTCCATGCCCGGCCTGCCTGGCCTTGGCCAAGCCTGTGAGCGCCCGCGCAGAGGCTTCCCTTGAGGTTTGCCTGTGCGCTAGCCCCCGCGTACGCGGGAGAAGGTGGGGCGGTTCACGGAGGATACGGGCCTGCCGGCTGGACGCTGTGGAAACTGGCCTGGGGCGCAGGGCAGGGCTTGGCCCAGGAAACGGCAAACGTCCGCTGGGCCGGAGGGGCTTGCGCGGGCGTTTGCGGGTATTGCGGGGCTGCTATTTCTTGCGCTTGGGCTTGACGCCGGAGAAGCGCTTCACGTCGATGGCGTACTTCTTCACCTTGTAGTTGATGATGCGGTAGCTCACGCGCAGGTCGCGCGCGCTCTGCAGCATGTTGCCGCGCGTCTTCTTCAGCGAATCCACCAGGAGTTCCTGCTCGAACTTGGCCACGGCCTCGCCAAAGGACAGGTTGATGCCCGTGGCCGAGGAGTCCGCCGTCTGCAGCGTGGGCGGCAGATGGTAGGTGCGGATGACCTCCTCCTCGCACAGGAGCACGGCGCGCTCGATGCAGTTGCGCAGCTCGCGCACGTTGCCCGGCCAGTGGTACATGGTCAAAAGCTCGATGGCCGGGGTGGAGATGCGCTTGATGCTCTTGCCGTACTCCTTGGCGAAGTCGCCCAGGAAGTGCTCGGCCAGGGGCAGGATGTCCTCGCGGCGCTCGCGCAGGGCCGGGATGAAAATGGGGAAGACGTTGATGCGGTAGAACAGGTCTTCGCGGAACCCGCCGCTGGTCAGCAGGTGCTCCAGGTTCTGGTGCGTGGCGCAGATGAGCCGCACGTCCACCGAGAGGGTCTGCTCGCCGCCCACGCGCTGGATCTCCTTCTCCTGGATGGCGCGCAGCACCTTGGCCTGGGCGTCCAGCGAAAGCTCGCCGATCTCGTCCAGGAACAGGGTGCCGTTGTGGGCCACCTCGAACAGGCCGCGCTTGGTGGCCACGGCGCCGGTGAAGGCGCCCTTCTGGTGACCGAAGAGCTCGCTCTCCACCAGTTCCGAGGGCAGGGCCGCGCAGTTGAGCTTGATCAGCGGCTTGTCGTGGCGCGGGCTGCCCTGGTGGATGGCCTCGGCCAAGAGCTCCTTGCCCGTGCCGGACTCGCCGCGCAAGAGCACCGTGGCCCGGCTGGGAGCCACCTGGCGGCCCTGGCGCAGCACCACGCGCATGCTTTTGCTGGCGGCCACGAAATCCTTGGGCGGCGGAGAGTCCATGCCCGCCGGGACCATGCCCTGGGCCATGAGGTGCTTGTGCAGGGCCATTTCTTCCTGCAACTGGGCCACCTGATTGGCGATGAGGTCGGCCACGACCTCCAGGAACTCGCGGTGCCGCTCCAGGGCGTCGGCCGACTGCACGGGCAGGTCGGCGGAAAGGGCGCCAAGCACTTCACGTCCGCCGCGGCGGGAACTGACCACCGGCACGGACAGGAAGGCCAGGCTCTCCAGCTCTTCCTGGCTGCGGCCAAAGGCCTTGTTCAAAAACTCGCCGTGCTCGGAGAGCCGGGGCACGATGATGGGTTTGCCGGTCTCGTAGACCTGGCCCACCACGCCCTTGCCCGGGGTGTAGGTGGCGGGAATGGAGCGGGTGGGACTGTGGGCCAGGGAGAGCCGCAGGTTCTCGCTCTCAGGGTCCATGATGGCCAGGAACACGCGGACATAGCCCATCTGTCGGGACAGGGCCTTGAGCAGGCCGCCCAGGCTCTCGTCCAGGGGCGAGCCGGGAGTCAGCTCCTGCAGGATGATCCTGAGCGAAGCCAGCAGTCCTTCCGGACCGGAACACAGCGCCTCGTACTTCGGCATGGAGATTCCTTTGCGTGCGCGGCCTTAGGCCGGGAACGCGGCTCCCAGTTCCAGGGCGCGCAGGTTCACCTCGGCCAACTTGGGCTTCATGGTGGCGCGCACTGTGTCGGCCAGGACGTCGACGCCAAAGGGCAGCGCGCCCAGGGCGCAAAGCGCGCCCAGGAGGGCGATGTTGCCGCTCTGCATGGCCCCGGCCTGAACGCCCAGGCTGCGGCAGGGCAGGAAGCGGGTCTGGCCCGCGCAGGCGCTCACCCTGGCCTTGATGATGTCGATGTCCGGATTCACCTCGCGTCCGCAGGCCACCGCCAGCGGCGGCAGGAACTCCGTGCTGGAGAGCACGAGCCCGCCGGGCTTCAGGTAGGGCATGGCGCGCAGGGTCTCCAGCGGCTCGAAGCCGAGCAGGATGTCGGCCTCGCCCGGGCCGATCTTGGGGCTCATGTAGCCGATGAGCAGGGTCGACTCGACCACGCCGCCGCGCTGGGCCATGCCGTGGATTTCTCCCGAGGTCACGGCCAAGCCGAAGGACAGGGCCGCGCGGGCGAGCAGCGTGGTGGCCGTGAGGGTGCCTTGTCCGCCCACGCCGGTCATGAATATGCGGAGACGGGTCTGCTGAAGGGCGCTCATTTCGCGTCTCCTTTGCGGGCCTTGATGTTTGGGCAGAGTTGCAGGCAGAGCATGCAGCCGGAGCAGAGGAGCGGGTCGATGGCCACCTTGCCGCCGTCCTTGTAGAAGGCCGGGCAGGCCAGGGTGTCCAGGCAGTCGCCGCACTCGCCCTTTTCACCGCATGCTTCGGCCACGTAGGCCACCTGGGTCTGCTTCTTGCCATAGGCGCGTCGGGCGAAGAGCGGGCAGGGCTCCTCGGCCAGGAGCACGCGCACGCCCTTCAGGGCCTTGAGTTCCTCGATGGCCTTGAGGGTGGCCTTGTGGTTCAGCGGGTTGACCTTGCGGAAGTGCTCGATGCCAAGGCCCGTCAGCAGCTTCTCGATGTCGATGCGCACGAGGTTGTCGCCGAGGTTGGTCTTGTCCACGCCTGGGTTGGGCTGGTGCCCGGTCATGGCCGTGGTGCGGTTGTCCAGGATGCAGACCAGCAGGTTGTGCTGGTTGAACAGGGCGTTGACCAGGCCGGTGATGCCGGAGTGGAAGAAGGTGGAGTCGCCGATGAAGGCGACCACATCCTGGCCTGCGGCCTTGGCGGCTCCGGAGCCTGCGGAAATGCTCGAGCCCATGCACACCAGGAAGTCCGCGGCCCGAAGCGGCGGCAGGATGCCCAGCGTGTAGCAGCCGATGTCCGAGGAGTAGATGGCCGAATCGCCGTAGACCTTGCGCACGGCCACGTAGGCGGCGCGGTGCGGGCACCCGGCGCAGAGGTTGGGCGGCCGGTTCGACAGGGGGCCGCAGGCGTTGGCCTCGGCAGGGTCGCCAGCGCTGGGCGTGCAGACCGGGACGGTCTTGGCGGGCAGTCCCAGCACACCGCGCAGGGCGCTTTCCACCATGCCCACGTTGAACTCGCCGAAACGGGGCAGCGGGCCCGGGGTCTTGCCCTGGATGTTCAGGGAAATTCCCAGGCGCTGCGCCAGGGCGCGGATCTCGGTCTCCAGCACCGGCTCCAACTCCTCGATGACGAGCAGGGTGTCCAGCCCGGTCATGAAGGATTCCAGCAGCTTTTCCGGCAGCGGGTAGGTGAAGCCCAGGTCCAGCACCTTGACCTTGCCCTTGAGGTCGTCCTCAAGCAGGGCGTCGGCCAGGTAGGCCCGGCTGATGCCAGAGGCCACCACGCCGACCTTGCCTGCGCCGGAAACGGTGTTGAGCGGCGAGGTCTCGGCCAGGCCGCGCAGCTTCTCCAGGAGGTCGAGCAGGCGCAGGTGCATGGGCCGCGCAAAGGCCGGGATGGGCACGAAGCGCGAGGGGTTCTTCTGAAAGCCAACGGGCGCGGGCAGCACGGCGGGCTCGGCGAGCGTCACCGGGCCGCGCAGGTGGTTCACGCGGGTGGTGGTGCGCAGGAGCACCGGGGTGCCCAACTCGCGCGAGAGCTCAAGCCCGGCGCGGGTCATGTCCTTGGCCTCCTGGGCCGTGCTGGGCTCCAGGCAGGGCAGCCCGGCCAGGCGGGCGTAGATGCGGTTGTCCTGCTCGTTCTGGCTGGAGTGGCAGCCGGGGTCGTCCGCGGAGAGCAGCACGAAGCCGCCGGGGGTGCCGGTGTAGGCCAGGGTCAGGAGCGGATCGGCGGCAACGTTGACGCCAACATGCTTCATGGTGACCAGGGTCATGGCCCCGGCCAGGGTGGCGCCGCCGCCGACTTCCAGGGCCACCTTCTCGTTCACGGAGTATTCGAAGGTGTAGGCGGCCTCGGGCGAGAGGCGGAAGAAGGTGTCCGGCACCTCGGAGGAGGGCGTGCCGGGGTAGCAGCTGATGAACTGGATGCCGGCCTCGACGGCCCCGCGCACGATGGCCTCGTTGCCGAGGAGCAGGTGCGTCTGGCCGGGGGTGCCGGAGAGCAGGGGGTTGGCCATGGGGGGATGTCCTTCTAGCTTTTTGACTTGAGCTGGTTGGCCTTGAACTCGAAGTAGGGCTTGCCGGCGCCTTCGCCCTTGGTGGCGATCTCGGCGTAGGCCTCCTGGGCGACCTTGTCGTTTCCGGCCTGCTCGGCGGCCACGGCCAGCTGCCGGGTGATGGGCAGCTCGTAGGCCTTGGGCGACTTGGCCTTGAGGGCTTGGAGCAGGGTCAGGGCCTCGGCGGCCTTGCCTTCCAGCAGCAGGCTCTTGGCGTGGCCGATGCCCGCCACGACCTTCATGTCCGCTGACGAGGAACCCTCCAGTTCGGTCCAGGCCGCCCCGGCCTTGGCGTACTGCTTGCTGACCATGGCGCTGGCGGCGAGCTCCAGCAGGGCTGCGGGCCTCAGGGAGCTGGGCGCGTCCTTGAGGTAGGCCTCCAGGGCGTCCACACGGGCCTTGGGGTCGGTCTTTTCTATGAGCAGGACGCCCAGGGCGTCGGCGGACTTTGCGGCCTGGGTGCCGCGCCAGTGGTTCACGCCCGCATATACGGCCACGAGGAGGAGGATCACGCCGCAGCCTGCGGCGATGGCCTTCAGGTTCTCCACCAGGAAGCTCAGCATTTTCTGCGCCGTGTCGTCGGGCGTGCTCTTGATCTGCTCCAGCTGTTCGATGACGCCGGGGTGGACGGCGTTTTCCGCCGGGGCCTGGTTCTTGCTTTCGTCCATGCGTGGGAACTCCTTGCGGGCGTGTCCGCCTGCGTTCTTGGTCTCTCCGGACGCGTTCGCGTTCGGGCCAAGAATGTTTACGCAAAAATGTCAAACAGGTCAAAGGGGAAGATACCCCAAACAGACATTTTTCCTTTTGCATTCCAATAAATTGGAAAATCAGCATGTTGCGAATTTACGCTAGTGTCAGATGAGAGAAAATCCTGATAAGATTGACTTGGCTGCCAGGTTTGGGTAGCCAAAAAAGGTTGGAGCATGTGGCGGAAATACGGTAATGTACACCCTGCCAAGACCTCGGGAAAACATTTCATGACGCCGACGCCAACACGAGTATTCAAGCCAAGGAGACAGGCCATGACCATCGCCGCCCAGATGCGCAAGATCGCCCAGGACGCCAAGGCCGCCTCGCGCAGGCTGGCCAGCGCCGAGGGCAGCGTCCGCCAGCAGGCACTGCTGAACATGGCCGAACTGCTGGGCCAGAGCGGACCGGCCATCTTCGCCGCCAACAAGAAGGACCTGGACGCCGCGCAGAAAAACGGCCTGGACAGCGCCAAGCTCGACCGCCTGACCATCAGCCAGGGCGTGCTCGACTCCATGATCCAGGGCTGCCGCGAGGTGGCGGCCATGAGCGACCCCGTGGGCGAGATCGAGGGCATGAAGAAACGCCCCAACGGCATGCTCGTGGGCCGAATGCGCGTGCCGCTGGGCGTGGTGGCCATGATTTTCGAGTCCCGGCCCAACGCCGCAGTGGACGCCGCCGTGCTTTGCATCAAGAGCGGCAACGCGGCCATCCTGCGCGGCGGCAGCGAGGCCTTCCACTCCATCAAGGCCCTGACCAAAATCGTGCACCAGGCGCTGGAAGACGCCGGCCTGCCCAAAGGCTGCGTGCAGGTGCCGCCGACCACCGACCGCGAGGCCGTGAGCGCGCTTTTGAAGCTCGACGAGTACATTGACGTGGTCATTCCGCGCGGCGGCGAGGGCCTCATCCGCGCCGTGGTGGAGCAGGCCTCCATGCCCGTGCTCAAGCACTACAAGGGCGTGTGCCACACGTTCGTCGACGCCAGCGCAGACCTGGAGCGCGCCGTGCTCATCATCCACAACGCCAAGGTCCAGCGCCCCGGCACCTGCAATTCCCTGGAATGCTTGTTGGTGCATCAGGCCGTGGCCAAGAAGTTTCTGCCCAAGGTGGCCAAAAAGCTCGGCGAGGCCGGGGTGGCGATCCGCTGCTGCAAAGCCTCCCTGCCGCTTATGGGCAAAACAGCCAAGGCCGCCGTCAAGACCGACTGGGGCACCGAGTTCCTGGGTCTGGTCCTGGCCATGAAGGTCGTGGCCGACCTGGACGAGGCCCTGGACCACATCGCCCAGTACGGCTCCAACCACACCGAGGCCATCCTCACCGAGAGCCACGCGAACGCCATGCGCTTCACCCGCGAGGCCGACGCCAGCATGGTCGCGGTCAACGCCTCCACCCGCCTGAACGACGGTGGCGAGCTGGGCCTGGGCGCCGAGGTGGGCATCTCCACCACCAAGCTCCACGCCTACGGGCCCATGGGCATCCGCGAACTCACCAGCGCCAAGTTTGTTGTCCTGGGGCAGGGCCAGATCCGGCAGTAGGCCGCCAGCCAGGCACCTGCGATCCACAAAACAATCCACAGTCTCGCGCCCCGGCCCCTGCTCGGCCTGTGGCCCCCACGCGATCATTGCGGGCAGACAGAAAAGGACAGACACGCATCATGGCCAAGATCGGAATCCTGGGGGGCAGCTTCAACCCCATTCACGCCGGACATATGCGCATGGCCGTGGAGGCCCGCGAAGCCGCAGGCCTGGAGCGCGTGCTCCTCATGCCCGCTGGCGAACCCCCGCACAAACCGGCCGAGGGCATGCTGCCCTTCGCCCACCGCCTGCGTCTGGTCGAACTGGCCGTGCGCGGCGTCCCCGGCCTCTCGGCCAGCGGGTTCGAAGGCTCACGCCCCGGCCCCTCCTACAGCGTGGACACCCTCATTGCCCTGCGCGAAAAAATGCCCGGCGACGAGCTCCACTTCATCATGGGCAGCGAGTCCTTCCTGGCCCTGCCAAAATGGAACCGGGGCCTGGAACTGCCGCACCTGTGCTCCCTCATCGTGGTCCTGCGCCCCGGCGCGAACAACGACAGCATTGCCGACTTCGCCGAGGCCACCTGGCCCGGCATGGAACGCTGCGGCTTCGGCCGCCTGCGCTTCGCCTCCGGCACCACCCTCACCGCCGTGGACATGCCCGTGTTGGAGATCAGCTCCACCGACATTCGCAAACGCTGGCGTCAACGCCGCTGCCTGGCCACCCTCGTGCCTCACGCCGCCGAGGAAATCCTCGAACGCGGCGGCTCGGCCTACGAACAAGCCTGGGGCCTGCGCGAGGAGAGCTGAGAAGATAAGATAATATGCCTCCGGCGGCCAAAGGGCCTGAGGCCCTCTGGACTCCCCATAGCGCGAAGGGCTCCTTTCGTCGGCGCAAAGCCGCCAACGAAAGGAGCCCTTCGCTTTGGGCGAGTCATGGTGCAACATGTGGGGAGCGCAATGGCCGTGACTTACTGTGAGACCTGGGAGCCAACCGTGCGCTTCCAAACTCAGCCCAACCGGTGACACTCCTCCCCTTCTCTAAAAGGGGCCAACCGCGCGCATCGCCAAGGCCAGCCCAGCCGGGGCATGGGACGTGGTTGCGCTGGCTCAGGCCCTACGGGGATTCCAAAGGGCCTCAGGCCCTTTGGCCGCCGGAGGCTCTTGCCAGGGCTCCGGTCTCCGGGGCTTCCTGCACGGCCAGGGCCGAGCGGGCCAGCAGGCGCTCCCGTTGCCCGGCCCGCGCATCTTCCGCAACGGCTTGCAGGCGCGCCGCAAAGGCCTGTCGCGCGGGGCTATACGCTGTGCCTGGCAGGCCGAAGCGTTGCATGCCCCGCCTGAGCCCCCGCAGGAAAAGCCTGTGCGCAGCCGGATCCGCTGAAATCGCAGGCTGCGGGCCAAGGCTCTGGTCCGGCGAGGGGGCTGTCTGCGCCGCTGTCTCCGCCGCCGCCTGGCCGGCACGCGCGCCAAAGACCAGGGCCGAGAGCACCATGGCGCCGCCCAGGCGATTGGCCCCGTGCATGCCCGAGGCGCATTCCCCGCAGGCGTAGAGACCGGGCAGGCTGGTGCGGCCTTGGGTGTTGATGAGCGCCCCGCCGTTGCCTGCGTGCGCGGCCAAGGCAAGCGCAAGGGTCCCGCGCGCCGGGTGCTGCGCGTGCACGATTCCGCCCGGCTCTTGTCGCGAGAGCAGTTCCAGGTCCAGGGCGGCGTCCGGCAGGCCGAAGGCCATGGGGCAATGTTGCAGGCGGGCCAAGGCCAGTTGCGCCAGGTGCGGCGGCCAGGATAGTTCGCCGGGGTTCACGAAGGCGCGACTTTTAGCTTCCACCCAGAACCATTGGAGATAGGCTGTGTTCACCAACTGCGCTCCGGCTTCGGCCAGCAGGCCGTAGGCCAGGCCGGAGCCGCCGGGGCCGCAGATGCGCCGGGCGAAGAGCGGCGCCGGGCCGCCCAGGGCAGCCACGGTGCAGCGCGCGCGCAGGCCCAGCAATCCGCCGCCGCGCAGGGGGGCGAGCCAGGCGCCGGAAACGCGTGCGCCGGGGCTCTCCTGGGCCAGCCGCAGCGCCTCATGGCCATGGATGAACGCCACGCCCAGCGCGCGCGCCTGGGCCACGAGGGCCGCGTGGGCCTGGGCCAGGCCGTCGAATACTACAGCTCTGGGCGTGGTGCTGAAACACCCTGGGAAGAACCGAAGGCTCCCGGATGGTTCGCGGCGGAAAGCAAGGCCAAGGCTGAGCAGGAAGTCCAGGCAGGCCGGAGCATTCTGGGCCAGGGCTTGGGCCAGTTGCGGTTCGGCCAGGCCGGGCGCGGCCAGGCGCAGGGCCTCGGCCACGAAGTCCTTGGCCTGGTCCGGGGCGGGGGCCTGCACGCCCAGGGCGTTGTTGCGGTTGGCGAAGGACGAGCCCGAGGGGCGCTGGCAGGGGCTGACCACGGTCACGCGCAGGCCGGGCGCGGGGTGTTTGGCGGCGATGGCCGCGCGCAGCCCGGCAAGGCCTGCGCCGAGCACGAGAATGTCGGTGTCGAGATAGGTCTGGGTCTGGCGGGCGTGGCGCATGGGCCTCCTCGCCGGGGGGCTACCGTCGGCGGGTCAGGCTACCCGGCCAGCTTCTTCTGGGCGTAGGCCAGGAGCTTTTTGGCCTGGTCGAAGGTCGGGCACAGGGCCACGGCGCGCTGCGCGGCCTCGGCCGTCTTGTCCCAGCGCTGCCAGTCGAAATACAGCCGCCCCAGGTTGAAGTAGAGGTACTCGTCGGCCTGGGTCAGCTCCAGGGCCTTCAGGTAGTAGTTCTCGGCGCTCTGGAAGTCCTGCATCTTGCGCAGCACGATGCCGATGCGGTTGTAAAGGTGCAGGGAGTTCGGCGATTCCTTGATGGCTTGGCTCAGGTAGCCCACGGCCTCATCGTTCAGACCGGCCTTGTGGTAGCGTTCGGCCACCTCGGCCTTGAGGTCGGCGTCGCCTGCATACTCGCTGGTCAGGGCGTCGAAGACCTGCTTGGCCTGCTCGAACTCCTGCTGCTCCAGGTGCTTTTGGCCGCGATCGAGTTCCGCCTGCTTGCGCGCCTCCAGGGAGGCGAGGTCTTTTTGGGCGCCCTCGTTGACGTCCTCTTGCAGAACCTTGCGCATCTCGAAGATCTGCTCCAGCAGCTTCTTCTCCTCGCCCGGGGCGTAGCTCAGCACCAGGGGGAAGACCTTGCGCAGGTCCTTGTTGTTGTTCAGGGCGTACACGGCGTCATCAAGCATCTGGGCGAACTCTTCGCGCTCGCTTTTCATGAGTTGGGCCGAGAGCATGATGACGATGGCGTCGTTCAGGGCCTGGGCCGCAGCCATGTACTTGCCCTGCTTGAGGCTCGAGTTGATGCTCGTGATCCGCTGGCGCGCTTTGGTGAGTTCCCCGGACATGCTCTGCTCCTCGAAGTTGAAGGGGGCGGCTTGTGCCTGCCTGCCGACCTTACTTGCCTGCCGACCCTACTTGCCTGAAGCCGAGAGCACCAGATCGCGGAAGCGCTTGAAGAAATAGGCGCTGTCGTGCGGGCCGGGCGCGGCCTCGGGGTGGAACTGGATGGCGATGAGTGGCTTGCTGCGGTGGGCGAAGCCTTCCAGCGTCTGGTCGTTCAAGTTCCTGTGGGTGATCTTGAGCTCCGGCAGGTGGTCGATGTCTACGCAGAAGCCATGGTTCTGGGAGGAGATCTCGATCTTGCCGGACTCCACGTCCAGCACCGGGTTGTTGCAGCCGTGGTGGCCGAACTTGAGCTTGTAGGTCTTGCCGCCCAGGGCCAGGCCCATGATCTGGTGGCCCAGGCAGATGCCCGCCACCGGGTATTTGTCGGCGAAGACTTTGGTGGCCTCGATGGCGTTTGTCACCACGGCCGGGTCGCCGGGGCCGTTTGACAGGAACACGGCATCGGGCTCAAGGGCCGTCACCTGTTCATGGGTGAAGCTGGAGGGCACCACGAGCATGTCGAAGCCCTGGGCCGCGAGCAGGCGCAGGATGTTCCACTTCACGCCGAAGTCGTAGACCACGAGCCTCGGGCCGCTGCCGGACCAGGCGAAGGTCTTGAGGTCCACGTCCTTGGTGGCTGTGCCGGTCCAGACATAGGGGCCCACGGCGCTGACCTTGTCGGCCAGGTTCAGGCCTTCCATGCTGGGCAGGGCCTTGGCCCGGGCCGAGAGCTTGGCCGGGTCGAGTTCGCTGGTGGAGATGACGCCGCGCATGGCGCCATGGATGCGCAGATGGCGGGTGAGCGCGCGGGTGTCGATGCCCTCGATGCCCATGACCCCGGCGTCCTTCAGGTAGTCCGGCAGGGACTGGGTGGCCTGCCAGTTGGAGGGCTCCTTGCAGCATTCCTTGACGATGAAGGCTTCCGCGCCGACCTTGTGCGACTCCACGTCTCCTGGGTTGACCCCGTAGTTGCCGATGAGCGGATAGGTCATGCAGACCATCTGCCCCACGTAGGAGGGGTCGGTCAGGATTTCCTGGTAGCCGGTCATGCCGGTGTTGAAGATGGCCTCGCCGCCGGTCTCGCCGGGGCCGGTGAAGGAGGTTCCTTCGAACCAGGTGCCGTCTTCAAGGGCCAGAATAGCTTTCATTTCTCTTGCTCCAGCAGGATTTTTACAATGTGCTCGACGTCTTCTGGCCGGTCCACCCCGTGGCAGCAGTGGCGGGTTATGGCCACGTGCAGGGGGATTGAATTTTCCAGCAGACGCAGTTGCTCCAATTTTTCCGTCTTTTCAAGCAGCCCGGGCGGCAGCGCGGCAAAGCGCTCCAACGTGGCCATGCGCAGGGCGTAGAGCCCGATGTGCAAGAGCGGCCCGGCGCCAGTGCCATTCCCATCGCGGTCGTAGGGAATCAGCGCCCGCGAGAAATACAGCGCCCGGCCTGCGGAGTCCAGCACCACCTTGACCCGGTCCGGGCTTGCGGCCTCGGCCCGGCCGGATGGCGAATCAAGCGGGGAGGCCAGCGCCCTTGCCAGGGTTGCCGCCTGCACCTGCGCGCCGTCCGGTCCGGCAAAGGGCGCCAGCAGCTCGGAGAGCATGCCGGGTTCGAGCAGCGGCTCGTCGCCCTGGATGTTCACCACCACCGCGTCCGGGCCAGCGCCCAGGAGCCTGGCCGCCTCCAGCACGCGGTCCGTGCCGCTCTCGTGCTTCCGCGAGGTCATGAGCGCCGGGACTTGCCAGGTCTTGGCCGCGTCCAGGATGCGCTCATCGTCCGTGGCCAGCACCACCTGTTTGAACAGGGGGCAGGCTTGGGCCCGCTCGAACACCCGGACGAACATGGGTTTGCCCAGGATGTCCACCAGCGGCTTGCCAGGGAAGCGCGAGGAATCATAGCGCGCTGGAATGATTCCGAAACAGGGGGGCAGGGTGTACATGCGCTTTGCGGCTCCGGTGTTCACTTACGCATTTTTCAGGCGTTCGGCAACTGCCAGGCAGGCCGCCACCGCGCCGCCCCGTCTGGTGGACGCATACGCTGAGGCCGTGGCCTGCACCTCCGGCTTGCCGGGCGTTCGGTCCGCCAGGGCGGTCAGCTCGGCCAGCACGCCCTGCCAGTCTTGCATCTTGCGCACCAGGCCGGTGTCGAAGATCTCCTGGCCCACCCAGGCGAAGTTGCTCCACGATGGCCCGGTGACCGCCGTGACGCCGTGGGCCAGGGGCTCCAGGAAGTTCTGGCCGCCCAGGTCGGCCAGGCTGCCGCCCACAAAGGCCGCGCAGGCCAGGGAAAAGGCCTGGGAGAGCTCGCCGAACTCGTCCCAGACGAGCACCGAGCCCGGCTCGGCCTTCTGGTTCGCGCTGCGCAGGGCAAAGCCCACCCCGGCCTCGCGCAGCAGGCGCTCCCACACGCAGATGCGGCGCATGTGGCGCGGGAACAGGCCGATGACCGTTCTGGGCCGGGCCTTGAGCAGGCCCTGGATGAGCTTGAGGACGTCTTCCTCCTCCTCCTTGCGCACCGAGCCCAGGATAATGAAGGGCGAGGAGTCGGGGAGGAGGAGCGCGAACTCGGGCCGGGGCAGTTGGGTGTCGAAACGCAGGCGGTCGAACTTGATGTTCGGCATGCGGCCCACGCGCGCCGTTCCACGCGGGGGCCCGAAGACCTGGCCGAAGCGCGCGGCGTCCTCGCTTGACACCGCCAGCACCTGCGCCGGAGCCAGCGCCCGCCACAGCCAGGGCAGCCAGCCATAGCCGCGCAGGCTCTTGTCCGTCATGCGGGCGTTGAGCACCAGCGCGGGCACGCCATTCTCGCGGCAGGCCGCCAGCAGGCCCGGCCAGAGTTCCGTCTCCAGCAGCACCACGGCCTTGGGCTTTACCGCGTCGAGGAAGCGGCGCATGCGGCCCGGCAGGTCGAAGGGGAAATAGGCGGGCACGAGGGTCAGGCCCGGCGCGAGGTCTTCCTTGGCCCGGTTCAGCACGCCCAGGCCCTGGCTGGTGAAGGTGGTGACGAGGACCGTCAGCGGGGCGGCGTCTGCGGCAAGGAATTGGGGCAGGTTGCCGAGCAGTTCCCAGGCCAGGTAGGCCTCGCCCCCGGAGGCCGCGTGCAGGACCAGGTCGGCGCGTGGCGGCGCACCGGCGCTCAAGGTGCGTTCGGCCCAGCCCTCGGCCAGGCGTTCGTTGCGCTTGAGCCCCGGCAGAAGCGCCCGCCAAGCCAGGCCGTAGAGGCCAAGGACCATGCTTACGGCCAGGCGAAGGGGCAAGGGGGGCCGCGCTTGGCCGTCCGGGCGCGGGCTCAGCGCCACGGGTCCTAGCTCCCCGTCCGCTGGGCGTGGGTCTTCAGGCCCAGGCGCACCAGCTCGGACACCAGATCCTCGAAGGACAGGCCCACGGTGGCGGCGGCCCTGGGCAGCAGGCTCGTGGGCGTCATGCCCGGCAGGGTGTTGGTCTCCAGCAGCTGCGGGCCGTTTTCACCAGCCATGAAGTCGGACCGGCTGTAGCCGCTGATGCCCAGCGCCCGGTGGGCGGCCAGGGCCATGCGCTGCACCTCGGCGGCCAGCTTCGGGTCGATGGGCGCGGGGCAGATCTCCTCGGCCCCGTCCGCGGCGTACTTGTTCTCGTAGTCGAAGAAGGCCGAGCCGGACTTGGGCCGGATCATGATCACCGGCAGGGGGGTCTGGTCGAGCACAGCGCAGGTCAGCTCCACGCCGGACACGCAGGTCTCCACCAGGGCCTCCTGGCCCAGGGCGAAGACCTTGTCGAGGGCCGGGCCGAACTCGGCGCTCTCGCGCACCAGGCTCATGCCCAGGCTGGAGCCGCCGGTGTTGGGCTTGACGAAGAGCGGGTAGGGCAGGTCGCAGGCGTGTTCTTCGCCTGCGATGCCGCAGTAAAGCCGCCAGGCCGGGGTGGCCAGGCCGAAGCGGGCGTACACGGACTTGGTGGCGGCCTTGTTCAGCGCCAGGAACGAGGCCGTGGGCCCCGCGCCCTGGTAGGGGCAGTTGGCCATCTCCAGCAGGGCCTGGATGAGGCCGTCCTCGCCGGGGGAGCCGTGCAGGTTGATGAAGGCGAAGTCGACCTGGGACGCGGCCGGGACGATGTCCGCGAATTGCGTGGCCGGATCAAGGAAGCGCACCTCGTGGCCCAGGGCCAAAAGGGCCTGCTCGATCTTGCGTGCCCCGGAAAGGGACACCTCGCGCTCAGACGACCAGCCGCCCGCTATCAAAAGCATGCGCATTGAGGTTGATCTCCAGAAGCCGGCTGAAGGCATCTTCTATGTCCTTGGCCTGGCGGTTGGTGGTGTGGATGCGTTCGCGAATCTCCGGCGTCTTGCCGTAGCGGTCCAGCAAATCGCTGAAGCGGTCCTCGATGTGCACGATGCGGTCGTGGGACACGCGCTTGTCGGCGTAGAGCACGGCCAGCGGCGTGAAGAAGCGCCCCAGGTCGACCTCAAAGGGCCAGTAGACGTGGTGCATGACGCCCTGGGACAGGACCGGGTTGCCGGTGAGCGCCATGACCCAGGCTCCGCCGAGCTGGCTGTGGTTGCCGCCGTGGCGGATGCAGTAGATCTTGGCCAGGTCGTGCAGCAGGGCCGAGGCGGTCACCGCCCGCACATCCACGTCCAGGCCGCGCTTCTTCCCGGCCTCGGCCACGAAGGTGGCCACCACGGCGACGTTTCGGCTGTGGGCGCGGATGTGCTCCGGCATGTCGAAGCGGTCCCACCAGGCCAGGCACTGGGGCTCGCTCGGTACGCGCCATGCCTTGCCGGAATGCGGGCCCGGATGCTGCGGCGGCGGGGGCAGGTCTGGCCACATGGGGGCCATGGGGATGTTTGGGGTCGTTCTGTTCATGAGCACCTGATGCTGTCGGCCTTTCGGCCGCTCGTTCACGTTGCCTGTGTATGAGTAGCAAGGCCGGGCCGAAAAAGAAAGCGTAGGGTTCCCGCTTTCTCTGCGGGGCATGGCAAAAAGGGCCTTGAATTTTTATGGCGTAGGGGCTAGACAGGTTGTTGGAAACTGATGGGTGTGCCTGGGGGCTTGGCCTCAGGGCTCTCCCTAACTGGTGTTGAGTGGCCATTATGCGACACGCATAAAAATTTATGTAGGAGGTTCTGGTATGGCTATTGTTGAGTACAAGAGCAACAAGTTTGAGGTGGACGAGGACGGCTTCCTGTTGAAATTTGAAGACTGGAA
>JAHIUD010000001.1 GCA_018817515.1 Pseudomonadota bacterium
AGGCGCTCCGGCAGGCGCGGGAGCGAGAAGATCTCGCGGTTGGTCAAATGCGGCGTCTCGGCCAGGCCGGGGATGGCCGGAATCTGCGCCCGCGATCCCGGCGCGACGACCCATTTGGCCGCGCTCACGCGCCTGCTTCCTGTTTCGCCCCCGATCTCGGACTCGATCTCGACCTCGTGCTCGTCCACGAAGCGCGCCGCCCCGAAGCGCACCTCGGCCCCCAGGCCGCAGAAGCGCTCGATGGAGTCGTGCCCGCGGATGCCCATGATGACGCTCTGGATGCGCGCGCGCACGAGGGCGAAGTCCACGGGCGGCAGCGCCACCGCAGGCAGGCCGAAATCCTGCGCCCGCGACATGACGTGGCGCGCGTGGGCCGTGCTGAGGAGGGTCTTGCTGGGCACGCAGCCGTAGAACAGGCAGTCGCCGCCGAGGTGCGCCTCGCGCTCGATGAGCAGGGTGCGCGCCCCAAGCTGGGCCGCGCCTGCGGCCACGGACAAGCCGCCCGCCCCGCCGCCGATGATGGCGATGTCAAAGTCGTATGCCGCCATGCTGCCTCCTTAGTTTTGCCTGCGGGCCCGCAGCCAGGCGATGAGCCGCCGGGCCAGCAGCGGAAGAAGCCCCATGAACGTCAGGGCCGCCAGAATGCCCGGCGTGAACACGCCCGCGGGAGTCTGCACCTGGGCCAGCCGACCGCCTGCGTAGACGAACACCGCCGTGGCCGGCAGCATTCCCAGCTGCGAGACCCAGGCAAAGGTGCGCACAGGCATGGACGTCAGGCCCATCAGCGGATTGATGACGAAAAACGGCAGTGCCGGGATCATGCGCATGGTGAAGAGATAGAAGGCCCCCTCACGCTCGATGCCCTCGTTCACGCGGGCCAGCCGGGAGCCGAGGCGCGCCTGCACCCAGTCGCGCAGCACGTAGCGCGCCGCAAGGCAGGAAAGCGATGCGCCCAGCGTGCTGGCGAAGCTGGCCAGGACCAGCCCGCGCGCGAAGCCGAACACGGCGCCCCCGCCCAGGGTCAGGATGGTCGCTCCGGGCAGCCCCAGCGCGATGACCGTGACGTAGAACACGAAATAGGCTGCGGCGGATCGAAGCGGCTGCTCCGCCACCAGCACCCGCAGCTCCTCCAGGGAGGTCTTGAGCGCGGTCAGGGTCAGGTATTTGTCCAGGCCCAGGCCGAAGAACGCCGCCACGGCCAGCGCCATGAGGGCGGCCAGGACGAGCCTGGGGGTGTTGCCGCCCTTCGGGGCCGGGGTCTGCGCAGTTTCCATCCGCAACATCTAGCCCATTCCCGCTGCCCGCGCAACGCGGCCAAGCCTTTCGTTTCCGGCGCGCACCTGCTATGCTGGCCCATGGACCTGTCCACCCCCAGCTTCGCCCTCTCCGTGATCGTCCCGGTGTACCGGGAGCAGGCGCGCATCGCCGCGCTGCTCTCACACCTGGCGGACATCCCCGCGCCGGGCGGCCCGGCCTTTGGCGCCCCGGTCTTTGGCGTGGAAATCCTCGTTGTCGACGGCGACCCCGAACGCCGCACCCTGGCCGCGCTTCCAGAGGGCGCAGCCACCGCCGGAATCAGGGGCCTGGCCTCGGACCAGGGCCGCGCGCGCCAGATGAACGCCGGGGCCGCTGCGGCGCGCGGAGACGCGCTGCTCTTCCTGCACGCGGACACGCGCCTGCCGCTGGACGCCTTCGCGCGCATCGAGCACGCCCTGGCAGATGAGGACATCAGCGGCGGGGCCTTTGCCCTGCGCATCACCCCCGAAGACGGCGGCCAGCCCGGCCCCGGCCTGCGCTTCATCGCCTGGGCGGCCAACCTGCGCTCACGGTTCACCCGCGCGCCCTACGGCGACCAGGGCATCTTCCTGCGGCGGGAATGCTTCGAAGTCCTGGGCGGTTTCGCGGACATCCCGCTGATGGAGGACCTGGAGTTCATGACGCGGCTTCGGCGCTCGGGCCGACGCATCCGGCTGCTTTCCGCCTGCGCGGCCACCTCGGCCCGGCGCTGGGAGCGCGAGGGCCTGCTGCGCTGCACCCTGCGCAACCTGCTGCTGCGCGCGTTCTACCACCTGGGCGTCCGCCCGCAGCAGCTTGCGAGGTTCTACCCATGAAGCGCGTCATCATTTTTCTCAAGTACCCCGA
>JAHIUD010000037.1 GCA_018817515.1 Pseudomonadota bacterium
CCGGGCCGGAGAATGCTCCCCTCGCCACCTTCCGCATGCTTCCTCCAGGCAGGACGCCACAGCCAAAAAATCAGACCTCCACGCGCGGCCCGGGCCAAGGTCAGCCCACACTGGTAATTTTTTAGCACAGTTTGGCTGCGAAGAACAACAGGCAAGGTGACGCCCTGCCCTTTGGCCGAGCGCGAAGCGCAGAAGCTGCGGAAGACAGAGCGCGAAAGCTGCGGCTACAGGGCCGGAAGCGGCCAGCAGAGCGCGGGCACGATGTCCGCGTTGGCGGGCAGGAAGATGGACACGTCGGCCTGGCCGGGCGTGAACCAGGCGAAGCGCTGGCCCTCCAGCGGGATGACCTCGCCGCTGAAGGCCGTGACGTGGAAGAAATGCAGGCGCACCGGCCCCTGCGGGTAGACGAAGCGCTTCTCGCGCCAGAAGATGAGCTCGGTGGAGGTGAAGGACAGCTCCTCCTGAAGTTCTCGGATCAGCGCCCGGGCCAGGGTCTCGCCCGCTTCCACCTTGCCGCCGGGGAATTCCCACCAGCCAGCGTGGGCCTTGCCTTCCGGGCGTTCCACGGCCAGGAAGCGGCCCTCCCGCCAGACCACCCCGGCCACGACCTGAAGGTCTGGCCCCATATCGGGCAGTGTGCCGGGCGCGCTACTCACCAAAGGCCTCCATCTCGGCATCCATCCTGGCCTGAATGTCCGCCATGTCGGCCTCAAGTCCGGCCATGCGCTCCATGAGCTTCTCGGCCCAGTCGCTGACCTCGCGGTACTGGTTGTTCACGGCGATGGCCTCGCCGCCGCTCTCGTAGGTGGCCGGATCGTTCATCTTGGCCTCCAGCTCGCCCTGCTCCAGCAGCACGCGTTCCAGATCGTGCTCGCACTTGGCGTAGTCCTCGCGCAGGGGCTTCAACTTGCGCGAATAGGTGTTGCGCAGCTCGGCCTGCTTGCGCTTGTCCTCCTTGGACAGGCGCTTGACGCCCTGCCCTTCTTCGGCTTCCCCGCCGGAGGCGGCGGCAACGGGCGAACTTTCGGATTTGCTGTCGGGCTTGCGGGCGTCGCGCCGGGACTCAAGCCGCGCCTCCGACAAGGCCATGCGACGCTTGGCGTCGAATTCCTCGAAGCTCTCGTGGTGCTGGGTGATGCCCTCTGTCCCCAGGGTCCAGACCTCCTCGGCCACCTCGCCCATGAGGTAGCGGTCGTGGGCGACCATGAAGATGGTGCCCTCGAAGTCCTTGAGCGCGGCCACCAGGCCCTCGCGGCTCTCCAGGTCCAGGTGGTTGGTGGGCTCGTCGAGGATGAGCAGGTTGGCCCGGCCCAGGAACAGGCTGGCCAGCACCAGGCGCGACTTCTCGCCGCCGGAAAGCGCCGCCACGGGCCGCTCGAAATAGCCCTCGCCCAGCAGGAACAGACCGAGCACCCCCATGAGCTGCTCCTCGGTGCACTTGGGGTCGGACAGGCGGCGCATCTCCGCGATGACCGTGCCCGTGGGCCGCAGGATCTCGGTCTGGTGCTGGCTGAAGTAGCCCAGCTGGGTGTTGCCGCCGAGCTTGGCGTAGCCGTGGCTGGCGGCCAGCTCGCCGGTGAGCACCTTGAGCAGGGTCGACTTGCCCGCGCCGTTGGGCGCCACCAGCGCGATCTTGCGGCCCCGGAAGACCTGGAAGCTTAAGCGCGGCCAGATGCGCTTGCCCGGGCGCTCGGCGTAAGTAAACTCCAGGTCCACCACGTTCACCGGGACCTTGTCGCCGCGCGTGGGCTCGGGCAGGCGGAAGGACAGCCTGTGGCCCGGCCTGGCGGCCAGCTGGTCGCCCTTGATGCGCGAGAGCTCGTCCTGCATCTTCTCCACGCGCTTGATCTTGCTCTGGGCCTGGGCGGCCTTGCGCGCCTTGACCCGGAAGCGGCGGATGAACTCCTGCTCGTGCTCGATGCGCGAGGACAGGTTGGCGGCCTCGCGCTGGCGCTGTTCGGCATTTTCCGCCAGCCAGGCCAGAAATTCGCTGAAGGACCCGGCGCGCAGCACGGGCCTGGCGCTGCCCAGCACCAGCACATGCGTGCCCACGCGCTCCAGGAAGATGCGGTCGTGGGCCACGTAGATGAGCGTGCCCTTGAAGTTCAGGAGGTAGTCCTCCAGCCACTCCACGGCCTCCAGGTCGAGGTGGTTGGTGGGCTCGTCGAGCAGCAGGATGTCCGCGCCCTGGAGCAGCACCCGGGCCAGCTTGGCGCGCTCGCGCCAGCCGCCGGAGAGCCACTCCAGCTTGCGCGAGAGGTCGTCCTCGGAAAAGCCCAGGCCGGAGAGGATGGCGCGGGCCTTGTGCTCCGGGTGGTAGCCGTACTGCGACTCCAGCCGGGCCTGGCGCTCGCCAAGGCGGCGCAGCTTGATCTCGTCGTGCGCCGCCACGGCGTGCTCCCACTCGCGCCAGAAATCGCCCCAGTTGGGCAGCGCGGCCAGCACCCAGCCGAGCAGCGGCTCCACCAGATCGGCCCCGGAAAGCTCCTGGGCCACGTAGCCGATGCGTGCGCCCTTGGTCAGCACCACGCTGCCCTTGTCGGGCTCGGCGCGGCCCGCCAGGATCTTCAGCAGGGTGGACTTGCCCGAGCCGTTTGGCCCGGCCACGGCCAGACGCATGCCAGCAAGGGCCTCAAAGGACAGGGCGCTGAAGAGTTCTTCGCCCCCGTAGGACTTCTCGATGTTCTGGACGGTGATCTTGGACAAAGCTATGGGCCTCCGGTTGCGCACCCTGTTTCAAGCGGGCCGCGAGGTGCTGATATCCCGCCAGCGGCATCCTTGCAAGGCCCGGCCTCGACACGGCATCGGCACGGCCTTGGCACGGCCTCGGCACGGCCTCGGCCCGACACGCGGCCTTGGCAATCCGCCCGGCTGGGGCTATGCTCCCGCCATGCCTGACTGGTCCGTCTACCTGCTCTCCTGCGCCGATGGCACGCTGTACTGCGGCGTGACCACGGACCTCGCCCGCCGCCTGGCCGAGCACAACGCCGGCACAGCCAGCAAATACACCCGCGCGCGCCTGCCCGTGGCGCTCCTTGCCCAGGCCCCCAGCGCGGACAAGGGCGCGGCCCTGCGCCTGGAGCTGGGGGCTGGCTGCGCCCCCATCGCGACCAGGCACTGCGCGGCG